>NZ_RAZG01000009.1 GCF_003612565.1 Roseburia sp. 1XD42-69 | reverse complement strand
TCATAGTCATGCGATACTACCAGAAAAGCGTTTGGCAGGCTGGAAAGATATTCGGCAAGCCATGTAACATGCTCCTTGTCCAAAAAGTTCGTCGGCTCGTCCAAAAGCAAAATATCTGGCTTCTCAAGCAGCAGCTTCGCCAGTATGACCTTTGCCCTCTGCCCGCCGCTCATCTGCTCAATCGGTCTGTCTAACCCGACTGCCGTTAAGCCCAGACCTGTCGCTACCTGTTCTATCTTTGTGTCAATCAAATAAAACTCTTTGCGTTCTAATTCTTCCTGATACCTTGCCGCCATGCCTAGCTTTGCCATATCCCCATTCGCAGACTGGCAGTACAGCTCATTCATCCTGTTTTCTATCTCATACAGCCCAGAAAATGCGGATTGCAGGAACTCCCTCATCGCCACGCTTTTTTCAATTTGGGCGTACTGGTCGAGATACCCTATTTTTGTGTTCGGCTGCCATACTATCCTGCCAGAGTCGGGGATAAGCTGCTCCGTGCAAATTTTTATGAACGTGCTTTTTCCCGCCCCGTTCTGACCGACAATCCCGATATGCTCCCCTTTGTTCAATGTAAAATCTGCGTTTTTAAACAGATAATTTTCTCCAAAAGAATGCGTTAATCCCGTAACTTCTAATAAACTCATAATCATTGTCCTCTCTTTTTACTGTCTGATTTTTCAAAATGGGCAAAAAAATAGCAGAAGTCAGATACTCTTGGTATCATGCCTTCTGCTATATCCGTTCCATCGCAAACCGCTTGCAGGAAACAGCCCATATACAACAAAAGGCTACGGACAAAACACTGTCCATAGCCTGCTGCACACAAATTTGTACGGAAAAAGAAACAATATATGAAAAAGACATAAAATCCCTCTCATGTACTGCTGCATTTCCCGATGAAATCCTAACGTGTTATATTACGCTATACTCTGTACAATGTTTCATCGGATTTGATTGTACAGAGCTGATTTTCTTTTTAGGCGGAAGTTCGTTTGTGATGTAAAAGCTCATGAAACTGTTCTCCTTTAAAATTAGTGCAAATTATTTTAGCATGAAAACCAGCAGTTTGTCAAATCCTATTTTTATGAAATTTTCAGACTTTTCATCTCACATAACTTGAGATTACAACAATTTGATTTTAGAAATTACAATTTTTTATGTTTCAATTACCACTCACTATCATGCTTAAATCAACTTCCCTTTCTTTACCCGAAAAATGGTGTCCGCCTGTTTTGCAAGGTCGTTCGAGTGGGTAACAATAATCACGCATTTATTCATTTCATGGGCGCATCCTTTCAAGATGGAGATAATCTCTGCCGCTGTATCTTCGTCTAAATTTCCAGTTGGCTCGTCCGCAAGTATCACTTTCGTATCGGAAGCCAATGCACGGGCAATCGCCACACGCTGCTGCTGACCGCCTGAGAGTTTTAAGACATTTCGTTTACATTCTTCCTCGGTCAGCCCGACACGCTCTAAAATTGGCTGCGGTGAAAGCTTTGCTGTCAAAGCGACATTTTCTTTTGGCGTTAGATAATCAATCAGATTGTAGCTCTGGAAAATAAATGCCACATTATTTTTTCTGTGATTGGCAAGCCCTAACTTTTTAATATCCTGTCCATCATATAAAATCTGTCCGTCTACGGGGCTGTCCAGACCTCCCAACAGTGACAGAAGCGTGGTTTTGCCACATCCCGACTGTCCGAGGATGGCATACATTTTCCCCTCATCCAGTGCTGTGCTTATGCCATTTAATACATTCCGCTTATTATCGTAAGAATAGCGGACTTTCTGAATTTCCATAATGCTCATAATAAATTCCTCCTTAATCCATTTGTGAAAGTATCTTTTTAGGCTTCATCTGTATCACTGTGATAGATGCCGCTGAAACTGAAAGAACGATAAGAAAAGCTCCAAGAACATATACATAAAGCAAATTGTTTGGATTGACATTCACTTGAACGCTTTCCACCATTTCCATGTTTGAAGAATCATAAGGAATATACTGCCCTGTTATATCAAGGTACTCCGAGCCGTCATCGGGCAATTCTATTTCTGGTATAGGCTGTGATTCGGCTACTTGATTGAAAATCAAATCACTCACACCTTGCGAAAGCAAACTGCTTGTAAAGTAGGACAGCCCAAAAGCAACTACCGCTATCAACAATACTTCCACTATATACTGAAAAACAATGTTGCCTTTTGTGATTCCAATCGAAAGCAGTATTCCTGTTTCATATCTCCGTTGTTTTATCCACATGGACAAAATCAATATCAAGATGCTGACACTCACTACAATACAACCGACAATCAGCCAGACAATCAATCTTTGCATGGACGTTAAAGATGCGGCAACCGCTTCATAGGCAGAGTTATCTACCGTAAGTGAGAAACAATCCCAGTCCAAATCGAGATTCTTTATTTCTTTTGCAATCCTGTCAATTTCTCTGGGGTCGTCCACATAAAAATCAACTCCATTGTCATACTGTATTTCATCCCTCTGCATGATTTCCTGCATTGCCTTATGGTCAATAATCAGACGGTTACGCTTGTCCGTTGATGTAGTCTGGAATGAATCGGTATCCCCCTTATACTCGTAAATACCAACGACTGTCAGTTCCACATCTGGATAATCACCACTGTCAAAGCAGCACTGTACGGTAATGGTATCGCCGAGCTTTAAATTGTTTTTTTCCGCAACTGCCGAACTAATTAAAACAGCATGGTCATCATCTTCCTTAATATGCCGTCCTTCTATCAACTGGAACGCTTTTCGGGTAAAGAAATTAAAATACTCTGAATTTGTGACAGATGGAAGCCTGCTGTCATCGAATTCTGCACCAAAACTAAACCCAGATATGAAATCAAAATCTTTTGCATAAACATCCCCGTCACCTATGCCGTTATATGCTTTCACCCCGTCTACTGATATAATCTTTTGAATATCCTTGTCAGTAATGGGAGTTCCAACATATTCAACCATCATTCCCCCTGCTGCCTGCTGATACCGCCAGTTTGCCTCATTACTTTCATCTAACTCTAATCGGATGCTCCCTCCCACGGATTGACGCAGGCTCAAGGCAGAATCATCCGTTGCTTTATAAATAGACAATCCCGTCAGTATAAAAGTAGACATCGCAAGCAAAACGCAAAATAAAAGAACGGTTTTTACCTTTTTCCGTATGACATATAAAAAAGCTCTTTTCCATGTACTCATAATTTTTATCCTCCTGTCAGCTCATTTTTGATAAAATATCTTTTGGCTTCATACGGGCAACTGGCAGGGATGCCAGAATTACCGTGAATACGATAACGAATGTTTCTATCAGAAATTGCAGCAATATGTTTTGCAGAGAAAGCGGCATATGAATGACTGTTTCCATACCTTTTAAAGCATTCTCTGCCTGCCCTGTGACAAAACTGCCAAGTGGAAAAGATACCAGAAACGCTAATACAGCCACCATTAAGATTTCATAGATGAACTGCATTGTAATCTGTGAAACAGATGTGCCTATGGAAAGCAATATCCCTGTTTCATGTATTCTGTTCCTTATCCGCATGGTAATCACAAGGAAAATTACAATGATACCGATAAGCATAACCGCTAAAAGCATGATTCCCGTAAGCTGCTCCAATGTTTGGATTTGGTATGCAACTGACTGGTATTCCGATTCATTGATTCGGATAAAACAGTCCTCCCACGGAATAGATGCAATCTGTTTTACCTGCTTGACAATGTGCGTCAATTCCTCTGGGTCGGTCACAAAAAAAGCCACGTTTCCAGAATATGCAGATGTTTTTTGGTTAGACAGCTTCCAGAAAATATCATGCGTCGTAAAAATGGTGTCATCGTCATACTCCATTTTGCTGTCACTGGCATAGATTCCTGCGACGAAAACTTTTGCCTGTTCCCCGCTGCCATCAGAAGCAGATTTCAATATCAGCTCACTGCCAATCCCTAAATTATTTTCTTCTGCCAGTTTAGCACTGATAACAGCTGCATCCGTATCCTCTGCCGTAATATGCCTTCCCTCCGTCAGTTCCAGTATTCCGCTTACAAAATCTGCCTGATAAGCGGTTTCCGTATTAGCAGAAAGATAACCGCTTTCCATTCCAGAGAGAAACTCCAATCCCTCCGCAGAAATGGAAAGATTTTGTTCGGCATTGTACGCCTTTATCCCGCCAACACCTAAAATCTGTTTCACTGTTTCATACAGGATAGGGATTTTATCAGCGGTATATCCCGTTTCGCTCCCGTCAAATTCCAGATGATTGATACTGCCACTCATCGTAAAGGACGCCCCTATCGTTTCCCGTAAAGCTCTGGCTGCTTTTTCTGTTCCGCTTCGGATGGAAATGCCGACCATAACGGAAACGGTCAGCAAAAGCAATAGCAAAAAAAGCGTCAGACTTTTTCCTTTCTTCCGTACATCATAAAGAAATGCCCGTTTCAAGCTGCTCAAAAAATTTTCCTCCTTTCGTTTGTTTCGCTTAAATTTTATACCTCTGGTGTGAGTGGGGTATCAGTCTAATGTGAATGGCGTGTGAAATCACAAAAAAACTGCCTGTTTTCGATATAGACAGCTTTTTTATCCTATTCAAATTCAATCGTGAAACGCATCCCACTATTATCCTCTAAGGCGGTAAACATATAGGGGATTTGCAGCGTTTTCAATACCGTGTCTACAATGTATAACCCTAAACCATTCCCCCTTGTTTCCCTGTTTCCGCCGAATGGCATCATGGTATCCCCGCAGGGGGCTTCCTTAACTCCATATTCAAATCGGTAAAATGGTTCAAATATATGTTTTTGGTATTCCTGCGGGATTGGGACACATTCATTTTCCAGAACCAATTTTTGTTCTTCTATATAAATTTTTATAGTACCTCCTTTGGGCGTATAAGAAACCGCATTAGACAGTAAATTGGAAATTACTTTCCTTATCATTGATATAGGGTAATGGACAGAGAAGTTTTCTGAAACATCCATTTCTATGCGAATACCCTTTGATTTTGCAATCATCTGATACGGTTCTGACATCTGCTCTATCAGCTCTGATATATCAATTTCCGTATCATTTTTCGTATCATCCGCCGTAGATTTTGAAGCGTCTAAAATTTCTTTAATCATCACTGCAAGTTGTTCTGTGAGCATTTTACATTTTGGCAGATAAATCGTGTGGTCTTTGTATTTCCCTACGTTTAAAATCATATTTTCCAACATGGCATTGATAGCCGTAACAGGCGTTTTTAACTCATGGGATGCAGAGCGCATTAAATTTGTTTTCTGCACTTCCATTTCTTCTACCTTATAAATTTCCTGCTCTAAGTTATGGATTGTTTTTAGCAGATTATTATAAAGTGCGTTTACATTGTCTGCCAATGTTTCAATTTCATCGTGTGTATGGACTTCGCAGGAAATCCCATGCGTTAATCCCTGCATTTGTTTTGTTACATTAGTAATCTGCTTGATAGGCTTCGTGAGCATATGGGAATACAGCAATGCAGACAATAGTGAGATAAGCGTACAGGCAAATGCTGTAACAGGCAGGATAACTATGATGGTACTGACTGCATCCTCAATCTGCTGCCTTGATATGACCGCCCTCACATACCCTTTCTGGTTCGGAAATATCTGTTCTGCATATAAAAAATTTTTATCTCCTTTGGGATTTCGAGATAAAGATATTTTTATCTTGCCGTCCGATTCTTCCGCAATGATGCTTACATCTTCTTTATCTCCGCTTGGATTTTCGGTGTCCTCTGAACACTTCAAATATCCGTCATCCCCCACGTTCAACAGTTTCATTTCATATGTGTATCCGTCATATTTTACCAGAATATCCGCATACCATTTCCCCGCAAAGTCAGTCACTAAAGCAAGCCTGCCCGTATCTTCCGTATCTGCAATTTCCTCGCATAATTTCTCAATATCGGCTTCCAACGCATTACGCTGTCGGTAATTGTAAACAGTAGGAAGCAGAATATAGACCAGCAAATGGGAAACTGCCACAATAACTATCATCAGGCTAAATGTGTATAAAAAAGTCTTTGGAAATAATTTCAGTTTCTTCATACATCCACCTCTAACTTATAGCCAATCCCCTTTACGGTAACGATACAGTCAAGTTCCAGTTTTTTACGCAGGTTCCTAATATAACTGTCTACAATACGGTCTATCACATAAGAGTCATCTCCCCACACTGCATTTAATATCTGCGACCGTGACAGCACCAGACCTTTATGGTCGAGTAGGAGCTTCAGCAAGTCAATCTCTTTTGGCGTTACATCTATTTTCCCCTTTGGGTTGCAGGCAGAGTACCCAGAAAAATCAACTGTCAAATCACCATATTTCCAAATTTTTGTTTCTTCTTTGCCACCTGCCCGACGGAGCAATGCCGTGATGCGTTTTCCAAGCACTACCATAGAAAACGGCTTTGTCATATAATCATCTGCCAGACAGTCAAAACTTGATACCTGTGTATATTCATCTTCCAAAGCCGTAAGCATGATAACTGGTATCTGGCTTGTCTTTCGTACAGTGTTTAATACTGCAAGCCCCGACATGGTAGGGAGCATAATATCAAGAACAATTAAGTCCACTGTATTCTGCGAAAAAAGCTCTAAAGCATCTGTTCCGTCATATGCGGATATGATTTCGTGACCTGCTTCCTGCAAGTATTCAGAAAGAGCTTCGTTTGTATCTATGTTATCCTCTACAATCAATATCTTTGCCATAAAGACCACCTCCAAGTTTATTTTAGCATTTCTGTGTGAATGGCGTATGAATTTTTATACTGAACCACTTAATACTCCCATTATAATTATCTGTTTTTTGTGATTCAACTGTGCGAATACCCACTTTTATCTCTCAAGACAAGAGATAGAACCTCTTATGAGCAGAGATTTCACATCGTTTTATAAGAACTTCCATCTCTGTAAAATAGATATTATAAAATTTTTTAGTATGGGCGGTGAAAAAATGGGTAATGATTTGGAAAATTTTGATTTTCTGGAATTAGGGCAGGCAATCCAAGATGCACGTGAAAAACAGCGGATTACAAGAGAGGAATTAGCCGAGGAGCTTGGAATTTCGGCAAGACATTTGCAGTCTATTGAAAAAGAGGGGCAGTATCCGAGTTTTCGGCTGTTTATTCAGCTTGTGACAATGTTCCACATATCCGTAGACCAGTACATACACCCAGACAGTCCGATAAAGAAAACAACTTTACGTCGGCGTTTAGATGTGCTTCTTGATACTTTTGATGATGCGGAATTGACTATTATAGCAGGGACGGCGCAGGGGATATGTAAGGCAAAAAAGCAGCCAGAGGATTGACCTCTGGTTTCCTTTTACCTTGTTCAACTAATAGTTTGGACATCCGTAGCCGTATATTGAACCGCTCCCGACTGGATAGCTCCGCTGTTTGCAGGCATCCCCAGAGTTGCCCTCCACGGTGTAGACCGTCCCATTCTCGCATTTTTCCACGATTCCCACATGGTCGATTGAGCCGTCGCTCCCCCAATCAAAGAAAATGAGGTCGTCCTCGCCGTATGGCTCTGCAAGAGGTCGTCCACATTCTGTGTGATTCCAGTGCAGTACGCCCCGTACTTACGCACACGCTTCCAGAGGGTAAAGAGGAAGTTCGCCGAGTATTCATGCTGAAAGAGCAGATAAATCTCGTCAATGAAAATAAAGGTGTTCCTGCCTTTCGCCCTGTTCTGGGTGATGCGGTTTAAGATGCTGTCGAGGACAACAAGCATACCGATAGGCTGTAACTGCTTGCCCAAATCCAGAATATCGTAGCAGATAAGTGCAGGCTGTAAACGGTCGTGCTTGTCTGGCTGTACGGGCTTGCAGAGCTACGGCATCCCGTGACGAACTCCCACACAAGGGTCTGGGTGGCAAGCCATTTCTCGTCGTCGCTCCCAGATAAGTTTCCGCTGTTGCCCTGATAGCCGTAGAGCAGGGCAAGCCCTACCGCCTTTTTCTGTTCTGCGGAGAGGGCGTTCCATGTGTTGGAAGATGCCTTTGCCAGCGTGTTCCCTGTTTTTAAGGGTACGCCTGGCTGTATGCAGAACGCCGTTTCCCCGTCCACATACATGCGGTACTTGTATTCGCCCGTGCCGCCTGCGGTATGACCGCCGATGTTCGCACTGGAATTGTATCTGATTGCGTTCCCTGCGCCGTCGTAGGTGTGGGTAAAACTAATCGTGCCGATGTCGCCCGCAGCAAACGCTGTCGTGGCAGGGACGGCGGACAGTGCCGTGACCGCAGCCAATGCAAACGCCGCAGCCCTTTGAAATAATTTACGAATCTTCATTCATTACCTCCTGTTCGTTCTCATGTTGATAGTTGACTTTCTGGCAGAAAAAAAGCCGCCCATGTGGACAGCTTTAATTGTTCTTTTCTCGGATAGTTACTGGCAGTATCTAGGGGGAGAGGTGTGGAGAGGGGGACGCTCAAAAAAAATTTGCTATCCCCCAAAGGGCGGACTTCTCCCCAAGTGTGCGGTTATCTTTCCTGCCCCCGCTGCCTTTGCAGATGGCGGTTGTAGAACTCCAACGCCTTTACGACAAAATCCGTTTCCTGCCCTCTGGGGATGGATTTCGGTATGAGCTTGGTTATCCGCTCGTCCTTAAAGGCGGGCTTCTCTTTCTGGTTTGGCTTTTCCTCCTGCATGATGCTCTGGATAACCCCATCCGTGAGCTTTCCCTCCTGCATGAACTTTTTCATCTTGATAGCCTGTGCAAGAGAGGGCGTGGCATCGTTGTAGCCCATCGCTTCAAGCAGGGTGTACTGCTGTTCCTCGGACAGATAGGAGATTTCCACCGCAGGGCGGAAGGCAATCTGGCGTTCATCAACCATTTGCAGGATTTCGGGTACAAGCTCGGTCAGACGGATAAAGCGGCGTATCTGGTCTTTGCTTTCTCCAACGAGTTCGCCTAATTCTTTATCAGAACGTCCACTCTGTAACTTAGTCGCCACTGGCGACGAAGTTAAATCACTTCGCTGTCCCTGCCGTTTCATCGCTTCAAGCCGCATCTTATACGCAAAGGCTTTCTCACTCGGCAAGATAGTAGTCCTTTGGAGATTGCTCTCAACCATGACAATGATAGCTTCGTCACGGGTCAGCTCCTTAACCTCGCATTTGAGCGTTTCAAGCCCTGCAAGCTCGCAAGCTTTTTTCCTCCTGTGACCGCTGATAAGCTCATACCGCCCGTCCTCTTTCTGGCGGACTGTGGCAGGGGTCATTACGCCGCTCCGCCTTACGCTGTCCACAAGCTGCTCCATGTCCTCGTCCATTAAGACCTTGAACGGGTGGTCTGGGAACTCGTCAATCTCCGCAATCGGGATTTCCCTTATTTTGCTTAGCTTCGCTTCCGCACGGCTCTCGTCCGTTTCAAAGAGGTCATCGTATGCGGTCAGCTCGATTTTGCTTCCTCTGCTTTTCGCCAAGCTCTGCCACCTCCTTTCCGAACTGCTCGTAAGCAGCGGCTACCTTGCCGCCTTTGTCGTAGGCAAAAATGCTCTTTCCCTCTGCGGTAGCTTCCACGGCTCGGATGGAGTGGGGTATCTGTGTGTCGAATACTTTAATCCTCTGCCCATAAGCACTTTTTACCGTTGCCGTGATTTCCTTAGAGATGTTCGTGCGTGGCATTACCATCGTCATAAGGATGCCGTCAATCCGCAGGTGCGGGTTGATTTGCCGTTTGACCTTAGACACGGAGCGAAGCAACAGCTCTAAGCCTTTGGCGGAAAGATAATGGGGCTGTGTCGGGATAACCACGCTGTCAGCAGCCGCAAGAGCGTTGATTGTCAGCATACCCAAGCTCGGCATACAATCCACAAGAACCGTGTCGTAATTCTTTTTTACTTCATTGATGCAGGTTTTCAGTATGCTTTCACGGCTTATGGCGTTAATCAGCCTTACTTCCAGTCCCGACAGTTCAATGTTGGACGGGAGCAGGTCAACGCCCTCGTCATGGTGCAGGATGCTTCTGGAAACATCGACAGGTTTATCATCAATGATGTCCTGCATGATAGTCGAGAGCGTGTCGGGCAAGTCGTCTGGTCGGCTGTAACCGAGCGACATGGTTAGGTTTGCCTGTGCGTCGGCATCAATGAGCAGGACTTTCTTACCCTGCTGTGCCAGAGCCACGCCCAGATTGACCGCCGTGGTGGTCTTTCCAACGCCGCCTTTCTGGTTGGTTAAAGCGATTACTTTGCAATTTGACATAGGATGCGTCCTCCTTTCGCATAGATTTAGCCACTTTGTCAAGGTGGCTATGTAAGAGTACCAGAGAACGCAAAAAAGCCGCTTACTCTTAAAAAATCAATAAGAATAAGCGGCTCTGTGATGTGCCTTAGACATATTCAATTTTCTACGCTTTATATCAATATCCCAAAATATGTTTTGTTGACTTTGAAGCAGATTTTATAGTTTTTTTACCCTCCTTCGCTTCTTTTTCACCCTCACTTAATATCTTTTGTACAACATCTTCATATTTTGCCATTTGAGATAAACGAACCCTTATCTGAATTGCAGTTCCTTTTAAATAACAATTTTGTGGATATTCCTTTATCCCATCTTCATCTACTTTCATTGCTGCATCACCACTTAATATAATAAAACTTCCTCCCAAAGCAGCACATGTTCTACTTACCATGTATAATCCATATCCCGAATTTGCCCATTCATCCATTGAAGAATTGCTTCTACCAGGAACAAAAGTTCTTGAAATACCTGGTTTTAACGCATACTTCAATGCTTCTTTGTCTGTACTTATTAAACTTTCATATGCTATATTACTTAATAAGCTTTCTCTGATTCCAATTCCTTCATCCAAAATTGCAAGTTCAACCAAGTCGAATGAAGGCCAATATTGTGCACAATACCAAATTTCTTTAGCATTACTATGTTCAGGTATATTTCTCATTATTTCTGTTAATGCATAACTCAACCATTTCTTATAAGAAGAATTTCCTTGTGACAATACATTTGCCATTAAATTTGATTTACTAACTATTACTTCCTGTATCCTCTCCAAATTAGTCGCACCCTGTTCTCGAAGTTCTTTAATGTCTAACTTGGTAATTGGAAGATACCTCTGATTACCGTAATTTTCATCAAACCCTTTTCCATGTTTGATTCCAATTGCTGTATAAAATCTCATATGTTCAGCATAACTATTATTGCAGTTTTTAGCGACACATTTTTTTACATCTGATTCATTTCTTCTCTGTCTAATTGAACTAGAAACCACTAGCATCGGAAAAGGGTCGCAATTATGTACCTTAGAAAAATCAAACACTTCTCCTTCTTCCAAAAAACAATTATGAATTTCTTTTGAAAATTCTAATGCACTTTTTACCGTTAAATCTGGCACGTATATCATCTGTTTTCTCCCATCATTCTTGATAATCTCTTATTCTACAACTTTCTTTCATATAATTCATTTTATTAGTCACTCTTTCAATATTTTTAAAGCAATAGACTCTGCATCACTATTGTAAAATTATATTACTAAACATTTTCTTGAAATTTTAATATCCATTCTCCAAAGCAGCTTATCACTTCTTATTTGCTCATAAATCAAATCATCCGAAAATGCTCCAACGCCTCCCTTATCGCCGCTTCTTTCTCTGGCGGGCATTTCGGCTGTCTGGCATTTTCTGATTTTGGCAGATTATAGTTCACCCTCTCGATAATCCCACATTTCTCTTTTACCTGTGCGATATATAAATTGCTGACTTTCAATCCCGTATGTTCCAACACATAATCCTTGATTTCCTCATAGGTTGCCTTGCTCTCCGCAGCCGTTAAATCAAGCTCGTCCATCTGAAGCTCCACCTCGATATGTTGGTCTGAATGAAGTTTGGACAATAAACAGACCGTCTCCACATGCCCCGTCCCCGGAAACATATCCACTCCTCCCATCCTTACCACCTCATACCCGCTCCCCAGCAAAACTTCCAAATCCCGCACCAGGCTGGTAGGCTTACAGGAAATATAAACCATCCGCTCCACTCCATAACGGATAATCTTAGAAAGGGCCTTGGGATGTATCCCGTCCCTGGGTGGGTCAAGGACAATAAAATCCGGTTTATCCCTGATTTCATCCAGCACCTTTAGCACATCCCCGGCTATAAACTCACAGTTGTCAAGGTGATTCAACCCGGCATTTTCCCTGGCCGCCAAAACAGCCTCCTCCACAATCTCAACGCCGATTACTTTTCCCGCCGCCGGGGCAAGCATCTGGGCAATGGTGCCTGTGCCGCTGTACAAATCAAATACCGTACTCTCCTTTGCCGTATCACCGATAAACTCCCTGGCCAGGTCATAGAGAACCTCCGCACCCAAAGAGTTTGTCTGAAAAAAGGAAAAAGGAGTTATCTTAAATTTCAGTCCCAGAAGATGTTCAAAAAAGAAGTCATCCCCAAAAAGAACCTGTGTGCCCTCATTTTTAACCACATCCGCCACACTGTCGTTTCTGGTATGTAAAATCCCTGCCAGCTTTCCATCCAGGGGAAGTGCCTTAAGCTTGTCCGCAAACTCCTGCAAAAGCTCCTCCTCACGGAAAGTTTCCACCTGTGAAGTAGTGATTAAATCAACCAAAATCTCCCCGGTAGCGGAAGCTTTCCGTACCAGGAGATGCCGCAGGTATCCCTCATGGCGCAGCCTGTGGTAAAAAGGAATCTTTTTCTCCCCGAAAAAATCCCTCACAGAAACTAAAATTTTTCTGTAATCCCCGTCCACAATACGGCAGTGCTCCACATTTACAATATCATAAAAACTTCCCCGCCTGTGCATCCCCAATGCCAGGGGGCCGTCTTTAAAAGTATCCCCGAAGGAGAATTCCATTTTATTCCTATATCCAAAAACATCGGGGCTGGGCTTAATCCCTTGAAACACCTGGTCAAACTTCCTGCCGGACTTGGACAAAACAGGTGTAAACAGCTCCTGAAGCTGCCTCTCCTTCAATTTAAGCTGATCTTCGTAACTTAAATTCTGGTAGGTACAGCCGCCGCAGGTTCCAAAATGGGGGCAGAGCGGCTCTGCCAGCTCATTTTCTGCCTTTCTTAGCACCTCCACCAGCCTTCCTTCATATTTTCCGTTCCTGGCCTTATTTACCACGAAGGAAACGGTCTGGCCTGGCAGGGTATTTTTCACTACCGCCCGCTCACCCTCCGGCGTCACTGCAATCCCTTTATTGGGAAACAGCACTTTTTCAATTTTTCCCTCATACTGCTGCTTTTTTTTCATCATTCAACCTCATCTCTTTATTCTTCCCCACTAGTACAACTTAGTATCTGTTGTACTAAAATGCCCGCCGCAAAAAGGGCAGGAAACCGCCGTCCCTGAAATGATTCCAGGGGCACAGATAGGAAATACCCCGCAGCAAGCTGCAGGGTATTTCGTTTTCATCTCATTATTCTGTTGTCATTGCAATTCGGATGATCTGATTTCTCTGAAAACACTTAAACCCCCCAACTCTCCGGCTTCACAGCCAAAACCTGGGCAGAAAAAACGGCTTCTTAGTTGTCTTCCTCCTCGTCATCCTCCTCATCATCGTCATCAAAGAAGTCATCCTCGAATTCGTCCTCAAAATCATCTTCAAAATCTTCCAGATAATCCGGTGTGAAGAAGCGGTAAATACCGTAAACTGCTGCTGCAACAGCTACCACGATACCCACAATTGCGAAAATCCATACCACTTTAGAGGTTTTCTTTGTGTCATCTTCCTTCTTGTTCAGGAAATCATTGAGTTTTGTCATTGTTAAAAAATCATCTACCTTGTTCATCGTGCACACTCCTTTTCTTTGCTTCCAAAGATTCATACAGGTATTATAACATATCTTTCCCAGTTGGAAAATAAAAAATTACGATTCTTTTCATATTTTCTGAAAATTTTATAATTTTTTTAGTTTTGCAAAGGAGGCAAACATCTTTTTGGTTCCCGCCTTGTCAAAATCCACCGTAACTTCATAATCCCTGCCGCCTTCCACGATGTTTGTCACAATTCCCTCCCCGAATTTTATATGGGAAACCCGGTCCCCTTCTGTGTAATCCAGGGCTTTCTTTTCCGCCGCCCCGAAATTTTTGGCTGCCGCAAGGCCGGAAACGGCCACAGGCTTCTTTTTAAAGGAGTCTTTTGCCTGGCGGTAAGGATTTTTTGTCTCTGTGCTCTTCTTTGGCGCTGGAGCCGCCTCCTGGCCGAAAAGCACGGAAGGAATCTCCTGTACAAATCTGGAAAGCCGGTTAAACTGGGTTTCTCCCCGGATCATTCTCTGTCTGGCGCTGGTAATTACCAAATGTTCTTTTGCCCGGGTAATCCCCACATAGGCAAGCCTTCGCTCCTCCTCCAAATCCTCCATGGCCGTATCCGACACAATGGACATGTAGCTGGGAAACAGCCCGTCCTCCATCCCTGCAAGGTACACATTAGGAAATTCCAGCCCCTTTGCACTGTGAAGGGTCATAAGAACTACATAATTGCTGTCCTCCTCCAAGCTGTCTATGTCAGCCACAAGAGCAACTTCCTCTAAAAACCCGCTTAAAGTCGGCTCCTGTGTATCCTCCTCGTAGGCCGCAATCTTGCTGATTAACTCGTCGATATTTTCGATTCGTCCTGCCGCCTCCTCTGTGCCCTCCAACTCCAGTTCTTCCACATACCCGGTGGTTTCAATAATTTCGTTTAACAAATCTGTAAGGCCGATAAGGTCAAGTTTGCTGCGCATTGCCTGGATAAATGTGACAAAAGGCCTAATCTTTCCGGCAGCCCTGCCAAGACCTGGAATTTCCTCCGCCTTTTTTAAAGCGTCATAAAAACTCATGCCGTTTGCATCTGCAAAAATCTGCACTTTATTTAAAGATGCCGCCCCAATCCCCCGCTTTGGAACATTGATAATCCGCCGCACCGCCAAATCATCCCTGGCGTTGTCAATAGTTTTTAAGTAACAGAGCAAATCCTTGATTTCGCGGCGGGCATAAAAGTTTACCCCCCCCACAATTTTGTAGGGGATATTGCTCACCACAAACTTTTCCTCAAAAAGCCGGGACTGGGCATTGGTGCGGTAGAGAATGGCACAGTCCCTGTAATTGTAATTCTCCTTATACACTTTTTCCGTAATATCCCTTGTGACAAAATCCGCTTCGTCATAGGAAGTCTCAAGCTGCTTTAACACCAGTTTTTCCCCCTGGCCGTTGGCCGTCCAAAGGCGTTTTTCCTTCCTTCCCCGGTTGTTTGCAATCACATGGTTTGCCGCATCTAAAATATTCTGGGTGCTGCGGTAATTCTGTTCCAGTTTAATGACGCAGGCCTGTGGGAAATGCTTTTCAAAATTTAAAATGTTGTAAATATTTGCACCCCTGAATTTGTATATGGACTGGTCGTCATCCCCCACCACACAGAGATTCTTATACTTTCCCGCCAGGAGATGAATCAGTTCAAACTGCGCCGTGTTTGTATCCTGGTACTCGTCCACCATTATGTAACGGAATCTCTCCTGATAGGAGTCAAGAACCTCTTCCTCCTTTCGGAAGAGTTCCACAGTCTGTAAAATCAAATCGTCAAAATCCAGAGCGTTGTTTTTCTTTAAGGCATTCTGGTACTCCCTGTACACCTGGGCCTGTTTTTGGAGGGCAAAGTCCACTCCCGCATTCCGGGTAAACTCCTCCACCCCGATCATCTCATCCTTTGCGGAGGAGATAGCTGCCAAAAACGTTTTTTCCTTATAAATCTTGGTGTCAATCTGAAGCCTTTTGCAGATATCTTTCATCAAAGATTTCTGGTCGTCTGCGTCATATATGGTAAAATTAGTGTCGAACCCTATCCTGTCAATATACCGCCTTAAAATCCGCACACAGGCAGAATGGAAGGTGGAAACCCATATACTTTCTGAGCCGTGGCCCACCATAGCGCTAATGCGCTCCCGCATCTCCCCTGCCGCCTTGTTTGTAAAAGTAATGGCCAGGATGTTCCAGGGATTTACCCCTTTTTCTTCTATTAAATATGCTGTCCTGTGGGTCAATACCCGGGTCTTTCCGGAACCCGCCCCCGCCAGAATCAAAAGAGGCCCCTCCGTCTTTAAAATCGCCTCTTTCTGTGGTTCATTTAATGTGTCATAAACACTCATACCGGTACTCCTGCCTTTTTCTCATGTTTTGCGGCTTTTACCTCTCTGCCGCCAGAATTTATTCTATACATTTTACCATATTCCAATGGGACAGTTCAAGGCTATAAAGAAAATCCAATGGGATCATTTGACACTATTCGCCGTTTCTCGACATATACTATTACAAACCTATTCAAAAAAACCATCAGCACAGGGTAAATTTCCCATCTGATCAAGGAGTGCCATGTTTCATGAGACGAAATGGAATAAACAATTTAACATAGGAATTGATTCGATTGACAATGCCCACCGGAGACTTTTTTCCATCGTGGGTAAGCTAATCCATCTGAGCAGAGATGAAAATAACGGACAATGGGCATGCGCCGAAGGTATCAAATACTTTAAAAACTATGCCATAGAACACTTTGCCGATGAGGAAGCCTATATGCAATCTATCTGCTATAAAGAATATGGGATACACAAGCGCCTGCATGACGACATGCGGTATGAAACACTTCCCGCACTGGAAAAAGATCTCACAGAATCAAACTACTCCCAGGAATCGATCCAGCATTTCCTGGGCATCTGCCTTGGATGGCTTACCGCCCACATTATGATTGAAGACCGGGCCATTACAGGTAAAGTTTCAACCAGATGGAAAGCAGATAACGCCGGCATCCCCATGGATACCTTAAAAAATGCCCTGCTTGTCACCGTACAGGAAATTTTCAGATTGAAAACAGAGATTGTAAGCGAACATTACAGCGGAGAAAATTTCGGACCAAGCCTAGTCATCCGATTGACCTACCTTTCAAAAGATAAAGAAACCGTACAGATTTTCATAGTTCTGGAAAACAGCCTGGTATTGAAAACGGTCAGCGCTATGCTGAATATGCCCCTTAAAAAAATGGATAAGATAGTTATGAATGCCGCCAAAGAACTGTCACAGCATATTGCGGAACAACTTGGCGCACATAACCGTCTGTCCTCACAATATGAACTGGAAAACAGCCACATCGTTGCTATGGACCAGTTTAAAAAAATCTTTTATTCGGAAGGTTTCGATTACAGCCTGCTGCTCGATGCCGGTCATAGTTATCTTGCCTTTTGTGTGAAGTTAGATTAAAAGCTCATCATAGAATCCGGCTGCACTAGGGCAAAATTTCAGGCATCCGGGATTACGGCTTAAGGAATGCCATGAAATCCATTTCTTCCTATTCCGTAAAATCCCGGTTCCTAAACAAGCTGTCATTGCCAATAAGTTATTTTTTGTTACACATCGCTTTCCCTGAGCCTCTCTACAATGGATTTCCCGGAAAACGCCCGGTATGCCAAAAGAGGCAGGACAATTCCCAAAAGTAAAAACACAGGGATGACACAAAATACCGGAAGCATGGTAAATCTGGCTGTGAAAAACCAGAACATGTTCTCAAACATATTTCCCGCCAAAGGCTCTATCAAAAGGCAAAAGATTAGGGAACTAATCAGGGAAAACAAAGCGTAGAGAAGCCCTTCCCACACCAGCATGGTCTTAAGCTGCCTCCCCGTCATTCCAATGGACTGGAGCATGGCAAATTCCCTCCGCCTGGTAATGATTCCCGTAAGGATGGCGTTTAAAAAGTTTAATATGCCGATAACTGCCACAATAAAACAGAGCACCCCTCCCAACAGAAGGAACATATTCCGGAAATTCTTAAAATCATCCCGGATAATTTTTTTGCTCTCATAGGCAAGGCCAAGGCTGTCGTTTTCCGTAAGCTCTGCAAGAAATTCTTCTGCCAAAGCCTCCTCCTCTTCTCCCGGAGTATCAAAAAGATAAAACATCCGGGCAAGTTCCTGTCTGCTGTCATTTTTCAGCTGCTCTTTGGAAAGCAGGGCCTCAAACCCTTCCGTTTTGTACCGGTAACCCATTTTATAGGGAAGGACTACCAGGGCGCACACCTGATATTCCACCTCATTGCTTAACTTCACTTCCTCTTCCATATACTCATAAGGTGTGGCGTCATCCGCCAGCTCCCCTGTCCGTGAGTCATAATAATTGCAGCTTTCAATGTAGGAGACAGGTATGGTATCCCCAATCTTTGGGTACTCCCCGTAAGGTTTCCCATAGTCGTCCACGGACACGCAGATGGCAATCTCATGGCTGTCCGCCTGCTTTAACGGGGTGATATCCCCCTCAATCACTGTGAGTTTCTCAAACAAACTCTCATCCAAAGCCTCTATCTGAAGCCCAGACTTAAGCAAACCGTTTTTGCGCTCCACTTCTTTTATTTCCCGCTCTAACATCTCCCCGCTCTGAAAAGAGCCCTTGCGGTAGAGATCCTCTGTCAGCCATGCATAATCAAGATTTACCACTGTAGAATATGCACTGCCCTCCAGTTCACAGTAAGTGTTTTTCCTGACCATTTCCAAAATTTCCTCCGGCAGCGCCTCCCCTCCCTTTCTGTAATGAGATCTCATGTATTCCGTTTTGCTTAAAAGAAAATCTCCCGCTGTCTGTTTACTCACATATTTTTCCATGTCAAAGCCCCTGACAAAGGAAAACAGGCTGGTTAAAAGCACTACTGCCAGGGATAAGGACAACACCACCAGCAGGGTTTTGCTTTTGCTGCGGCCCATATTTGCCCAGGCCATGGAAAAGACGTCCGCCCCTTTGGTTTTGCGGGTCTTTTTCTTCCCCTGAGCACTCTCCGTATAGCGCAAAGCCTCGATGGGGGAAACCTTTGCCGCAATCCTCCCTGGCTTTGACACGGAGAGAAGAACCGTTACCAGGGAAAATAAAGAAGCTCCCAGAAAAATCATCGGGGACATGCTAAGTTTTGCCACTGCAAAATCCATAGTGCCTGATAATACACGGGGCAGGAGAAGGGAGCCTATAATAAAGCCAAGTACAAGGCCAAGGGGAATTCCCACCGTGGAAATCACAAGGGCCTGGATGCGGATTATCCGCTTTAGCTGCCTTGGGGTGGTTCCAATGGTTTTTAACATGCCGTAAAACCGGATATCATTTGTAACGGAAATCCGAAATACATTATAAATAATCAGATACCCGGTAAATACCACCAAAAGCACGAAGGCGGCAATGGAAGCAATTAACATGGGGTCTGCCTTAGAATTCATCTCGGAGGCCACATACCCCCAGTTTACCCCAATGCGGACGCAGTTTTCCCCTTCCCTGTCCTCCCACTGGTATCCTAAATCCGTGTCAATGGACTGCATCACCCCTTCGATATTCACACTGGAGGCAAGCATAACGTTTAAATCTATCCGGAAAGGCTCCGGTACTTCTTCTGTTTTCTCTTCTGCCAGCCAGTCTTTTTCCACCATATCCATATATTCTTTTGATACATTAATATAATGGACAGGTATCACATTATCATATTCCCAGAATCCCACCAGGGTAAAGGTATCTGTCCGGCAGACTTCCTCCCCGTCTACAGCATTGGAATTTCGTATGGGATACGTGATGGTAATCTCCTCCCCTAAAACCGGCTCTGCTCCCAGTTCTTTAAGAGCCGTGGTATCCATGGAAACCTCCATGCCCTTTTGGGGCATACGGCCTTCCTTTGGGATGGCATAACTCCATTTTGTACAGTTTTCATCCATATAGCTGACTTCCGCCGGAACTTTTGCAAACCCTTCCGTGGAGAGATACCCTGCCACAGTCCTGGCCCCTGTCTCTTTCACCTTGGGGTGGGCGGTAATTTTTTCTATCTGTTCCTGGTTTACCTCTTTAAAAGTTCCGTGGCAGTACCCCCCGGCCTGGCGGAAATTGTACTCCTCATAACTTTTGGTAATAGACATTGCTATGGTAAACAGGGAAGTAAACAAAAGAGCTGTCAGTGTGACGGCAGCCACAGCGATAAGATTCCGCATCCCCGATGCCCGAAACTGGCGGAATCCCAGGCGGCGGATGCATTTTCTGTTTTTTACATTCATTTTGCCACCCCCTGCCGCTCTACAATCCTGCCGTCCTCTATGCGGATAATCCTGTCCGCAAGCTGGGCAATCTCTTCATTGTGAGTAATCATCACAATGGTCTGGGAAAACTTCTGGCTGGTAACTTTCATAAGCCCCAGCACATCCTGGCTGGTTTTAGAGTCCAGATTTCCCGTGGGCTCATCCGCCAGGACAATGGCGGGCTTTGCCGCTAAGGCCCTTGCAATGGCAACCCTCTGCTGCTGCCCCCCGGAAAGGTTGTTGGGGAGATTATTAAGCTTTGACCCAAGGCCCAGGGTATCAATTAAATTGTCCACATACCTCTTCTCCGGTGAGCCCCCGTCAAGCTGCACAGGGAGCACAATATTTTCATACACATTTAACACCGGGACAAGGTTATAATTCTGGAACACAAAACCGATTTTCCTCCGGCGGAAGATGGTAAGTTCTTCATCCTTTAAAGAAAAAATATCTTTTCCGTCCACCAAAACTATTCCGCAGGTGGGACGGTCTAATCCCCCCAACATGTGTAAGAGGGTGGACTTTCCGCTGCCGCTGGTTCCCACCACCGCCACAAATTCTCCTTTTTCCACAGAGAGGTCAACACCGTCTAAGGCATGTACTTCACTCTCTCCGCTGCCGTATATTTTTTTAAGATTTTTTGTAGTTAAAATACTCATACTTAACCTCCTGGTCTGCTG
The DNA here is from genome assembly GCF_003612565.1 of Roseburia sp. 1XD42-69. Lineage (GTDB taxonomy): Bacteria > Bacillota > Clostridia > Lachnospirales > Lachnospiraceae > Roseburia_B. The sequence goes on along the minus strand of NZ_RAZG01000009.1, from coordinate 92,336 downwards.
AAATTGTACTGCAGGAACTATTGTCTGTTCCCATAATACAGATTATCTCACAGAAATCTTTCCAGATTATTTCCGGGAGAGGAAAAATTCTTTCAGTTTTGAAAGATTTGCCTTTATTTTTGGGTAATATTGGATAAGTTTATAAAATTATAATAATGTTGAAACAATCCATTCAGATTCCAATAGAAAGCAGGTGAGCATATGCCACCAGATAATATTATTCTTGTCTATGACATGGAACATGCCGCCGCCCCTGTCCTATACTCTTTGGATACCTGACAGCCAAAAAAGTGCGAAGCCTTCCATCACACAAAGGCTTCGCACTTTTCCTATTTTATTTCAGACCCAGCGGCAGTCCCTTTCTTAAGACATCCACCCCGTCTGTGCCACCCGGCAGATACACTTTTTCAAATCCCGGATATCAAGAGTCCCTTCCGACAGCTCTTTTTCCAGATTTTCATGATCCATGGGAAGCCCGGGCATTACAATATCATTTCCCGCCCGCATACAGCCGGAGGCGGTACAGTCCGGCCCGTTATTGGTGGTATACCAGTCCGTCATAATCAGCCCTTTAAAATCCCACTCGTTTCTTGCCACTTTTGTACACAGGTCAAAGTTATTGGCGGCATGTACCCCGTTAACCAGATTGTAACTGGTCATAATGGACATGGGATTTGATTTTGCCACGGCAATCTCAAATCCTTTTAAGTAAATTTCCCGGAGGGTGCGCTCCGTTATCACGGAATCTGAGTGGATACGGTTGTCCTCCTGGTTGTTGCAGGCAAAATGTTTAATGGTGGTTCCGCACCCGGGTATGCTCTGGACTCCAAGGGTTATGGCCGCCGCCATCTCCCCGGATAACACAGGGTCTTCGGAAAAATACTCAAAGTTCCTTCCGCAGAGGGGATTCCTGTGAATATTCATCCCCGGAGCAAGCCATAAGGTCACGTGAAATTCCGCCATCTCTTCCGCCGCCGCTTTTCCAACGGCTTTTACGATTTCTCTGTCCCAGGTCTGGGCCAGAAGCGTCCCCACAGGAAATGCGGTGCAGTACTGGTAATACTTTTCCCCTTCCGGCTCTTTATAGTCTTTGCAGAGAAATCCCCTTTCGATAGATTTTTCAAAGGGCTCCGGCACAATTTTCCCGTCCTTTACAAAATAACTCTGCTGGAGCCTTAACCCCGCAGGCCCGTCTGCCAGGACATAATCGGTAAGCCCCTGCCCCTTCGCACAGCCGGAGGTCTGGGCCGCCGCACCGGGCACAGAAAACCCAGCCGCCCCCAGGTTTCCGCTGCCCTGAACCTGGGAGGGTTCTCCCGTGGCAAGGCGGATTAACTGTTCTCTTGACAAAGCATCCACAAAATCTTTTGCTTTTTCAGGAATCATTTCATACTCCCCGCCGTAAACCATTGTCTTTTTTGCCATGTCTTTGCTTCCCAGAATCACGGAAGGCTTTTCTTCCAAACCGCAAATCCACTGCTCCCGTCGTCTCTCAATTTCCTCTGAGGGAGCCTTTAATTCCGTAAGTTCCTGTTTTAATTCGCAGATATGCTCCGTTTTTACCATAACAAAATCATCCTGCATTTTTATGGAAGCGGAAAAAGCGGAAGTATCCAGGCTGTTTCCCACAAAGATGCCGTAAACCCCCTGCTCTAACACCCAGCCCGGCTCACTTTCCAGATAGGAAGTAAGGGCATACAGAGGAAAACGGATTTCAAACTGCTGCCTTTCCCCGGAAGCAAGCTCTTTCGTCTTTTCAAATCCCACCAGCCTTCTGTACTCCTTCCCCAGCTTTCCCTGAGGGCAGGAGACATACACCTGAACCACTTCTTTCCCTTCCCGCTCCCCGGTATTGGTCACGGCAATGTCAAGGCCGATTTCGGCATGGTCTGTCCCTAAATCATAGTGTTTCATCCCAATGGTTTCTATTTTAAATTCCGTGTAGGAAAGCCCGTACCCAAAACCGTAGCGCACTTTCTTCCCAAAGCTGTCAAAATACCGGTATCCCACAAAGATTCCCTCTTCGTAAAGTTCTTTCTGTACATTTCCGTTGTTGTGGGAGAATGTGGAGGAATTGGGGTAATCCCCATAACGGAAGGCCCAGGTATCCGTCAGCTTTCCGGAAAAATTTACCTTTCCGGAAACCACATCCGCAAATGCGGCTCCCCCTTCGCATCCCCCCTGGCACATCTGTATTACACAGCGGATATTTTTGTATTCCTCCAGATAAGTCAAATCCACCGGCCCCCCGGTATTTAGCACCAGCACAACATTTACATACAGGCCGGAGAGCTCATTTAAAAACTTATTTTCCTCTTCCGTAAGATAGTAATCCCCTTTTTTATCGTATCTGTCCGCTCCTTCCCCCGCCACCCGGCTTAACACGTAAATGGCAGTGGCCGCCTCTGTTTTTTTTGGCATTTCCCCTGTGGGATAAGAAAATGGTTCCGACACATAGGCGTCAAACAGTGGAAAATTATCATCCTCCACCTTTTTCCAGATTCTTTCTTTCCACTCCTGCCTCTTTTGGTCAAATTCCTTCCTGTAGTTTTCTATCCAGTCCTCCGTGACAATCTCATACCCGGCGTCTTTTAACCCCTGATAAATACTCACACTGTAACGCTCGTTCACATCCCCGGAACCCGTGCCCCCTTTAATGGTTTTTTCCGCCCCCGGCCCGTAAAGGGCAATTTTCTCTGCCCTGTCTATAGGCAGAATGTGGTTTTCATTTTTTAAAAGGACAAATCCTTCCGCTGCCGCCATTTTTGCCACGCTGCGGTGTTCCTTTTCGTATGTCCTGACCTCACTGCTCTTTGTTCCTGTAAAAATTGTAGTTTTCATGCAAAACCTCCTGTTGTACGATTGTCCCTTACACTTCTTTTCCCATTATATAACACCGCAACGCCCATAGCAATAACAAGAATATCTAATGTTTTTTAGAATCTGCAAAAAATATGAAAGGTGTTTTCTCCCCTTCTTGTATCAAACATGCAGTTGTGTTATAATAAAGACCGATTATTTTTACAGACAGGAGGCTTTTTCATATGGCTTGGTACGATGAAGCAGTTTTTTACCACATCTATCCTTTAGGACTTACCGATGCGCCTAAGGAAAATTCCTACGGCCCGGTGGAACACAGGTTAAATACATTACTCCCATGGATTTCCCACATCAAAGAAATCGGATGTAATGCCCTGTATATCGGCCCTCTTTTTGAATCGGTAGGCCATGGATATGAGACCACAGATTACAAAAAATTAGACAGCCGCTTAGGCGACAATAAAGATTTGGCAAATTTCGTGTCGGAATGTCATGCAGCCGGAATCAAAGTGATTTTTGACGGCGTATTTAACCACACGGGAAGAGACTTTTTTGCATTTAAAGATATCCAGAAAAACCGGGAAAATTCCCCCTACCGGGATTGGTACTGCAATGTAAATTTCGGCGGAAACACAGAGTACAACGACGGTTTTTCCTATGAAAACTGGGGCGGATACAACCTTTTGGTAAAATTGAACCAGAGAAACCCGGCAGTAAAGGATTATATCTGTGACGCTATCCGTTTCTGGGTCAGGGAATTTGACGTAGACGGCATCCGCTTAGACGCAGCGGACGTTTTGGATTTTGATTTTATGCAGGCACTAAGGCACCTAGCAAACGAAGTGAAGCCGGATTTCTGGCTGATGGGAGAAGTGATCCACGGTGATTACAGCCGCTGGGTAAACGAAGGAACCCTCCACTCCGTCACCAACTATCAGCTTCACAAAGCCTTATATTCCGGACACAACGACCACAATTTCTTTGAGATTGCCCACACGGTGAAGCGCCTTTACGAAATGGGAGGCAGCAGGCCCGACGGACTAAAGCTTTACAACTTTGTGGACAACCATGATGTGGAACGTATCTATACAAAATTAAACAACAAAGCCCACTTTGCCCCGGTACATATTTTAATGTACACACTGCCGGGCATCCCCTCTGTTTACTATGGCTCGGAATTTGCCATTGAAGGGAGAAAAGAAAAGTGGTCTGATGCATCCCTGCGCCCTGCCTTAAATCTCTCCGATTTTAAGGATGCGGTGAAAACAAATCCCTCCACGGAACTGATTGCCGCTTTGGGACATGCCAGGCAAAAATCCAAAGCCTTAGCTTACGGAGATTACAGGGAGCTTTTGCTCACCAACAGACAGTATGCTTTTTCCAGAAATTTTGAGGAAGATTCCGCCATTGTCACGGTAAATAACGACGACAACGATTTCACCATGACAGTTGGCGCCGGAAATTCCAGCACATATGTGGGCGTGCTTTCCGGAGAAAAAGTTTCCGTGAATAACGGCTGCATCACAGTAAATGTGAAAGCCAACTACGGGGAACTGTGGCTGCCGGAGAACGTGGTATCAAATTCCCCGGATATAGCCCCGATAAAACTTGCCGCTGAAACGCCAAAAGCCTCCCCTGCAAAAGAGGAACCGGCAAAAACAGAGGCCATAAAAGCTGAAACAGAAACATCCCAGGGAAATGACGCCCCAGGCGATCCTAAGCCCCAGACTCCGGCGGCTCCTGCCTCCATTAAGCCTGACGATGCCGCTGGCAATATGACGGATAAAGAAAAAGAAGCATTTGAAAAAGGGAAAATTGCAGGGCTTCAGGAGGCGATTCTTGCAACTATGGAAAAGAACGGCCCCCTTACAGACCAGATGAGAAGGGATGTTGCCAACAATGTATATCATGATTCCTTAATTAACTGGATTAAGAGTTTCCGGTAGGGACTGGTTTTTCGGGAAACATTTTTTCATGGAGCTGTTACAATCTGCTGACATGGTTTATTCCAATGTCAGCAGATTTTCCAGTTGTTCCACCATAGAATTCACCATATCCACCTGCTCGGACAAAGCAATTATCTCATCGCTATTGTTCTGTACCATACTTGCAATATTGGAAAACTCTTCATTTTCACAGTGGATGCGCTCTGCATCACCTTATTCTGATTAAAAGCTGTTCCGTATTTTCTTTCATAAATTCTGATACATTCTGTGTTCCTATCTGTACACGGTTTACAATTTCACTGACATTTTGCGGAGAATCCTTGGTACCTTAAGCTTGAAGGGTTTTCCCCTTCTTCACACTGACTTTCGTTTTTGAAATCGTTACCCCAGTGGGATTGGCAAGCTTTTTGTCCCCTCCCGTCTTCATTCCGGTAAGCGTCAATCCGGTATTTGTACCATGTGCCGCTCTTTAAGCCCTTCTGGGTGTACTGCCCGCCGCCTCCGGAAGCCTTTGTCTTTACCTTTTTTAAGCTGCTCTTCTTCCCTTTGGTATTGCAGGGCGCAGCGTAAATGATATAGTCATCCGCCAATCCCCTCATCATATCTGCATCCAACCCCACGCCGTTATCCCTTCCCGTCACTGTCACCCGCACCGGGGAAGTACCGGATAATTTCAGGTTCATACATTAGTCCGCATTTGTGAAACGCTGGACTGCGGCATACTGGATGTGATTGAGTTAGCCAGTGACGAACCTTCGGTCACAGAAAAGAGAAAAAATAACAGAAAGAATAATAAGAAAAGGGATTAAGCATATACTTATGGGCAATTATTATGCTTTCTATTTAGAGTTATCGGAAAAACAGCCAGTCGGATAAACGGCTGGTTTTCTAATCCTTTTTACGTTCCAATACTGCATGTATCATGGCAGCGGCTATTTCCTGCTGACTGGGCAGTGTACTTTCCCACAGTTCTGTCAGTTCCCTGATTTTGCTGACGTCATTATCCGTAAGAGAATCACGGAGCAGATAATCAGGGGAGATTTTCAGGGCATTGCAGATATTTATAAATACGGGCAGGCTGGGAACTTTTGTCCCGCCTTCAATCTGCCGCAGATATGTGTTCTCTGTATGCTTCTGTGCAGGGCATAAATGATTCCCCCTTTCTCCCACATGGGGTTGCATGATTTATAGTTGCTTTTATAATTCAGAGTGGTGACAACATAAAGGGTGCCACCACTTGATTAACCACTTGCAAACCAAAAATACAGAATAAAATTCTAATTACTGCTACATATCCGAGTTGATTCTCCCAATTTCTCAAAGCTATTTCCATATGAATTAATTTCATCTTGATAGATTTGGTTTTCAGCCTGTTTTGCCAATTCCCGTGTTGATGGCAACTTTGCACCCGGCTTATAATATCCATTAAATATTTTCTTTAACAGTTCAACCGCAAGTTGGTTGTATCTTTTAGAATTGATTACCTTTAACATAGTTATACACATTTCCACAGTGCTTGTCTTTTGGTCTACTACGAAATCTCACTCACTCTCCATCTTTTCATAAAGAAAGGGTATTGACAATGACATCAAAATCGCATATACTGTACTTATCGAACCAGTACGCACGTTACAGGTAATACGCATAGAGAGGAGTGAATAAATGGAAATAATCATAAGCAACAGCAGTGATAAGCCTATTTATGAGCAAATATGTATGCAGGTCAAAAATATGATTATGAACGGAACTTTATCTGCTGGTGAAGCGTTACCGTCCATGAGGGTATTAGCAAAAGACTTACATATCAGCGTTATTACTGTCCAAAGGGCTTATGAAGATTTGACCCGTGACGGATTCATAGAAACTGTATCTGGAAAAGGGAGCTTTGTTGCAGCCCAAAACAAGGAGTTTATCCAAGAAGAACAGTTGCGTGTAGCAGAGGAATTGTTACAAAAGGTTGCGGAAATCGGCAGAGCACATGGAATCAGTTATGAACAAATGACAAATATTCTAAAGTTGTTTTACGAAGAATAAACAGGAGGCGAGGACATGGAAAAAAACAACATTTTAGTACGGGATTTATGCAAACAGTTTGACAAATTTTTGTTAGACCATGTTTCATTTCAAGTTCCGAAAGGCAGGATTGTCGGCTTTATTGGCGAAAACGGGGCAGGTAAGAGTACGACCATTAACCTAATACTTGATGAATTAAAAAAAGATAATGGGCAAATACAGATTTTTGGTATGGAACATACAATTTCTTCTGTTAAGGAAAATATAGGCGTTGTCTTTGACGAGTGCAATTTCCATGATGTATTTAATGTGTCAGACATTGAAAAAATACTGTCCGGCGTATATAAGTCATGGGATAGCAGCCTTTACAGACAGTACCTAAAAAAATTCAAAATCCCCGAAAGAAAACAAATAGGCTCTTTTTCAAAGGGCATGAAGATGAAGTTATCCATTATCTGCGCTATGGCACATAAACCGAAGTTGTTGATTTTAGATGAAGCGACTACGGGGCTTGACCCGGTTGTGCGTGATGAAATGTTAGATTTATTTTTAGAATTTATACAGGACGAGGAATGTTCCATTTTCTTTTCCTCTCACATTACATCGGACATACAAAAGATTGCGGATTATGTAATCTTGATTCATCAAGGCAAAATTATTTTTGAGGAACAAAAAGACGACCTTGTTTATCATTTTGGGATAGTGAAGTGCGGGAGGGAAAAGTTTGCTTCCATTTCCCCGGATGATTATATTATCCACAGGATTACAAATGTCAGTGTGGAGTGTCTTGTCCGTGACAAAGAAGCGATAAAGCGCAAATACAAAGATATTGTAGTTGATAATGCAACACTGGAAGATATTATGCTTTTTTACATCAAAGGAGGTGCAGCATGAAAGGTTTAATTTACAAAGATATTACAATCTTCTTTAAGAGTATTGACAAAAAGCTGGTTATAATAGCAGTTGGAGCAATTATATTACTCATGGTCAATACCGGAGTTTATGCGGGGCTGCTTGCTTCTGTAATGTTCACTATGACAATAGGTATGCAGAATATAATGAGTTTTGCAAGTGATGAAAAGGCAAGCTGGAAAAAATATCAGTTAGCAATGCCTGTAAACGCAGTTTCAGTAGTGGCAGGCAAATATATTTCCGTTATTTGCACATTGGCAGTCAGCATTGTGGGAAGTATTATATTAAATCTTTTACCGAGTATTGCTTTTCAGAGTTTCAATGTTACTGTTTGGGGAGTGTCTGCTGCTGTATCTCTAATTCTTCCGTTATTATGGACTGGAATCTGTCTGCCATTAACCTATTGGTTTGGTTTCCGTTCTGCGCAGACAATGGGTCTTTTTGTAGTAATTCCCATGTTCTATTTTGTCAAATATTTTGAAGATGGGGCTGGATTTTCTGCTATGACAAATTCTATATTTTCTTATATTGTTATTGCAGGAGTTGCAGTGGTAATCCTCTTTATAATTTCAATGATAATAAGTACGATAGGGTACAGTAGAAAGAAATAATATGGCTATTGGACTGTTAAAGTAATCTTATATCTAAAAATGGCTATCAATCGGGGGCTATAGAAGCTGCAAAATTTTCTAATATTAGATTAGAAACATGGGATAGCTTTTTAAATATCATTAGGGATAAGTGGCTAGATAATAAGTTGTGGCTAATTAAAACTATGGCTGCAAGAGTTATGAGTTTTGCAGATACATACACCTATGAATTTGAAAAACTTTTTGAACAAGAATATCTGATTTACCAAGAAACATGTAGAAATATATCCAGCATAACTGAACAATGTGTTGTTATACAAAAATTGGATTTCATGGATAACACATCTGTTTTGGATAAATTTTTTATCCCACAAAAATATAATGATATTGAGCAATATCTAACAAATCTTCAACAAAAACTTAAATCAGCACTTGATATACTGGAGCAATTATCGATCCAACCAGATAACCCCAATCGCTTTATTGCAACAATGAAAACATTTATGCAAAACATTGAATAGCAAATTTATTTGACCCGCCTACTATAGCGGGTTTTTTCATACTACAAGGTATGCTAAATGAAACAGTACAAAGCCCGCCCCTGCCCCATACGCCGGGGACGGAGCCGGAACGGGACACGAGAACCGCCGAGCGTGTCTTAGAGCATATTGACGGGGCGCATACCCGGAACGCCAGCAAAAAGGCGGCAAGGAAAGCACCGGCAGAAGCGGAAAACTGCGCCCGCACTTCTGCGTTTGCAGCTTTTCATACTCTGCTTGCAGGGCGGGGACGTTGGAGAGCTTGCCGCCGATCTGCGCCGCCTTTAGTGCCTTTGCCGCCGCTTCATGGAGGATAATACCCCGTTCATGCTCTGCCCGGTATTTCTCCTTGTTCCGGGCTTTACGGTAGGCTTCATAGAGGGGCTTTGTCTTTTGGTAGGTAGTGGCATTCTTGATAAGTACCGCCATATCTTTAATAATTTCAACAATATGTCAGGTAATATATGCAGCATTCGTTGGCTTTCTATTTTGTGTTATATATTATCGTTCTAAAAACTTAATTTCATGTATGCTGTTGCATGGAATATTTGATTTTACGGCTTATTTTTGGTTTTCATTCTCTGGTAAGTAAAGAATTTCAATGGTTAGACGGAAAAGCTGATAAAGACACCTTAGTATCAGCAATCAAACAGGCAGACAAAGAATGTGGAAGCTTGTGTCAGCTCCGCAAGTTCTTCCAGCTTTAAATGGCGCTCTGTCCGTAAGTCTTTGAGCGCTCCTGTATGGTTATGCCCTGCTTTATGGTTTTATCCCCTTTCCGGCGGCTTGTTACCCGCCGCCATATTGATTATACCACACCATTCCGCAAACGTGGAATTTTTTGATTTTTTCACTCCATTCCTGATTTATGGAAATACGGGAATGGGAACAAAAATATTCTATGATAGTATCAGTTCATCGATGGATTACTCCAATCACATGACCGGGCTGATGGGATATGCTCCCCAGACGACGTGCCGCCATGAACTGTGAAAGGGAATAAAAATCCCCGCCGCAGCGAGCGCACCAGAGGGAGCAAAACGCTGCCGGAGAAACCGGGGGCAGGAACGACATCAGGAAGAACCGGCTGGACTGTACTAAAATATAAATAACACAGTATGCAGGCAGCGGGGATTTGCGGAGCTAAGTCGCATATATCTTCTCATACCAAAAGTATAATCAGGTATTCCAAAAAGTGGTAAACAGATGTATAATAAATCCAAAGATAAATGGGAATTTTTGAGGTAAATAAGTAATGAATAAACAACTAAAAAGTAATGAATTTTATTGGTGAAGCAGAACCATATATTTTAGTTCCACATTCTATGTCAGGATCAGAAGCAATACGATGGAAACAAAAATATCCTGATGATATAAAGGCTATTATCGGAATAGATATGTCTACACCTTTGGCATATAGAAATTGGACTGATAAAAGAGTTTCAAAAATTATTGATGAAAAGAAATGCTTTTAATAAATGTTATATTAATGAATGCAGAGAAGTGTGAGGTCTTTTCATATTGTCCAATCTGAATTTTTTTGAATAATCCAGATTGGCAGGCGGTGAACGGCATCCACTGTAAAAAACAGGCTTGCAACGCAATCCGACCAAAAACGACAAAAGAAAAACCGTAAGGGCTGTCGCACCTTTACGGTTTATAGGTATTTTGGTTCTTCGTCGTTTTTTTAATTTGGTGGAGATGAGTTTGTTATGTAAAAAACAAATTATGATTGCTCACACGTTCATTGTTTCTGCATCTAAAGTGTCTGGCTCTTTGATAACTGGTACTTGTATATTTTTTTCGTATTGACGAATAATAGAGTCATTTAATTCTTGGCTGGGTTTTTGTTTTATTCTAAGTGCTTTTCTCAATAACAGTTCTATCTCGTTTTTATTGTTATTGCCTTTTGAATGATTCTTCATGAGTTTTCATCTCCCTCTATCTTGTTAAAAATTCCCTCTGCCATTCTCTGTGCCAAGATTTCCTGATAGTCGTCACTTAACAGCTTTTGACTCTCAGAATAATTTGAAAGAAATCCCATTTCCACCAAAACAGCAGGTATTTGAGTATTTCGCAAAACATAATAGTTTTCGGTTTTTGCATCCCTCGTTTTCACGTCATTGCTTAGCGAAACTGCATGGATTATGCTTTCTGCATATGCTTTGCTTTCCGTTGCGTCTGGACTATTGTAATAACATTCCAAACCTGCTATCTGCGCATCATCTTCATAATAGTTGCAATGAAGGCTGATAAAAAAATCTGCATTGGAGCCGTTTGCAACAGAAGTCCGCTGTGCGAGGCTCATCTTCTCATCGGAGTTTCTGGTCAGAATAACTTCAATATTGTTATCCTCCAGAATCGTTTTTAACTTCAATGCAACCGAAAGGTTAATATCCTTTTCTATAATCTTTCCGCTGACAGTCCCACCGTCACTTCCGCCATGTCCTGCATCTATGATGACGCAAAACTTTGAAACGTAGTCAGCTGTTGAAGTAATAGGAGCAGTGCCATTGCCAGCGTTCGTATCTGTATATGTATTGGTATCTGTATATGTATTGGTATGTATATCTGTGCGTATATCTGTTTTTTCATCTTCCTTTGTAAACTTTTCGCATATGTAAAGACAGCCGCAAACCATAAGTATTATCATTATTACTGGTATCAGTATAACGACTGCCCTGAGCAGATAAGCTATCACAAGCCGTTTGGCCTTTTTTCTCTTCCTGAGTTTTTTTCTCTTTCTGTGTTGTTTTTTATCCATTGCCGCATTTGTTCCTCATTCCTTTTTCCAAAATATATTGTTTCATAGGAAAGTCAAAAACTGGTCAAGAATTAGGCATTATTCAACGACTTTTTGATAAAACGATGTTCTCCCCGCTTTCTTTTGCTAATATATAAATGTTGCCAGCATCACAAGTAACCGACATTGCGGGCGTATCGCTCATCAACCTTTTGTTGTTCCCATCCTTGTTGCAGGAATATACACGACTTCCGTCTGTTCTGGATACATAATAAATCGACTGCTCATCAATGCAGAAATCATACGCAACTACTTTTTCATAAGTAAAAGTTTCGCCGCTTAGAACATGATACCTTGTTAAAACCGATTGCTCGTTTTTGTAAAAAATGTTTTCTCCATCAAATGAGATATTTCCACTTGTAGGAATGTCAAGTTTTGTAATGCCTTTCGTGAAACGGTTTACTTCTGTTATACCATCATTGCCAATGAAAAATATGCTGTCATTATTTATGAAAAAACCGTAATGGAACTCTAAAAACTTCCATTTATCACCCGTCTCATAATCAATGTCAAAGAGGGAACGACCAGAATTTGTAATCTGTTCAAAAACGATTTTTTCCTCAAAGGTATCTAAATTAAGTTCTACCACCGACACCTTTGTTATGCTGCTGTTATAGTTTCCGACACGGTTCACATAACTTTCCGTAACCGATGTCGTATAATATAGATATGGTGAACATACACAAAACGCACATACCTTTTCTTCATCAGAAAACGCCCCAAACATAGGTGAGCGTACTAAATGAAGCATTTCTCCCGTGGAAGCATTTTTAAGATAATAGTCAAAAGTTTCTGCGTCCTGTGTTATTTCATAGCCCATACAATCATATTCCGCCGATGAATTATAAATAAAATTCTGGCTTTTTCCGTTATCTGAACATCCTGTCATTGTCAATAAGAAACTAAGTATGATAGCAAGAGTCGGTACATTTCGCATTTTCCTTGTTTTCATTTGCCATTTGTTAGAATTGCTCCGTGAAATCCAAGCGGCAGCCAAAATACATAAGAATACGGATACTGAAAACAAAATCAGCAGTGTAATAGTATTAATCTCTGCAAAAACAATTTTCTCATCACCTGTAAAAGCATCACTTGAAACAATATCTCCTGCAAAAAAGTCTGTTCCGAGCAGAAATGGCAAAGGCAGCGGCAGACGGTAAATAATTGTTTTGGATAGACCTGCATAGGGAATAATGACCGATACTGCACCTGCAAGCAGGGTCACCGCATACTTTTTCGCCAAAACAGAAATAAACATAAGAAGTATTGTTAAAAACACGCTGCCAAAAAGACGGAGCAATCCTATATATACATATCCCTCGAATAAAGTTATGCTTTTGTTGCTGCCTGCAAAGTAACTAAGGCTTTGGATGGGATAATTTCCATTAGGCAGTCCATATTTGAGGCTGTAAAATCCGTATTCAATGAGCGATATGCTTACACACATCAATAGGACGCCCGAAATAACAATGAGCATCTTATGCAAAGAGCTTTTTCGCCCCTCTTTTGAGGTCAAAATCAAAGCATCCATCTGGCAGCTATACTCGGAACAGAATACGGGCGTAACAATCAGCAAAATGCCAAGGAACAGAACAAAATTAAGCGTACCTCCGCCAAGAAGCCCCGTCCATCCGTTCGTTTGAAGAAAATAGCGGTTTTTGGCATTTTCGCAGGTGTAGAGATATTGCTGATAAACGACCTCAAATCCGTTCTGATGTTCCAGAACCCTTCCAATTTCTTGGCTCTCCTTCTTATATTCGCTTTCACTGATTTTGCCATCATAGTAGCTTTCCAAAAGATAGTTTTGTTTCTCCTTGGTGTCTGCAATTCTCTCTGCTTCCTGTTCCAGATAAAGAGAAGTTTCATCGGTACAGTATCCATTTACCTTATCAAGATACCATTCATATTCACTTTTGTACTGTTCCATTGCACTATTATAAGGATTGTCTGATGCAACGAGCCATACAGTTCCAACCAATAGGACAATGACGATATAGCAAAGCCCTTTTTGGTGAAGGAATATCTTTTTTATTTCGTACATGAATCCAGACATTTTATCCTCCTGTCCCGGCAATGACAATTCTTCTTAGAAAGTATAACCATTACCGTTATTACAGCCATTCCCACTATTACGGCAAAAATAATAGCTGCCAAAAAACTTTGTATTGGATAGCCCCCAAAACCGATAAATTCCGTCTTACCGAACAAAATACGGTTAGTGAGCAGCGAGTAGGGGTTTATTATCTTTAGCCGAATATTGCTTGAGTAACTCTGTGACGCACCTGTAATAATCAAATATAAGGCTGCTCCAAAGTCAGCGACAAATGGGATAAGAGCGTTACGCCAAAACATGGAAATCAGTAGGAAAACCATACTCATAGTCCATATGCCGATTGCTTTTGTAATTGCGGATAGAACTACGTATTGCCACAAATTGCAGTTTACCGCAGCCGTACTGAAATTGCTGATGGCATACAGAGGGAGATTATATCCCTCCATTGTTCCAAATGAAAAGGAAAAGCCAAGATAATCCAGCACGGAAAACCATATTACAACACTTATTACAAACAAAGTAACTGCAACAATTTTAGCTAATACGGTTTTTTTACCGCCATTAGGGTTCGTCAGTAACAGCATATCCATCTGCGTTTCTTTTTCATAGACGAAAGTGCTTACAATTCCGTATAAACAAAGAAACAAAACCAATATATTTGAAAAGTCATAGTTCAAATAATAGTTATACATTTCCTGATAGGCAAAAGCTGGTATATTCCGTCCAGAATAAAGATTGTAAATAACACTGTTTTTACGCACTTCAAAGTTAAGTCCTTGTTCCTTGTAAAATGCAGCATTTTCTTTTGCCTTCTTTGCCACTTCCGAAGCATAAGTCCGATAATTATAGAAATATTCCATAGGCTCTACATAGTATTTTTCTAAGATGTTTTCGTCACTATATATATTTCCCGTCATCGTATTCGGGTCATCTGTGTCTGTGCTTGCCGTCATATCAGCCGTAGCATCTGCTAACGGCTGATATAGATCAAGAAGATTGTTGATTTTATCGGTAGTTATCTCTCCACGATATTTCTCATAGAGCTGCCAATACACGCTGTTCCAACTGCGGCTGTCTTTCCCGTCTGCCAAGTAGGAATAGGAATGAAATTCATTATTTATTTTGAACAGGTTTATTACACTGAACAGAATAAGTACAACAAGTATTGACCGCTTGCAAAACAATTTGTAAAATTCATATCTGATTAAGCGTGTCATTTTTTCTCTCCAATGTCTTTCGACTCTCGCGGCATTCGTCAAATGCTCGTGCGAGCACGGCACTTGACTCATTGCCCGCGGAAATAATATAAAAATACATCTTCCAAGTTAGGGGAAGCTTTTACTGCGTTTGTTGCGGGCGAGCTATCGCTTACAATTCTTACTGAAAAATTTTCACCCTGCTGCTTCATATTACTGACATAATATTTGTTGCTAAGGCAAGCAGCCTCTTTGGCGTTTGTTGTCACTTCCCACACTTTACCATAGATACTCTGTTCTAATACGTCGGTAGTTCCTTGCGTGATCAAAGTGCCTTCTTTGAGAATAATAATCTCTTTTGCAATACACTCGACATCAGAAACGATATGGGTAGCCAGCAAAATCGTCCGTCCCTGTGCAAACTGTGAAATCAAATTGCGAAAGCGGATGCGTTCGCTTGGGTCAAGTCCTGCTGTAGGCTCGTCTAAAATAAGGATTTTAGGGTCGCCTAACATTGCTTGGACAATGCCGACTCTCTGCCGCATACCACCAGAAAGTGCGCCAATCTTTTTATCTTTCGCATCGAAAAGGTTGACAATGCCCAGAAGCTTAAAAGCCCGTTCTTTTCCTTGTTCCGCAGGGATTCCTTTTAACGCACACATATATAACAGGAAATCCATTACCGTAAAATCCCGATAGAAGATAGGGTATTGCGGCATATATCCGATTTTTGATAAAAAGTCTTTGCCCATTTTTTTTGCATCTTGACCGTCTATCAAAACAGTTCCATTATCGCTGCCCAAAATGCCGACAAATATATTTATCAGCGTTGTTTTTCCTGCACCGTTAGCCCCTAAAAGTCCATAGACACCCTCCGAGAGTTCCGTGGTAAAATTCTTTAAGGCATATTTACCTCTATACTGTTTTGAAACATTCTGAAATGATACTTTCATAGATAATTACCCCTTAAAGCCAAATGTTGTTATCAAGGTGCTTACTTCACTAATACCTCGCCCAAGCACAACGATACAGGTGCCTGATTCATCCAAAATTAAAATCTGCGGGACACGCTGGAAATAAGTACTGTTGTTATCCTTGACTGTTTCAGTATGGATAACATTTCCCGATGCTGTATCATAAATATTTATTGTTACGCTGGCTTCTCCCAAAATGGAAGTAGCAACATATTTACCTTGCTCAGAGCAGAAAACCCCGTCTTTTCCTTCGCTGCTACCTGAGAATGTAATCTTTTTTTCTGTATTAGATGCAGTATCAAGCATTAGCAGCGTTCCATTATTTTTGTTAAAGCTCTGGGGCATGACAAGTAAGTTTCCGCCCTTTTGTACTTCTTCAACATCCACTTCATAATCGGCTTTTTGGGTGATACTAAGACTTGCATTGTCTGTAGATACTGTTCCATAAACAGAGACTCCATCCCCGCCATTAGAGCTTATTCCCATGCCTACATAAGTTAAAGTTTTATCTCCCGTAAATGCAAGACTATCCATCGTTACAATCTCCATATTATTTGCCCTGCCATTTTCGGAATAGTTCAGAATGGTATGTACCTTTTGGGAAGAAGTATCATAGAGATAAAGTCCTTGTAATCCGCCGAAAGCGATTTGTTTTCCGTCCTGTGAAATGGTGACACTCGCCATTTGGAGGACAGAATCATCATTTAGCAGCCCACGAAAGGAAATTGTATTCTTAACAACAAAATCCTTATTTAATAGGTATCCTTTTATTCCATTACTGCTTTGTGCCGTTGCAAACGAACCCGTGCTGCCGCTGATATTTTCTTCACCGACAATGAAATACCCGTCCGAATAAGGCTGCACACATAACTCATTCAAAAAAATATCCGCACTTGCTATAGTCTCGCTTTTCCCAGTATCATAAAGATAGAGCTTATCTGCTGCAACAATAATCCGATTGCCATCAGCGTAATAACAGCCGCTGACCTTTCCAGAGAAAGCCGAGCCATTCACTGTGCCAACATCCATAGTATTTTTATCTGTATCACTATTCTGTGGGTTGGACTTATTATTGTCGCTGCTTTCGCTTCCTGTTTTTTCCGATGTGTTATCTTCTTCAGATTGTGGCGCATCTATGGAGCTTCCGTTTTCAGAACTATTCACATTTTCCTGACTCTTACCACAAGCTGACAGATTAAGAGCAAAAGTAAGTATAAGCATAATGCACATGAATTTCCTTTTCATTTTTCAGTCCTCCTTATAAAGCAAAATTGAGCCTGTCTTATTTGTAGAACAATCATTGCTTGCAGCAACGGCTACCGCATAGAAAGTATTGAAGTCATCTAATTTAGAGGTGTCTATGATGGCTTCAATTATCCACACATTTCCTTTGCTTAATGTTGCATCGTATGAAATCACTTTATCAAACGATATAGGCTTATGATTTAAGAAAAATGATATGCCATACCTTGTACCTGGCGTTCCGCAAATCGTGTAACGCACTGTAAGTGTATCTTTATTGGTAAGATTGATATTGTCATACACTAATTCGCCATCATAGGAAATAGTCGAATAAACGCCGCTATCCAATGTATCCATAGTAATTCCATCCCAACCGTTTTTCACAAGCTCATTCTCAATAAAAGAGGAAGTGATTTTTTCTTCTGCAACGCTGACATCACGAAAAATATTTTCACTTTCTCCATAAAAGATATCGCTGTCTGGAGCATCCTCATTAAAATGCAGTTTCAGCATTCTTTCAAGGTGTTGGTGATACCAGCCGTAACTTGATGTTTCTTTCATATCGGGTTGGAAAGCGGGATTGGTAATGCTCAGGATTGTAATATTTAGGGTATCACCTTTTTTTCCCGTGTTCGGTGTAAACACAAACGAAAATTTTTCTTCGTGCTTTTCTGATGTTTGGAAACAATGGAGATACTCATATTCCGCCCTCGTATCATTTACCTTGTACGCCTGTGGCTTTCCGTCCAAAAAGAGCAGGAAGCCTATGTTATCTAATTTTCCCTCTGATGTAAACTGATAGTCCAAGTTAAATTCTCCGCCGTTATATTCATACGGTAAAACACTCTGGTCATCAGATCTGGCGGGACTCACTTCCTCGTGGCTGAGAAAACCTAACGAACCCTCTTCCTCTGATTTTGTAAATGGACTTTCTTCCGTGTTTTGCGGAGGAGCTTTCCCGTCCTCAATGTTATAATTTCCGCAAGCTGTCGTAGTGAATAGCAAGCTGCAAATCATAACTAATGATAATATTTGTTTTCGCATTATTTATCCTCCTGTCATGTTTGATGTATTTTAATTATAAAAGCCAAATGTCAAAATGCGGTCAAGAAATAGAAAATTACATAAGAAAAACCAACAAACTGTGATTTCTCACAAGTCTGCTGGTTCTGCGTCTTATGTGTCTTACTCTTTATGTATTTATGTTGCTCGGTAAATGGGAAGTTATAGCTTTCTGATAATCCAATCGTCATCTTGGGTTTTTCTTTCTGCATAGTAACCGCAAGGCATATCCTTTAAGGTACTAACAGAGTTATCTAAATCAAAAACCCATTTTAAAGATACTAACTTTGCTTCATCTGTTTCATGTGTTTCTCCGCATAGAAATTGCCACATTCCGTCATCTTCATCATGTGATACATATAGAATAGGTGCCTGACGCTCCAATATATGGCAACAAATAATCGTAGCAGTATTGGGTGAATCATAAAATGGAAATTCCATGTCTGTTACTCCTTTCAAACTTCGATTTATCTCTTTAAATACTTTAAAACTCTTTCATTAAAGTCTTTTGCTTCTTCATAAACTGCGTGTCCATAATCTTCATATAAATATAATTCACTATTACTAATTCTATCTGCTATTTCTTTTGAAGAATTTACTCCTACAATACTATCTTGTTTTCCTCCAATTATTAAAGTATAAGCTTTAATTTTATCTAAATCATCATATACATTATGTGTTAAACACGAATTAGCTTGAATAATAAATCTTTTATAATCTTTTGGTTTGCTAACTCTCCATAGAATATTATAATATTTTCTATATTTCTTTAAATACTTTTCGCTATAAGATTTTTCGGCTGTATCTAGGAATATATTTTTAAAATCTTCCTTCTTTGCTAACTGAATCCAGTTTCCAACAACATTATTTATGATTTCATTAGACTTTGAAGATGTTACTGCTAAAACTAATTTATTTACTTTTTCTGGATTGTTAATTGCCATACATTGTGCTATCATTCCACCTTGAGAAACTCCCATTATATCAGCATTTGATATATTTAATAAATTCATTGCTTCAACTATATCTTGTGCCATATTTCTTGTTGTAAATCCTTTTGCTAGATTATTTCTTCTGCTAAACACATACACTGTATATTCTTTTGCAAATTGTCTATACATAAATGCAAGTGAAATAGCCATACCTTTAACAGTTCTTAATCCATCTCCTAACCCTGGTATTATAATTAAATTTTTATTTCCTACACCAAAACTTACATAATCCATATTACTTTGTTCTATTTTCATATTGTTGTTTTTTGCATTATAAAACATTACTTCAACTCACTTTCAAATTTTCTTATTTTGCAACAAATCTATAAACCGCATAATTATCCAATTCACCGTTCTTTTTTTATCCATTTCAATTCCGCCAAAATAAATTTTGATTTGATTCTTTGCCAATCACTTTTTATTCCAATAAAAATATCACCCCACTTTGTTGACTGCAAGTTTAATTGTTACAGAAGCTCCACTTGGAGTAACATTTGAAAGTTCTAAACATCCGCCGTGTTTCTGGCTAAGGACACGGCTTGTAGCCAATCCCAATCCCATATGTTCACCCCTTTTATCCTCAGAATAAAGAAAGGTATTCTTTTTGCGGAGCATTGCCTTTGAAAATCCTTTGCCGTCGTCTGTAATGGTTATAGTAAGTACATCATCAATAAATGTGTATAGGAAACTCACTTTGATATTAGCATATCGAATGGCATTAGAAAAGATATTCTCAACAATACGGTAAAATATTTGCTCATCTAATTTTACTTGACATTCGGATACGGTAGAATGATATTCAATCTCCAGGCTATGTTGTCCTGCAATAAGTGAAAGGCTTTCTGTAGCATTTTTCAAAAAATCTGGTAACTGAACGACAGAATACTTTGTTTCGGTTTCTTCAATGGTATTCAAATCACGAATATAATCTGTATAACGCTCAAGTCGTTTTGAGGTTATCGCAAGGTTGGATAGTGTATGCTGCAATTTCTCATCATTCAGACTTCCATTTGTAAAGCATTGCTGCATATATTCGACATAGCCCTCTATAATCGCAATCGGATTTCTGAGGTCATGTGCCACTGATGCCTGTAAAATTCTCCGCTGCTCAATCATATTCCATAGCTGTCGGTTGTTATCATACAAAGCTTGCCGCATTTCTTCAAAAGCTGTGCAGAGCCTGCCTAATTCATCGTTACTGTTATAAGCAACCGTAAAATCAAGGTCTTGCCCCTTTATATGCTTTGTTGCATCTGCAAGAACCTGAATTGGCGGCGATAGCTTTTTCCTATAAAACCACCATGCACATAACATGATTCCTATAACTGAATAGATAAAAGGAAGCCCTACCATAGAAATGCTTATTGCTCTATATAGTAACTGTTGTTTCGGGCGAAGTGTGGAGAAGCTGGATTCTATTCTCTCTATTGTGAATTCTGTATCCTTTAACTTTTCTTCTTCCACTTTAGCGGGGGCAAGTATAGATACTTTAGAAGGTTCATCAAGTATAAATCTTTGCTTTGCCTCAGATACTGTCCCGTCTGCCATAATCGTCTGTGTATGCAGCCAAATTTCCTGTGAGTCGGGGATGATATTCTTCTGCATACGATAACAGATATAAATTGTCAAAGCAGAGGATGTAAAAACAATTATCATTGTAATGGCAACCGTCCAGATAAATGCACTTTTAATAGATTTTACTTTCTTCATTTTTTCCATCTATATCCCATCCCCCAAACTGTTTCTATATATTCCTTGCCCGTAGCTTCAGTCAGTTTATTTCTGATTTTTCGGATATGCTCTTTAATAACATTGCTGTCGCCCTCAGCGTTAAAACCCCATACGGCTTCGTATATCCGTTCTTTATCAAATATCTGGTTAGCGTTACTCATCAGAAACTCGACAATATCAAATTCACGATTTGATAAGTTCAGCGACCTTTCTCCATAAAAAAATTTGCGTTCAGCAAGATTTACAATTAAGCCTTGTGAAGATACGATTTTAGGAGTACACTTGCTTCTCTCGTCCCTCCGCAGGTGAGCCGCCACCCTTGCGGTCAATTCTTGTAAACTAAAAGGCTTGGTTATGTAGTCATCGCCGCCGACCTGCAAACCGTTTACCTTGTCCTGTTCTGTAATCCGAGCTGTCAAAAACAAAATAGGGCAGGTGACATTATTACGGATAATCTTGCATAGCTCCAATCCGTCCATTTCGGGCATGTTGATGTCAAGCAAAATTAAATCTGGATATGTATTCAGCATTGATATTGCCTGCTCCGCATCTTCCGCTACAAAAGTCTCATACCCACAATCCTGCAAGTGGCTTGATAATAATTCAGTCAGCATTTTTTCATCATCAACAATGAGTATCTTATATGCCATAGCAAAAACCTCCTAATCTAAAATATTATAAAGCTTAAAAGTCAAAAAGTGGTCAAGTTCCTACTTTTTTTCGAATATCAACAGGCTTTTGTGCATCTTTCAGAATGAGCCATATCCGATAGATGTTTATTGCGCCCTCAATCTGATTTTTTTGGATATCCGCCGTACCCACCGAAGTGATACGTTCTATTTTTTCGCTTTCCTGGGCTGCCATATATTCAAACATATCTGACTACCCAACGTACCATAATATTATATACATTAAAAAGAACTATAACAAGTGCCGCTTGAAAACGTCGGTACAGATGAATACGGCAACCTTGTCCTTGTAACCGAAGCAGTACATATCTTAATCCATGCCACTTTGGGAGAAACAATCCAGAAGTACCTAAATGAACTTCAACTGAACAAAAAAACAACTGGAAAAACTGAATAAACTGCGAAAACTGGCGGGAACGTCTGTAATCGCATAACCAATCTTTTAATGCTGTAACGAAGGGAATGAAAATGAAGTTGGCTATTTCTGTAGCCCTTTCACACCATTCTAAGCTGCTGATTTTAGACGAAGCAACCAGCGGGCTTGACCCTGTTATCCGGGACGATATTCTGGATATGCTTTTGGACTTTGTGCAGGACGAAGAACACTCCATACTGGTATCTTCCCACATTACCAGCGATTTAGAAAAAATTGCCGATTACATTGTTTTTATCCATGAGGGAAAAGTTATTTTTTCCAAACCGAAAGATGAACTGATTGAACAATATGGCGTTATAAAATGCGGAGCGGCACAATTTGACGCATTGGATAAATCGGATATTATCACATACAGAAAAATGGATTACGAATGGCAGATTTTAATTTCTGAACGGGATAAAATGCAGAAAAAATATCCGAAAGCATTGATTGTGCCAGCTACGATTGATGAAATTATGCTTCTCTATGTAAAGGGGGAAAGAAGATGAAAGGCGTTTTACTAAAAGACTTCTATATTGCAAAGAGCAATATCCTTGTAACTATCGTCAGCTTGGTTGTTTTAGGTTTTGGATTGTCTTTTTTACTGGAAACAAGCGCACTTCTGATTTTAGCCCCGGTAGCTTCCACCACAGCGGTTTTTATCAGTATCACAAGCGACGCAGGCTCAAAATGGAATAAAAATGTGATTACCATGCCCGTATCAAGAAATCAGATTATCAGCGAAAAATTCATCTTTTATATCTTGCTTGCGGTAGTCGGTCTAATTACAGCACTTATTCCATGTATTGTGCTTATGTTAGCGGGAGCAGATATAACAGTTCATTCTTTGTGCTTATATGCTGCTATCGGTATGAGTGCTACTTTATTGGCGGGCGGCATTAGCTTACCATGTGCCTATTTGTTTGACCCGGAAAAATCCCAGATTGTCTTTATGATGTCCTTTATGGCATCGGCAGGTATTATTGTTGGGCTTGTGCTTCTCACAAATCTTTTTATTCCTGTAAAAAACAATATCCTGTTGGCTTTTAATATCGTTCTTGTAATTTCTGGTGTTTGTTTTTTCATCTCATACCGAATTGCAGTAGCGGTATATCAAAATCGGGATATCGTTTGATAACTCAGTAGCAAAATCAAAAAGTGCTTTCGCCCCCTGTTATCATAAATGCAGCCCGTAAACCACAGCACAACCTTTGAGGAAAGGGGGGATTTTCCGTGACTTGCACAGAAGCATACAAAGAACATATCAAATACCCATTCTGATGTTGTATCATTTTAGTTGACACCTTATATGCAAGGATTGTAAATTCATTATGGGATAGTATATTTATACTTTACGATACTATTTTAGGAAGCGTAGCTACGGCAGTCATTTTAATATTTAGTTAGACGCAGAGCTGATAACACGCAAGAGTAAAAAATGCGGTTATTGGTTCTTTTTTATAGTCAACATTTGAGTTAAAACCGATATTTCTAGCTGAAATTGTTGGCACTATAATATGTGGTTTGTGCGCAATATATTTTTATTTTTTTGTGAGGAAAAGAGAAAACTAGATTTTGCTTGTTTCATATTGCTACCTCTTCCTTGTTGCTTTATATGCAGCCATCAACAATAATCCAATTAATTAAGGCTATGAAACATAAATAATTAGTAATGTAATCTGTAACAGAATCACTATCAATAATATTTATCTTGAGCCACTGTCAAATAAAGGGACGCAACAGAAATCTGATAATTATACAGGCTGCAGGAAAAGCAAAAATAAATTTTTTATCTACAAAGGAACTAATTATGCCATCACTACTCCACTGGATAGGTATTTCAGCAGGTAAATGTCCAAATGAAAACACCGCCACCAACAAACATACAACTGCGAGTATCCCCCAAGCAATGCTTCCACCCCACATATAAAAGAAACTCACGGAATCTAATTTGAAAACCTTCCTATTTTCATTCCAATAATCTTTTACATCAGCAACATATAACTCAATATCTAAATTTTCATAATCAATTGTTTCTCCAGATAAAAGCATCCTCTCACACATTAATTTTGCATTTTCCAACTCGGATAACTGTTGCTCAAGAGTCTGCCTTTGTATTTTTACTACATCGTACAAGTTAATCTCCTTACTTGAAAGCCTGCGAATATCCTCAACGGATATACCCAAAGTCCTAAGATATGCAATTTTCTTAATGGTTTTTATTTCTTCTTCTGAATATTCACGATACCCATTGCTCATATTTCGTATCGGACTTAATTCCTCCCAATATACAGATTTTATAGCACATCTCTTTTTTCAATAACAATACAAGCACAAACCGCAGAGATGATAACGAATATAAATCCGACTGCAATAGCTCTGAAAGAGCCATTCGCCAGTGTTTCCAAGTTGTAAGCAGATATATTGTAATCCACCATAAATTGGCTTATATCAATATCGGCGTTGCTGCTTATAAACGGTATCAGCTTATTAACCAGTGAATATACAATACTCATAATATTGAAACTAATCAAAATCCCCGATGCCATAGTAAAAGCACTGCTTTTTGTCAATACACAAATAAATACAATAACACACGCAAATCCTAAGTGTAAAAAATATTGAACACCTAACAAGAGAATTAAACTGCTGAAAGACCCTATCGCAAACTGATTACCATAAAATATTTTCGTTGCAATTGTAACCACTACTGCATATAGAATTTTACTAATTTGCTCTATCAGGACACCATTATGAATTATTACATAATCGGTTGCAATCTTGCTTAGTTCTCCAAGGATATGACTGGAAATGATAAAATTGATTTGTCTTGCAGACATATCTGGATAAATTCCAGCTTGCTCAATTAACACACCGATTCGTAAAGCATCTTGTCCGCCGTTCTGTTCGGTATTATCGGACAAGCATATTTTCCCGCTTGATGGTTTTGCCAATCCTCCAATGATTTTCAATATCGTTGTTTTTCCTGTACCATTTCGTCCAATCAAGCCATAAATAGCCCCTGCCTGAACTGACATATTTACATTATCTATAACATTATGTCTGTTATATTGCTTTGTTAAAGCTTCGATTTTTAATATATGCTCCATCTGTCTACCTCCTTTTGCCCAGTATAGGGTATAAACAAGGTTTACAGTCAATAGTTTTTTATATTTTGGGGTGTTATTAAGTCAAAATTCATTCAGATATTGTTTATATTCTAAAACACCTCGCTAATTCTATCACAGGTTTTACTGCCACAGATGGGACAGCGAATCCTGATTTGGATAGCCATAAAAATCTGGATACCTCTATGTCTTAGCTTTTTTATTTCTTGCCGTACAGCATATTTTCGCTCTTTTTCGGATTTTTGGCTCTCTGCTTTGAACTTTCTGAAAATAGTTATCCATAACTCGTCATTCCGGAATATAAACCGGGCACAGCCTATAGTATTACGCTATAGGCCGTGCCCGG
This sequence comes from Roseburia sp. 1XD42-69, assembly GCF_003612565.1. GTDB lineage: Bacteria > Bacillota > Clostridia > Lachnospirales > Lachnospiraceae > Roseburia_B. Next base: position 66,885 of record NZ_RAZG01000009.1, on the reverse strand, counting down.
TTTTTCCTATAATCTGTCTTTTAATTATTATATTTCCTAACCATTCTCCCGATAATGATTGAAGCCTGTCTGTCCATCTGATTACCGTATCCGGATTTTCCCTGTAATCGGAAAAATATTCCGGAAAATATCTCACAATATCATGCTCATTTCCAAGATGTATACCGGCTTTTGCTCCCGTTTTGCACCTAGCACCCAGATTACCATGATCACGTCATCTGTTCCTGCCACTGAAAAAGTTTCCACAGCATCTATCCCATATGCTCTTTCTGCTCTCATGAGAAAAATCCCAAAATTTTTCCAATCCAATAAATAAGCCCCAAGAGCCAGCTTGTAAATATCCCGAACAATATTACAGGACCGGCAATGGTAAACACTTTACATCCAATTCCAAATACCTGCCCTTCCTTTTTAAATTCCACACAGGGAGCCGCCACGGAATTGGCAAATCCCGTAATGGGGACAAGGGCTCCTGCCCCCCCGAAGTTGGCAAGCTTCGGATAAATATTGCAGCCTGTCAAAACAACGCTGGTTAATACAAGGGCAAGGCTGCACCAGCTTCCCGCCGTGTCCTTGTCAAGCCCAAGGCTTATGGCATAATTTAAAATCCCCTGGCCAATGATACAGATAACGCCTCCCAAAAGAAATGCCTTTGCCATATTTTTTGGCAGGGAATGGGTGGGAGTCACCTGTTTCACATATTCGTTATAGGCTTTCTGTTCCGCCTGTTTTTCTTCGTTTGTCGCCTTATCTTTCTGCATAAAATTACCTCTCTTTCTTTTTCTAAAAAATCAATCAATCATCATAGATAGTTTTTAACAGGACAGGTTTTTATAGAAATACCAAAAAGAACCTGCCAGTTTTCCTGCCGCCAAAGAAATGATCACCCAGGAAATCCCTGTCTTTAAATCGAAGCGGCGGAAGATAACCGGGAATACATTTACAATTTCCGCCAACGCCATTAAAAGACAGCCCACCTGGATACCGCTGCATAACCCGTAAAGGGCAATAAACCAATGTCCCACAGGAAATCTTATCATGGGAAAAACCGCAAATATCGTTCCCCAGATTCCCCCAAGGACAATCATATTTTCAAACCACACCGTGCGGGAGGCCAGATGGCCTTTCCCCACAATCCTTGGGATTATTTTTAAGGACACAATCAGGGCAAAGGTTCCCCCTGCCACTGCAAGGCCGCTGGCCAGTCCCACAAATGCTAAAAAAATATGGTTAATCCACATCCACCTCTGTCCCTCCTCTGCCGGAATTTTCAATAAACGTAGTGTCTACATCCTGCTCATATTTCCGCAGCTGTACCTGGATAGGCGTGGGATCCGGGGTAAGTTTTTTCTTTCCCACATGATTAAAAAATACCAGGATTCCCACAGTGACCCCGATGCAGTAACTGATCTCAAGCTCCGTCAAGCCGTTTGACTCAACTTCTGCAATCTGCAAATAAAATTTTTCAAAGAGTTCTGTAATGGCGATATCATTGTTAAAAGACATAATGGTAAAGGCCGCGCCGAAAAATATCAGAATACTTAATAGAACCGTCTTGGCACATTCCATCACTTTGGAATTTTCCCCCTGTTTGTATTCCAGGACAAAATCCGTCTCACCCTCATTACTGATTTCTGCATTGGGGTAATCTTTGTGAATCAGCTCCACAATTTTTAAAATAGAAAAAACCTTCCGCTGGACTTTCGGCAATTTTTTACCATTCACCGACTTTTCCGGGAACTGAAAAAACTTTATCTGCCGTACCTGCCGCACCATGGCCTCATTGGAGCTTGTGACGGAAGCCACATCCCCTATGGTAACGCTGCTGTCACTTACCAGCACATTCTGGTCGATTTTAATATAAATTGTCTCGTCATTTGCACTCATACGTTAATTCCTTCCTCACAGGTTTCCCAGACAAATACCCCGTCTTTTGGGCTCAGTTCTTTCTTTTCTACCATCTGATAATAGATAACGGTGGAAAGGATAGCCGCCGCAATAAGCATTACAATACAAATTCTGTAGGTTTTCCGATTCAAATTTCTCACATCCTTTTCTTTTTTCTGAAACAAATAAAACTAAGCTGTTTCTAGTTAGTATCTCTTTTTTTGTATCCTTTATACACATTCACTTTTCTACAAAATCTTTTCAAATTACAGTAGAAAAAAAGTCAAATTATGCGTATAATATTATACTATCTACAGAGGATTTTTAAGGAGATTTTTATGTCATACAATAAAGAAATTTTAACTCTTGCCGTGGAAATCGGAGATGAACTTTTAAGAAACGGCGGAGAAATTTACCGTGTGGAGGATACCATCTTTCATATTTTAAAAGCATTTGAAATAGAGAATTATGATGTGTATGTACTATCAAACGGAATTTTTGCCAGTGCAAACGAGGACAGCGACGAGAGCTGCAGCATCATCCGCCACGTCCCCTTAGGAGATGTGCATCTGGGACGGATTGCCGCTATAAATCAGCTCTCCAGGGAAATTTCAGAGAAGAAATGCGATTTGAAAACTGCCTGGGACAGGCTGGAACAGTGCAGAAGCATCCCTTTGCCAAAGCCTGCCACCCTGACTTTCTTTGCAGGCCTTGGCTGCTCCTGCTATACCTATATTTTTGGAGGGAATTTCCTGGATGCCATCTTCGCTTTTCTATTTGGCATGATTCTGGAAATTTATCTTATTTATACCAGAAGAAAAAAGACATCCAAATTTATATCAAATATTGTGGGAAGCGCCTTTGTAACTTTTGCAAGCCTGTTTGTTTTACACCTGGGACTGCCTGTGCTCCAGGATAAAATTGTTATCGGTGACATTATGCCCCTAGTACCTGGCGTTGCCTTAACCACTTCCATCCGTGACCTTTTTAACGGAGATTATCTCTCCGGGGCTATCCATCTTTTGGATGCCCTTTTAACCGCCATGTGCATTGCCGTGGGGGTTGGTTCTATGATTATATTATACCAATATATACCGGGAGGTGTACCCCTTTTATGATATTGCAAGTCATTGCAGCCACCTTTGCCGTGGCCTCATTTTCCATATTGTTCAGCGTGCCCAAAGACCAGTGTATCCTTGCAGCCCTTAACGGCGGCATTGCCTGGTTTTCCTATCTTTTCCTGTCCCAACTGGGAGCAGGCCCCGCCGTATCTTCCCTAGGCGCCACCCTGCTTCTCACCCTTTTAGCCAGGCTTTTTGCCCTGCACAGGAAACATCCCGTGACAATTTACCTTATGGCAGGGATATTCCCCCTTGTCCCCGGCTCCGGCATTTACTATACCTCCTACTATTTTATTATGAGCGACATGGAATCTTTTGTGGCAAAGGGAACGGAAACTTTTAAGGTGGCAGGGGCCATAGCCCTTGGCATTATTTTCGGTTTTGCCCTGCCCCAGAAATTTTTATTATTTGCCCGGAGGAAATTTCCTTACTGAAACATCTCTTTCAATGTAGGGCTATCTATTTCCCGACAGCCCCTTTATACAAACATAACTTTTCCCTTTTCACGTTCCTATTATTACGGCTGTTTTCCGATATATGCCAGAATACCGCCATCCACATACAGAATATGTCCGTTCACTGCATTGGAAGCCTCTGACGCAAGGAATACTGCCGGCCCCTGTAACTCTTCTGCATTTAACCATCTGCCAGCAGGGGTTCTAGCGCAGATAAACTCATCAAAAGGATGCCTGCTTCCATCCGCCTGTTTCTCCCTTAAAGGAGCAGTCTGGGGAGTTGCGATATAACCTGGCCCGATACCGTTACACTGGATATTATACTGGCCGTACTCTGCACAGATATTTCTGGTAAGCATCTTTAAACCGCCCTTTGCCGCCGCATAAGCGGAAACTGTCTCACGTCCTAATTCGCTCATCATGGAACAGATATTTATAATTTTTCCGTGTCCTTTTTTCATCATCCCCGGAATCACTGCCTTTGACACAATAAAGGGTGCGTTTAAGTCTACGTCGATAACCTGACGGAACTCTTCCGCCTTCATCTCTGTCATTGGGATACGCTTAATAATTCCTGCATTGTTTACCAGGATATCAATAATCCCCACTTCATTCTGAATCTTCTCTACGGCAGCCTGTACCTGCTCCTCATTTGTCACGTCACAGACATAACCATGGGCGTCGATACCTTTTTCTTTGTAGGATGCCAGACCTTTGTCCACCAATTCCTGTTTAATATCGTTAAATACGATAGTAGCCCCTGCCTCCGCATAAGCAGATGCGATTGCAAAACCGATTCCGTAAGATGCCCCTGTTACCCAGGCAATTTTACCCTGCAAGGAATAATTGTCAATAAATGCCATTTCCTTTACCTCCTAATATAGTTTTTATCTGATATCCCCCATTGCAACGCCGTCCATATCGTCAAATGCCTGATTTTCTCCGCACATGCCCCAGATAAAGGTATATGCCTGGGTGCCGCTTCCCGCATGGATAGACCAGCTTGGAGAAATCACTGCCTCCTCGTTGCGCATTACAATATGCCTTGTCTCCGTAGGCTCTCCCATGTAATGCATTACAACTGCATCCTCCGGCATTTCAAAATACAGATAGACTTCCATTCTCCTGTCATGAGTGTGACAGGGCATGGTATTCCATACGCTTCCCGGTTTTAACGCCGTCATACCCATAACAAGCTGACAGCTTTTTACCTGACCCGGAAGGATATATTTGTTAATCACCCTGTGGTTAGACTCCTCTAAACATCCCAATTCCACTTTGTTTTCATCTTTGATAATCACTACATCCTCTGCCGGCGTCCCCTCCATTTTAATTAAAGCAGTGGGATAGGATGTGTGGGCGGGAACGCTGTTGATATAAAATCTGGCAGGATTTTTTGTGTCTGCGCTCTTAAATATGATATCCCTGGCCCCCATGCCTATGTACATGCCGTCCTTATAGTCAAGCTCATACTCTTTTCCGTCCACAGAGATAATTCCCTTAGGCCCGATATTGATTACCCCCATCTCTCTTCTCTGCAAAAAGTATTCTGCCCGAAGTTCATCCCCGGCAGTTAAAGCAATAGGCTCTACCGGCACTGCCGCTCCGGTGATGATACGGTCAATATGGCTGTACACTAACTTGATTTCTCCGGTAACAAACAAATTCTGAATCAAAAACTCTTCCCGAAGCCGGTCTGTGGTATAATGCTTCACATCCTTTGGGGAAGCCGCTGTTCTAAGTTCCATGGCACTCCATCTCCTTTTCTTATTCTAAATCAAGTATAGCATACCATATTTTCAATTTCTTGTAATTATTTTGCTAAAATAAGGAATAAAATGAACAAGCAAAACCCATAACCAAGTTGAGGTAAGGCTGGCCGACTAGTATGGAACACCTTAAATTCCTGCGAAGTCGTAAATTCTCTTTGTTCCCTATTGACAAAACTTGATTATAATAGTACAACTTGTAATCAGTTGATTACATTTTGTAAAGGAGAAATTACCTTGATATGTAATAGAATTAAAGTTTTGCGAGCAGAAAGAAATTGGACGCAAGAAGATTTAGCTAACAAAGTCGGAATTTCACGGCAGGCGGTAATTTCAATAGAAAAGTACAAATTACGCCGTCTTTGGAATTGGCTTTTAGGATTGCAGAAGCATTCCAAATTTCTAGGGAGGCTTAGAATGAATGACCAAATTTTTATCTTGAATTTACTTATTTTAACTGTAATAGCTACCATGTGGCTTTATCTGCTGAAAGCAAAGAAATAACTTTCACCCTTACAAGGCTAACTATGTTTGGAATGTATTTTATTGGTATGCGTAATCTCATAGAATTGGCTGCAATAAAATATTTGGATAAGCGGTTATAACGTTATTTATTAACAGTTCCTTAGGCGGAATATTGCTCACCTATATTCCCCTGTCCCAAACTCTCCAAACAACACATTTTTTATCCGCTTTGCCACAGGAAGCCACCCGGAATCCGTGCGCTGGGTCATAAAAATAATGCTCATCCGCTCCCTAGGGCTGTTGCAGAAAAATGTCCCCATCCAGCCGTCCCAGCCATACTCTCCCACACTGCCCAAAGTGGATGCCATGCCCGGCTTTTCCAGAATACGCATAAGATTGCCGTAATTGTACCCAAAATAGTCCACGCCCCAGCCCAGGTTCTTTTTCTGGGCCTCATTTAATTTGGGAGAGGTCATAAACCTAACCGTCTGTTCCTTTAAAATACGCCTGCCTTTATAGACCCCATTTTCAAGAAGCATATCTGTGTAATGGCTGTAATCGTCTATGGTAGAGCAAAGCCCGGCCCCGCCGGATTCAAAGGCAGGTTTTTTATCCATGGCATTCATCACCCCCAGGTAATTCCCTGTATAAAACTCAAATCCGATATCCGTCCGCTTGTAACTCCTCACAAGCCTTTTCTGTTTTTCCTTCTCCACATAAAAACCTGTGTCCTCCATCTCCAGTGGTTCAAAAAATTCCTTCTGCAAAAATTCCCCAAAGGGCATGCCGGACACAATTTCCACAATGGCACCGAGGACGTCTGCGGAAGTGCCGTAATTCCAGGACTCACCGGGAGCAAAATTTAACACTCCAAGACCGAAAAGATTTGCCGCCTCCACGGTGGAAAGAGGATGGTCCGTATACAGGCGTTTGTGGATCTCATCAAATACCTTTTTTGCATCTCTCCCCGCCCTTCCCGGGAAATCCCCGTACACCAGGCCGGAAGTCATATTCATCAAATCCCGGATCGTAACCTCCCGGGACGTTTTCTGGATTTTTTCATCCGTTAAGGCCCAGGGCATAATAAATCCCTGGAGGTATTTGGAAATCTCATCCGAGTATAAAAGCTTTCCCTGCTCCATTAGCTTCATCACTGCACCTGAGGTAATGGGCTTTGTGAGAGAATACAGCCTGAAAATGGCATCCCGCTCCACCCCCTGGCCCAGATAGCAAAACTCCTCCCCGTCTTTTCGCACCAAAAGATTTCCAAAAGGAATCTCCCCGCACATAACGGCATCTATAAGCAATCCTTCCAACTGCCTTTCTATCTCCTGATTCATATTTTTCTCCTTCTATCTTTATCTTTAAATCTTGCAAATCCTGAACTTTTCCGCTATACTCTTATCAAAACACCTAAGGAGGACTGCGCCATGATAGATCTGAATTCCTGTAAAGCCGCAATGGAAACAGCCGCCAGGGACCAGTATTTTGCTGTCGCCCATCTCTATAAGGATGAAAAAGCCATGGACATGCATATCCATGACTGTTATGAAGTATATTACTCCATATCCGGCGGTAAACAGTTTCTGATTGACAATAAGCTCTACTCCATCGAACCTGGGAATCTTTTTGTGATAAACCAATACGAAAGCCATTATCTCACACAGATTGACCAGACGGTACATGAGCGCATCATACTTAGCATACATCCTGACTTTATCAAGGACATGTCCACCCAAAAAACGGATCTGGAATACTGTTTTACACAACGCCCTGCTGGATTTTCCCATAAGATTGTCCTTACAAAAGAGCAGCAGAAACGTTTTTTATACTATATTAATAAAATAACCTCATCTAACGACTATGGATCCGACCTTATTGAGCGGGGTGTATTCTGCGAACTTTTTATTATGATAAACAGCATCTGCCGCTCCCGTGAAGAAAAACCTGCGGAGGAATCCGGTGTCACATACAATGCCCAGGTAGATGAGATATTGTCCTATATCAACAACAATATCCATCAGACAATTTCCATTGCAGACCTGGCCTCCCGCTTTTTCATCAGTGAATCCTACATATGCAGGATTTTTAAGGCTACTACAGGAACCACCATTAACAAATATATCACTGCAAGACGGATTTCCATTGCCAAATCCCTGTTGGCTGAAGGAATCGGTGTGACGGAGGTATGCGAACAGTGCGGATTTAACGACTACAGCAACTTTTTAAAATCCTTTTCCAAATCCGTGGGCATTTCCCCCAAAAAATACGCTCAAATCAGTCACCAATAGGCTGGCTCTGTCAGCCTTTCTCTTTGCGGAGTTTTTTGTTATCGTACATTTTTTTGTCCGCCCGCTCCCTGCTCTTTTCAATGTCCGCATCCTGATACTTGTCAAAATAGGCATAACCGTGGGCAATCTGCAGAGGTATTCCCGCTTCCTTGGGGGTATATTCTTTTTCCATTTCTTCCATTTTGGAAAATTTTTCCTCCATTTCACTGGAACCAATGAGTCCGTTTACAATTACACAAAACTCATCCCCCCCAATGCGGTAGCACTTTCCCTGACCCTCAAAAACCTGGGCGATAATCTGGGCGGCGCTGCGGATATAAAGATCCCCCATGGCATGGCCAAGGGTGTCATTGCACTTCTTTAAGTAATTCAAATCAAATGTGAGAATTGTGGTTCCATCCGGCCTGGGGTGGTCTTCTACCCATTTGTTATATGTATTCCGATTGTAAAGCCCGGTGAGATTATCCAAATCCGCCAATTCCACCAAAAGCTCTGCCTGACGCCCCTGGTCTAGCTGCTTTAAAGTATCCCTTGCCGCCTGGAATCCCACCAAAATAATATAAAATAAAAGCCCTATCCTTCCGATTACATCAATGCCTCCTGCTTTGATATAAAAGGCTGATAAATCCAATACACAGGTGACTGCCAGAATCAAAAGCCCTGCCATGTTCACCCATACCCGGGAATCAAAACCAATTTCCCGTATATGTGTGCGCAGGGCATACACCATATAACAGAGGGCCGCAACTAAAAGCAAATGGGTGGTTGTAGCTGTCTGTTTGTGGGCCAGAACCCCCGAGAGATGCAGAATCACACAGCAGACGCTGTTGACAAAAGAGAATATGCAAAGCCCGTTGGAAATCTTTCTCTCCTCCACCTCCAGAAAATCCCGGGCAAAAAGAATAAAAGGAACCGGGAGAAGCATAACCAAAAGATATCCCATATCGGAAGCCGCCGGCCGGTTTGCAATGGTCATCTGGAAAATAGCGGTCTCACCAAAGGACCACAATCCCATTAAAATGGAAAACAGCCCAAAATACAACAGGCCGTTTCCTGCTTTTAACCTTTTTTTCAGAGTAACCCAATAAGCAAAGAGTACGATTCCAATGGCCACATCCATAATGCTCACCATAACATTTCCAAAATCTTCCCTCACCTGTTCCATAAAGATTTTAAAAGCGTTTCCTTTATAAAAGTGAAGCTGATATTCCCTGATCTGGGGAAATAAGGCCTGAACCCGCACCCTTAAAAAACTTGCCTTTTGTTCCATCTGTACAAAATTCCAATGGAATCCCGTTGTCCTATCAAAGATATGATTTCCTCTTTTTAACTGATAAAGAAGGTGGTCCCCCTGATACACCTCCACATTCTGATGGCTGCTGCAAAAAAACAGACAGTCCGCCTCCCCAAACACCCTCACATCTGTAAAATAAAAATCCCTGGTATCCTGGTCAATGATTTCCACCCGTTCCGGACACAACTCCTCCCGGTCCACAACCGTCCTCACATCATATGCTACGCCGTCATTTGCAAAAGCGTATTCCAGTGCAGTGAGCAGCACTGCAAGAATCAGCAGTATAATATACGCATACGTTATCTTTTTATCCAATCTCTTGCCAGAATTAGAAGTTTCCATCAAACAATCTCCCGTTTTTCTCCCCAAAATTCTAATGTCATATTCTATCTCTTGCTTTTTCCTGGGATAATCCAAAATTATCATACCATATCTTGTTAATATTTGTCCAGTGCTGTGTCAGCTTATGCGAAGCACTCGAAACACAGCAATCAAAATCTGTTTTTGAACCTCCGGGAGATGTTCCAAATCCATAGTATCTCCCGAAAGTTCCTCCATCTCTGCCCCAGGAGTCAAAGATACCTCCCCCTCTATCCGAACGTCCTTCCCCTTGATTTCCGCCGAACGGATATCTGCATGGAAACCATCCTCTTTCAGTTCTCCCCCCAGTGAAAACCGTGACCCTTCACTGTTTTTAATTCCAATAGAAATGGGAAAATCATCCCCCTTCTGCTCCCCTTTTACCGTGAGAAGTAATTCCCCTTCCTTTACAAACATAATTTTGCTATCCCTGTTTTTTCCTCCCAAAAAACGCAGTTCCCATATGTCTCCCTGGTATTTCACCCGTACAGCCGCCAATTTATTGCGATATAGATACACATACATCTCCTCCGGGATAAACCCGGCATCCACCCTCTGGATGCCGCCGGAGATATCCAGGGAAAAACCTCTGCAGGAAACCTCTTTCCCGTCAATCTCATATTTTTCCGACTTGGCCCTCTCCACGGAAACATCCTTTAAAATTCCAGCAAAATCCTTTGAAGAAAAGGTAATCTCCTGTTTTTTTTTCCAGCGGAACCCGGAGAGTTTTTTCAAAAACTGATCCAACCCCTCTGCATTCCTCTTTCCGAAAAGCTTATCAAAAAAAGGAGTCTCCTCCGTTAGACTATGGGTATAAACCATATCCCCCGTCACAGGTATCTGAAGTCTCAAAATATCCTCCGACAAAATCCCCTGCATATCAATCGATGTGCCCAAAACCCCTGTGCGGAAAGATATCCCCGTCTCTTCACCGGCAAATGCCAGGTTCAGGTTTCCTGCCGCCGCACCGGAATGCCATTTTACACGAACAGATATATCATCCTGTTTTAAAAATTGGGATTCCTGTAACACAGGAACCCATTCTGAATCCTTGTATGTGCCCGCCGCCGCTAAGATAATTTGGCTTTTGGGCTGAAAAAGAAACCATAAAACTCCTGCCGTCAATGCGAAAAGCAGCAGGAATCCTGCTGCCGCCGCTATATATTTTTTCCTGTGAAATGTCATATCAGATTTCTCCCAACAACTTCTCCACACTTGCTAATTTTACACACACCACAAAAATATTTGCCGCGATTGCCAAATCCTCCAGGTCCGGATAGGTGGGGGCAATACGGATAATACAGTCCTTCGGGTCTTTTCCGTAGGGGAAAGGAGCTCCTGCAGGAGTCATGACCACTCCGGCTTTTTTTGCCTTGGACACAATGGCTTTTGCACATCCCTCCAATGCTTCATAACAGATAAAGTATCCTCCCTTGGGCGTATACCACATACCCACGCCCAAATCTTTTAACTCCTCCTCAAACTTGCTTAACACCAGTTCAAATTTGGGCCTTAAAATTTCTGCATGTTTTTTCATATGTTCCGTCATGCCGTAAATATCTTTGAAAAACCGCACATGTCTCAGCTGGTTTACCTTGTCATGGCCGATGGTCTGAACCTTTAACTGCTTTTTCAGATCTTCCAGATTATTTGCGGAAGTGGCAACCGCCGCAATGCCGGAACCCGGGAAACTGATTTTGGATGTGGAACAGAATTTGTAAACCAAATCCGGATTTCCCACACGTTTACACTCTGCAAGAATCTCAATCAGGCTGTCCTGGTCGATATCATAGAGATGGTGAACCCCGTAAGCATTGTCCCAGTAAATACGGAAATCGCTTGCAGCAGGTTTCAATCTGGCAAATCTGCGCACCGTCTCGTCAGAATAGGTAATTCCCTGGGGATTGGAGTATTTGGGCACACACCAGATTCCCTTGATGGCATCATCTTTTGATACCAAGTTCTCCACCATATCCATGTCCGGCCCTGTGGGGAGCATGGGCACATTGACCATTTCAATGCCAAAGTGCTCTGTAATGGCAAAGTGCCTGTCATATCCCGGCACAGGACATAAAAATTTCACTTTGTCCAGTTTGCACCAGGGCGTGCTTCCCATAACACCGTGGGTCATAGAATGGGACACAATATCGTACATGGTATTTAAACTGGAATTTCCATAGATAATAATGTTGTCGGGATTACATTCAATCATATCCCCAATCAGCACTTTTGCCTCCTGGATCCCTCCTAACACCCCGTAATTGCGGCAGTCGGTTCCGTCCTCACAGGCCAAATCCGTGGTACTGCTTAAGACATCCATCATTCCCATGGATATATCCAACTGCTCCGCCGAAGGTTTTCCTCTGGACATATCCAGCTGAAGCCCCCTCTTCTGGTACTTTTTGTACTCTGCCTCAAGAACCTTCTTTTCCTGCAGCAGCTCTTCATTTGTCATTTCCTGATATGATTTCATCTTTACTCCTCCTGACTTTGTATAGAAAATCTTATTGCAAACTGTTTAAATAGGATACAATTTCCGCCTCGTAGCCGTTTTGGGTGGGTTCATAAAATTTTTCCCCTGTAAGGCCGTCAGGCAGGTATTGCTGTTTCACATAATGGCCGGGATAATCGTGGGCATAGAGATATCCATTCCCGTGCCCCAGCTTCCCCGCAGATTTATAGTGGGCGTCCTGAAGGTGAACCGGGATAGGAGCTGTCTTTGTCTTCGCCACCACAGACATTGCCTTATCAATGGCCAAAATAGCAGAATTGCTTTTGGGGGCGGAGGCCACATAGGAGACAGCCTGGCAGAGAGGAATCCTTGCCTCCGGCAGTCCCAGGCGCTCCACGGCCTGTGCCGCAGCTACTGCCACCACAAGGGCCTGGGGATCTGCATTTCCCACATCCTCCGCTGCACAAATCATAATCCGCCTTGCAATAAACTTAATGTCCTCCCCTGCATAGAGCATCCTCGCCAGATAGTAAACCGCCGCGTCCGGGTCGGAACCACGCATACTCTTTATAAATGCGGAGATGGTGTCATAGTGGTTGTCCCCGTCCTTATCATATTTTACCACCCTTTTTTGTATACATTCCTCCGCCACGGAAAGGGTAATATGAATTTTTCCGTCCGAACTTCGGTCAGTAGTTAAAATTCCAAGCTCAATGGCATTTAAAGCCGCCCTTGCATCCCCGTTGCTGATATCCGAAAGAAATTCCAAGGCTTCATCCTCAATACAGGCATTGTATGCCCCCATACCCTTCTTTTCATCCTGTACCGCCCTTAAAATCAGAGTCTTAATATCCTCTTTTGACAGGGAGTTTAATTCAAAGATAATAGAGCGTGAGATAAGAGCCCCGTTCACCTCAAAATAAGGATTCTCCGTGGTGGCCCCGATTAGTATCACTGTGCCGTCCTCCACATAGGGGAGCAGAAAATCCTGCTGCCCTTTGTTAAACCGGTGAATCTCATCGATAAAAAGAATCGTTTTCCTGCCGTACATCCCCTGATTGTTCTTTGCCTCCGCCACCACAGCCTCCATATCTTTTTTCCCTGCGGAAGTGGCGTTTATCTGCTTAAATTCTGCGCTGGTGGTATTTGCAATCACCCGGGCAAGGGTAGTCTTCCCCGTCCCCGGCGGCCCGTAAAACAGAATGGAAGAGAGCTTGTCCGCCTTAATGGCCCGGTAAAGCAGCTTATCTTTTCCGATAATATGCTGCTGTCCCACAACCTCCTCCAAGTCCGAAGGCCGAAGCCTTGAGGCTAACGGCGATTCTTTTTCTCTATTCTGTTCTCTCATATAATCAAACAAATCCATGTTTTATTCTCCTGGCACTTTTCCTAATTATGTATTTTACTACATTGTTTCCAGATAAGCAATGCGTCAGTCAAATAAAATCTCATCCACAGTGACAAATTGATACCCTTCCTCTTTCAATTTGTCTATAATGGCAAATGCCGCCGCTATGGAAGTGTCATACTGGTCGTGAAGAAGGATAATGGAATTTTCCTCCGCCTGGCTTAACACGGTTTCCACAACTTTCCCCGCATCACTGCTGCACCAGTCCCTGGGATCAATGTCCCACAAAACGGGAAACATATTTAACTCCTTCTCAAAATCTTTATCCCAGCTTCCGTAGGGGGGCCTTACATACAAAGTGTCTTCCCCTGTAATATTCCTTATGGTTTCGCTGTTTTTTTTCAGTTCTTCCTTAAATACCTCCCTGTTTGAGTCGTTTAACTGAATGTGGTTATAGGTATGGTTTCCTATGAGATGTCCGTCCTTTTTCATCTCCTCTATAAGCTCCGGGTGCTCCGCTGCGTTTTTCCCAATCACAAAAAAAGTAGCTTTTACATTCCGCTCCCTTAGCCCCTGCAAAAGGCCGGGGGTGTAAGTTAAATTGGGGCCGTCGTCAAATGTAATCGCTATCTTTTTGTCTTCTAACTCAAAATAATTCGTATCTTCCTGTATCTTAATAGGCTCCTCCGTGTCCCCCTGTTTTTTTTGTATCTGCTCTGTCTGCATTGCCGGTACATTTTCCCCCTCCCGTTCCATATAGGAAGATACCATTTGCAGCATGTTCTTTTCCGCCCACAAACCAGCCAGCACAAAAACCATTACCACATCAAAGGCCGCAAGGAAATTTTTAAAATTTTTCATCTATGACCAGCCATAAAAATTTGCTTACAATAATATATGCCGGGGGCAGCTTGGAAATTAATACTTTATTTTCCTATTACACAGGATTATACATGCTGCGGCTTGTGCAAGAATTAATCAAGTCCACCGTCTTCATATGTAGTACATAATTCCATTCTTTTTATGTCTTTCAGCAGTTCATTGATTCTTTTCACAATTTTATTATCTATCTTCTATCAATAAATATAATCCTCCCAAGTATTTGCATTTCGCAAGCTGAAACGATGATTTCAACCATATTTTTAATACTTTGACATGTAAATGCTTATTTTTCTTCCCTGTGGAAAACATTAGACAGAACTCCCGCAATCATTATCGTCGAAATGCGACTATTTCAAAGTATCACCATGACTACTTTATGATAAAGATAAAAATTATCTGGATACAACATGAAATAACAGAGGTGATGCACATAACCCTGACACCCTGATCTTGATGGCGGAGCGGCTTGCCGATAAAATTTAGACCGTAATTTAGCATAATCAGAAAATTTTGTCCGCCAGTATAAATTGTAGACTATAGATTCCCAGATAATCTTAAGGGGAATCTATAGCCAGAAAGTACCGTGTACCTATTATTTCTTGTTATTCACGTAAGTTTCTACCATATCTGCAGAAATATCAAATTTGGAAGCGATAGTTTCAATCGCCTTTACATATGGAGTATTTATGTCCATAAGGAGGGAAAACATCGCCACAATACCCTCAGCCAATCCTTCTGCATGGCCCTCTGCACGCCCCTCTGCACGCCCCTCTGCACGCCCCTCTGCACGCCCCTCTGCACGCCCCTCTGCCTGTCCTTTGACGCGACCCTCGATCCAGCCTTTTTTTCGCCCAATCTCCTCGGCTTCATAACGGTAGGCATTGTAATCCCTCACCGCCTTTTCCCTGGCTTCATATTCCATGCGCTTTTGTTTGTCCTGGCTGATGACCTGCAGCTTCTGGTATGCACTATCAATATAAGGATTTTTCTCTGCAATCATGTCAAATTCCTCCTTCTTTTCCGCATTGATAAATTTCGCCCACAATAAAATATCACTGCTGTCCTCTTTTAATTCCTCCGGCAGCTTGGAAAGCTCCAAAACATGGAATTCCATTTTGTCTGTGAAAAGCGTATGTCTGGCATCTTCTGCTATGTGGAAGCACGAATAAAAACTGTCGGAATCGTGGAAAAGTGAAAAGTCCAGAATACTGATACTGACGCATTTCTTTAATTTATGGTAGCTATCCCCGGGTTCCAGCTGATCAACATATATCTTAGCAAGGTAGAAAAGGGAGCGTTCTGCCCAGACAGCCAGCTTGGAAAGCTGCACCTCAATATCAATCTCGGTATTGTCATTTAAAAGGATCCTGACATCCAAAATCCCCTGCTTGTCATCTTCATGAAGCCTTTTCAAGTCTGTGTTGAGCAGGATGGCCGTTTTTATATCATTGGGATTTAATTTTAAGACAGCGGAGAGAAAACCAATGCGGGCTTTTTCGTCCGTCATAATCTCCTTAAATGCAAAATCGATTTTAGGTTTCATGAGAAATGTATCCATAGCGTCAGTCTCCTTTCTATATTAATATTATAAGCAGAATATACTTCTACGTCAAGAAAAATATTTGTAAATCTATGACAAATATTTTCACACTCATAAATTGACATAAAAAGCCAAAGGAAAACACAACACAAAACAAACGATCATAGAATCCTCCCATCATTTCCTGAATCCTGCCCCTCCTCTTTCACACCGGCCTCTAAACTCCCCCCATTTCTTCCTCTTCCATCTCAAGTTTCACATAACTGTAAGCATATCTGCCGGCGTTTTGGAGAAGATTTACAAAAATCCTTTCCAGTGCATCTTTGTTTTCCCTGATTAAAACAGGGTGACATGGAAAACACGTTTCCGCTTTTAAATCTGCCTGTTCCAAAATCAGGCAGTTGTCAACAAAAACTTCCCGCAAAACCCTGCCCACATCCGTCTCTTCCAAAACCTTTTCCCCTGTTTTTCCCGCTCCGTTATCCCCAATCAGCCCGTATATCTCTCCGGGCTTTACATGTATGGACACCTTGTCTAACACAAGCAGGGAGTCATAGGGGTTCGTAACCCGTATACAGACTGAATATACTCCTCTTCCCCGTCCTGCTCTTTTATTTTTTTCCTCAGATTGCTCACATGGACATTTACCGTGTGATCCGTTCCGTAATAGCCGTCTTTCCAGACCAATTCATAAAGGTTTTCTCTGGAATATACTTTTCCGGGTTTTGAAGGAAAAGATATAAAATTTCATACCCCTGGCACTTAAGGATTTTTTTCAGGAGACTGCCTATTTCCGTATCGTCTTCCACAATTAAAATAAGAGGTTTCATATGTATTTCCCCTCTCTTTTAAAATCCCAGATCCTGACAAACCAATATCACCTCAAATTCCCCTGATGTGGGCTTTTCCCATAAAACAGAAAGCCCTCTGCAGATTCTGTCAGGGCTTTTACAGTCGTAGCATTTCTCTCCCTTTTGGGCACAGGGAGTATTTATCCTAAGCCTTTT
This sequence comes from Roseburia sp. 1XD42-69, assembly GCF_003612565.1. GTDB lineage: Bacteria > Bacillota > Clostridia > Lachnospirales > Lachnospiraceae > Roseburia_B. The sequence goes on along the minus strand of NZ_RAZG01000009.1, from coordinate 50,014 downwards.
CGCATTTCGGGGAGCAGCCGTATTTCTGGCACGGTATAATGCCCTTTCATAATCCTCTTCTATTTTATTCTCTCCCAAGATGAGGTAAACTTTCTCATGTCCATAAAAAATGGAAGACACCCGGTTGCAGTTCCCGTCAATATTAATAATCTCCCCCGTTTTGGCCAGTGCGTTTACGGAGGATATGTATACCTTTGCAGCAGCTGCCGCTTGTTTCACTTCCTGCCCCGTTTTCCCCTCTGGTATCCGCCAGTGCCAGAATACCTGATTGTGGCTTTGAAGGGCCTCATATAATCCCATTTGCTCCAGTGTGACGGAACCTCCAAAGCCAACGGTCTGTCCGTTGATTTGTGTTTCCAGATATTTTACCGCTTCCTCCTGATTTTCAAAAATGGTTACTTGAAATCCCCTGTCATTTAAATTTTTTTCTACTGTGGTGAAATCCATTTGTTGTCTCCCTTCTACTGTAATATAAATATTAATTTATTTTACCATATATTTTTCCCATAAGCCAACTGAAATATCGGTTGATTTGTCAGGCGGACAGTGCTATTCTTAATGTCAGCATAATATTCGGCAGCAGTTTGAAAAAAGGATTTCACATTTGAAACACAACAAAAAATTTATTTCCCTGTGGACATTATTTCTCGTCTTTTTCTTTTGTTACATAACAATGGAGATAAGCCTTATGGTGCTTTTATCCCTTTAGTCTGTGGGACTTTCCTTATATATTTTAATGAAATTGAAACTGCCCTCTAAAAAGAGAATTCTCTTATCTTTTTCTTTGCGTTTTTCGTATCTATTGCTTACCTTGGAAAGCAGATGGAAATAAACGTATTCATCGCCAATAGAATTATGTGTTGGAGTGACAAAACAAGATAAAACAGACAAATCGAAGCATAAAATGTCAGGATTTTTTATAGATATTCCAATAGAATAATTGACAGGAGGAAGTAAGTGTATGGAATGGGTACAGTCAATCAACAGGGCAATCGAATATATGGAAACTCACTTGACAGAAAATATACATTGTGAAGATATTTCCAATTATGTACATATTTCATCTTTCCATTTCCAAAGAATGTTCCGCCTTTTCACAGACATGGCTGTGGGGGAATATTTGAAAAAAAGAAGATTGTCCTTAGCCGGAGAAGAATTGACCAGGCAAAATTCAAAAGTGATTGATGTTGCACTTAAGTATGGATATCAATCACCGGAAAGTTTTTCAAAGGCATTTACAAGGTTTCACGGAATCACCCCAAGCCAGGCTAAAAAGGGAAGTGAGTTGAAATCTTTTAATAAACTTGTTGTTAAAATATCAGTGGAAGGTGGTAAAATTATGGATTACCGCATTGAGAAAAAAGAAGAGTTCCGGCTCCTTGTTTATGGTAAAATGTTTACGGATGAGAGCAGTGAAAAAGGGATTCCTGCATTTTGGGACGAATATTATCAAAAAGAAATGTACAAAAAGGCTCCGGGATATTTAGGTGTCTGCGCCCAGGAAAAAAACGACGCCGAAGGTTTTTTGTACGGGATAGGATGCGATGCGGATGATGTGAAAGAAACACCGGAGGGTTTTCGTGTTATCCATATTCCGGCTTATACATGGGCCATTTTTAAATGTGTGGGGCCAATGCCGGAAGCCATTCAAAAAACCTGGGAAGATATTTACCGGGAATGGCTTCCGGGGACAGATTATGAATTGATTCCTGATTATGATTTTGAAAATTATTTACCGGGAGATAACACTTCCCCCGATTATGTCAGTGAAATCTGGATTCCGGTAAGGGAAAAGGGGTGAAACGCCCCTTTTTTCAAATCTGAGGGCACAATTATTCCCCTCCACTCAAGTTGTATATAATTGCTAACGCAATCTTTCCGGCCATATCTCTATCGCTTCTTTCCTGGGGTGACTTCCCATAAATAGCAAAACTGTATCCATTATATGTCCAATCTATCATAAACATATCCCCAGGTTCATTCACCCTCATATAAGGAAAAATATTCTCTCCATCTGCGGTTACTGCCGTCCACTCAACTTTAGTGGCGTCTACAAAAACTTCATCCGGCAGAACGGATTTCGCTCCTTTATTGGCAGCAAAAGTGCACAGGCCCACATTTTCTAATTCAAATTCCATTTGCAGTTCATCCTTCCCTGTTTTTTTCACTTCAACATTTGATACAATGGGCATTTGATCTAACACTTCTTTGGGATTGCCAAATTCGGCTGCATTCACTATCTCTGCTTCGCTCAAACCAACACGTTCTTCCCCGTTGCCTTTCGATTCCGTCCCCGAATTTTGCCCCTTCCCATGGTATTGTGCTGTCGTATCATCAATGTTAGAGACGATTGCTTTTTCGTTTCCCTGGGCAGATTCAGATGACATAGTGCTGCACCCTTCCAGTCCTGTGAAAGCTGCAAATACAAGAACCAAACAATATTTTTTTATTATCCGCATACTAATATTCCCTTATTTCATAAGCAATATATTCATGGCTAAAATGATATCCCAGCTTCCCTGCCAATGCCACCGACCATTTATTCTGTGCATCCCAGCTTGGATACAGGCCCCTTTTTAAACATTCCAAAATCAGTTTTGCGCCGCAGGCATATGCCAGGCCTTTTCTTCGGTGGTCTTCCCTTGTGTCGATTTCTATCTCAATCCCTCCCCTGTATGTACTGTAAGAGGAAGCTCCGGATACTAATTCCCCATCCTTCAAAGCAGCCGCACCCAAACCCAAATCCTTATAAGTATCATAATCTTTATATTGTGATACCAAATCCTTTGCCCATTCATTGTTAAGGCACATATGATATTCTGCTTTTTCAATCATTTTTAATTCATAACCCTCCGGAATGTTTAATACAGCCTCCTCTAATTTCGCCCTGTCAAAAATATTTTTTTCCTTTTTGATTGCAAATCTTGTAACTTTCTTGGCTTTATCTCCATAACACTTTTCCATCAATTTAGCCCACGCTTCATCCTGAGGGACCAAAATCATAAAGTCCTGCCGAAAACTTTCCGGTTTATATTTCATCAGTTCTTCACTTGGGTTTCCTGCAAAAAATGCAAAATCCCCTAATATTGCCATTGCGGCATCTTCCGCCGGATTCGTATGTATTTCTCCCATTACACCCTGTAAACAGGACCATATTAGTGTTTCATTCCAGTCTTTAAATATTTCATTTATTTTCTCTTTCATCCGGCTCCTCCACATTTTAAACTTCACCTATAGAATACCACAGTCTAATAAACAGCCGCAAGTTTTTGCAAGTATTTAAAATGCCGGAACACCCAATGGGCCATTCCGGCACTATTTTTCCTACAGTCTGCTAACCATTTCTCACAGAAGCACTAAGCTCCCCGTTTACCGTGTCAATATAAATGGTATCCCCGCCCTTTACCTGGTCTCCTAAGATAATTTTGGCGGAAAGAGTCTCCACATATTTCTGGAGAAAACGCTTTAAGGGCCTTGCCCCGTACACCGGGTCATAACCGTTCTCCACTATATAATCCTCCGCAGCAGGGCTTAATTCCACCTGGATCCCCTTGTCTTTGACTCTGCTGTTTAATTCTTCCATCAAAAGATGAATAATATTTCCGATATTGTCTTTTGTCAATGCCTTAAACATAATAATCTCATCCAGACGGTTTAAAAATTCCGGGCGGAAACTTCCCCGAAGTTCCTGCATCACTGCTTCTTCCGCCTCCGGGCGGATACTGCCGTTCTCATCCATACCCTCCAGAAGATGGGCGGAACCCAGGTTTGATGTCATAATGATAATGGTATTCTTAAAGTCCACGGTACGGCCCTGGGAATCCGTAATCCTTCCGTCGTCAAGCACCTGCAAAAGCACATTAAACACATCCGGGTGGGCTTTTTCCACCTCATCGAAAAGCACCACGGAGTAGGGCTTTCTCCGAACGGCCTCCGTGAGCTGCCCTCCCTCGTCGTAACCCGCATATCCGGGAGGCGCCCCAATCAGCCTTGACACGGAATATTTCTCCATGTACTCGGACATATCCAGCCTTACCATATTGCTCTCATCGTCAAAAAGGCTCTCTGCCAAAGCTTTTGCAAGCTCTGTTTTTCCCACTCCCGTAGGCCCTAAAAACAGGAAGGAGCCGATGGGTTTTCCCGGGTCTTTAATGCCTGCCTTGGAGCGGATAATGGCCTCTGATACCTTGGTTACGCCGTCGTCCTGCCCCACAACCCTTCTGTGGAGTTCCTCGTCCAAATGCAGAGTTTTGTTCCGCTCGCTCTCCGTAAGTTTTGCCACGGGAATCCCGCTCCATCTTGAGATAATCCGGGCGATTTCCTCCTCGCTGACATTTTCGTGAACCAGGGAGTACTCCTCACTCTTTACTCTGGTCTCCTCCGCCTCAAGGGCTTTCTGGATACTGGGCAGTTTGCCGTACTGAAGCTCTGCGGCTTTCTCCAAATCATAATTCTGCTGTGCCTGCTTTATTTCATTTTTCACATTTTCCAAATCTTCTCTCAGCTTCTGCACATGCTCCACAGAATTTTTCTCATTGTCCCACTGGGCTTTTTTGCTGGAAAACTCGTCTCTTAACTCTGCCAGTTCCTTCTGCAGTGTGGCAAGGCGGTTTTTGCTTAAGGTATCCTCCTCTTTTTTTAAGGCTGTCTCCTCAATTTCAAGTTGCATTACCCGGCGGTTTAATTCATCCAATTCACTGGGCATGGAGTCAAGCTCCGTCTTGATCAGGGCACATGCCTCATCCACTAAATCAATAGCTTTATCCGGCAGGAAACGGTCGGAAATATAGCGGTTGGAGAGCACCGCTGCCGACACCAGGGCGGAATCTGCAATTTTAACCCCGTGGAATACCTCGTACCGCTCTTTTAGTCCCCTTAAGATAGAAATGGTATCCTCCACTGTGGGCTCCTCTACCATAACCGGCTGGAACCGCCGCTCTAACGCTGCGTCTTTTTCAATATACTGCCTGTATTCATCTAAGGTGGTGGCGCCGATACAGTGGAGTTCCCCTCTGGCCAGCATGGGCTTTAGCATATTTCCCGCATCCATGGCGCCGTCGGTTTTCCCTGCCCCCACAATGGTGTGCAGTTCATCGATAAAGAGGATAATCTGCCCGTCAGATTTTTTTACCTCATCCAAAAGGGCTTTTAAACGCTCTTCAAACTCTCCCCTGTACTTGGCGCCTGCCACTAATGCTCCCATATCCAATGCAAAGAGTTTTTTATCCTTTAATCCCTCCGGCACATCCCCTCTTACAATTCGCTGGGCAAGGCCCTCCACCACTGCGGTTTTTCCCACACCTGGCTCACCGATGAGTACCGGGTTGTTTTTCGTTTTCCTGGAAAGGATGCGCACCACATTTCTGATTTCTCCGTCCCTGCCGATAACCGGGTCCAATTTCTGGTTTCTGGCCCGTTCCACCAAATCGTAAGCATATTTTTCCAATGTGTCGTAAGTGGCCTCAGGATTGTCCGTGGTCACCCGCTGGTTTCCCCGCACTGTGGAAAGGGCTGTTAAAAATCTGTCCCTTGTGATGCCGTACTCCTTAAAAATTTCTTTTAAGGCAGGGTTCGGGTATTTTATCATGGACAAAAACAAATGCTCCACGGAAACATACTCATCTCCCATGGCTTTTGCCTCATCCTCGGCACTGATTAATACTTTATTTAAGGCCTGCCCCATATAAATCTGCCCGCCGGAGACTTTTACACGTTTCTCCAAATGACGGACGGCATTGTCCATAAAATGCTCTTTATTGATTTCCATCTTTTCAATCATTTTCTGGATTAAGCCGTCCTGCTGGCGCAGAAGGGCTAAGAGCAAATGCTCCTGCTCAATCTCCTGGTTGCCATATTCATAGGCAAGCTTTTCACAATCGTTAATGGCTTCCACTGACTTTTGTGTAAATTTGTGTATGTTCATAATAACACCCCTCTCTTGCGGCGCAGACAAAACTGCTGCCATTTACGGTCAGTACTGCTGTGTGTAAACCGGTAAATTATGCCTGTATCATAGGATTTTCGATTTTTTAAAAAATTATAACCTTTTTTTCAATTCCTGCATTCCTTTACTGGTTTAAGTGAACTATAGCACCGTTTGTTAGCACTGTCAAGAGATGAGTGCTAATATTTTCTGATAATTCTTGCAAGCCCAGTGTTTATGCGGGTTTGCAGGTTCCTAAAATTTTTATAAACTGCTTTTTGGGGCCGTACGCATTGTATATGCCGCTTTCCCTCATAAATGCAGACAGCTTCTCCTGCTGTCCCAGCGTCAGCGCGCCCCTCTCCCCCGCCGTTTCCCCATAACTGCCCGACAGGGCATTTTTGGCAGGGTTTTTGCGGATAATGTCATCATCTGCCGCCCTTTCCAGCGCAGGGTATAAAAGCGCATGTATCAGCTTGATTGTGCTGTGCGAATCCCCCGCATAGACCGTCAGGCGTTTCCCGCTCCGTCTGTCCGTATAACGGTACATATAGCTTCCGTCTTTCCTTTGGCTTTCACCTGTATGCAGATTCCTTCCTCTGCTGTCTTTTCTTCCTGCCATAAAACCATTCCTTTCCCTGTGCGCTCCCTATTCCGCTAAAGAATCCGAATAACCCCGCACCCTTTCAACGGAATATAACACCCTGCGCCCAATGGTGATTTTTGCGTGCGACTGTTCTCAAATTTTTCGTGCCGTGGCATGGCCGCAGGAAAGCATGGCGGATAATTTTTCAATATCCACGGCTATCGGCTGTTCGGATGCCCTGTTTAACGTCCTGTTCATAATGTGCGTCCCCTCCTTCCCCATATGTTCCTGCCGGTTTGACATTTACTGCTTATCATATATGGCGGCATACGCTATAATTAGACAAGTAATATTAAATGCAGTAGCAGGGGTTAGTGGCTATGACGCTTTAGAAGCGCTTTGCTACGCATTTTATAGATATGCAGCTGGGAACAAATCGACAGCGGCGAAAAAACACTTGTATTTATGTCTGGTGATGGAACCTGTTCTCCCATATTGGATTTCAAATCTCTTTACTCACGATTAAGCAGTAAATATCGAATTGTAGTTGTAGAGAAATTCGGATATGGTTTCAGTGATGTCGTTGACAAAAAAAGAGGAATTGAATCCATATTAGCAGACACAAGGGCTGCTCTAAAAGCGGAAGGTATCGAAGCATCCTATATCCTTTGTCCCCATTCCATGTCAGGAATTGAAGCATTATATTGGGCACAACAATATCCCGAAGAAGTATTCGCTATCATAGGTCTTGATATGGCAGTTCCCAAATCATATCAAGATTATAATATCAATATGACTATGCTTAAATTAAGTCAGTTTGCATCTGCTATTGGAATAACGAGATTACTGCCGGGTGTTTCAGATAGTGACGCAATAACAAATGGCACTCTCTCTAGTAAGGAAAAAGAGAGATATAGAGCAGTTTTCTATAATCGAACAGCGACAATTACAATGCTTAACGAAGTAAAAAGCATTAAGGAAAATGCAAGAAAAGTTGAATCGGATAATATACCACAAGTAAATCGTTTATAATAGCTTCCTTGTTTACGGCAATATTGGTGCAGCCGTTTCGTATTTTACTGTCATAATCAAGTCTAATGCCGACTGGACATCTGTAATCAGCAGTTCATCACTGCTCACAACTGCAACCTCTGTATTATTCTTCTCTATAACTTCTGTTTTCATTTTCTATCTCCTGCTATTCATACAAACTGTCAATCAAATGGTCGACTATAAAATCAAAAGTTTCCATGTGATTCTGTAGAAGAATATCCTTATTTTTGATATTCATAATGAAAGAGTAAATAACTGACATCGCCAAATCCGCATTAACCTTGAATTTCAAATACGGCTGACTTAAAAAATCTGTTGGCTCATATGATAAGATTCCTCAATTTTTTTGCCTGTTCCTCTGATAACTTGTTCATCAAAATTGTAAAATCCGCACTGTCCGAATCGTACAAAAAATTATTTTTATCATATTCCCGATAAATGAGCTTTAAGGCTTCCCGCAAACTTCTTTTGATGTTTTCTTTTTCTCGTTCTGTAAAACTTCTAGGCATATAGTTTTCTCCCCTTTATGACTTAAAATACCATATCGGTCATAATTATAATACGCCCTATTCCTGAAAACGCCAAGAAATAATTTTAAAATACGCTAAAGCATTTTAAATCAAAAAACAGCAGAGTTTTTACCCTCTGCTGCCTGTCGCCTATGCGGTTTAAGATACTGCGGCTCTAAACAGTATCAAGTACATTGCAATGTTTTTCAATGTAACTTCTTGAATTCTTCCCGGCAATTTTTAATACTCCTCTTCCTCTTCTATCTCCGAAATATCCTCCACGGGTTCTTTCAATCCCTCAATCACAAGATTATTTTTCTGGGCATAATCCCAAAGAGCCGCATGAATGGCCTCCTCCGCCAAAAGGGAACAATGCACCTTCACCGGGGGAAGTCCGTCTAATGCCTCCATCACCGCTTTGTTGGTGACAGTGAGGGCTTCTTCCACCGTTTTTCCTTTTACCAGCTCCGTGGCCATACTGCTTGTGGCCACCGCTGCGCCGCAGCCAAAGGTTTTAAACTTCACATCCCTGATTACGCCCTTTTCGTCAATGTCCAAATACATCCGCATAATATCCCCGCATTTTGCGTTTCCCACAGTTCCCACTCCGCTGGGGTTATCTAGTTCCCCCACATTTCTGGGGTTGTTAAAATGATCCATCACTTTTTCACTGTACATAATATCCCTCCAATCTATCGCAAAAAGCCCCGGAACTTTTCTTTTTCAGAAAATCCTCATATAAGGGGGACATGTCCCGAAGCCTCCCAATAATCTTCTTTAACTCATCCGCCACAAAATCAATCTCTTCCATTTTGGTTTCCTCCGACAGCGTGAGCCTTAAAGAGCCATGGGCGATTTCATGGGGCAGCCCTAAGGCAAGAAGCACGTGGGAGGGGTCTAAGGAACCGGAAGTGCAGGCGGATCCGCTGGAAGCGCACACACCAAGCTGGTCTAAAAGAATCAGCATGGATTCCCCTTCGATAAACCGAAAACAAAAACTGGCGTTTCCGGGAAGCCTGTCTGTTTTATGGCCGTTTAACCTGGAATAGGGAATTTCCGATAAAACCCTTTGGATAAGATGATCCCGCAAGGCTGTTATCTTCTCCACATCCTTTTCCATGGAATTTCCTGCAAGCTCCGCCGCTTTTCCAAAGCCCACGATTCCCGGCACATTTAAAGTTCCTGCCCGACGGTTCCTCTCCTGGGTTCCTCCGTGGATAAAGGAACGGATTTTTATTCCCTTTTTGATATATAAAATCCCCACCCCTTTTGGCCCGTAAAACTTATGGCCGCTGGCGGAGAGCATATCAATATTCATCTCCTCCACATCAATTGGAATATGCCCGTAAGACTGCACTGCATCGGTATGGAAAGGCACTCCCACCTCCCTTGCAATTTTTCCAATCTCCGCCACATCTTCTATAGTTCCGATTTCATTGTTTGCCATCATGATAGAAATCAAAATTGTATCCGGCCGGATGGCTGCTTTTAATTTCTCCCCGGAAATTTTTCCTTCCGAATCCACATCTAAATAGGTGATTTCAAATCCCTGTTTTTCCAGATATTCACAGGTGTGCAAAAGGGCGTGATGCTCTATTTTGCTTGTGATGATATGTTTCCCTTTTTCTTTATATGCCTCCGCGGCGGCTTTTAGCGCCCAGTTGTCCGACTCGCTGCCCCCTGCGGTAAAATATATTTCCTCCGGCTTTGCCCCAATCAGCCCTGCGGCCTGTTCCCTGGCCAAATCAACTGCCTTTTTTCCCTGGCCCGCAAAAGTGTAAATTGCAGAGGGGTTTCCGTAATTTTCTGAAAAATAGGGGAGCATGGCATCCATCACTTCCCTCTTCACCTTTGTTGTAGCCGCATTATCTAAATAAATTAATCTGTCCATATTCTTTCCTCCTGCATAAACATCCTAACACTATTTTCCTATCAAGTCAATAGGTTTATTGGTGTTGACATTTCCAAAACAGATAAGCTATACTAAAAAATATTAAGGGGGATATTTTATGATATCAACAAAAGGAAGATATGCCCTGCGCCTGATGCTTGATCTGGCAGCTCAAGATATGGACAGTTATGTGCCCTTAAAAGAATTTTCAAAGCGGCGGGTATAAACTTATCCGAAATCCCGCAGATTATTCCGTGGGGAAATCCTGGAAGCCGCTGGGGAACAGCTTGCCCCTGCAGCCTGTATCCCGCTTTTCATTTCAGGACTGGGATTTTTATCCTGGCATATAATAAGTCTCGTTGCATTGGTGATACTTTCTTCTGACTCTCCCAAATTCACATAAGCTTCAACGATATTCTTTTTCTCAAAAGCGCACAAAGTTTCTTTCAGATTCTTTTTGTTATCAAACATCGTTATGGAAACAGGCGTCTTCCTTATTGTATCGGCTGCAACTGCAATTAATGTATTCCCGTACTGCTGTATTTCTTCTTCATTAAAGTTTTTTATAACAGACTCATCACAGGATAACTCACATGATTTGCTAATCTCCCCATGGACAATACGTATCATTGGATTAAACCAGTGTAACGCACCAGCAAAAATTAGCAGCCATTTAACAGCAATGTCATGCCTTTTTATGTGTTCAATTTCATGCATAAAAATACTTTGCAGGTTTCTGCCCTCATATATTTTATCTGGAAGAATAATTGCAGGACGGAATACACCAAGTAAAATAGGAGTTGCAACTATTGAATTTTTATACGGTTTCAGAGTATTTTTACATGTTGACAGCTGATTTAGCAACACTGTTTCCTGTTGGTTTGCAGTAACATTATTTTTTTTAGATTTCCCACATATGCCAGATAGCTGACAAGCCGACATAAATTGTATAGGCTTTTTAAAGGCATTATCTGAAATCCTCTGAATCATATCATATCTTGATATCATTGACGTTGCTAAAGTGCTGGGTATTGGAATCATAACAACTTTGGATACAGGTAATATCAATGCTAAGATTGCTGGAAACCACATACAGTATTGAAATGATTTTGGCAGTTTGTTTTTGATAATTGGCTTTATGGCAAATAGGAAAATGGATATGATACTGCCAGTAAATGTCATCGCAAGGATAATTTTAAGAATTTCTGTAAAATACTTTTCAACAGTCATTTATTCTTTCTCCCCTTGAAAAAACATTTTTAGTTCATCAATATCGTCTTCTGTAAGATCACCGCTTTGACAAAAAGCAGCAATAAATTTCTTTGTGCTGCCTTCATATAATTTGTTTATTAAACTTTTTTCCCTGTATTTAACATACTCTTCCCTAGAAATATTTGGCGCATAGTAATGGATTTCTCTCTCCTCCATTGAAATAACGCCTTTCTTTTGCAGCCTGCGCAAAAGCGTTGCAATTGTAGATTTTTCCCAACCCATTTTACTGCTCAGCTCTGTGCGGACTTCCGTAAAGGACACAGCCCGTTAGCATTCCCATCCCGAAATTTCTGCCCACAGCAAGCAAAACGGACCTCGCCGAGGACACTAGCAGAGCAGAGATACACTTTACGCAAATCCAAACCACAAAACTGACAAGTTTGTGCATGTCTTACAGACAGCTTTCAGGTACATGCCCGAAAAAATGGAAAAAATCAAAGAATATTTACTTCTGTCTCATTCAACCTCTTTTTTACTTCTCTCCACCCAGGATAAAACTCATCCATATACCCATAAAAAACTCCATTGTGATTCCGCTCCAGCAAATGCACCAGCTCATGCACCACCACATACCAAAGACACTCCGGGGGCTTTTTTGCAAGGGCAAGGTTCAGCCAAATCCGCTGTTTTGCAATATTGCAGGTTCCCCATCTTGTGCGCATATTCTTAATCCGCCATTCCTTTGCCGACACTCCCACAATTTTTTCACACTTCTTAAGGACACCTGGCACTGCCCGGCTTAGCTCCCTGCGGTAAAAGTCGTTTAACGCCCGTTCCCGCTCTTCTTTCGTGCTTTCACGTCCTATTCTTAACACCAGATTTTCTCCTGACAGAAAAACCCGGCTTCCGTAATCCGTATTCTGAACATCAAGTATGTATCTCTTCCCCCACAGGTAACAGCTCTCCCCTGTAACAAAATCCCTCTCTGTCCCGGCGGAAACTGATTTGCACCGTTCCCGCTGTTTTTTCATCCAATCCAATTTTGACAAGGCAAACTTCCGGATACAGTCATCGCTGACTCCCATTGGGGCCGTAAGTTTCACATCCCCCTTAGGGGGCGTCACCCGGAGATACATATTTTTAATCTTCTTTTTTGCCACGGAAATTGTAATTCCCTCCAACTCAAACTCTTCCATATCATTTCCCATTTAATCCCTGTGCGTTTCTCCTGTCTTATAAACAGAGTATCCCTCATAATAATAACTATAGTCAATGCCTTTCATGTACAATTCCCTGTCATGAACTCTGTCGGTAAGGTCCTGCCTTAACAGATGTTTTATCTCAATATCCTTAATGGGGCTTCTCTCCATTCCAGAAGATAATCCTGCTTTTCCAATTTCCTTCTTTAAAATCAGGTCAAGCCAAATCCTCATACTACGGCCGTTTCCCTCAGTTCATGTCAAGTATAGGACAAAAAATAATTCCTTCCAAAGTGGAAATAGCTTCCAGATAATGCTTTTCTACTGCTGATAAATACTGCTTCGTCTTCTCTGCTTATCGCAATATTTACATCCCTTACAAGTCCTGCGAAATCATAAATATCCTCAAATAAGTATCTATGGATTTCCGCCAAAGCGGAATAAGTTCCAGGCTCTAAACTGTCCGGATAACCGCTTTCAAACAATTCCAGGACTTTTCTTTTACTTTTTTTCATCATCTTAGTTCCCTCTTTTATAAAGTCAGGCAAAACTTCTTCTCTATACAGTATACCACCATGCCAATGAGATTCAAACATCAAAAAAATCTTGACAGAACTTTTCCTTATATGCTATATTAAATCAAACGTTTTAAAACACATGATTTAAGTTGTGTGAAACACACTCAAATTTCCCCCTAAACAACGGGAATCATCATTTACAAAAAGGAGACTTTCTATGCCCCCAAAAGCGAAATTTACAAAAAACGAGATTCTGGATACTGCTTTTGAAATCGCAAGGACACATGGTATTGACAAAATCACTTCCAGAGAGCTGGGAAAATGCCTGGGCAGTTCCCCCCGGCCTATTTTTACGGTATATACAAATATGGAGGAACTGAAAAACGACGTTATCACCCGGGCAAAAGAACTGTACAGGCAATATGTTATAGAAGGACTGAAAGAAGAAATTGCCTTTAAAGGCGTAGGAACAGCCTACATCCGTTTTTCCATAGAAGAGCCCGCCCTATTCCAGCTTCTTTTTATGAACCCTTTATCCACCCTCACCACTGTGGAACATATCCTGCCCTTAATCGATGCCAGTTACGAAGATATTCTGCACTCCGTAGAAGAATCCTACGGCTTAAACAGGCAGGCAGCAGACAAAATCTACCAGCATCTGTGGACCTACACCCACGGCATTGCCACCATGTGCGCCACCAGGCTTTGCAGCTACACCGGGGAAGAGATTTCCCAAAGGCTTACGGAAGTATTTAAAAGCCTTTTATTCATGGAAGAGCATATAAAAAACGGAGGAATCTGAAAGGATAAAAATTGAAAATCTGAAAAAAAGTTACGGAAGCGGGGAGAGCAAAAACCAGGTGTTAAAAGGTATCTCCCTCTCCATAAAAGACGGGGATTTTGTGGTTATCCTGGGCACATCCGGCTCCGGAAAGTCCACCCTCTTAAATGTCATATCAGGACTTTAACCTGCGGATGGCGGAATGGTATCTTATAACAATGCAAACCTTACCTCTATGACAGACAAAGAGCTGACGAAATTCAGAAAAGATAACATCGGTTATATTTTTCAGCAGTATTTCCTGCTTCCCAACTTAAATGTAGACAAAAATGTGAAGATGGGAGCAGACCTGGCAGGAAATAAAAATCACCGGGAAATTATAGACGCCGTGGGCCTTTTAAATAAGCTGAATAAATACCCCCACGAATTAAGCGGCGGAGAACAACAGAGGGTTTCCGTGGCCAGGGCTCTGGCAAAAAATCCAAAGATTTTATACCTGGACGAGCCTGCCGGGGCACTGGACGAGAAAACCGGAAGGTCAGTCCTTGACTACATTGTACGTCTGAAAAAACAGCTGGGATTTACCATGGTTATGGTGACCCATAATCAAAATATTGCCCAGATGGCGTACACTGTCATCTGCATGAACAGCGGAAACGTCATAGATGAATACCGCAATGAATAGAAAAAATCCGCATTTGAAATCCAGTGGTAAGGAAGATAAGATGATTGGTTTTAAAGATATTTATAAAATGATTGGAATCATAATTGTAAGTTTCTGCGCCGTGTTCATATGTACCCTGTTTTTAAACTACAATCTGGATTTAGCGGGAATCAAAGACCAGATGGCAATGGAGCCCTTACAATCTTTTTATGATGCCCTGGGATTTATCTGCGCATATCTTCTGATGCCTAAATTTTACGAAATGCAAAATGAAAAGGGGCTGCTGCCTGATATAGATATTGGATTTTCCCCTCTCCTGCTTTTTCTCCTGGTAATCCTTCCCGCCTGCTTTTTTGCCCTGCTGGCCGTTTTTTACAGTTACCTGAAATTAAAACTTCCCACACTGGAACTTTTGCGGGCGGCAAAACCATTGCCATGATGAAGATTTTCGGCTATGATGAAAAAGACTGCTCCCATGTAATGTTAGGGGGGTACCGCCCTTTTGCATACCTGGACTTCGCCCTTGGCACCGGCTACCAGTACGGGCTGTTGCGCATTGCTGTCACTGTGGTGTTTGCCGATGTGGCCAATGTACCGGATTACCGATTTGACGTAAAAGCAATGGCAGTCACTTTGGCCTTGTTTGTGGTATTATATGAATCTATTATGTATTTTTACACAAAGGAAATAAAAGGCCTGTCTTTAAAAGAAATCATGCTGGCTTAGAAAGGAATGTATATGAAAAAGAAAAAAATCCTAAGAAAAATTTTGTTCATCACTGTCATTCTTCTGCTGTTTCTATTTTTGGGAGGCTCCTATTATATGGGAACTTTAGTGGTAGACGGATCCACACAACTTGTCACAAATGAAGATACCAAAGATGTCTCAGAAAGTTTTTGGGAAAAATACGGCATTTCTTATGAAACTTTCCAAAATACATACGAGATAAAACCTCTTGCCATTCCCTCCTCTTTTGAAGGGCATACCATCCCCGGGGATCTGATTTATTCCCCGGAAGCATCAAAAAACACAGTGGTTCTTGTCCACGGCCTTGGAGGAAACAGATATACAAACTATCCCGTGGCAGAATTTTTTCTGAAAAACGGCTATAACGTAATTACTTACGACCAGAGAAGTTCCGGGGAGAACAAGGCCCAAAAAACTACCTTTGGATACTGGGAAAAATATGACCTTATGGACTGTGTTTCCTATGCCAGGGAAAAGGGCCTGGGAGACACCATTGGCATCTGGGGCACCTCCTTCGGAGGGGCAACGGCAGTGCAGGCAGCCGCCTGTGAAAATACCCAGGATAACCTAAGCTTCCTTATTTTGGACTGCCCCGTGAGCAGTATGGAATGGATGATTGAGGAGGAGATGCGCCAGATGGATACAGGACTTCCCCTGTCCTACCTCATGTTTTGGGGAAACCTGGTAAACCGCATAAAACTTGGATTTTCCTACGGGGATGCAGACTGCACGAAAGCCGCAGAAAACATCCGCATCCCCACCCTTGTGATAAACAGTGAAGCCGATGAAGTAACCCCTTATTTTATGGGAAAGGATATCTATGACAGCCTTGGGGGCGCCCGGAAGGAACTTTGGACTGTCCCTGACAGCAAACATACCGACATGTGGCTGGACCACAACCGGGAATATTGTGAGAAAGTCCTTTCCCTGTTAAACGAAAAGGCTGATTAAGTGGCAAATATTACGCCGCAGCCAATTTTATCCCCAGAATTTCCCGAAGGCTGGCTGGTAAAATCATCCGGCATGCTGTGCACTACCACAGACCTTCCCACAATCTGGGAAATCTCTAATTTTCCATCGTAAAACACCATCCACGCATTGCCGTCTTTTGACATCAGGGGAATCAAATCCCCGGCATGCATGGGATGTTCTCTCCCCTCCGGGTTATAATGGTCCCCGGTTTTTGTAAAGTTTTCCGAACAATCTCCCTTTTCATGAATGTGAAATCCATAAAACCTGTTTTCCGGGGCTCCCTCCCCCCGGGGCAGACCGCTTAAGTTAGTCTCAATTAACACCCCGCCCTGGGGCACTGCAAAAAAACGCACAAATCCCTGGAGGGGGGCGACTCTGCTGCTGCCGTTAATCTGTGCCACTGCCTGGGGCATATCTCTTTCCAGCATCCGGTAGAAGGCCATTCTCTCTGGCATTTGATTCATAATTAACCACCTTTAGTAACAGATAAGCCAAGCTTTCCTGTTACCCTTTTCTTTTATATTATGCACTTTCTCAGATACTTTTCAAAAAAATTCTTCATTTTTGTATTTTTATGCTATAATAAAGTATACGGTCATTTTGTAGCGAAGGAGAAGATCTATGAAACGAGAAGCCAGAAAAAAAAGTCTTAGAACGATTATCATGCAATTATGTTTCGGCGTGGCTGTAGTCACAGGTGTCACCATTGGGGGAAGCAGTATCTTCTCTCTGTCCAGCCTGTCCCACAGGGCATACGACACATATCAAACCGCCATGGATGACGGCTACAAAACAGAAATCAAATCACAGATACAAAGCACCATGTCCGTCCTGGAAAGCGAGTATGCAAAAGCGCAATCCGGTGAGAAAACAGAGGAACAGGCAAAAGAAGACGCAAAAGAAACCATCCGCATTATGCGCTATCGAGACGATGCCAGCGGTTACTTTTGGATTGATGATTTAGACTACATACTTGTGATGCATCCTATTTTAGTTGACCAGGAGGGAAGCTGCCGCTTTGAACTTAAGGACCCTGACGGAATTATGATTATCCAGGAGATTGTAAAAACTTGCCAAACCCCTGAGAAAGGTGGATTTAACCAGTTTTCTTTTACCAAATCAGACGGCGTGACAGTGGCACCGAAAATTTCCTACTCCCAAATTTTTGAACCTTGGGGCTGGATCGTATCTACAGGAAACTACATCGATGACATCAGCATAGCCAAAGACAGTATGGAAGAAACCTTAAACAATAGTTACAACTCTACTCTGGTAAAGCTGCTCCTTGTCTTTGCCGGCGCCATGATCATCTCTCTGGCTGCCGCATACATTATCAGCAAATTGATTATCATCCCAATAAAAAAGATGCAGGAATTTGCCACCGCATTATCCCGGGGAGATTTCACTACCGAAGTCAATATCAGTTCCAGAAGTGAAATTGGCCAGGCTGCCGATGCTCTTAAAATAGCAAGGAAAAATATGCGGAGCCTGATACACCGCATCAATGAAGTTTCCCAGAATATTAACCGGGTAATGAATGACTTTGCCGATGCCTTTATAAACATGAGAAGTTCCATCACCCAGGTGACAGAAGCAGTGGGGTCCATTGCAGACAACATCACCCAGCAGGCAGCATCCACGGACAATGCCACAACGGACGTGAACACCATGGGGAACAATATCGAACAGACAGGCTCAGAAATCCGGAATTTAAATGAGGATTCCACTGAGATGAAAGAAATCAGCGAAGAATCCATGCATACCCTGGCAAACCTTATTGATGTGAATAACCACACAAGAAATAATATCGCTGTTATGGCTGAGCAGACAACCAATACCCAGCACTCTGTGGAATCTATCAGCAATGCCGCCCATCTCATTGACGAGATTTCCAGCCAGACAAACCTTTTGGCATTAAATGCCAGCATCGAGGCTGCCCGGGCAGGGGAATCCGGCAGGGGCTTTGCCGTTGTGGCTGATGAAATCTCAAGCCTTGCAAGCCAGTCCTCCAACGCCGTAAATGAAATCCGCAATGTGGTAAACGACCTGATTGAAAATTCAAAGAAATCTGTGAACATTATGAAGGAAATCAATAATTCTGTGGAAGAGCAGGACACCACATTGACCAATACGAAACAGTCCTTTGAAAATTTGTATGCGCGCTTAAATAACTGTGTCAATTCCGTGGAATCTGTGGATACTATGACCCATTCGATAGAAAACCAGAGGGCAAACGTAACAGACGCTTTATCCTTCTTAAACGGCCTTGCCCAGGACAATGCGGCAGTTGCAGAAGAATCCTCCGCCATGGCCATGGAATTGTCTAAGATTGTGGAAAATTCCAGCAACATTGTAAACGAGCTGGACAGCCAGGTCAGCATCCTCATAGAAAATGTAAACAAATTTCAGGTATAACATTCCTATTCCAAAAGAAAAGGAGTGCATCCCCTTTGATGCGCTCCTTATTTAATAACCTTAAACTCCTCACAGATTGCATTTTTTTTCTGATCATAGGTATATGCTTTTAACTGGGGGTTCTCTCTTTCCATAAGGGAAATGATGAAATAAATCAGATTGGTATCACATGCCAGGCGCTTGTCTTCCCGGGATGGCCATGGTTTCCCACAGGGATGGGAATGGAAATTTCCCAAAAGCTCATGCCCATCCCTTCGCATATCCTTTGCCGCTTGAAATTGTTCCCTGGGAATCATAGAAAAGTGGTTCCGGCTCTTTTCAACGTTTGATAGAAAATAAACTTTTTCTACATAGCAGTTCCCCTCTTCTTTTTTCCCCCCTAAAAGTCCGCATGCTTCTATAGGAAGCTGAGACTTACAGTAATCCAAAATAGCACAGTATTCCTTATACCTTATATAGATCATACTTTTTGTCCTGCTGGATTTTTTCCGCAAACCGGGCAGGAATCGTCCCTTTTGGGAAATTTTGCTGTATGAAACTCCATCTTTAAGGCGTTAAAGCTTAACAGTTTCCCGGTGAGCAATTCTCCGGCCCCCGTAAAATATTTTATAGCCTCCATAGCCTGCAGACTTCCTATGACTCCGCACATTGCCCCAATAATTCCAACCTCTTTGCAGGTTACAACAGACTCTTTTGGAGGCGGGTTTTTAAAAATGCAGCGGTAACAGGGGCCCTTCCCCGGCACATAGGTCATGGTCTGTCCCCCGAACCCTAAAATTCCTCCATGGGAAAATGGCTTTTCCCCTAAAACACAGGCATCATTAATCAAAAATTTAGAAGGGAAGTTGTCTGTGGCATCTATGACAAAGTCATATGCAAGAATAAGCTCACATATATTTTCCTCTGTGACAGGCATAGAATATGTCCTGACAGTTACCTCCGGGTTAATGGCATGGATTTTTTCTTTTGCCGACTCCGTTTTTTCCCTGCCAATATCACCTGTACCGTGGATAATCTGTCTCTGGAGATTGGAAATATCCACAGTGTCCCCATCTGCAATTCCAATGGTTCCCACCCCTGCTGCGGAAAGATACAGCGCTGCGGAACTTCCCAGCCCTCCGGCCCCGATAAGCAGAACTTTGCCCCTGAGAAGTTTTTCCTGACCTTCCTCTCCCACCTCTTTTAATGCGATATGTCTGGCATACCGCATCCTCTGCTCTTCTGTCATTGTCCCCCTCCTTCACTCTAATGTTTTATTATAGCTTTCCCCCTTCCATCTTTCAAGAACTTCCTGCAATTTTGCCGCTAATTTTTCATAACCGCACACACCATAAGGCAGCAGCGCCACGCAGTAGGGCAGGGTATATTGTCCTTTTGCCTCCCAAAAAAATTGGAAAAGGAAACCTCCTATAAATATTACAGGAAGAAAAAGTTCGCCGGAGGAAATTTTTTTATGACAGAATATTACATATAAAAGTATACCAAAATACAAAAAGCTCTGAAACAAATCACAGTATAAAATATAGATTTGGGATAAACGTCCTCCCCCTTTTACCAGCCTGTCCGAAACCCAGGCCATCTTTCCTGCGGACTCCCGCTGCTGCTGTATCCAAAGACTTTCATAGGTTGGTTCGCTCCACTGGGATAAAGTTTTTTTCAGAAAAAATTCTGCTCCATAGAAGGGATTTTTCCGAATCTTCTCCAACTGTTCCCGGATAATCTTTCCGGCTGCCTTTTTCGATTCCTGCACGTCAAAATCCATATTCATAAAAACAAGTTCATGGAAACCGTTCCACCACCCCGGCCCGCTTTCCCCTTCTGAAAGCCCCATCATCACAAATAACTCCCCCGGCATCCCTCCTTTTGAATGAATGCCTGTCAATTTTTCCGTAAAGACTGTAATGGAATAATTACACAAAACCATAGAACATAACAGCCCACAGACAAATGCAATATGGGCCTTTTTCCCACAAAGTACAAAATCATAGAGTAAAACAAAAACTATTCCCAGAAAAAAAATCAGGTAATTTGTTTTAAACAGGCGGGCCAGCAAAATCAATGACACAGCAGATAAAATATGCCGCACATTTCCCTTTTCCAAATAAGTGATGCAATTTTCCACCGCCCCCAGCGCAAAAAACAGCCCAATTAATGTGCCGTAGACAAAGGTAACATAAAAAAGCAGAGGGAAAAACAGAAAAGACAGTACCAAAAACAGATTCCCGGAACATTTGGCACTCAGACGCCTGTAAAATTTTGAAAGCACCTCATAAATACCCAAAACCGCCAGGCAATTCAGCCCCTGGAAAACAAAGACGTATTTTTCTCCAAAAATTGAATATAACAAGGTGCTAAAATATGCCAGAAAAATCTGGTGGGGCTGATTATAAAGATATCCTCCCGGCAGAAAATCCTGATAATTCTTCCCGGCAATATTTTTGCACCTGTCCATAATAATAAACTGGTCCGCCTTTGGGTAAAGACGTGTCATCCATACCCATAACAGCATAAAGGCCAGAAAAATTCCATACAATGTCCCCTTTCGCATTTTAAAACCACCTGCACTGCAAAATGTAAAAGCAGCGCAGATGCCTGCCAGAAACAGCAAGTGTATTACAGGAAAATCCCTGTGATAACTGACGACTTCCGATATGCTTATCTTACTTGTCTCAAAAACAGAAAAGAGAAACTGCATTGCAGTGATGCATCCGAATAGTCCAACCACGATTTTCCCTGTACATTTAAAAATTCTTTTCATATTTACCATACCTATTCCCTCATTTTAATCCACTAAAAGCGTTCTTTTTCCACCTAATGTCTTATTCTATTATAGTAAGATTGAAAAGAGGAGGTTACTTATGGTTGACTTTGGAAACAGATTAAAAACACTTAGAATTTCAAATTCCCTTACCCAGAAAGACCTGGCAAGCCGGTTAAATATTACAAAATCGGTAATCAGTGCTTATGAAACAGGAGCACGTCTCCCTTCCTATGACGTACTGATTGGCCTTTCAAATATTTTTCACGTAACCACAGATTATCTGCTGGGTGTAGAAAAGAAAACAGAATTGGACCTTTCCGGTTTGAGTTTCGAGGAAAAAGAAGCCCTCTACCAACTGGTACAGGCCATGAAACACCGCTCCCATCCTTTCACTAACGATAACGGGTAAAGAGTCTATCCCTGTGTCACCCTGGTGACAAGATACACGAGACTTTGAAAGAATGGCAGCCTGCTTGTCACCACAAAAATTTTAATACAAAGCCTGTTGATAAAAGGAAGCTCCTTCGATTTAAAAATTCCCACATAGGGGTTTTTATAATATTTCGGAAAATAGTGTTTCAGTTCCCTCAGTGCAAATTCACACAAATAATATACTTCTTTCTTCTTGGCTTTCCCACAGTATAAGAACAGAAACCCTGCGAAAAAACTTAACACATCAAACTCTAATTCCCGGACATTTTTTATTTCTTCCTCCAAAAGACGGCTTAATGCGCTGTCAAATTCTTTCATGGGAAATCTGCTGCTTTCTACCCTGCTTTTTGCCATAGTGCTGTTCTTTTGCCTGCAGTAATTATATCCAATATAGGAAATGCTTCTCACCTGATTGGCCTTAAATTTTGCATAGATGACAAAAGGCACGTCCTCATAAATTTTTCCTTCTGCGAAAATAATCTGGTTTTCTGTTAAAAAACTCCGGCGGAACAGCCTGCCCCAAACTACAAATATCCCCGGCCTGCCGTAACCGCTCTCCCGGGCAAAAGGAGAAACGTCACATTCGCTTAAAACCCGTCCGGCTTCATCTATTAAGCGGTATCCGCAGGATACCATGTCTGAAGCATTTCTTTCGGCGCACAACAAAAGTTCCTGTAAATAATCCGAATCCACATAGTCGTCACTGTCGATAAACGCTATATACTCTCCCTGGGCCATAGCCATAGCCTCATTCCTTGCATACCCCTGCCCTGCATTTTTCTGATATATGTATTTTATATCAAGACTGGAATCCGACATATAATTCAAAATAATTTCTTCCGTTCCATCCGTACTCCCATCGTTGACTACAATAACCTCAAAATCTTTAAAGCACTGGGCTTCCAATGACTTTAAACACCTGCCGATATAAGGCTGCACGTTATAGGCCGGCATAATAACAGAGATTTTTTTCACGCATATCTCCTCCATCTTCATTATTCAATCTCTGTACATTATAAAAATATTCTCCTTTTTGTCAACTATTAGTGTACTATTTTGTTGTTTTATCAACTTTAAGTGTTTTTATAGCATATTCACATAATTTTTTGTATAAAAAAACAGCCAGGCTCTGAATTTTTCAGAATCTGACTGTATTTACCCACAAATGACACGCTGCCGAAAGGAATATCATCTATTAAGAAATTTAGTATTCGTTGTACTAACGTTTGATATCGTAATTCATATTCATAAGGTTTCGGATGCTGCCCACATCATCTGTTATATTTGCATCCCCCCGGATCGTGTGCTTAATAGCGCTGCTGGCAACTGCAAAATTAACCATATCCATTGGTTTATAGCCGTGCATCATAGCATAGATTAGCCCGCTGGCAAAGGCGTCCCCGCCTCCTACCCTGTCTAAAATATTAAAGGTAAAAAGTTTGCTCTCAAAGGTATGGTTTTCATACCAGAGGTAAGCTTTCAGACTGTTTTCGCTGCCGCTGTGGGCATAGCGCACATGGCGGGCAATACATTTGAGATTTGGGTATCGGCTCACAAATTCCTGAAACACCTCATCCTGCTGCTCATAGCTTGGCTGCAGAGGAATATGATCCTTTACATCCCCCATGCCGTGATTATTTTCATCCCTCCAGATATGGTAAGGCTCAATGCCTAAAAGCACGTCCACATAGGGAAGACATTCCGTACAGAAATCCCTGGCCTCCTCCCAGCTCCACAACAGACTTCTAAAATTACCGTCAAAGCTCACGGTAATCCCCTTTTCCTTCGCCGTCTTTAAACAATCCATCGTAAGCTTCCTGCAGTTTTTGGACAGTGCCGGGGTAATTCCGCTTAAATGCAGCCAGGTGAATCCCTCCAGGAGCTGATTCAAATCCACATTGCTGTAATCATACTCTGCAAATGCGCTGTTCTTTCTGTCATAAATCACTTTGCTGGGCCGTATTCCGTATCCTGTTTCCAAGTAGTAACTCCCAAGACGGTGGGTTGGCGTCTCCTCCCTGGTACTTAAAATCATAGGGGTGCAATGCACGTCATTGCTTCTTAACATGCGCACCGCACTTTTTCCCAGGCTGTTATTGGGCACCACGCTGAAAAATGTGCTGTCCACCCCCAGATTGGCAAGAGCCAGGGCTATATTGGCCTCGCTTCCCCCATAACTTGCCTCAAAGGTGGATGCCATTCTGATTTTCTCATAACTTGGCGGCGTGAGGCGCAGCATAATCTCACCGATGGTTATAAATCTGTGGTCTGCTGCTGCCCCTTTCGTAATAGGATTGCAATGTTCCATATTTAAAATTCCTCCCTCTACATTTCTATATAGTATCTTCTCCACTTTATTGTATTTCTTTCCCCCGGATATTTCAACAGAAACCTGGCTTCACATTTCGTTACGCCAGTTTTTGCCTAATTCTTTTCAATAATTTCCATAAGCTCATACGCTCTCGCCTTCGTCAGCTCTGCACCCTTTAAATTTCTAAGCATGGGCTCCATACTTCCCCCTTCAAATTCTGCTCCGGCTTTAATCACTTCCTGCTCCTTCTTTTCAATCCATTCCCTCTCTTCTTTTATGAGATTTGCCATGGCATCCTCATCCATGGTTCGCTTCAGGGTATTCCATATGGAATTTAAGGCGTAATCCCAGATTTCATATAGCTGCATGGAAGTTTCATTTAGCTGAGACTGGTCTAAAGGTTCCTTGTTAATGGAATTTTCCAGTTCAGATGCCCTCTCCTTTGTGGATGCAAGCATCTGATTTAAATTATCCAATATAGGAAAGCTTATAAATCCCTGCTGTTCATTTTCATTATTTAAAGCATAAAAAGTAAGGGCCGCATCCTCTGTATCAGCAAGGTCATAATGCCCAATCCAGCTTCTAAACTCTTCCGGAAGTTCCGAAAGGGGCGCTCCTGGGAGGTAAATTAAAATATTTTTCGCCCCCGAAAGACCATAAGGGTCCGTATACCTGTAAAGCATTTCATCTCTTATCTCCTCCGTCCCTGTTTCCTGCTCATACTCTATCTCCGCTATCTCCATAGAATATGTATATTCATTCACTTTCACCGGCTTCGTAAACTTCCCGGAAAAATCACAAAGATAGGCGGTTCCCACAGGATAGCCATCCCCTATAGCCCCCATATCACTGTCAAAATACTCCCCGGAAAAACTTCCGTCCCCACGGATTACCAGCATAGTTCTCCAGCCTCCTGCACCGCTGGAAAACTCAAATTCAAGATTTTTTATATGGGAAAAAGAGAATTCCTCCTGTTCTTCCGGTTTTACAGCTTCCTCTGACGGCTCCATTTCCTTTGAAAATTTTTTCTCTTCTGAAACCTCAGTTTCAACATTTCCCACCTCCCTCTTGCCTGTATCTGAAGAATTGCCGCAACCTAGAAAACAGCCTGCCAAAATGCCTGCCAGCATCAATATTAATAGATCCTTTTTCAATTCTTTTTTCCTCCAATGTAAAAAATTTCACGGTAAACTTAAGTTCTAAAAGAATCAGTTTTGAAAATATTATTCTACGGAATATGTCATACAAAGATTAATAAGATAATGATTTAGAAATTGCCCATAAAAAACTTTCAGGCAGCGCTGATTTTATTTCTAAGAAATTATGCCAGTTTCTGGATTTTTTCAGACTGCTCCGCCACTACTCTCTTTAACAAATCCACATCCGAAAAAGTGCTGTCCATTTTGTCAGCATATTCTTTGTAACGTGTATATGTATCAGTGTAACAAGATTCAATCGTATTAAGCCTCGGCAGTATCATATTTTCTTGGCAGAGTTTAACCAAATGAAGCTCACCCTTTATAGTTATGATTTCTCCTTTCATATTTAGAATGTCACACTTCATGTTCTGGATATCTCCCTTCATGTTCTGGATATCTCCCTTCATGTTCTGGATATCTCCCTTCATGTTCTGGATATCTCCCTTCATGTTCTGGATATCTCCCTTCATGTTCTGGATATCTCCCTTCATGTTCTGGATGTCACCTTTCATATCTTGAATATCATCTTTGATGCCCACAAGTTTTTCATCCATCATCTCCGACATTGCCAACAGCCATTCATTATTGGTCATATTGCCATACCTCCTTCCTCACTGATTCTTTTAGCAAAAATACTATATCACACAATAAACAAATTGTCACTACCCGTTTTTCACTTTTTCCGGCTTCTCTCATAATAGAGAATATACTGCTGTATAATTCCGGCATACTCCCCGAAATCTTCAAAAATATTTTCTCCCTCACATTCTGTCTGTATTGCCTTTGCAATCCACACATCCACAGGAACTCTTGCAGTTCTGCCGTATCCGAAAAGGCACACGCAGTTTGCCACCTTTTTTCCCACCCCATGCACCTTTTGCAGCGCATCAAAAAGTTCCTCGTCTCTGTACGCAGCTATTACTTCCAAATCCAAAAAGCCGTTGGAAACTTTTTCTGCGGCATCTATCACATAAGGCGTGCGGTAACCCAGGCCACAGGCTCTTAATTCCTCTGAAGTGGCACGTTTAAGTTCCTGGGGCGTGGGAAACAAATGAAGGCACTCATACCGAGTTTCTATTTTCTTTCCGTACCGTATAGACAATGACTCCACGGCCTTGGAAATAGCAGGTATATTTTTCCTCTGAGAAATAATAAAAGTAATTAGCATTTCCCAGGTATTCTGACGCAGCACACGGATTCCTGTTCCCTCCTGTATGGCCCTGTCCACAAAAGAATTTAAGGTCCCTGCTTTTTTCCGTATGGCCCTGTAATTTCTGGTCAAATCAAAATAGTCTGTCCATACCTGCTCCCATGCATCTTTACTACAGGAAACATGATACTTCCCATCCTCTCTTCTGCCAATGTAAACTATCTCATCTCCCGTTATAAAACGGCAGACACCATCCTCAAATTTCTTAACCCGGAAACATTGGCCGCTGTCCGCTATTTTTCCCAAATCAAAATCATCTTCTATATGTACTATAAAATTTTCAATCTCCTCTTTTGCAGTAAACACTTTTCTCTTACTCCTCTCCAGATTTTCTCATTCTAAGTAAAATACGTTTTTCCATACGGGATACCTGTACCTGGCTGATTCCAAGTTTCTCTGCTATCTGCACCTGAGTCATCTCCTTAAAATACCGAAGCTCAATTAGCTCCTTTTCTTCCTCACTTAACCCTGCAAGAAGCTGTTCTAAGAGCAAATGATTCACCAGTTTTTCCGTACCCTCCGCCCCGGAATTACACACCTGGTCCACAAGGTAGAGCTCGCTGTCCCCATCCTTATATACTGGCTGGTAAATGGATGCCACTTCCCCGTTTGCCTCCATTGCCTCCACAATCTCCTCCACTGTAAACCCTGTCTCTGCAGAAATCTCTTCCAGGGTAGCCTCCCTCCCCAGCTTCTGGCACAGGGAATCGGATGCCTTCTTTATTTTCCACCCATTTTCTTTTAAAGACCGGGAAACCTTCATCATACTGTTATCCCTTAAAAAACGCCGCATTTCCCCCATAATCATGGGTACGGCATAAGTGGAAAACTTCACCTCGTAGGAAGTTTCAAAATTATCCACCGCCTTGATAAGTCCAATGGTTCCAATCTGAAACAATTCCTCCTTATCGTGCCCCCGGTGTTCAAACCGCTTTACTATGCTCCACACCAGCCCAAGATTATCTGAAATCAGCTTTTCCCTGGCAGCTTTATCCCCTGCGTGTGCCTGATTCATTAGAGCTGTCACATCCATCTATTCTTCCAGTTTCCTCTCTCCAAACCTTTTTTTCATAGTTACTTTTGTCCCTTTCAAAGGCTCCGATTCCACTGACACTTCGTCCATAAATGCCTCCATAAATGCAAACCCCATACCGGAGCGCTCCAATTCCGGCTTCGTGGTAAAAAAAGGCTCCATTGATTTTTCAATATCCGCAATCCCCACGCCCTCATCTATAACCACCACCTCCGAATCCTTATCGTGATATGTACAGGTAACCACCACCGTGCCCTCCTTCTCTCCATATCCGTGAATAATGGAGTTGGTCACAGCCTCCGACACTGCGGTTTTCACATCTTCAATCTCGTCTACCGTAGGATTTAACTGTGCAAAAAAGGCGGAAACAGCCACTCGGGCAAAACTTTCATTCACCGATACGGCATCAAATTCCAATCTCATCCTATTCTCCATCAACTCTTCCTCCCGCCCTTTCCTGCTCTGTACCAATCGGAATCAGTTTTGATAGTCCTGAAACCATAAAAATTTTCTTAACCCTGTCATTTAGATGAACAGCCTGTACACTTCCGCCGCTGTACCCAAAATTCCTGCACCGTCCAATCAACACACCGATCCCTGAACTGTCCATAAACTCTGTCTGAGAAAAATCAAACACCAAAACTCTTACATGGGAAATCTCAATCATCCTGTCGATATCCTCCCGCAGCTCCTTGGCACAGTGATGATCAATTTCCTTTGGCATTTCCACAATCAATTGTCCATTTTTACACTGATAACTCTGTCTCATTCTATCATCTCCCTTTCTGCCATTATCTCTTTCTGAAAAAAAGACATAAAATACCAAAGTATTTTATGTCTTTTGTTAAAATATTTTTTAATTAAAAAGCCTGAGTTTTACCTGTTTTCGCCTGGATTTTCCGGTGTCTGCCCGTTATCCTGACCCTCCTGATTCTCCCCGTTCTCTCCTGCATCTCCGCCATCCTGTGGCTTTACTAAATTTGGATTTGAGTTTATAAAACTCTGAGCTACCCTGGCCCGCTCCGTCCCCGGGTGAGTATTCACCACAATCTGGTAATACGCAAAAGCCTTTTCCAATTCTTCCGTCCTGCGGTAGGACTGTGCCAGATAATAAACTGCATTTCCATTTTGGTAATCTTCTTCAATCTCCACCACTTTGCTCAGCTTGTCTATGGCCTCCTGCCAGCTTCCCTTGGTGTATGCGCTATAGCCCTCCTGATACATAGTGGCCAGATATTTCTCGTTCACTTTTCCGCTGATATCACTGTAAATACCCTTGGCGGCACCGCTTAAATCCTCTTCCTTCACTTTTGCCAGACTGTCCCCGGCCCCATCGATATCTTCGCTGCTGAAGGCAGAATATGCCCCTAAAAGATTCTCATAGGAAGAAAGTTTCGCCTCCGCTTCCTTGGAATCCCCCTTTATCGTTTCCAGCTCCTTCGTTAGATCTTCCACCTTATTTTCCAGGGATGCAATAGACTGTTCCTTGGTAGAAATCGTATCATTGGCAGCCTTTAACGCCTCGTTAGCATCGCTTTTTGCCTTCTGGTTAATATTCGGCAGCATAAGAAATACCATAATAGCCACCCCTAAGGCAATTCCGATAATAATATTAATGATAGTTTGTCCCGCTGTGTTATCTTTAAAATTAGCCGGCATGATAATGGTGTCATTGCCGCTTTGATAAGAAATTAAGTCATCATTCTTTTTCTTCTTAGGATTCTGTTCTTTTAATTGTTTCTCCACTTCCCGCATATACCTAAGGGTAATGGTATTATTTTTGTCTATTTTGGCGGCATTCGCAAGGCTTTTTTTTGCCTGGTCATATTTTCCTTCCTGGATATACAAGAGAGCCAAAAGCTGATGGCCCTTTACCATCTTCGGATTTAAGGAAAGCACTTTTTTAAGCTGTATGGCCGCTAAATCCCGACTGTCCTGCTTACAGTACTGCAGGGCTTGATTATACTTTTTAATTGTCTGATTGATGGTGTCAAGCATAGAGGCATTGCTCTGTACCTCGCTTAAATAATGCCCTGCCTCATTATTCCCAGACCGGCAGTTTTTGCTGATCACCCACTCGCTTAAAGCAGACACCGTCTCTCCCATCTCGAAATACACAAGGCCGAGAAGATTTCTTGCATCTATATTTAATTTATTTAATTCAAGACTTTTTTTAAGGCTGTTTACGGCTCCGGATAAATCCCTCACACTGGCCCGCTCCAAGCCCTCATTATAAAAAGTGTTAGATGTCTTTATAATTTTTTTGTATATTTTTACGTCCACGCCGCACTTCTCACAAAAATCTTTTCCCGTAAGAAGTGCTCCACAGTTAAAACATTCCATCTATATCTCCTTTGCCTGCTAATGGCTGCTGCTATTTCTTTCCTTCATCATTTCCACCAATATATCTGTCATATCTGTAAGGCCATGGTTATATATAGACTCCTCTGCCTCCTCCACCTCAAGGCTTGGCTGAAATTTTTTCAATTCTTCTTCAAAATTAAGCATACGATTCCTCCTGGATAAAAAACAGTAAATGATTTTCCATGTAAAAACACCACTATATCTTTCATGTATTCCAATATCAATAACATTATAATATAGTGGTGCTAATATGCAAGTAAAAAAATATGAAATTTTTATTATTTTATCGCAAAAATATTATTTATGCGCCCTGATTCTGTCTCTTATTCCATTTTCCGTGGCAACATGACAGATTTTACAGGCCAAAGTATCCGTTTTGTCACAAAACTTCCTATTTCATGGAATCAAGCTGGGCTAAAACCTGCTGCATCATCTGTTCATATTTTGCCAGTTTTTCCTTTTCCTCAAGAACCTTTGACTCCGGCGCTTTGCTTAAAAATTTCTCATTGTTTAACATGCCTTTGGAACGTGCAAGTTCTTTTGTCAGGCGCTCCTTCTCTTTCGTCAGGCGCTCCCGCTCCTTTTCCATATCCACCAAATCCTCTAAGGGGATGTAAACGGCTGCGTCGGGGATAACGATGGAAACCGCATCCTCCCCAATCCCTTCCTTGTCTTTTTGGACCGTTACTTCACTGGCTCCCATCAGATTTGCATACATATCCTTTAAACCATCAAAAACTGTCCTGACCTCCGGCTTTTCAGAGACAAGATACACCGCTGCCTTTCTGGAGGGGGGCACATCCATTTCCGAACGACGGTTTCTCACAGCTTTCACCAGCTCTTTGCACCGCTCCACTTCCATTTCTTCCTGTTCAAAATTATATTCTTCTTTAAATTCCGGCCAGGAAGTAAGCATAATCGTCTCCTCCTGGGGATGCAATGTACAGTATATCTCCTCTGTGATAAAGGGCATAAAGGGGTGGAGCATTTGAAGGGCTTTTGTCAAAACTTCTTTTAATGTCCATAGGGCTGTATCCGCACTTTTCTGGTTTTCCTCCCTGTGATAGGTGCGGCGCTTTGTCATCTCAATATACCAGTCGCAGAACTCGTCCCAGATAAAATCATATACCTTCTGAACTGCAATCCCAAGTTCATACTTATCCATATTTTCCGTCATCTCTTTGGCCAGGCGGTTTACTTTTGACAAAATCCATTTATCCTCCGCAAGGAAATCCTCTTTCCCCGGCTGTTTAAGGGCCACATCTTTCATATTCATCATAATAAAGCGGGATGCATTCCAGATTTTGTTGGCAAAATTCCGGGAAGCCTCCACCCGCTCCCAGTAAAACCGCATATCATTTCCCGGCGCATTTCCGGTCACCAGGGTAAGCCGCAGGGCATCCGCCCCGTACTTGTCAATGACTTCTAAGGGATCAATGCCGTTTCCTAAGGATTTGCTCATTTTCCTTCCCAGGGAATCCCTTACCAGCCCGTGGAATAATACAGTATGGAAAGGCGCTTTTCCCATCTGTTCATAGCCGGAGAAAATCATGCGGATTACCCAGAAGAAAATAATGTCATACCCGGTCACCAGAACATCCGTGGGATAAAAATAGTCCAAATCCTCTGTCTTTTCGGGCCATCCCAATGTGGAAAAAGGCCAAAGTGCAGAGGAAAACCAGGTATCTAAGGTGTCTTCATCCTGCTTTAAATGGTTTTTTCCGCATTTCGGGCATTTTTCCGGCTTTGTTTTGCTCACCGTCATCTCCCCGCAGTCCTCACAGTAATAGGCGGGAATCCTGTGCCCCCACCAGAGCTGCCGGGAAATACACCAATCCCTGATATTGTCTGTCCAGTTAAAATATATTTTTTCCATGCGCTTTGGAAGAAGCTTAATCTCCCCGTTTTTTACTCCCTCCACTGCAGGCTGAATCAGCTCGTCCATTTTTACAAACCACTGCTGCTTTACCATGGGCTCCACGGTAGTTCCGCAGCGGTCGTGGGTTCCTACGTTATGGGCATGGGGTTTTACTTTTACCAAAAGTCCCATTTCCTTTAACTCTTCCACCAGGGCCTTTCTGCAATCGTACCGGTCCATCCCTGCAAATTTCCCCGCATTTTTATTCATCACTCCGTCATCACCGATGACTACCACTTCCTCTAAGTTGTGGCGTTTTCCCACCTCAAAGTCGTTAGGGTCGTGGGCGGGGGTGATTTTTACGCAGCCCGTTCCAAATTCCTTATCCACGTAGGAATCCGCAATTACAGGAATCTCCCTATCCACAAAGGGCAGACGGAGGGTTTTCCCGATAATATCCTGATATCGCTCATCCTCCGGGTTTACCGCCACGGCTGTATCGCCGAACATGGTTTCCGGCCTGGTGGTGGCAATTTCCACAAAACGCCCCTCTTCCCCCTCTACCGGATAGTTAATGTGCCAGAAGAACCCGTCCTGCTCCTCATGCTCCACTTCCGCATCGGAGATAGATGTCTGGCACACCGGACACCAGTTGACAATACGGGAACCTTTATAGATATATCCCTTTTCATACAGCTTTACAAAAACTTCCAGAACGGCGTCGGAACAGCCCTCGTCCATGGTAAACCGCTCCCGCTCCCAGTCTGCGGAAGAGCCCATTTTCTTTAACTGGTTGATAATGCGCCCGCCGTACTCTTTTTTCCAGTCCCAGCATTTGTCAAGAAAACCTTCCCTTCCCAAATCCTCTTTGTTAATCCCCTGCTGTTTCAGGGAATCGATAACTTTTACCTCCGTGGCGATAGCCGCATGGTCTGTCCCCGGCTGCCACAGGGCATTGTAGCCCTGCATTCGCTTAAAGCGGATTAAAATATCCTGCATAGTGTTGTCTAAGGCATGTCCCATGTGCAGCTGCCCTGTAATATTTGGGGGCGGCATCACAATAGTGAATGGTTTTTTGCTTTTGTCCGCCTTTGCACGGAAATAACCGTTTTTCTCCCATTTCTGGTAAAGGCGGTCTTCAATGCCCTTTGGATCATAGGTTTTTGCCAGTTCTTTGCTCATAATCTGTTCCTCTTTTCTTATATTTTTCCTCTGGGTGCCCATGTGCAATCGGGTAGGGGGGATTTCTTTTCCCCCTACTCGCCGCGCAGCCCGCATACCGCATCAGCAGTAAACTTCCCCATGCGGGCCTGCGCATAAAAAAGAACTGCGCTCCTGGAACATACATTCCAAGGGCGCAGTTATACGCGGTACCACCTTGATTATATCTCAAAAGAGATACATCTCTTTGATTTGTAACGGAATCACCCGTGTGGACTTACTTGCTGTCTTTAAGGAACTGTTCATAAACCTTTCCATTTATATTATGACCAGCATAAAAACAGGTTCTGCCCTCCAGTTTGGGAGCTACCTTCCCGAAGCCGTTTTCTAAACGGCCTTTCACCCGATGGGCCGTTCTCTCTAAAGAGCGTATTCCGGTACTCCTCTCCTTCATTACCTTTACAATATATCCTGTTTATTACTTATATTCTATATTCCCTCATCCTCGTCACGTTTCTGTGCAATGGCCGCTGCTGCGCCGGATACGGCTGCCACCACTGCGATCACTGCAACGATAACTACAAACAAAATGATAATCATCAAAAATATCAATAATCCGCTCTCTGTCATGAATTCCACTCCTTTGTCATTCAGTTATTCACCATTTACTGTTATATTATAACCTAATTTACCTGAAATGGAAAGAATTTTTTTCAAATTATGATAAGGCTGCTTTTTGGTCTTGCCCGTGGCGTTGCCCTCGTACATCTTTTTCACAAGCCCGTCCAGCTCCTTTCGCCGCTTCTGTCCTTATTGACTTTCTGCTTACATTCCTTGATGGTTTTCTCTTGCTTCTGGTCGGACGCTTCCCAGACACGCTCTGTAAACTCCTTTTCTTTTCCACTGACAACCGCCTCCCCGCACTGATATGGAATAAGGGAACATAAATTCTGGGACTGCAATACTGCCCACATATCCTGAGGCCACTCCGATATTCAGAAACGGTATCAAAAATAATACAACAAAAACCACCAGTATATTTTTCCTGTGAAACACTCTGGCCGCATTATGAAGAGCATATCTTACCGTCTGCACCAGGTCTGCTTTTTTTCCCTGCTAAGACTGATCCAGCAAAAATATAACCGCCCCGATGTCAACCATAGAATAGACAGATGTGCAGACAATCAGCAGAAGAAGCGCCAGAAGAGTCAGGGGATTCAGGAAAAAAGAAAAGATATTTTCTATCGTCAGATATTGATATCCCGTTACTTTCATAATCCCATTGAATGCCCACAGAAAAAGCGGTGTAAATATGGTCAGGGATAATACTTTATATAGAATTTCAAACTCTGCCATCGTCCGCCAGTTTACCCGAAGCAGATCCATTACTTTTTTTATTTTCCTCATAAGCTGCGCCTCCATTTCCTTTCCCTGCCCTTTACCTAGACTCATCGACTGCCGTATTGCGTTTGGATATATCCGTCAAAATTCCATTTTTTATTAGAAAATCTTTTCTCTGCTGCATTTTTAGCACATTCTGTTCATCTATAGCACCCTACCTAGTAGCCGTACCTCTTCCTATATTTTAAAAACATAAAAACAGACAATGCAAGCGCCATCAATTCCGCTACAGGAGTCGCCAGCCAGATTCCACTTACGCCTAAAATAATCGGAAGCACAATCATCGTGATCAGCATAAATACAAATGACCTTGAAAATGCTAAAATAGCCGAAACTACTCCATTGGATAATGCGGTAAACATCCCACTGGCAAAAATATTAAAACCAATAAAGAACAATGCTGCCGTGCATATCCTGTTTCCTGTTACTGCCAGATCATACACTGGATTATCCGGCCGGGCAAATACAGATACCAGCGGCCTTGTCAGCATAAAGGAAGCCGCAACCGTGACCACGGAAATCACTGCGATCACTTTCATGCTTAACGCAACCAGCTTTTTTAATTTTTCATGCGTTTGAATGTTCCCTTCATTCAAACTGCGCTCCCCATAATAAAAACTCACCATGGGCGCAACCCCGTAAGAATACCCTGTATATAAAGAGCTTGCAAACATCAGCACATACATGATGATGGTAACAGCAGCAACTCCATCTTCCCCGACATAATGAAGCATCGTCCCGTTGAACATCATTGTAATGATCCCGGTAACAAGCGCAGTTGCCATCTCCGAGCATCCGTTTGCAGCCGCGCTCGCAAGAACTTTGAATCGGAATACAGGCTTTTTAAAATGAAGCAGACTGTTTTTCCGGATGAAAACAAACAGGCCCACCACTGCTGTTACAGAATATCCAAGCCCAGTTGCAATCGCCGCACCGCTGATCCCCATATCAAATCCGGCAATAAACACATAATCAAGTACCATATTCAAAACACCGCCCATCACCGAACAGATCAGGGAAAGGTTCGCCTTTTCGCTGGCAATCATGTAAAGCGTAAAATTGTTCATCAGAAGAATCGGCACCGTGAACACCAGATAACGGCTTAAATATTCCACACAGTACCCTTCCACATCAGCGGAAAGGTTCATACCGGCAAAAATATGATCCATTGCCAGATACCCGACTACGCACATGACAATCCCCACAATGACATTTACCAAAATTAGGAATGTAAAATCTTCCTTTGCCTCATCCGTTTTCTGCTCACCCATCTTTTTCATAATGACCGCACTTCCTCCGGTGGCAAGCATGGTTGAGATTGCCGTGACAAGCTGGATAACAGGCGCCGTCAGATTGATTGCCGAGAGAGCGTTTGTCCCAATCAGGTTCGAAACAAACAGACCGTCTACCATTGTGTAAAAGGACATAAACACTGTCATCGCAATAGTAGGTACGGCAAATTTCAGGATATTTTTTAATGTTACAGGTTTTTCATATACATTTGAGTTTTCCATAAATTTTCCTCCATTCATCTTGTATTTGTTTCCTGTGTATGATATCATAAACCGTACAGTAACTGTTCAGTCAATGCAATATTTATCTTTTTATGAGAGTTGGACATTTCTATTCATGAAATACCGGTCCGCAGACAACTTAAAACACCTCCTGGAAGAAAAAATAAGATCCCTTAACATGCAGAACCCCGTCTGCAGGCAGTCAGGACAACTTTATGTACGCATCACCGGAATATGGACACCCTGCTTACCATGGACTTATCCAAAATCAGCATCGTTGAAAAAAAGGAACACTGTCTGGTTACTGTAGCGGCAGACCAGAATACCGCCTTCCCTATTGCGTAACATTCCATTCTGTTTTTTGGGCGAGGTCGGGGACGTGGGGGCAGAGCCGCCGCAAAACCTACCAACAGCCGCCGCAGTAGTGCAGACGGTTTTGCCGTTAGAATAGAGCAGACGAAAGCGGGTCATGATTGAAAAATTCCTGTTCCCCGTTTTCGGCAGCGAAATGGCAACGGCAAAAATCCAAACCCTCAAGGGACGTGGGACGGGAATTGATTTTCGTAATTGGGCATGGTATAATTTTTTACACTGTTACTGAGAATGAGATAAAGAATAAAGCAATCCTATTAAAATGTTTAAGGAGACTAGCTATGAAAAAATTATTACAGCTTCTGGTGAGATGATTGGTATGATTGACCATAATAAAGAAATAGAAAGGTTCGTAAAACAACTGGATATTGAATCTTGGAATGATATGGAACAGTGGAAATATGCAGATAATGCACCAAAACCCAGAGACGTTGGATGCCAAATTGTTAAATTTATGTTATCAAGGGATAGTAATAAAATAATCCTTTTAATATAAAGAAAACGCCTCCTATATAGACAAAACCTATCTATATAAAAGGCGTTCTTTTCATGTTAATATCAAAAAATTCTTAAATTCCCCTGAATGTAAAGGTAAATTCCAACTTAGAAGACACATCAATCAAATATTCCGGATGGGTCAACGCTCCCCAGCTGTCGTCCCCGGCTATGCCCATCTGCTGTGCAGACACCCGCACCACCGTGTAGTGCACCTGGGGCAGCTCATAGGGATGCATGGCATTTTCCAGCTCGTGGGGCGTGTAGGGCAGTGCGGAGAAATTCATATGATCTCCGGCAAATAAAATCCCTCTGCCTTTCCTGTCTGTCACCTTTCCCCAGCGGACATTTGTCTTATTGCCGCACTCCTGAGGAACCAGGTACTCTGCCATATTATCCATTACCTTATTTTTATAAATTCCAAGCTTTGCACCCTTCTGCCTGTCCGCATAAGTTTCCGCTGGGCCATTTCCGTACCACTCCACATTGTCATAATCTGCATCAAATTTAAAGATCATGCCAAATTCCGGCATATCGGAAAGTTCTTTCACTGGGTCATAAGAGAGGGTAGTCTCTATCCTGCCGTCCCCGAACACTTTATATTCCACCTGGCAGAAGGCTTCCGGGATGGTCTGAAGGCTGTAGGTATAGGTCACGGAGACAAAATCCTTTTCCTCTTTTAACACCGGATTGTCATACCATGTCCCTTCCGGCCCTTTCCGCTCTTCCCCCACCCCTTTGTGGGTTAAGTACATACTGGCAGTCTTCCACTGGGCATATCTGCCGGGCATATTATTTCCCAGGTCATTGTCCGTGGGTGCACGCCAGAAATTGGGTTTCGGTATGGCCTGTATCAATTCTTTCCCCGCATATCGGTAAGACGCCAGCCCTCCGCTAAGCTCAGAGAATAAAACGTCAAAGTTTTCTCCCCGGACGCCGATATTATTTTTCCCCCGAATAATGGTAAAGGGTTTCAGGGGAAGGGGCGCTTTCACCACCTTTTTCACCACACCCTGGCCAAATGCCGCTTCATGGCCTGCTTTTGCCCACAGGGTATCCTCCTTTAACACAAAGGAAACCGTAAGGACGTACTCACCCGGACAGGAAGGAATCTCAAAGGGCAGGGGATAGGATTTTCTGCTCTCCGGCGCCACGGAAACCTCTAAGCTTTTCCTCTCAATCACCTTGCCGTCAAGCATCAGCTCTGCAATGCAGGCAAAAGTATCCGTATTTACAAAGAGATTTTTATTCCACACTTCAAACTCCGTTTTTCCTACGGAAATAGAGATATTCTGGTAGTCAAATTTTACCTCCTGCATTTTCGGGGAGGGATTTCTCTCCCCGCCGTATACAATGCCGTTGCCGCTAAAATTGTAGTCCGTGGGACGCTCCCCGAAATCTCCTCCGTAAGCTAAAAACCACTGGCCGTAACGGTCTTTTTTATAAATGGACTGGTCAATATAATCCCAGATAAAGCCTCCCTGGTAAGCAGAATTTTCTTCATCCGCCAAATCCGTATATTTGTGCAGGGCGCCGCAGGAATTTCCCATGGCATGGGAATATTCACAGCAGATAAAAGGTTTTTCCTGGCTCTCTAAATATTCTTTAATCTGCTCCACAGAAGGGTACATCTGGCTTTCCATATCGGAACTGCCGTTGTAACTTCTGTCATGGAACACACCTTCATAGTGCACCAGCCTTTCCGGGTCAAGTTTTCGGAACAATTCCGACATCTCAAAAATTGTCTTCCCTCCGTAGGACTCGTTGCCGCAGGACCAGATTAAAACAGCGGGATGGTTTTTATCCCTCTGGTAACAGGAATTTACCCGGTCAAGCATCATAGGCTGCCACTCTTCTTTATCCCCGGGCAGGATAAAATCTTTCCCCGCCACACCTCGGATATAGGCGTCCCAGGTTCCGTGGGTTTCCATATTTGCCTCTGCAATGAGATAAAGCCCGTAACGGTCACAAAGGTCGTAGATATCCACGCCGTCGGGATAATGGCAGGTGCGGATGGCATTGATATTGTTCCTTTTCATGGTCACAATATCTTTTAAAAGTTCCTCATATGTCACATGCCTGCCAGACACGGAGCTGAACTCATGGCGGTTTACCCCCTTAAACACAATGCGCTTTCCATTTAAGAGCATACGGTTGTCCTTCATCTCAAACTTTCGGAATCCCACTTTCTGGGTGATAAACTCCAAAACCCCCCCCTCTTCTCCCAGGGCTTCTATCTCAAAATCGTAAAGATATGGGTCTTCTGCGCTCCACAAATGAGGGTTGTCTATATTTTCCTCCGCCTTTACCAAATCTCCGGCAACAATGCTCTTTTCAAATAACACCTTTTCCCCGTCCCTTAAAGTAAGCTTTAAAGAACCCTGGCCTTTTAACTTAAACTCCGCCGAAAACTTAGCTTCCCTCAAATCCTCTCCAAACAGTGTCTGAATCTTTATGTCCTCCACATGAAGAGAGGGAACGGCATACAGAAACACACTGCGGTAAATGCCGGAAAAACGATAAAAGTCCTGGTCTTCACACCAGCTGGAGGAAGTCCACTTAAACACCTGAACTGCCAATTTGTTTAACCCCTCTTTTAAATAAGGCGTCAATTCAAAATCCGAAGGGGTAAAACTGTCCTCGCTGTAGCCCACAAACTCTCCGTTTAGCCACAATGCCATCCCGCTTTCCACTCCCTGGAAGGAGATGCGAATTTCTTTCCCTTTCATATGGGAGGGAACTTCAAAATATTTCACATAGCTTGCCACCGGGTTAAATCTCTCCGGTATCTCCCCCGGCACTAAATCTTCCCTTCCGTCCCAGGGAAACTGGGTGTTGGCGTACTGGGGAGCATCATATCCCTCCATCTGGATGTGGGCGGGCACAGAAATGTCATCCCACACACTGCAGTCATAATCTTCTGCCTGAAAACCGGAAATTACAGCCTGGTAATTTTTCGCATAATGGAACTTCCACACGCCGTCCAAATAAGCTGTAAGAGAGCTGTCCCCCTGGAACAGCTCTCCTTTATTTCCATAAGCTACGTGGGCAGAATGAGCTGGAAGTACATTGTCCTTAAAGTATAAAGGGTCTTTCACTTTACTATAATCGAACTTTGCCATAATCATATCCTCGTATTTCTTATGAATTTATTTTGTTTTACACAAGACTATTTTACCGCACCGGTAATACCTTCTGCAAAGGATTTCTGCAGGCAGAAGAATACAATGGCGGTAGGCAGTGTACAGATAAGCACCGCAAGCATCAGCATACCGTAATCTGTCACATACCCCTGGGTCAGGTTTGCCACTACCATAGGCATGGTCTGGCTCTCTGCGTCAGTCATAATAACCTTGGGCCACAGGTAATTGTTCCAGGCGTTCATAAAGGTGATGGTCATTGCCGCAGCATAAGTGGAACGCATGGTGGGTATAAACATCTGGAAGAAAATCCTTATCTCCGATAACCCGTCAATCCTTGCCGCCTCAATAATATCGTGGGGAAAGGACCTGGCGCTCTGCCGGAACATCATAATCAAAAACGGCGTGGAAACCGTGGGAAGTAAAAATCCCAGTGTGGTATTCAAAAGGTGTGCTTTGGAAAACATCCGGAACAGAGGTATCATAGTAGCCACGAAAGGAACCATCATAGCTAAAAGAATCACGCTCATCACCGCATCTTTTGCCTTGTCATGGAAAATCTCAAAACCGTAACCTGCCAGGGAGCAGATAACCAGAGACACAAATGTAAGGATAATCGCATACTTAAAGGAATTTAACATTGCGCTTCCCACATTTTGGGCAGCTATAAGGTTCTTAAAATTCTCAAAGAGGTACGTGCCCGGAATCAAACGTCCCCTGGTAACATCCACACTCTTATTGGTGGCGGCAATTACCATCCACAACAGAGGAAAAACCGATATAATGGACATTAGTATCAAAAAAGCATACATGAAAAATTTTCTACCTTTAGTCACGTTTATCACCTACTTTCATCTGAATAAATGCCAGGATTGCAACCAGAATCAATATCAGGAAAGACATTGCCGCCGCATATCCGAAGGTGGGCACATATTTAAAGGACATATTGTATATGTAATGGGACATGGTAATGGATGCATTGGCAGGGCCGCCGTCTGTTAAGTTTACGGACTCGTCGAACAGCTGCAGTGTTCCGTTGGTGGACATAATCGCTGTGAGAAGAATCGTAGGCTTTAACAATGGCACTGTAATCTTAAAGAATGTCTGAACGGGACTTGCTCCGTCAATTTTTGCCGCCTCATATACGGAATACTCTATGTTCTGCAGGCCGGAGAGGTAAAATACCATGTTGTATCCGGTCCACCGCCAGAGAAGGCCGATAATAATGATAATCTTAGCGCTTGTGGCATGGGTCAGAAAGGAATAGGGCGTACTCAATATTCCAAGGTTTACAAGCACCAGGTTCACAAGACCGTCATTGGCAAACAATGTACGGAAAATAATAGCATATGCAACCAGTGATGTGGCGCAGGGCAGGAAAATCATGGTGCGGAACAATCCTTTAAACCGAAGCTGGCGGTTGTTTAAGATAGACGCCAGAATCAGCGCCAGTACCAGCATTATAGGTACCTGGATAATCAAATAAAAAAATGTATTCTTAATGGACTGGGTAAATACCGTATCCGTAAACATTCGTGTGTAATTTGCAAATATGGGGGCTGCTGGCTTCAAGTCATTTCCTTTTCCCATTTTAAAGGAAAGCAGAAACGCCTGTATCATGGGGATAAAACTCATGAGAAGAATCAACAGCGCTGCCGGCGTCAAAAAAATCCAGCCGGTTAAATTGTGCTTTTTGTCTAAAGACATTTTACTGGATGGCTTACTCAAAATAACTCCCTCCTTCTCTCATTAAACATGATAAAACTCCTTTGGTAAAGGGGCAGAAACTCTGCCCTCCGTGTAAATTTCACGGAAAAAGAGGTAATCGGGCAGGGAAAAATTTTCCCTGCTCGTGCGCCGGGGCAGGCTGCGTCAGCAGCATATTCCTTTCTGCCCCGTGTGCATAAAAAGGGAACGGCCCGGCAAGAACCGCTCCCTCATAAAATCCTCTATGGATAATCTTGGAAAATTTACTGCATCTGGTTATTTACAGTGTCAGATGCTGTCTTTAACTCGGCGTCAATATCTCCGCCGTTAATATAATTTGTAATTGCCGTTGCCACAGCGTCACGTGCTTCGTAATAGTACACTCCGGTGATATTGGAAGGTACTTTTGTGGAGAAATCTACAATCTTGGAAGAGATTGCATCTCCGCCGAAGAACTCATCCGGCTGAGCATATGCGTCTGAATCTCCTGCCGGAGCATAAGTAGCCAGAGCGCCGCAGCTAATAATATTGTCATACAGCTCTGTGCTTCCTGCGAAAGTGCTTGCAAGGAAATCAAATGCCAGTTCTGTGTCTTTGCAGTTGGAAGTTACTGCCCAGGAGGAACCGCCGTTGT
Organism: Roseburia sp. 1XD42-69; assembly: GCF_003612565.1. Taxonomy (GTDB): domain Bacteria; phylum Bacillota; class Clostridia; order Lachnospirales; family Lachnospiraceae; genus Roseburia_B. Next base: position 7,952 of record NZ_RAZG01000009.1, on the reverse strand, counting down.
TGCTGTAGTTGGTAGCGCCCTCTGCCCCTACAAGGCTTGGCATATTGGTAATAGCCCATTTTCCGGACTGGTCTTCTGCTGTCTTAATGGAAGCCATAATCCAGCATCCGTTGATGGTTCCTGCAACTGTCTCGGAAGTCATGGAAGAAATGTACTCATCCCAGGAGTTTACCTCGATTAACACACCGGAATCTTTCATCTCTTTGTATGTCTCCATAACGATTTTTAATGTAGCATTGTCCTGGATATTTGCTGTTCCGTCCTCGTTAAAGAGGGAAGCACCTGCGGACTGCATCATCATCATGATAAGGTCGCACTCGCCGGCCTGCATGGAAATTAAGGGTTTGCCCGTCTTTTCCAAAACTTTCTTGCCGTTTTCAATGTACTGGTCAAAAGTGATATCTGTGAAATCGTCAATGGTAAATCCTGCCTCCTCCAAAATGTCGGTACGGTAACATGCGATAACTGCACCGTTATCGAAGGGAACGCCGTAGTTCTTTCCGTCTACTACAGAGTAAGCTGTCTTACCTGCCGCAAACTGGGAGAAGTCAACTCCGCTGTTAGTCAGATCTGTAAATGCATCCGGGAAGGTCATAACATTTTTCTGGAATGCGTTGTCCTGCACCAGCATAATGTCCGGAAGGGTATCTAACGCATTGGAGGTAGCCGCCGTGGTAAGCTTGGTCTGAATGTCTTCCCATGGGGTCTCGATAACGTCTACTGTTACATCAGGATGGTCTTTCTGATAAACCTTAGCAGCTTCTTTCATGGAGAAAATATTAAATGCCGGGTCCCAGCACCATACGGTAAGGGTTTTTCCGCCTTCGGAAACTGCTGCATCACTGCCTGCTGCTTCTGAATCCGCTGCACCGTCGTCTTTTGCCTCATCTCCTGCATCATCTTTTGCTGCGTCTGTGTTTGTGTCACCGCTGCCGGAATCTCCGCAGCCTGCCAACATAGTTGCTGTCATTGCTCCTACCATTAAAAGGGATAATAATTTCTTCTTCATCTTTTTTTGTCCTCCCAAAAAAATTTGTTAAAACATCAAGGTACGCATTTGGCCAAATGCTGTTGTGTGTTTTGTACACATTTGTCTTGTTCCTTTTTGTTTATATGTGCATTATACCTATTCTTCTGCTATAATTGTCTTTATTATCAACCATAAAAAGAGCATATCTGTCCATTTTAGTGGACGAATATGCTCTTTTTCCAAATTCCATTGTGTAATATTACAAATAAAACCAGTGATTACCATCCCTTCTTTGCAGAAACCCTGGCATTTAAAAGTTTTCCCTGGTAAGCGTCGCTGTTTTTCTTATACTGGTAGGGGGATGTCCCCACAATTTTTCTAAAATTCCGGTTAAAAGTTGAGATGGAGATATAGCCTGCACGCACCGCAATTTCCCCCATGGAAAGATTGCTTTTTTTCATTAAATCACAGGCCTGGCGCACCCGCACCAGATTCAGATACTCCATGGGGGTCATATTCATAGACTCCACAAACAGCCTGCGGAAGTGGGTTTCACTGAAACTGCAGGCATCCGCCAGCTCCTTTAACGTAATGGGCTCCATATAATGCCTGCTGATATATTCCAAAGCGCTGGAAATCTGGTAAATACCCCCCCCCTGTACTTTTTCCATCGTCTGGTTCTCCCCGGTATCATTTCTTGCAATGGATATCAGGGCCGAGAGAAGCATCCCCCGGATACTGTCCCTTGCAAAACTTTTTTTTACCCTGCACTCATCCATAATCAGCCGGACCAGGGTCACAAGCTGGGAGTTTTCCCCAGGCTGATACACCTTTGCCTTTTTATTTACCTGTTCCATAATCCTCTGGACAAAAAGCTGGTTCTCCGGATACAGATCTTTTAAGATACTCTCCGGGTCAAAAAAGAGATATTCCCAGTAGCTTTTTGTATGAAGGCGGCTGTTGGTGGTATGGGGGCAGTTTACGGGAATCACCGTAAGCATTCCCGGCTCGTAAGGCACCGTCTCCTCGTCCACAACCACTTCCCCCTCCCCGTCTATGCAGTACCCAACCTCTAAGAGATTGTGAAAATGAAGTTTTGCAATGTCATTGCCGTACTCCCTAATCCAGCTGTTCCCCAAAAGAGCCAGCACAATCTCCCCGTGGGGAATCTCATAGTACCGAAACTCCATTTCCTGTCTTTTTTTCCCTGGCATACTTCCTCCTCTTTGCCCTTTCGCCTTTGTCCTATTTTACTAAAGATAAAAACATTTGTCCAACAGATTAAGTGAAAAGGACCGCTGCCTGTATGGGGATACAAGCGCGGCCCTTTTCCTTTGGGTTATAAATTGGGGTGTATATAAAAAATTTGGAAGAGAGGTATAATAACTACCTGCAATTATATTCTAATACAGAGAGTACATCAAAAGTACACCAAAATATCACAAAATGATACGAAAATTACACAATACCAAATTTTTTATCCCTTTACCGCCCCTGCAACCATACCTTTGATAATCTGCTTGCTGAACGCAAAGTACAGGACTACTACAGGCGCCATGGTTGTGAGCATTGCAGACATAATCTTAGGGTAATCCGAAGCAAACTGGCCCTTAAACATGGTCATTGCAAGGGGAACTGTCTGAAGCTTCACATCCTTAATTAAAACCAGGGCAAAAGAGAACTCATTCCAGCAGGAAAATGTCTGGATAATTGCAATGGTCACAAGGATAGGTTTTGCCACGGGAAGAATAATGGAAAAAAGCGTTCTGGTAAAAGAACTTCCGTCTATGGCAGCAGCTTCCTCAAGCTCCACCGGGATGGCCTTTATAAATCCCTCCGCAAGGAACACCGCAATGGGCATTCCAAATGCCACGTAGGGGATAATCAAAGTAAACCACTGGTTTCCAAGCCCTGTCTTGTTAAACACCACATAGATAGGCACTAAAAGGGAGTGTACCGGAATCAGCATTCCCATTAAAAACATTACATAGAGAAGCCTGTTTCCCTTAAATTTAATTCTGGAAAGAATATACCCCACAATAAATCCAAACAGCGCAATGAAAAATATGGAAATCACATTGGTGCGCACGCTGGCCCACATGTGTAGGACGGATTTTGCGGACATTCAAATAAAAAAGAATGTGGAGGTAACAGACAATGGCAAAGACGATTTTTGAGGAACTGGGCGGCAAATACGAGCGGCAAGGAGATTACTTAATACCGTGCTTAACTGTACCCGCCGAAGAAGAACAGCCGATAGGCACATGGGGACAGCGGCATTTGGACTATCTGAAGCAATACCGAAGGGTTACATACATCAATCTTCTCACAAGCGGCAGGCTGAACACTTATCTTGCCGACATCAACAGGCAGGCGCAGGAACGCTTTGAAAGGCTCATAGAGGGCATGAAACAGGCACAGGGCATAACAGAACGTCTAAAGGAAGAAAACGCCTTAGAATGGACAGGGCGGCTCAATAACATAAGGGCTTGTGCGAGGGAGATTGTGAACGAGGAAATTATTTATAGTTAGACGTTGATGGCGGTAGAGAGAAATCTTTGCCGCTTTTTATTGACTTCCAGACACATGTGTCGGAAAGTAGGGCTGCTTATGAATAAAAGAGGACAAGAAACAAGGAAACATATAAAGAAATGTGCATGTTCTTTGTTTGCAGAAAAAGGCTTTAAGCAAGTTACAATGAAGGATATCTGCGATGCGGCGAAATTAAGCAGAGGCGGGCTATATTGCCATTACGAAAGCACACGTCAAATTTTTCAAGAGATTATTGATGATATGACAAGTGAGCAGGATAATGAGATTGATTTAAGGATTGAACAAAATTGTTCGGCAGTGACTATTTTGGATGAAATTTTAAACAAGTATGAGAATGAAATGCTTGACAGCCAATCTTCATTAAGCATAGCAATATATGAGTATTTTAGTATTCGTGATATTGCAAATCAGAGCAATACGCTATATGAACAATATTTAATTTCAGCAAATACATGGAAGAAGCTAATACAATACGGAATGGACAGGCATGAATTTAATGAAGTGGATATTTCTGCGGTATTTGATTTAATTGTGTTCTCGTATCAAGGGGTAAGGATGTACAGTAAACTTATGCCTATGGATAAAGAAACACCTTCCAGAATCATAAAAGAAATAAGAAAAATATTAGTGAAAAGCGGCAGTAATAGCGATATTGCTTAAATATTTAACATGAATAAAAACGCATTATTATTCCTTGCAATTCATGCGAAAGGTGGTGTGAAAGATTTGAAATTGAAAATTATTGGTAGTGGCGGCATGTCAATTATTCCGAGTTCATTTTGTAAATGTAAAATTTGTGAAGAAGCCAGACGAAAAGGCGGCAGGTATGAACGGTTAGGACCAAGCCTGTATATTGACGATATAAAAATGTTGATAGACACACCCGAAGATATTGCGGTAGCCTGCAACAGACAAAGAATATCGGAAGTGAAGCACCTTTCCATTTCCCATAGTGACCCAGACCATGTCAGGGGTATTCGGATTGTTGAAAAGATAGGCTGTGACTTTATTAAAGGAACGAGTATGCCTATTGGCTTTTATGCTCTTCCAGAGGTCATTAGAGATATAAACCAAATGAACCGTGACTGCTTTAAATATTATGGTGACGTTCTTCATTGTATTTCTGTTAATGAAACACCGCATATAAAAATAGATAATATTGACATAGACTTAATCAACAATAACCCAAGCCGAAATATCACTTTTTATGTTCTGAAAGAGCATGAAAAAAAGGTTATCTATGCCTGTTGCAATCCGAAACCTTTTGCTCATAATGACTTATATTTTGATGCAGATATTTTGATTATAAGCATGGTTTCTGATGATGGAATATTAAATGATGGAACGAAGCTTATGGATACGCCTTTGAAAGATGAAATATTCACTTTTGATGAGGTTATAGAACTGAAAAACTATTATAGAATCAAGAAGATTATAGTTACACATATTGATGAAATATGGGGAAAATCATATGGCTATTACAAGAAACTTGAAAAAGAACTTGATAATATCTTATTCGCTTATGATGGCATGGAAATCATGGTTTGAAAAATTAAATTTTATAAAGTGGAGGAATGAATGATGGCATATGAAGAAATACGGCTTGTAAAGCCGAGTTTAGGATTGAAAGATAAAGCGCTTGAATATCGGCAGGAGCATTTTGATTTTGGAGAACAGATAATCAATGGGAGTGAATTATTTGATAAGATTGCTTCTTATGAGGAATGGCTTAAGAAAGTCATTGCCAATTCAAGTACGGAGACTGTTGACCCTAATTGGGTTTTAACAGATACATTTTTTGCAGTTAGAATGTCAGATAATAAAATTGTTGGCATTGTTGATTTGAGGTATCAATTAAATGATTTCCTAAAAGATTTTGGTAATTGTGGATATAGCGTAAGACCGTCAGAAAGAAGAAAAGGGTATGCTACTGAAATATTAAGACAAATATGTTTGGTTGCGAGAAAATACGGTCTGAAACAGTTGCAGTTATCAGTTGAAAAGGACAATGCTGCTTCAATAAAAACAATCGAGAAAAATGGTGGGAATTATTGTAGGAGCTTTACTTTTGATAACGAGGAAGCATATGTATATTTGATAAATCTTTGAGGAGGATATTAGTCGTGTTACATAAAATAGAATGGGTATATTGTCCTATATGCGGAAACAAAACCCGTAACAAAATCAGAGAGGACACCATTTTAAGAAACTATCCTCTTTATTGTCCGAAATGCAGACAGGAAACATTGATTGAAGTAACAAATTTGAGGATGACAGTCATCGCAGAGCCAGACGCAAAGACGCAGAGCCGATGAACTTGTGAAATAAAATCACAGTTCGTTGGCTCTATTTTATTTCATAAGGTTTTAAGGCAAACGTCCACCATATAAAAAAACGGTGTTTTGGTGGGCGGTATTGCTATGCCCGAAAAGACTTAACAGACACTCTCCAGACCTGTTTAAAAGTTTGGAGGGATTTTTTTATGTTCTTTTTTCGGGCAGTGATCTATCTGCTCATGCAACGCAGATTTGACTTATACATAGCATATCGGGGATTTGCAGGAAGCCAGTTAAAAAAATCCCTGCTTATGCAACGCTACTTCTCACCATGAAACCAGAAGTAGAATCTCCACTTAATAGAACATATATCTCCTATAACCGTAGAGGTCACAGAACCTTTGCGGTTTTTCTTTTGTCGTTTTTTATCGGAATGTGCCGCAGGGCTGTTTCCGCTGTTGGCTGTCGTTCGCCGCCTATCCAATCTGGATTTTTACATTTTTAAAAATTCGGATTGGAGGAAATAAGGAATGGCATATAACCACGGACGTGAGGACAGGAAATGGCGTATCTGGAAAGAAGCCGAGGAAAAAGTGCTGCGTGAGCATGGCGTTGATGAAGCGGTCATTGAGCAAATCCGCATGGAGGACAGGGCAGATTTTAATTCCAACAGGAGGTTTTACCGATGGACGAGCGACTTCGGCGAATACCTTGAGGAAATGGCGGACGCTGAACAGCAGGCAGAGCCGAATAGCGTTGCGGACTTATTGGACGAGATTGAAGACGAGAAACTGTATCAGGCACTTCTTACGATGGACAAGCATACCCTGCTCATTCTCCTGCTGAAAATGCAGGGGTATTCCACAGGGGAGATTGCGGCAATGGCAGGGCTTACCGAAAGGGCGGTCTACAAACGCCTTGAACGGCTTCGTAAAAAATTAAAGCCTATTTTTTATCCTTTCGGGGAAATTTAACCATTTCCACGGGCTATTGGGTGGGAGGGCAATCCTCCCGCTCAATTTTTTTCGGGAGGAAAGGAAATGGCATACGGGGCAAAGACATACACGCTTCGGGAGGAATCCACGGAAAGCGGCAAAAGATATTTTATCAGCTTTAAGGACGGGCAGGGGGAACACCACGAGATAGAAGTGTCCGAGAAACTCTTTCTTGAATTTCGACAGATGGAAAGGAGGAACAGAAACCTTCAGCAATGGAACCAGCGGCACAGGGAGTTTAACGAGGTATGGGATGAAACCCTTTACAGACGGGCATTGCGTGTTCCCAAAACGCTTGATGAAAGAATGATTGAAAAAGAACGGAATGAGATATTCGCTAAAGCGGTTGCCCGACTGCCAGAGATACAAAGGCGGTGAAAACGGTACTATATTACCATTTGATATAAAAGATAGCAGAACAATTTTTTATGAAAATGATATGTTGGGCGTTAGTGAGTTGAAGGAGAGCCTAAAACGGTTTTTGGTCGAAATTGATTATGGAGTAGACTATTCAGATAATCCGATTTATACAGCATATAAATTTGGTAATCTATTGAAAATGTCAAATGGAACAGAAAAGGAGACGGAAATTAAGCTATTATTGGACATTTTAGATTCTATTTCTGATTTACAATCTGAAACAAATATAAATATTTCGGAAAACACAGGGGTTATTAGTATTAATGAAGAGTATACAGTTAGCGAATTTGTAAATGAATTAAAACATGTAGATAAAAATAAAGTAGCAGATGAATCGCTATATAGAAATAAAATGAGAGTATATGAACTGGCTAAAGAGTGGAATACATACAGCAAAGTTATTGTTGCCGTTGGAGACTTGTTAGGGATAAAATTAAACAGTTCTCAATCTAGTCTTGAAAAGAGTGAAATCCAAAGAATTGCTAAATATATTTGTGATAATCAATAAATTAAGGCGGTAGTTGAAAGGACTATCATCTTTTATGTATCATGGGCATTGCCCTGCTTGTGCCAAGAAGATACAGAGGGAGCGTGGGATTGAGGGAAAACGCAGGAGCAGGGAGAGAAAAAGACAGGTATGTATTGAACTGTCCGCAAAAAATGACCGGGTAGTGTAAATAAGTTTGTGTTTTTGGAAATAAATGGCTCCTTTTTGGTAAGAATTAGGATATGCAAATT
>NZ_RAZG01000100.1 GCF_003612565.1 Roseburia sp. 1XD42-69 | reverse complement strand
TTTCCCTCCACAATCACCGGTTTTACTCCAAGCATCAGCTCCACAATGCGGCTCATGGCCTCCTTTGTGCCTTTCCTCCTGTTTAAGTCATATGCCTCTCTTAAAAACTTTCGGAATGTATTTTCCTCTAACAGCCCCTGGGGAATATCTATCCCAAGCCACCGGGCCAGATTCGGGAGCATAAAATCAGGGGCAAGATTAACATCAAGATATGTTTCCATCCCCTCCATGGCCTGCCCCATTTCAAAGTACAAGGTGGAAAAAACAGACATATAGCGGTGGAAAAAACCTCCCGGCTCCTGATATATTTCCGGAAATGTCTGCATAAAATTATCCCCCGGGTTATAGAGAACCATATCCTTGATGCATCCCTCCCCCTCCCCTAAAATTTCAAGGCTGAGAAAAAGGTACTGCCCGGCAAGTTTATATAAAAGAATATCTGAATGGTTTACAGATTCCAGCTCCCCTAAATGGATAAAATACTGCTTTTTTTCCCCATAGGAGCCGGAATTATCCAGGAGGTAACCATTGATCTCCTGTGCGGCCTCCTCCCCCTCTACGGCAAACCCCCGTACAATGCAGATACTGCCTTTCGGAAGTTCTGCCTGAAAGTGCAGCCTTCCCCAGGCATAACCTTTCCGGTAACTGTTAAAGACACCAAGGACAAGAAAGTGGCCCTCCCCCCTCTCCAGGTATAATACGCCCTCAGGAGATATGGAAAAGCCATGTGTGTATGCTTTTTTTAACCTGTAGAATCCCACTGTGTAATTTCTCTCTTCTGCCATATTTACCTCCCAAGATTTATGTGCGGCTAAACTCTATGTCCACTTCCCCAGGATAATACAGGGCATTACCTGCAAGACAGATATCAAGGCCCTGTGTCTCCGCCCCCCCAATTCCCGGGCGAAGGGACAATTCCCTGATTTCAGCCACACAGGCAAGTTTTCCCAATCCGTGATATATCTTGTGAAAAGATAGAGTCCCGCCAAAATTTCCCTTTGGACCTGTCCCGTCTAAGATATCATAAAAAAATCCTTCACAGTTTCCTCACCCTTTTCATACTGTTTTTTCACCACAACTGCTCCGTGGACATGAATGGGCACATATTTCGGCCCTTCCACAGAGATTTTTGTATTTAGTATCCTGTATTTTTCTAAATAATTACATAGTATGGTTTTATAAAGGGAGGATAACCGGGGGCAAAATTCCCGGCTGTTTGGCTTTACCACCAGTTTGATTTCATTTTTCTCCGGGGAAACCAACACCCCTGCCTTATCCACGGAAAGTCCCGGAATGTTTTTTACCAGATATTGGCAGTCTTGTGCCGTCACCATGGTGTAAGGCTTGCGCAGATCAAGCAGAAACCTTTTGTGCACTTCCTCCATGGTTTCCCCAAATTTTCCTGGTAAAACCTCCAGACAATTTTCCAGTTCAAATTTCTTCTCCCTGTATGTTAAAGTAAACCCTGCCCCTTTTACCGCACATCCTTCCCCGCCCTGATAGAGGCTGTAATCCCCCAGCAGTACCCTTGCCCCCTCACAGCCGCCGCAGTCTGTTACGGTAATTTTCCCGCTCTCTTCCTCTAAGGTATAACATACTTCCCCGTCCCTGCTGCATTCCGGAAAAACCTTGTGGTAAAATATTCTTCCATCCTCTCCCCTCTCCTCAATGAGAAGGGAAAAGTCACCGCCGTACACCCTGGAAAAAGGCGGCAGAAAAAACTCCTGGTTATCGTATCCGTAAAGAATCCCCAGATTCCGGAAAGGCATTATTTCTTCCTCCAGGCAGATTACCATCACCTGTTTTCCCTGAGGGGCCCGGGGAAAGGTAAGGTTTATCCCCCACTCCCCCGCCTCCTCCCATTGGTACGCCGTGTCTTTTTCCCATAGGTAAAATTTCTCCGGCTCCTCCTCCACAAAAACCTGAAATTCTTTGGACTTAAATAAAAAATGTTCCGCAGAAATCTTCCTCTCCCCCTGGAAAAGAAGGACGGCTGATTTTGTATCCCTCTGACACACTTCTGCAAAGATTCCCCTGACCAGGCTTACCTTGGGTGGGATATCGTAGGAAGAAGACTTAAGGGTACACCGGATCATATAACAGCCCTTTTCCGGTTCCTGACAGAGTCCCTCCTCCGGGAAATGTACCCGTACCATCCCGCTTTTTAAAAACAGGCATGTCCCGTCCTCGGTTTTTACCTCTGTAAACCCCCTGTCTGTGTACATCTGCCAGCTTAAAGAGGCAAAGGCTTTTACATCTTCCATCGAAAAGGAAGCCCTTTCAAAACTCTGGGACACTTCCACATAAAAGGAAAAAAATCTCTTTTTGGCGGGAATCTTTGGAAAGAGAAAATACACCTCTTCTCCCCCCTCTGGGTTCTCCCCGAAAATCTCTGTGCCCCCGGGGATACCGTATTCCGTTACAAGAGCGTTTAAGCAGTGTCTTTTCCCCTGATTTGTAACATACACCCCAGTAATTTCCCCACGATATAATTCCTCCTCATCCTCTGTCTCAAAGCATACATCCCCTGCATAGATTTTTTGCCCCCTGGGAAGATTTATGCCGGTATCATAAGTATCTTTACAGGAGAGCAGACAACGGGAAGGCGTACCCCTCCCCCGGGAAAACCCCGCAAGCCGAAGAAGTTTAAACTGCACATCCTCTGTAACCTGGCTAAACTCCTGCCTTTTTAATGCCGAGAATGCGGAAAGGTTTTCCAACATAGTAATTCCCGGATCAGAAGGATGATAACTTGTCCACTCCCTGTAATAGAGCGGAATTTTTGCAAGGGCCTCCTCCAAAAATTCCTCATAAGATTTGTCTTTCATATTTTTTAAGGCAATCATGCGAACCCTCTTTTCTCTCTGCAGAAACAAATACCTCATGTTTTCCATTTACACATACCATAGAGGGCAGACATTCCAGTTCTTCCAAATCCACCTCATAATCAAGTCCCCCCATCTGATACCTGGCGCTGGCACTAATATGGCAAATCCGTCCGGATTCCACAGAGCTTAACCACATTTTCAACTGGCTTTTGCCAGGGAGTTTCCCTATCTCCCACCCCTTATGTTCCCCCTCTCCCACAGGCTCTAAGTAACATTCAATTCCTTTCAGCCATTTCTGACTAACCTCAATACTCTCCCCCATATCCTTTGCAGTTACCCAGAGCTTTACGGAAATTTCCACAAACACCGGCTCCACAATTTCAATTCCCTCTTCTTTACAGGTTATCTCACACTGGGCCATAAAGTGATTTTTTAATCCATTCCTTACAGCGTAAAACCCATGGGAACCCTCCTTATAATCTTTCATCAGAAGCACCATGGTTATCTTTCCGTTTTTCCCTGGAACACAGGAAACCTTATGGATGGAGCGGGAAAAAAACATGGCCTCCCGCTCATAATCTGCCAGGGAGACAAGGCGTTTCCTCCCGCTTATCACATGGCTTCCCCGTTTTAAAGCATCCCCGGGCCCTTCCATGTCCCATCCCCCGGTGATTTTTCCCGTGGTTTCCATATGTTTCATAAGGCCCAAATGGCCACGGAACCTTAAACTGCTGAAAGGTGCAAGGTTACCTCTCTCTCCGCTGCACCGGGTCACCTGCACTTTAAATGCGGCGCTATCCCTGTTTTTAGCAGCTGCCCCTTGTATCCCCTCCCCGAAAATAAGTTCACTTGTCCCTCTGTCAATCCGGTAACTTCTTGGATTTTCCGAAAGTTCAAACTCCTCCGCCTCCTGCCACAGTACATAAAACTCTTCGATTTCACCCAGGACATTATACTCTGCCCTGACATTTTCGGGACAAGACTTTAATAACCCTTTCATCTCCTCCTGGGACAGCGCCCCCTTTTCATTTACCCACACCTTGGCATGTAAAATATGATTGGCATACAGGGGAAACCTCCTGTTTAAGGGGGAAAAGTCCGCAAAATACTCCTGCTCTTCCAAAGTCTCCATATTTTGTATTTCCACGGCGTTTACAAAGATACGTTTTACCACAGGGGGCGAAGTATGTTTTCGGGAATAAAATCCTTTGGCATCCTCCACCCCAATCCAATAACAGCGGGAGCCCTCTATTTCCAGTTCTTCCATATCCCCAGGGGGCATAAACAAAAGTACCCCGGATTTCCTGAGATTTTTTGTATGGTCTGTCACCTGGAGAGGCTTAAATCCCTTTTTGCTGGAATAAAACCAAACAAGGGAGGCATCTTCCCAATTCTGCTTTTCCTCCACCTGAAAATACAGGCCCTCCCTGAAATTTTCCACAAAATCCCAGATACATCCTGTCGGGAGATTTTTCCTGTCCGAAAAATGCGGTAACAGGCTGTTTCTTTTTAATGTCTTCTGTGATATCCCTGTCTGAAATTCCCCGGAAAGCAGTGACTTTCTCCGGCCTTAAATTTTCTTCCCTGTACTGGATTCCAAAACGGAGATTCCTTATCACTGGATAGTGGTATTTCACATTGGGAAGATAACAGTTATCCGCCCTTACGCCCTTTAAAAGGATGCATCTCTGTTCATACCCTCCGGCAGTGATGCCCTCCCAATCCTTTGGCATATCAAAAAAGATTTGGTATTTGCCCTGGCAGCCCTCCCCGGAGAAAATTTTTCCAACTTCCATATCGCATTCTAACTTCCGAAATCCTGTGCCGTTAAAGTACTCAAATGACACTTCGTCCATATAGCAGTCATATTCCACCGGGGTGATTTTTTGTCTGGGACGCCGTTTGATAAGGCGAAGATCCGCAGCCTCCTCCGGCCGCCTGGCCGTAAATTCTTCAAAGGAAAGTTCAAATTCCATCCACAATTTTCCTCCGGAGTAATCCATCAGGCTCTGCTGCCCCACATAACATTCCCTGTAGGGGGCCAATTCCTCCCCAAAGGGATGAAATTCCCTTGCGGAAAGCTCCCTTGTCCCGTCCCATACAAAATCCGGCTCCATGACCGGGTCACAGGCTGCCAGCTCAATGTCAGAAATCCGAATATCTTCTATCAGAAAAGATTCCAAAACGAGAAAAATTTTTTGTATATTCCCATGGGAAAAAGGCACAAGAACCACAGCATCCCCCTTCACATACACTTGTTTAAAGGGAACCGCCTGGGAATCATCCACATAAAAAAAGCGGAAGCGGCTATTGTCCGTAAAGAGCTCTGCCAGATACTTAGAATCCTCCTCCCCATAAAAACGGATGGAAAAATCTTGTTCCTGAATCTCAAAAAGATGGGAATGATAAAGCATAAGGGCCTGTGTTCCAATGCTTTTCCCCCTGTCGCAGAAAAAAGGAATTTCCTCTCCCAATCCCTCCTCTTCCCCCAAGGCCGGTATGGGTTTTTCTTTTCCAAAGTCCATAGTAAGGAAACTTCCCCGGAAAGGTATTTTTTTATCTTTTCTGGGAGAGCAGAAAATCACACTACAAAGCTCTGCATTTACGGCAAATAAATCATGGAGTGTCTCAAAGACAATTTCATCCCCAAATACATCCTCCCCTACAAGGGAAGTCCCTTTTAAGACAGGGTTAGAAGATGCGCCTTCCCCCGAAATAAATGCCGCCCCAAATCCAGGGCTTGCAGGCTTTAAGGAAATTCCAAAGAGATTTACAAATTCCCTGTGATAATTTTCAAACAGGATATGCAGCATTTCCAGGTTATCTATTGTCTGCTCTGCAAAAATCATTCCGATGGCAGAGCCTGCATCGGGATTTTTTGTGTCAAATTTCCACTCCGGCGTATAAGAATCCGCCAATTTTTTTATTCTCCCTAAGACTTCGTCCCGGCCCAAACCGTAAATTTTATCCCTCATCCACTCCTCCCTCCCGGGTATAGAGATAGAAAGGAAATACCAGATTTTCCCTCACATTTGTCCTGCGGATGCGGTATGACACATAAAAAATCACACAGCCCCTGTGCAGTTTTTTCTCCGTGTTCACCTCCACCTGAAACACCCGGGGTTCCTGCTCCTCAATGGCATCTCTAAGCGTCCTTGCCGCCATGTGAATCTCTGTATCCGAAGTGTCCATAAAGGTGCAGGATAAAAGACTGCTCCCAAACTCCGGCCGGACGAAACGTTCTCCCCGCTGAGTCATAAGAATCATATAGATGGATTCCTTTACATTTTCTTCTTCCTGGGACATAAGAAAACGTCCCGTGGCACTGTTTACCCCTATGGGAAATTTAATTCCTCTCCCTAAATTTGCCTTTTGTTCCACATAAATCCCTCCCCTCTTATCCCAGTTTTACAGGTTTTCCCTCCAGGGAAAGCATACCGCTGCTTGAACCCTTCAGGGAGGAAGCAGCCTCTATGGACACTGTCTTTCCGGAAAACGCTGCTTTTCCGTCGGACTCCAGTTTTATTTCCACCTTCTTCCCTCTGCTCTCAATATACAGGATGCTGTTTAGGTTAAGCGTATACCCCTGGTTTTTCGCCCGTATGAATATCTGCTTTTCCCTCTGCCCCTTCCTTTTCCCGGCTTCCTCCGCCGCCCTGCCAAGCACCTCCATGAATTTCTGTTCCTCAATCGGCTTTAACAGGTAGTGGAATGCCGACACGTCAAAAGCCTCAAACACATATTCCCTGATTCCCGTAATGAAGATGACCACCGCATCCACGCCGGACTGCCGGAGTGTCCTCGCCGCCTCAATGCCGCCCATGCCCTCCATCTGTATATCGAGGAAGATAATGTCAAAATCCTTTCCTGCCGCAAGCAGTCCTTCCCCCGTGTCAAAACCGCTTATATCAAAATCGGGATTCCGTTTTTTTATGAATCCGCCAATCTGCTCTCTGATGGCTTCCTCATCATCGACTAATGCTATATTCAAAATTCATCACCTCGGATTTCTGTTTCAGCCCCACTTAATTTATCGGCAGATTTTCTGTTATTTTGGGATGCAGGGAACGAAAGGCATATAAAATGGAACGAAAGGCATAAATGCAGTACGGAAATTTCAAAATCAGCCCTAAAGTTTTTCGCCATTCGTCCGATATGGTGGAAACGCAAACCACCGTGTAAGCATATTACCTCTTATTTCCCCGCTTTCCAAATCAGGCCGCCCGGCCTGCCTTCTGAAAAGGCAGACCGCCGCACATAGAAAAAGGGCCTGTGAGCCCTCTTCCTCTTTATCCTTAGTACAGTAAACTATCTTTATCCAGCCTTTCCTCTAAAGCCTCAATGATTCAATCATCTCATGGGCAATACTGATATCCGTCAATTCATCCGGAAGTCTGGAACGCAGATGCCACTCTGCCTCCGCCAGTTCTTTCCTGTCAAGGCGGATTTCATCAGGGTCGTCCAGCCTTGCGGTATAGCCTGCGATCACGGAGCCGGAGAACCCCCACGGCTGGCTGCCAAAATACTGCAAATCCCGGATGCGGATGCCTGTCTCCTCATAGGCCTCCCTCTCCGCCGCTTCCTCCAGCGTCTCCCCCGCCTCCACGAAACCGGATATGAGTACCCACTGCGGGAGGGAGCGGTCTGCATATTTTGTCATCAGCAGCCTGTCCCCGTCCGTGACCGCCACCATTACCACCGGGGCAATGCCGGGATATACCGTATTCCCGCACTCCGGGCAGGCAAGCGTCCTCTGCCCTGGCTTCCTTTCCATTCTCCCGCCGCACCTGCCGCAATACCTGTTCCCTTCATACCAGCGGCTTAAGTGCAGGGCCGTGGCCCCGGCAAAGAAAACCCACTCCGGCAGGACGTCTTTTAATTCACAGATGGGGAAATACCCAAGCCCCCGGCATCCGTTTACCTCCTGCCCCAGCAGGTAAACGGGCTCCCTGCCCGCCCGGAACAGGAATACCGCCCTGCTTTCCATTTTTCCTGCCGGATGCCCCAAATCCCGGAAGGACGGGAGGCTCCTATGCCCGTCCCCCATATCCCGCAAATGCTGCATCCCGGCATCTAGCCACCAGCAGGGTATTTCTGCCGGGCAATGCTCATAACGCGAGGTTT
>NZ_RAZG01000099.1 GCF_003612565.1 Roseburia sp. 1XD42-69 | reverse complement strand
ATATTTCCCATTTTTGTATTTCCTTTCTGCAATTAATTTCAATTATCACAATCTTAGGCTTTTTTAGCCTAGAAGTCAATAGGCTCTATCGGTCTAAAGTATAATAACCTTATATAATACGTTTTAAGGAAAGGAGAGTGACGTATGTACCGCCGAATCAGGGAATTGCGAGAAGATAATGATTTAACACAAACATATATGGCAAAACTGCTTAACGTGAACCAACGTACATACTCACGTTATGAAACAGGCGAACACGAGATTTCTTTAGCTTCTCTTTCCAAAATTGCAGATTTCTATAATGTCAGCACGGATTATCTTTTAGATAGGACTGACATTAAAAAGCCATACCCAAAATCCAAACTTCCCAAATCATAAGAGAACTAACTTTTATACATATCAGGAGTATCATTGCATACCCTGACTATCTATAATCCGTAGTTTAACTTTCTTTTAATTCCTTAATCTTGCCCATTCAGCTTACCTTTTCACATCTCTTATAATGTATCATATCATGTTTTCTTATAAAATTCCACTACTTTATATACTTTTGTTCTCCATAGAGCAACTTATCTTTAATAAAATCAAGTTGACTATCAGTGGAAGGAGGACAATATAAAAGTGACTTTTGCAGAAAAACTAAAATCCTTGCGGAAAAGCCAAAAACTTACCCAGCAGGAATTAGCGGATAGGTTAGGTGTAGCAAAATCCGTTGTATCATATTACGAATCAGGAGACAGATTCCCTTCATACGATGTTCTTGTAAAAATTGCTCACCGATTTCATGTAACTACAGATTATTTGTTGGATGTGGATAAAATCAAAACTCTGGACGTATCCAATCTGACCGACAAGCAAATTGGTGTGATAACAGAAATGATAGAGTTGCTTCAGGAGCAGAATGAATAATAGAAAAAATGGAAATCAGCTTATTTCATAGCTTTTGTTCTGGATAAATTACTCTTAAAATTATTATTTTATATTCTTCCCCATTACAGGATATTGGTATATAATAACGGTCAAAAACTCGGCATATGAACCAAATTTGAACATACTAAAGGGCAGCAGTAATTCAGTACCCTTACCTGCTGCCCTTTGTTTAATCTTTCTATGGGTTGATTTAATATTAGAACATTTACATTATATCCTTATATAAAGTATAATATATCAGTTGTATTCCTCTCTTTCTTACTGAATTATTATCTTTACGAAAAATAAAACTAATCAACCAATTTATAGCAATCATCTATAACTCTTTTTATTATATCTGGAATATTATCCTGAGTTGTTAATTTCATCACAGTTTCTATAAATTGAATCTTATCAAATTCTCCAAGTTCACTGTTCATACTAATTTTCTTCTTAACCTGATTAAGAAAGGGTTTGTTCCCATCAAAATCATTTTTTACAAAAATATTGCTCCCATAAATACTATTAAGTGCATACACAGCAATATCTTTATCAATTATATCCTCAAAAGTTCCGTTAGGAATATAATGTAAGACATATTGATTTTTCTTTTCTTTTATTATTCTCTCAATATTATCTATTTCCTTTCTAGCATCCCCATCCAAGAGAACACATATTTTTATATCTGGATTGTTTTTAATAAATTTTTCAAAATCCATATACACCTTTTGCTTTGTTTTTGAGTTCCATACTTTAATACCTCTATATGCTAATGGCTTTCCATATTTTAAAGCCATATAAGGAATCGCTTTTTCTTCTGTATCTCCTTCAACTAAAATATAGCACTTTACATTTTTCACATCATTCAAATGTTTCTCAATCTCTGTTATTGCACTCAAATAAGAAGTAAGAAACAACTCCCTATAATCATCCATAACTATCAACCCTAATTTCTTCAAAACATCTTTATGTAGCAAAAGCAAATGTGCATAAAATATATCATCTTTATGCACAATTATATCATGTTGCTTTCCACAATAAGGACAAATAGCTTTTTGCGGTAACTTTTTACTCTCACCACATTCTTCTTTTATTTCTAATAATTCTTTTCTAATTCCTTCAAAAATATTATTTTTAAGCAGTCCATTCATACCACCATATTTTCTATATATTTTTTGGTCAATAAAATTATTTGCCAGTTCCAATCCTATATTGCATCTATAATCTGGCATCTCAACAATATTATTTTGAACTGTACTAAGAATTGATTGTGCCTTTCGTATATGATGTTCATATGCTCTTGCATAAAAATCTGCTATTGATATTAATGGTGGCATAATTAATATACATAGAATGAAATTTGCATTTTTATTTACAACTACTGTTTCTGTTATATGTTTTTTATATACATCTTCACAAAATTCTTTATCCTCATCAGATAAATTAAAAAAATCTACTAAATCATAATTATTTTGTTCTGCTATGCAAATCGTATATGGTGTCCATTCAATTCCTATCTCATATCTATTTTTTTCTCCTTGTATTTCCTGCTCATATAAAGTATTTATTGTAGCTTTCCAAACTTCTTGATATGCCTTTACTTTATCTTCAAAGGACTTTTCTCCTAATTCTAATTCTTTTTCTACGCTTACGAATAATTTTATACTATATTCCACAATATTAGAAAAAGTCAATTCTTTAACCAATTCATTCAGATTTTTTCTTGCAAATATCAGATTTTCTTTCATGCAGTTTTCCCCTATATCATACACATATTTCATAACTAATTTACATTGCCTTTTTACTATATCAAAAAAACACTATTATATCAATTCATAATTCACAACAGGGTGTAGCAAAAAAAGGTAATAAATACCATTTGTATACAATATAATGTGGCTCTGATTTATTACAATCCACAATATAAGGTTATAAAATACCAAATACCATAAAAATCAGCTACACCCTTCACAACAACTCCTTTATCCTCTCTGCCATTTCAGCATCCATATACATCTCCAAATAAGGCTTACACTCCTGAAAATTCTCATTACGCATATTGGTTAGATTCCGTATTTGTTTCCAATTTAGCGGTTGACCTTCTGTCTGAATCTTTTTAACTGCCCATACAACCTTTTTCGCCCATAGTTGCTCCTGTGATATAGAATGATTATTGATTTCTGCTTTACACTTTGGCATCTTCCTCAAACTGCCCTCTGGCAAGCCAACATCCCTCCCTATCCCTATCACAGTTATTTTCTTTGGCATTGAGCTTTCATCATTTTCTATTCTTTGAATTGCCTTTTGAACAAGCAGTAAATATTCATCATCTAATTTCGTCCAATCCTTTACCCGAACACCACCCTTTTGTGGATTCTCCTTTCTATGCTGATATATGCCATACCGACCGTTCCCGATAGTTTTAACAGAATCATAGGACATTCCCAATCTTTTTGCAATCTCTGGATATTTCAATCCTTTATCGTGAAGCCTTTTTATCTCTGCATCGAAAATTTCATCCTGTGGCACATCTGGCACTTTCATATTTACTAAATCATCCACTGGCACTTTCAAAAAATATGCTAATAAACATACATCTACAAAATTGCTCCTGTCATTCGTAAATATCTTTTGTAACTGCCAAAGCTCTGTAATACGATTTTCAGACAACTTTTCATAATAACTTATAAAATCCTCATGCAGCAGTTCCATATACCGTTTTTTGCCCCTTGCAGATAGATACCTTGTGCCAATCATACATGAATGGAGAAACTCCCCAACACCAATATCAGAATCCATATCTAAATCGGATTGAAATACTGCTGCCACATATTCTGACACTTCATATTCAATATCATCTTTAACAATCTCAACATTATCTTTTTGTGGTATTACCCCTTCCGCATGATGCAATATAGGACTTGCTTTTGCACTGATAACAACTTCACTGTTTTTTAGATAGCATCTGTGAATCGGGCAGACATTTATTCCTGTTATCTGATGATTTCTATGCCAAAATGTTTCCCCGAACTTATCCCTATCTGCCTTAACGCATAGAGGGCAATAACGGAGAAACCTTTCCTGACAGCTTTTTACCTTCGGCAACAGATTATTATAATTACCCCTCATCCCTATTAGAGCCTGATATGCTTTGTTCCTACGCTCTTTCGATATAAAACACCCATAATAAGGAAACATGGTATGTTTCAGCACAATATCCTCAATCGTTTTGTTCTTTGTAACAATCTGTAGGGCAGCAGGGGTAAGTGTATTGATAAATTCAATATCTGGTCTGACTTTCTTATCCTGAAAGAAATCCTCTGCCATATAGATATAAGCTGGATAGCCAGCTTTTACATAACACCTCGCCAACTGGCTATATAGCAGCTCATCGGGATAAACCTCTGGAAAATATGTAATCACACCGACACCTCCATCACGATAAGATTCTCTTGCATCAGTTTAACTATATCTGTGCTATTTTGCTTCGCCTGTGCTACCAATAAAGCAATCAAATTCTCTTGCTCCGTTTCCTCTATAAAATCTTGTTTCTCTTCCAATTCATGAATTTTATCTGCTTTCTTCCCTATCGTTGTTGTACTCTTTCTTTTTTGAATCGAAGGAGCTATATAATCATGTAAAAGTGCCATACGGTTCTTATAGGCTTTATTTAAACTGCTTATATCCAATGCTTCTGTACCATCCATAATCGCTATTTCCTGTGCATCATGCAGCAGTACAACAATATTTGATATAATTCCTGCACTGTGTTCATAAATCCATTCTGTAATTGCTTCTGTCAATTCTGTATAATGTTTAACATACTGATAAGAATAAAGTTCCTTACAAATCTTATGAAAATCATCGTCATAATCCATTGCCTGATACTGCAAGCCTAATGACCTTCTCGCAAGGTAATCACTGGATTCAAAAAACATAACGGATTCAGACGTACCCACCATGCAAATACTGATTCCTGAATCATTGATAAGTTGTGTAAGCATCCCTATCAATCCTCTACCATTCTTTGAATTTACGACATTCTGAATTTCATCTATTATCAATAATCCAACATGGTTCAGTGACACTTGGCTAACCATTCCCAAAAGCATATCAGTAGTTGCCCTTGCCCTGATTGCGTTCTGATAGTAATTGCTCCCTATCCGTTCATCCACTTTGCGTAATACCTCTAAAAGTAAATTTTTCACCGAACTGTCAAAAGGGCATTGAACTACGACACAGGGAATGATGAAAGAATACGGCACATCTAATTCCATTACTCCCTTATTGGAAATCAGACTGATTGCCCTACTGATAGCTGTACTCTTACCTATTCCGCTTGTGCCAGCTATCAATAGACTGTCTGCCCCTCCAATGATGCCCCTATATTCCTGTGCCATAACAGCCTTATAGTTCTCATTCTGCTGCAATACTGCTTTTTTCGTAGTTTTCTTCCGCATAGAATATACTAATGCAAGATACAGCTTATAATAGATTTCCTCTGTCATTCTTGATGGTACATATACGTTGTAAACGTCCGATAATTTCATTAAGCGTACCGCCATATTCTCTTTTCTTATGGATTCATCATAATCTGGCTTAACTTCTAATGCCTTTATCAACTCATCTCCTGATTTCATCTTTGACAGCCTACTTTCAATATCTGCTAATTTATTCATAGATATTGCCCTCCTTCGCATAATCTATATGTGCCTTATCCTGCTCACGTTTTCTTGTATTACGGATATTCTTTAAATTAACATCCGCTTGCCTGTCTGCCTTAGAAGATATTGCTTGAATATGCTCTGCCAGTTCTATTTTTGCCTGTAGGTTCTCTTCTGAAACACTTTTTACAATCTCTTTTTGGCTGTTCTGCATATCCTGTACTGCTGCCAGCGATTTTTCCTTATACCGTGATTCAATCAAATCAAACTTGATATATTTACCATTGTCAATTAACCAAACATAAGACACATCATCAGGATTGTAGGCAGCAGTAACAGTATTGCCCTTTAGATACTGTTCCGTATACCCCTCACAATGATAACGCATACGATTGACCTTTAATCCATATCTACTGAATTTTCCCTCTGTTCTAGGCAATAATGCCAGCACCAGATTCTTTTCATCAATATCTATCAGATTAGCTCCTGCCTGTAATTTACCCCATTCCCATATATCACTTGCATATGGCTTTACCTTTGCCGATATCATAGCATCTGTATATGGATAGTTTTCAATAATACGCTCTGAATTGTAATACAGGATGCAACGGATTATGATTTTCTCAAAATCTGCCATAGTTAAACAACTTTGCTTCCGATAGTCCATAGCACCCCTTTTCTGAAAATCTGGCTCTATCAATCCTTTACCTTTTAAATATGGTTTAAAATATCCCTGTATCAATCCGAAAAATCGTTCAATATAAGATTTGCACTCTGCCCTAAACGCTGGCAAATTAGTAATCGTAACGCCAAATTCAACTACTACCTGTTCAAATGTACTGCTAATGTATTCCGAACCCCTGTCTGTAACAAACTCTGCTGGTAACTGGCAACAGTTCCATTCCGACTTATCAATCAGTATCCCATATTTCTTACAATGCTCTTTCTTATCCGCTATAATATTTAGCAGCAATCCTCTAAGGCTGTACACACCGCCCTCCCAACTAAGGGAATATCCAATACAAAGGCTACTATAGGCATCCACACAAGCTGTTAAAATCGGTCTGCCTACTAAATTGCCAGCATCATCCACAAGGTAAATATCGCAAATGGTAGCATCAAAAAAGCCCACCCCTACATGAGAAGCGTACTGCTGCACCCCATCCCCAAGAAGCGGTCTGTGATTCATCTGGTAGTCCTTAATGCCATTTCTTGATATAAAGAATGTGTGCATATTCTTATGTTTGCGGTAGAAATAGGAAAACTGATTGAAGGATGGATGTTCGGGCAGCAGTTTTCCCATATCATCACAGTATTTTTCTTTGAGCATCATAGTATATGCAGTTTTCAGGCTGTTTTTATTCTTTGTATAATAGTATTTGTTGACTGCCCACCTGAATATCTTTTCATCTGCTGTCAGTTCCCTTTCCTCACATTGCTTTGGTGCAAGAATGGATATATCCTGATAAGCAAGATACAGGCAGAGATAATTTCTTATAGTTTGTTTGCATATATTCTTTGTTTTTGCAAGCTCTGAAATTAACTCATTTCTCCGTTTTTTATTCTGAACAAAAGGTAATACTCCTGCGATGACTGTAAATCGCTCATACATTGTCCTTTTACTCTTTGCATCCAATAATTCCTTATCCACAATCTCATATCCTGATAATTCAGTTAAAACATTCTCTCCACATTCTCCAAAATCCTTAAAATACTCTAAATCATACCATTTCGGCATAATCAGCCCGATACAGTCAATCGCAAATAGCTTTTCAGCATCGACCGCCAATACCCTGAATATCTCTGTATCTTTACCCACTTTGCCTTGCAGAAGGCTATTTATCCTCATCTATTACAATCCTCCAATCTGAAACATTGTGCTTCAACCAGTAGTTTCTTGACAAATCAAGCAGCTTTACAGTTAATGGCTTCATCATGTGGCTTCTTGATACACACTCACATACCATAACTTCACCGCCCTTTTTCTCACAGACAAAATCAGAGGTATATTCGCCTTCTGCCAATCCCTCTAGCAATACATTACACCGAAAGCCTGTTACCTCATCATCTGCTTGCAGCATATCCGCACACGCAAACTGAACAGCATCATAGGTTCGGCACACACTCTGACACTTTGGCAGACTTCTTTTCGTACATCTTCCCTTGTAATTTTTCTTTCTCATAGAATCACCTTTCTTTGACAAATTGCAGACAGATTAGTTTTCCCAAAAATTTCCCAAAAACGTAAATCTGGGAGATTTTTGGGGATTTGGCTTCAAATTTGGGAAACAGTAATAGCCTGAAACCATTGATTTTACTGGATTCTTGTGCAGCAGTTCAATTTCCCCAAAAACAGAATCAAAAAAATACTATGTCACGCAAAAAATGATTTTCGCTTTTTCACTCTCAAAAAATGCAAATCCACTTTCGCATTTACAAGTCC
>NZ_RAZG01000098.1 GCF_003612565.1 Roseburia sp. 1XD42-69 | reverse complement strand
AATTTGCATATCCTAATTCTTACCAAAAAGGAGCCATTTATTTCCAAAAACACAAACTTATTTACACTACCTTTTAGAGGGGAAATATTCTTATGTTGTCACTACCCACATTGATAAAGTATGTCACAAACTGGCGCACCACCCTGTCCTTTTTATCTTTGTTTATCAATGTCCTGTCCTCCATTTCTGAAAAATTGATTTATCTGAAACGAAGTCAGGACTGGCGGGGAACGGCAGTGCATTGTTGCTTTAAAAAACAGAAAAGCGTTCATTGGGTTTCTTCCAACAAACGCTTTCCCGCCTTTACAATATGATTTACATGATAACTACATGACGCTTTATCTTCAGCTTTTTATGCAGAAAATCTAAAATCACTCATTCTCCCATTCGTATGTTTTTAACCGTCCGACTCTCTATCGTCAGGTTTTCATAAACTCGAATCCCGCCTTTTCCAGTCGGTGCCTGAGCTAAAAGTCCTACCTTTATGGTTTTTTCGGCAGGCAGGTTGAAAAACCTCATCATATAGAACCTTTCTCCATCCGTTGAATAGTGAAAGGCAAACGATTGCCCTACCCGACACGCCTGTAACCAAACAAAGTCATTTTCAATATTACAACCATTGGCATCATCAGATTCCTCTTTTGTAACTACACTGACAACAGCATGTGTATTGAAATCTGTAAGTTCAAAACAGGCTTTCGCCCAATTCTTTCTATCCTGCATGACCATGATTGAGGAAGAATCATAAGTATCTTTGAAGTCAAGCGACACTTTTACCCGCATCACAAAGTCCCCGTTAATTTCCGTATAATAAAAGGGTGCATTGCTTAACGATTCCGGAGTAATGCCTTCTTCTCCAACTGCACCATTATTGCAAAAAAAGTCACTCTCTTTTGGAGCGGTTATCTCCCACCTATCCCCTGTTTTATTAATTGCACTTTCATTAAGCCATTTAAATTCCATCGCAAAACGCCCCCTTTTCTACATAAAAATCTAATACATTCCATTAGTCACGCCAATCCGCATCTGATTCCCACCGGCATTCTGTAATCTGCATATCAGAAAATGTTGCCTTGTATGAACCATCTGTCGGGCTGCATGCATATATTCCATATGTAATTTTTTCTGCCCCCTCCCACATATGGAAAATGCGCATCTGCCTGAAATTTATGCCGTCCTCACTACATTCAATGCAGTAGTCGCTGTTCCTGCGCGAAAAGCGATACCACATACTTTTAATATCAGAGGATATGTCTGTTGTTGCCCAGTCAGAATATCCATGATTCGTGACAACACTTCCCAACCGCTGTATCTTTTCATCTTCATATTCGATAGATGCCTTAAACCAGTTATCACTATTTAAATACATAACCACACCGCACTGGTCAAAACGGCAGGCACTCTCAAATTCTGTTTTAACAATAAAGGAAAAAAACTTATCAGTTGTTTCAATCTGGAACACTGGAGCATTATCATTTTGAAAGCCATAATAAGTGCGCGCCCATAAATCAGTCCCCCTTTCCGTAGTAATCACTACTTTGCCCTCACTAATCTGTACCTCCTTCGGTTGACGTGTCCATTTTGGACTGTTTTTCAAAAAATCCATCTTTTTATCCTCTCTTACTCTTTATATTTTTGATAGGCAACTATTTGATACCTATTTTTTCACTACATATCCTTCTTCTATAAATATTTTTCCCTGCATATTATGAGAATTCTCCTTTTGTTTTTCTACAAAGAATAATTCCCATGAGCAGCAGCACTGGAAAAATAATACCTGCCAAAATTCCCATCTTTAGGTTATCCCCCGATATTCCTGATACCATTCCAACCAATGTAGGGCCTCCCGAACAGCCTATATCTCCGCCTAACGCCAATAACGCAAACATGGCTGTTCCGCCTTTTGGCAAAGCTGCTGATGCCTTGCTGAAAGTTCCCGGCCACATGATTCCAACTGACAGCCCGCAGACGGCACAGGAAATCAGGTTTAACAGCGGAATGGAAAAAAGAGAAATTCCCAAATAAGACAAAATACACAAAAAACTACTATAAATCATAAAGCGCTCCAAATGAATACGTTCGCCATACTTACCATAAAACAATCTTGACAACCCCATTAAAACTGCAAACGCCATCGGCCCCGCTAAATCACCCGCTGCTTTGGAAATCCCAAGTCCTTTTTCTGCAAAAGCTGACGCCCATTGGCTTACTGCCTGCTCGCTTGCCCCTGCGCATACCATCATAATCAGCAAGATCCAAAATACTTTTATCCGAAACAAATCCTTTAATTCAAGCCCTGACTCTCCGTCCTCAATCAACGGTGCAATTGGAATCTTGGCAAATGCAAAAGCATTTCCAATTGGGATAACTGCCCAAATAACAGCTAAAATTTTCCAATTTTCTATACCAGCCACATAAAAAAATAATGTTGAAATGAGTACGACTCCGGCATGTCCCCAACAATAAAAAGAATGGAGCATACTCATTGCCTTCTCCTTATTGTCAGAAGGGCACGCCTCAACAACCGGACTGACTAGAACTTCCAAAAGTCCACCACCAATTGCATAAATCATTACAGCAATCAAAATTCCGATAAAGGGTACTGGTAAAATCTCCGGCAAGACCGTAAGAAGAATTAAACCTGCCGCTGATAGAACATGGGCTATAATCATTGATGCACGATACCCTATTTTATCTATAAATCCGACTGAAAGAAGATCAACCAACAGTTGTATTCCAAAATTAAAAGTCACCAGCAACGTAATCTGAGAAAGCGGAATATGATAGCTTTTCTGAAAAAACAAAAACAGCAGTGGTGTAAAATTGTTGACTACAGCCTGTACGATATATCCCACAAAGCAGGCTGTAATTGTTTTATTATATTGGTTTTCCATTTTATTCCCTCCTAACGAATGAGATTATATCGCATAATTTATATCCAGTCATTGCACAAAATCACATATTTATGGTATAATATAACAAATTCTATTTTGTTTTAATGAGGAGATACGCTATGGGCATTTTTAAGATAACTACAGATGAAACACTGCGAGAAACCATCCGGCATGGCAACAATAGTTATCCTTTTGCATACTATCCCGAAAATATTTGGCAATTTGACTTCCACCGCATTGACTGGCACTGGCATCATGAACTGGAATTCCTGTTTGTTGCCGAAGGCACTGCACTCTGCCTTGTAGGAACAAGCAAAATAGAACTGCATAAAGGTTACGGAATATTTGTCAACAGCGGTATACTGCACCGTTTTGAAGCACAATACAGTACATATACCCCAAATATTGTTTTTTCACCAACCCTGTTAGCGCCTGAAAAAAGTCTTATTTACGAAAAGTATATCCTACCTGTTATAAACTCGTCTGTTCCATATCAGATTTTTAGTCCATACGCAACATGGGAAAGCAATGCTCTGCAACTTTTGTCACAAATTTTTACCCTTCAGGAGACAGAGCAGGATAATGAATTATGTACAGTACAACTTCTATTTCAGCTTTGGAACATATTGTTAAAAAATATAGACTTGGATTCCGGTTCTAGCGATAATCATCGTTTAAATCACAAGCAGGCAAGGTTACAAGCTATGATGCAGTATATTCATGATCACTACATGGAAGAAATTACTCTTGAAATGATTGCAGCATCTGCATCTATCAGCAAAAGTGGGGCTTTAAACATTTTTCAGTCGGGTATCCATATTTCTCCGGTAGCGTATCTCATCCAATACAGACTAGCGCAGGCTGCCGAACAGCTCTATGCCACTCAAAAATCTGTTTCTTCCATTGCAGAAGAAACGGGATTTTCAAGTTCTGGCTATTTTTGCCGTAAGTTTAAACAGCATTATCATATGAGTCCAAATGAATACAGGCAGAAGAAAAGTGATTGGTTTTCTTAATTTCAAATTATTTTCGTAATCTTATGCCTTGTTTTGTAACTCCCGCAAATGCCTAAGCTGTGCTTCACTCAATGTTCTTGGTTTCCCTATCTTTACAAGATTCTTTGGGAGAACATATGTCTTGCTAATTTCTGTCCACGATTTTAACCGGATTATCTCCGGAAATTCATTGCACAGCTTATCCATTTTCCGCACCCACGCCGGATTAGCTGTGTAAACTGTTGCTTCCTTCTCATCTGCATTGAAGTTGATTACAATTTCTTGTTCATATCTTGATAATTTCATTCCATACCCCTTTCTCCGGTTCCCATTCTCTGCCCCAAATTGGGCGGTTTTATAAATCTGCTGTTCTCCCCTTGCTGTTTCCTGACAGGCAACCCTTGTCGGCACTGTGTCGTCCAGTATTGGCGCTCAAATTACTTTAAAATTGGTCTTGGCGGTATATGTCAGCTTGGACAGTCATTTAATTGTACTGCCATTATCCAGCAAAACAGCCTGCTTTCCCGTATATCCATCATGTCAGAAATTCGCCCTAAAACTAAAAATTTCTATCATGCTAGAAAAATATGGTAGTAATCCGTCGTTTTATGTGATATTCTGTTTTTCGTGAAAGGAAATGTGAAAAGAAATTCTAAGGTGATAAAGAACACCACCTAAGAATTCCTTAGTTTTACATAGGATTTATCAATGAAAACACAATTAAGTATTCAGGAACGCCTGAAAGACCTGCGTGTGGAAAACGGACTGACTTTAGAGCAGCTATCACAGCAGACAAAAATTCCGGCTTCCACGCTTGGTTCTTACGAATCTGATGATTATAAGGAAATACCCCACAGGAATATCTTTGACTTGGCAAAATTCTACGGAGTATCAGCCGACTATCTGCTTGGTATGACCGAAAACAGGCAGCTTGGCAATATCTCCATATCCGACCTGCACCTGAGCGACGCCGCCCTGTCGCTTCTCAAAGACCGGAAATTAAACACGCTGCTCCTGTCAGAACTTATCACCCATGAGCAGTTCCGAAAGCTCATGCTTGACTTGGAGATATATGTGGACGGTCTTGCCGATATGCAGGTCAAGTCACTCAACCTTGCGGTGGAAACAGGCAGAAAGATATTGCTCAAACGCCACAATCCCGATGAATATAACCTGCAATTAAATGTATTAAAAGCATCACACCTTGAATTGAATGAGTATTTTTCCCATGTGATTGATGATGATATGCATACCATTATCAGGGACATCAGGAACGCCCACAAAGGCGATATTGATTCTGCCCCGCCCAAAACCGTAACTGAGCATTTTGAAGAAATCATCGAAAAGGCAGAAAGCTTCGCAGGCACTTCCAAACAGAAACTTGCTTACATATTCAGCCAGTTTTTGAAAATCAAGCCGACTGAAAAGAATATTGACGATATGGCGGATATACTCGGTCAGTCTGAAATCTTGGAGCCTGATGCGAAAAAACGGCGGAACAGTGCAAGGCAGAAACGCAAAAAGGACTGATTTTCTGCAAAACAAAAGGAACTGCATGGTATCTGCAATTCCCTGTTTTCAAAAATGTGAGAGATTATTCCTCTGTTTTTACCAGTTCCACCACGTCCTTCAGTTCACAGTCCAGCACATCACATATCCGTATGAGCGATTCCATAGAAATGTGCTGCCCTTTGTTCATGTTGGCAAGCACATTCGTGGTAAGCCCCGCTTCAATGCGCATCTGGCTCTTGGTCATTCCCCGTTCCAAGAGCAGATGCCATAAGGGTAAATAACTGACTTTCCGCATAACAGTCCTCCGTTATCCGGCAGGTGCTTTTCCTGCCTGTTTTCCATATCCGTTTTGTTTATTCTATCAGAGATATTGTCTTTTATCAATCAAATCTTGACTGTTGGCGGTATTTCCTGTTGTTTTGCCAATCATATTTTTGTTACACCTATTTAGGTATGAAGTGCTTGATTCCCTGTGATTTTGCTCATGTGAGATAAAGAAGTAAAAGAAGTGTAAAAAATTTTGCCGTTCCCTGTCCGGCTGACTGCCGGACGGGTCGGGCTTTAGTCGGGCAACTCTACCTTGCCGACAAAAGAGTAATAGATTTCGATTTCCTGTCTGCGGAGCTTCCCCCGGCGTTTCCCGTCAAGGGCTTCCGATTCGTGGATAACGATTTTCTCCACAAACTCCCGTAACAGGGTAGGGGTGAGTTCCTCAAAGCTGGTGTACTTGCGGACTACTTTCATAAACTTTTCAGCGTTTGCCGTGGCTTCCAGTGTCCTTGAAAGCTCGCCCTGCAGAACGGCGGCTTTCTCTTTCAGTTCCTTTTGCTCGGCTTCGTAGTCTGCCGAAAGTTCCGTGAAACGCTCGTCCGATATGCGCCCCGCCACGCTGTCCTCATACAGCCGCTTGAAGATAGCGGAGAGTTCCGCAATCCGTTTTTCTGCCGCTTCCAGTTCTTTCTTCTTGGCGGCGTTCCGGCGTTTGCTCCCGTCCTCGGTCTGCTCGGTCAACAGCTTCATAAACCGGGCTTCGTGCTTGGCGGCGTAGCTGGTGACTTTCCGTAAATTCTCGGTCACTCCCTCGGTCAAGAGGTCGGTGCGGATAAAGTGCGCCGTACAGTCTGCCGTGCGCTTTTTGTAGCTGCCGCATATGTAGCAGTCCTCCCTGCTCATGACCGATCACCGGGTTCAAGTCGGCGTAATAGACCTCGCCGCGGTGGAAATCGTGAAAATTACGGTCCATATGGATACCTCCTTCTTCTGGAACTTTTCGTTTGTGCCGTTGTGGGGCATCAGTCAGGGATTTCAGCCCGCCGCCGGTACAAACTATGGTGCAAAGGATTACGACCGGGTGAAGAAGCTGACAGGCGTATTTATCACTGCCGCCACGGTTCTGTCTCTGCTGTTCTATATCCCGGCAGAGTTGTTCCCGGACAAAGTGCCTTCCATGTTCATTACAACGCCGGGGGTAGCAGCTTCGGGAGCAACTAACTTCCGCATCATGTTCAGCACCTACATCCTGCAAGGCAGCTTTCTGATTGCTGTGACGCTGTTCCAGTCACTGGGCAAGGCAAGCAAAGCCACTTGGCTGGTGCTGTTTAGACAGATCATCCTGTTTATCCCTTTGTGTGTAGTGTTGCCGATGGTGGGCGGCATGGGCATCCGGGGCGTATGGCTGGCAATCGCTCTGACGGACGCAATCCTGGTCGTTATCACAATCGCCATGATGCTTTCGGAGTTCCGCAACGGTTCTCCTTTTTGCGGTATTCCTGCGCTGCCGCCAACTTGGAAATGACGGACGGCCTCCTTTGGGGCTGCCACGCTTGCAGGCCCTCATACCTCACCCCAAAATCCGCCGCCAGCTTCTCGGCGGCTCTCTTGGGGGAGAGGCCGAACAGCTTTCCCACAAAGTCGATCACATCCCCGTCCTCCTGACAGCCGAAGCAGTGGAACCGCTTATCCACTTTCATGCTGGGCGTCCTGTCATCATGGAACGGACAGCAGGCCATGCCGTTGCGTTTGACCTCGATTCCATAATGCTCCGCCGCTGCTATCGTTGGTACGGCATCCTTGACCGCTTCAAATAAATTCATTGTCATGCCCCCTTTCCCGGTATGTAAAAAGGGCATAGAAAAGGGGAGGAACAGCCAAGTAGCATCCTCCCTGTGTTTTGATTATGGATTATGTTTAAGCAACCTGTTTTGACTTGTCTTGAAGCAAACTACCAAATGTGTTATAATTGGATTCGATAGATAAGAATCCGGCAAGGCGGTGGAGCAAATCAATTTACAAAATTCGCTAAGGAGAGGTAGTATGATTGATGTAAATGTGTCCATTTCAGGTATTATCATGTGTTGCGATGAAAGCTTGTGCGGTCTGGTTTTAGGAAAAGGGTATTCTATTGAAAAGTGTAATCTTGATACATTATCTTTTTAGGATAAGATAACTAATGGTCAAGGCTATTTAGATACTGACTACTTCGGCTCTCGTATCGTTGAAGGTGAAAACATATTCTTTATCTGTCTGAAAAAGACTGATACTTTCCAGATAGAAGGACCAAGTTTTGAAACAACCCAACATATTGTAATAACTGACAAGGATTGTATGTGCGAAAGTGAACTTACGCAGTACATGGATCAAGAAATGCAGTATCTGAATGAACGGATTAATCTCCTCAGACTTTTTAAGGCAGGGAATATTGGGTTTAGGGATGTTTTCTTCCATTATTCGTTCACTATGATGGGCTTTATTAAAAACACAATAAATCATTGTAGTCACAATCAAACACGGAATACCATTGCGAGTGAGCAATTGGACCTATGTCAATACTTTGGACACAAAAAGTTGAAAGTT
Source organism: Roseburia sp. 1XD42-69 (assembly GCF_003612565.1). Taxonomy (GTDB): domain Bacteria; phylum Bacillota; class Clostridia; order Lachnospirales; family Lachnospiraceae; genus Roseburia_B. The sequence goes on along the minus strand of NZ_RAZG01000098.1, from coordinate 30 downwards.
CATGCTGATTTTTTTAATTCCTCATCCTCC
>NZ_RAZG01000097.1 GCF_003612565.1 Roseburia sp. 1XD42-69 | reverse complement strand
TGGCATCTATCATCTATAATTATGGCAAATTTTGTGATGGTTTTAAATCCACCCTGAAACTAGGCGCTTACAAAGGAAAAGCCACTTGCCGGAATTTCTTTGAAAATGGCTTGTGGCTCTAAAATATATTAAAAATAGGGAGTCCGCTCGTGACTCCCTTTGCTTAATTACAATAAATTCTTTGGCACACGTCCAAAGAAGAATTGTAATAGTATTTTATGTTGAAGAAGAAAAATTATGTATAGATAAAATAAAGGGAACTCACCCGTAGTTCCCTTGTTTGAAATACTATATTAGTGTTCCACTCGTGAACATTTTTCTTGTACCCTTATACTAGCATGAAAATCTAAATTTGTCTACATTTCTTTTAGAGATTTTTCTAAAAAATGTGCTAAATCTTGAATATCTGAAAAATGATAGGTATCAAGCAATTCTTGGAATTTATCAAGTTGTTGTTGTTTTGAATCCAAATCAGCTTGTTGCAAGGTACGATTGCTTTTCAGCTTTTCAATATATTGTAGTTTGTCGTCATACATATTTTGCAATGTCTGATAATGGTGGTTTATACCAAGCGATAAAGAAATGGCTTTATCAACAGCTTTCATTTCATCAGCGGAAAGGTCGGTAATATAATCGCTAAGTCTTGCCTTGCTTACACAGGTAATATTTCCGAGAAGAACATTTCCATCAAGTATGAGTTTGCCGGAGGAATCTTTTTTCTCTGCAATCGGTACAACAATAGGAAGCGTAGAGGTGGTATGTGTTATAGGTGCAACCAGTGTATTAGGTGATGTTCTGTTAGCTGAATTATATTGGAGAACCACACAAGGTCGCTCTTTGCATTCCTCACTACCAATGCCAACACCTAAGTTGCAACGATATACTTGTCCTCTATATACGATACGATTTTTAGAAGAAGTCGCAATAGCGTTTAGGTATAGCTTGTTTTTGAGCCATTCAAGATATTGTTGGGTTTTCGTAAGGTCAATATTCATGCAAATCTCCTTTGTTTTTGTAAAAAGTAATTGGATTGAGTGTATATCAATCAGATGTATTCGTCAATCGGCACATTAAATAATTTCAAAGTATCTTCTAGCCACATATCATATTCTTCTTTATCCATTTTACCGGAAATTAATGCTTGATTTACTTTGTTCCAGTCGGGAATAAAGGTTGCAATTTGTGCATTGGGTATATCTAATGTCAAATGAGCAGTTAGTTGATTGTCTTCTTGTGAATAGGTAGTGTTTCCTTTTATTTGCAACCCCCTACGGTCTAAATCTATCAGAATAGAAAAAAAATCAGCAAAAGTATTTACAGTAGCAGATTTATTTGAAGTAATCTTTATTTCTAACAAATCATTTAAAGTAATTCCAAGTGTATCACAAAATTTTAATACTGTTTCAACTGGCGGTTCACTATATCCGTTTTCATAATTAGAATATGAGGAATTGGTCAAAGAAAGTCTTGAAGACATATCACGTTGGTTAATTCCTGCGTTAGTTCGGGCTTGTTTCATTCGTTTTCCAATCTCAAAATATTCGCCTAATCTCATTTCACAACCTCCTTTTAGAATAATGTAACATATGTAGATACAAAAATCAATGTATATATTACAAGAAAACTTGTAATAATACAAGAAATGAAAGAGAGGGAAATTTATTGAAAGAAAACCACATGATGACAGCGGAAGATGTAGCAAAGGAATTAGGAGTATCTAAAGGTCATGCTTACAAACTGATAAGGGAACTTAATGGAGAATTGAAAAAAGCTGGTTATCTTGTGATAGCCGGGAAAGTGCCAAAGGCATTTTGGGAAACAAAGTTTTATGGCTACAATCAGTCGAACCAAACTGCATGAAAGGGGGATAAGGAATGTCTGCTTCAAGAGATGAAAAAACTGGGAAATGGACTGCTCAATGCTATTACGAAAACTGGAAAGGGGAGAAGAAGCACAAAAAGAAGCGTGGTTTTGCCACGAAAAAAGAAGCGTTAGAGTGGGAAAGAGAATTTTTGAAAAGTACATCTGCCAATATGGATATGATGTTAGGCGCATTTGTTGATGTGTATTTCCGAGATAAGGCAGGAGAACTAAAGGAGCGCACGATAAAAAACAAGCGGTACATGATAGAAGCCCATGTATTATCGTATTTTGAGAATAAGCAAATGAACGAAATAAGCCCCTCTGATATTATTCAGTGGCAGAACGCTATCAGAGCAAAAGGGTATTCGCAGACTTATTTGCGTATGGTGCAAAATCAGATTACAGCATTGTTTACTCATGCAAGTAACATTTACAATCTCAACAATAACCCATGTAAAAAGGTTAAGAAAATGGGAAAGTCTGACGCTGACAAGCTGAACTTTTGGACGAAAGACGAATACGATTGTTTCATCAGGGCATTGACCGGGAAAGCAAATATTTTGTGATCTTTGAAATCCTTTTTTGGACGGGGTGCAGAGAGGGAGACAACATGGTACTTGTCAACTAAATGACATAATGATAAAATAGATATAAATTTTATTATTAAAATAGACAAAAAAAATTTAATCTTAAAAATAATGAATATTTATCAAGATAAATTTGGTGGTACAAAATGACAAAGGAATTTCAGGCGGGTTACTACAAAATTGAAGTAACAGATATTATAGAAAAAATGTATTGTAAATGCTTTGTTCCTATAAGGATTGACAGGTGGTTTGATAGAATCCAGATTCAATCTGAATATAATGCACTATTATTGCAGATTTATCGGAGAATAGGTCATATAGAGGGCATGGTCGCTTTACTAAATTGTGAAGAAATAGAAAATATTAATGGTCTGATTGACAGAATTAATTTTATGTACTGTCAGCCAGATGGGAAACCGGCATTAGATATTTTGAATTTTTTTAGCCAAATTCATGGAGATGAATTAATGATACAATCCTTAAAAGACCAAATAACATTATATTCAGACATAAATGTGTTGAGGTCTAGACATAGAAAAAAGTTCATTATTTTAAGAAATGTCATTTCTGCATTAAGGGAAGAATTTAATCCGGTTTCACCTGAAAGAATTGGAGAAAGCATAGATGATTTGCTTGATGTGACATTGAAATATGCAAAGTATTTTAAAAAGCAGAATGATGTGCTAAATCCAATTTTATTTAGCGGATTGCTTATGTATCAGTTATTGACATTAGCTCCATATGAACAAAATAATATTGTTTATTCATCTTATGCGATGGAAAAGTATATGCAAAAACTAAAAGTATTACCAGAAGTTTCATTTCCGTTTGCAAAGCTAATCCGTAATAACATAAATGAGTGTGAGGATCGTATGGCAGAGGTAAGATGGTCGTGCAATATAAATCCGTGGCTAACTTTTTATTTAAACATAATGGATAAGGCGTTGGAAACAGCATGTAGATTTATTCAGGAGAAACATAAGCATATGGAAACAAGTATAAATACAGTAAAAAGGGTTAAAAATATCTCTCCAAATATGAGAAACAAAATGTTAATGGAATTAGGGTTCATGCAACAGATGCCGTTTTTCCGGATAGAAGATGTAATGAATCACTGTGACATTACACACGGCACAGCAGTAAAAATGGTAAATACCTTTATTAAACTGAAAATTGTAAAGCAGGCAGATAATAAGCAGCGGTATCGGGTATATGAATATGTATCACTGACGGAATGTATTAAGAAAATATGAGAAATGAAAAAGTTTCATATATATGGTAGGGATTAATGAATGTAATAGCGGGATTAAAATAGAATGTGTTTGAAAGATATGATATTATAGACAAAAAATGGCAAAAGTCTAAAATTTATGATGAAAAATGAACGAGATTGTGGTAAAATGATAGATAATCAAGTGTTATCCGTCAGTTTGGCGAGATAGAAAGGGTATGGATAATTGATAGTTATCCGTTGATTATTGCTTAAAGGAAAAAACTATTCACTTTATTTATTGAATCCTTTAATTTGGAGGTATTTCTATGAAGCCAGAATACTTTGAAGATTTAATAAGTTTATGCAAAGATATTTCCGTACAGGAAAATAAATTATTACCATTGTGCGCTGCTGAAAATGTAATTTCTCCATTTAGCAAAATTCCTTTAGATACATTCCTGCAAGAAAAATATATTATGGGAGGCATAATAGAATATCAGGAACATAGTAACTTTGTTGGAAGTAAGAAATTATATGAAATATATGAGCTATTGAATCGCCAATGCAATAAACTTTATGGATGTAAATATGCGGATGCACGAACATTATCTGGAGTAAATGCAGTAATGACTTTACTTATGAGTTTGTTTTCTGCGGGCGACACACTTCTTATTTCCTCTGAAGAATGCGGAGGACATGGCTCTATGCCTAAAATTTGTCATAGATTGGGGATTAATACAATAGAAATGCCATACAATTATGATATATATGATTTTGATTATGAAGAAACAAACAAACTTTTAAAATCAAACAAAATTGATGGTATTTTAATATGTTTATCAGACATTATTATAATGCCACAGCTTAAGAATTTTGATTTACCAAAGGAATGTATTTTAATTTTTGATGCAACTCAAATATTAGGATTAATAGCAACAAAGACTATGGAAAATCCACTGGAATGGTTTACAAAAGAACAAAAGTTTATTTTAATGGGGGCTACCCATAAAACATTACCGGGTCCCACCTGCGGTTTGATAATGACAAACAACTTAAAACTTGCTCGTCAATTTGATACTTTGATAAATCCGGACTACTTAAGAAATAGTCAATTACACCATATTTTTAGCTTAATATTCACTTTAATGGAATTAGAAATATATGGTCAACAATATTGTTCCACAATAATAAATAATGCAAATATTCTTGCTAATGCACTTTTGAAATATAATTTTAATATCTTAAAAGTTCCGCCTAAATTTACATATACCCATCAGATTTTTATATCCATGCCCCAAAATGAGGCTGAAAGATTTTATAATAAATGTTTAGATTATGGAGTAAGCATAAATCTTAGAAATAAGCATTTATATAGAACATGTGGACTACGAATTGGAACACAAGAAATTTCTAGGTATGGATGGCAAGATACAGAAATGCTATTTATTGCTGAAATATTAAGAGATATCCGGGATAATAATGAATTCTCCCAAGATATCTCTAATAGAATAAATAGACTTTCGGCAGATAAAAAAATATGTTATACCATTGAAAATGATTGCTATCAAATTATATATACCCAATTACATCACAGTTAATTTGAGATTGCATTTCTCAGATTTACTTTTCGAGGATAAAAAAACAAATCTGAGTATTGCATTTTTCGCCAGTAGGATACTGTTTCTTTCGGGATACTCTCATTCTCAATAAGATATTTTACATACATGGCATAATTATAGTTAATATTTAAGCCAATATTATAAGTTCGTGAAATAATAGATTTCAAAATATCATTATCCGTTTTATAGCCATATTTGATACTTAAAAGCATAATTCCCAACTGTGAGGTACTTTGCAAATTGTAGTCATTTACTCGTTTTGCAAATTGAACTGCTTCTAGATAATAATTAATACTTTTTGTATAATTATTTGTATTATTATTCCATATTCTATATAGTTCACCTAATTCAAAGTAAATATCATACTTGATACGCAATTGGGTTACTTCTAACAGATGTATCGTTTCTTGTAATACTTGTTCTGCCATTTCAAAATTTTTACAAACCTTATATTCATAGATGGCTTTATGTCTAGCTACATAAGGTCTCCAAACCTCATTCCGTGAATCTTCAAATATAATTTGCTCTACTTTTCCAAATGATTCTTCATAGGAGTAGCTCGAATCACCCTGAAACATTTTAATAGATGCCGCAGAGTAAATGGAACGTATTCTTATCTTATTATCTTTAAAATTAGTGTCATTTGCTAGACTTGTAAATATAGTGTATGCTTGATCCAAATCTTCACCTAAATGTCGCAAGCAATGCGCATACAAATATTGACATTTTATCTTTTGTTCCTTAGATGTAGCTTTTTCAAATAATGCGTGAGAAAATGTGACAGCATTTTTCAAATAATTTGTGAGATGATCTAAATCAATCAGTAAATACTGATACTCAAAATCTATATCACAATTTATAGTCATAAGATTAAAGTAATTGTCATAATTATCAACAACTTCCCTCGCCTTATCATATAATCCTAATTCAAGAAGTGATTTTAGATAATAATATCTAACATAAGTCCAACACTCTTTGTTCTCCCTTAAATGTGGATTTATTTGACCGCTAAATTCTAATTCCCCAATATCAATTAGCAGATAAAAATTGTTATCTATATACTGTCTATGCAGGATCTCCTTTACCAAAGTATGATCATATTCAAAATTAGACTTTAATGCAGCTACTAAGGCTATGTAATCAGTATCGTATATACCTTTATAATATTGATAAATTTTATAGTAACTTTCATTTATATATTCAGATAAAAAATCCATACACTTTCGAGAAATAAGTTTATCGCTATATACTTTATCTTTATATAGGTTAATTAATGAATGTGTTACTAGGCGTTTAAGAATTGGTCGTGTTATACAATTATCTATACTACATACAACTCCGGTTTCAACTCCATCTTGTAACAACTGACTAAAACAAATTATTAGTGACAGAGAAGCTTTTTCTAGATTATTTAATGAATTAATCAATTCCTCAATATAATTTTCGAGATTATTATAATCGACAATTTTAATGCCTTTTGTATATGCTTCAACACTATAACGAGCGTATACTGGGTAGCCATTCGACAATTCCGAAATTTCACATCTTTCAGCTTGCTCAATTTTTATGTTATAGCTATGGGCAAGTAATTTTATTTCAGTTTCGCCGAATTTTCCTGGGTATATATGGAATGTATTATTGTTGCTATCCACAGCAATTACTACTTGATTATTTTTGTTACAGTTAATAAATGCTTTTGCAAATTCTATACATTCTATTAAATCAATTTCATAAATATTATCAATAAACAAAATGCTATTTTTTTTAAAAGTGGCATTGTTAAGACGTTTGCTTATGTCCGTTATAGATGTATTTGATTGCCCACAAAACTTATTTGAAAGTGCTTGCATTATAGTCTTAGTATGGTTGTTGTTGTAATAAAAAGCAGCATATGACTTCCATTTTTTTCTATCGGCATAATTGATTCGGTCACAAGACATTTTCATAAACAATGTTTTTCCCATACCAAAGTTACCACTGATGTATATTATTTTTTCTTGACCACTCTGTATTAAATTCATTAATTTTACATATTCGGCATCCCTATCTACAAAATGTTCATCATTCAAATATCGCTCAATCAAAACTTCCTTCTGAAGTTTACTAAATATAAACGACCAAAGTGTTATGCCTATTGTAAGTGGTATTCCCATCAATGTAGCAAACACACTAGCGATTCCTGAATTGTTTGTATAAAGAAAATATGCTGTACATCCCAAAAACAATACACATATTAGAGTAAGCATAGAAACAATACCAATTTGGAAAAACCATTTACTTCTCTTCACTGACAAATCCTTTCTTTGGAAAAATAATTTTAAATATCCAACGGATAACTATCAATTATCCATACCCTTTCTATCTCGCCAAACTGACGGATAACACTTGATTATCCGTTGCTTTTTAGTGGGCAATCCCAAATTAGCGGAATTGCCCATAACCTTTATAAATCAAAATCCTTTCGAGGGTGTTTTGTAGCAAGAATGTTTCGTTGCTTTGCAACTGTAACGTGTGTATATATTTCAGTAATGTTAATAGAACTGTGGCCTAACATCTCCTGAATATAACGAATATCAACATCTGCTTCCAAAAGGCTTGTTGCAAAAGTGTGGCGAAACATGTGCGGTGTGATATGTTGTTCAATAGATGCCAGAGAGGTATATTTGTTAATCATTCTTCGTATTGATTGGTCAGACAGTGCTTTTCCTGATTGGCTTACGAAAAAGTTAGAGCAGGATTGTCTTTCGGAACAAAAATTATCATTATATTCTGTTAGAATTTTGATTACAGATTCATTACCGATTTGAATTCGGCGTTCTTTGCTGCCTTTTCCATATATGAGTATAGTTCCGTCGTATAAATTTACATCATTTACTTTTAATGAGCAGAGTTCGGATATTCTCATCCCGGTTGAAAATAGCAATTCCGCAACAGCAATGTCTCTTAGGGCATTTCTTTTTTGATAAGGAGTTTTGGCATTTTTGCGTTGTTTGTATATTGCGTATAAAAATATTTCAACGGTATGCAGAGGGATGGTTTTGGGGAGTTTCACAGGCTCGCGAAAATGTATCAATATTTTACTGAATGGATTAGTATTAATGATTTCCTTGTAGTCCAAGTAGTGGAACAGTGCTTTTACTGATGCTATTTTGCGTTTTACAGTCTTGGGTTTATATTGTTCATGAAGTTGGGAAACATACTGTTCCAATATTTCGGAAGTAATTTCTGTAACTCAAACTTCGCACATAGATTTAGCCTATGCACCTTGAAAATTCAATACTGGCAGTTATTCAGTTATCTTAATTCCTATGCTATGCTGCTTGAAGCTGTGTCCTCAGTAAA
>NZ_RAZG01000096.1 GCF_003612565.1 Roseburia sp. 1XD42-69 | reverse complement strand
TATCACTTTTTTAGTATTGTGTTAAGCAAGTTACGATGCAAGCATCGGGGAATGTACCCCCCTATGATTCAAAATAAAAGCCCTGCCGCACCTTCTGAACTGAGAGTATTCTTTTAAAATTTCCCACAAGTTTCCAGTCGTCATCCGTATTTTTAATTTCTCCGAAAAAAGATATAGAACCTGATAATTTTTCTGGGATTCACAGTAAATGATATCGTCGGGCCAAATCTGCCTGAGACCCCCGGAAATTTTCACTGCAATCTGGCTCTCCTTTTTCCTGGAAACCTGCTGGATGGCAGAATCCATGGCATGGAAAAAGCACTCCTGCCCCAAAGGTTTTACAAGGTACTGGACAGCGTCCACCCCATACGCCTTTAAGGCGTATTCTGTTGATGTGGTAAAAAAGACAATGGGCATGGAAAATCCCAATTCCCGCATGTCCTCCGCAGCCTCAATTCCTGTTTTCCCCGGCATAAAAATATCCAAAAGCAAAATGTCAGGTGTATAGTTTTCTTCCCTGGCCCTCTGTACCAGCGCTTCCCCGCTGGTAAACCGTTCCATTTTAAATTCTGCTTCCTTGTTCTTCTCCTGGTATCTTGCTAAAAAAGATTCAATTTCGTCAAGTTCTTTTTCTTCATCGTCACATACTGCTATCACGTACAATTTGTCCACATCCTTCGGTCCGTATTTTACATCCCTGTTTCATCTCCATGAAACCAGTTCTTTCTTAATTCTTTTCAATCTGTAACTTTTCCTGTATTATAGTACCATCAACAAGAGAATTTTACAACAGGAAACAATTTGTGCAAACAAGGACAGGATTTCTTTTTTGACATTAACTATAATACTTACTACAAGGAGGGTAAACAATATGTCTATACAGGTAATACAGCAAGCCATATGCTATATGGAAGAACATATTTTGGAAAATATAAACTATGAGGATGTGGCAAAAAATATCCATATGTCCAATTACAATTTCCATCGGACATTTAGTTTTATTACCGGGATGACAGCCAACGAATACATCAGAAAAAGACGTCTTACACTGGCGGCCTGTGAACTCCAAACAACGGATATCTCCGTAATTGATGCCGCATACAAGTACGGCTATGAATCCCCGGAAAGCTTTTCCAAAGCATTTGCGCATTTTCACGGCTCAACTCCGAAGCAGGCAAAAGGAAAAGGGGCAACCCTTCATTTGTTTAATCCCCTTGTGATAAAAATTACAATGGAAGGCGGTAGTATTATGGATTACAGAATGGAACAAAAAGGATGCCAAAAATTTCTCGCACTGGTAAAGGCTTTTCCCAATGAAATCATCAACGATGACAATGACCACAGCATCCCTGATTTCTGGACAGACTGCAATGAAAAAAATCTGATTGAACCTATGAAATTACTCCGTGCAAAAGGAAAACGGGATTTGTACGGCCTGTGCAGCTCCACAAAAGAAAATGAGACCCATTTTAATTACGGCATCGGAATTTTGATGGATGAGGACACAGATACGTCCCAATTAGAAAAATTTACGGAAAAGGGCTACAGGATTTGGGATGTGCAACCCGCCAGCTACGCCGTATTTCCATGCTTCGGCCCTGACGGAGACTGCCTGGGAGAAACCTGGGGTAAGTTTTACAAAGAATTTTGCCCCCAGACCGGTTATATTCAGACAGAGGATACAGATTTTGAGGTATACTTTGAAAAGGGACAAAAGGACCTGTTTTGTGAATTGTGGATTCCAGTGAAAAAAACAGGCAATTGAGGGAAGGCGCTGCCATCAGCAGCGCCCTACTTTTACCTTTATTTTTTTGTACAATCCATTCTGCGCTATGCAGTAAACCGTACAGCTACCGAATTTTTTCCCAGTAATTACGCCTTTGCTTGATACCTTTGCAACAGACGGGTCTGAGGAGACAAAACGCAGTTTTTTCCCCGCTGGGCTTAACTTCTTCCCGGCCACTTTCACTTTAAGACGGACAGTTTTTCCAGTTTTTACACTTACAGATGTTTTCTTTGTCTCTATCTTTGAAGGATTCCCGTATTTTCCCCCATTTGTAATGCTAAAGGCAGTCAGGGACTGGGCTAAAACCACCCGCTTTCCATTGACATTTTTATAGGCCGTGACATAGTATTTGTATTGCTTTCCCTTTTTTAAATTCTTATGTTTCCAGGAATTTGTTTTTTTGCTCACAGTCTTTAAACATTTAACTTTTTTGCTGTTTTCCGCCCCGTATATTTTATATCCATCTGCTGACTTCACCAAATTCCAACGGAGGGTGTGTGAAGTTTTCCCAGAAGACACTTTGCAGAAAAGAAGCTTGGGACTGGAATTTTTTTTACCTGTCTCCAAACCAGTACTCCCCCCCGGCTGCTCCGTCCCGGAACTATCCGGCTGCCCCGGCTGCCCTGGCTCCAAGCCTCCAGTTCCCCCTGGCTGTTCCGTTTCGGGACTTCCTGGTTTTTCGGGCTCTGTATTCCCCGGTGTGGTTTCCTCCGGCGGTACAACAGACGTCTGGCCAGTACCATAGATAGATTCTTGGAAATCTTTTGTCTGAATCAGGTAAGCTTTAAATATTTCCTGTTTCAGGCGTTCCACATCTGTGGCCTGTGCACGGATATTATTTTCACCACCCGGCATTACCTTCACATTCGCCAAGTCATTTTCTACCGCCTCTTCCATCAACTGGCTTAATTTTTCAAAATTATCTATGGTTAAGGAATGGTTTTTCCACATAATCGTGACGGGCTTTAGCATATCTGTTTTTTCTATCCTTTTTTCAAACATTGCCAGCTTAAAATCAGCCATGGTTTCATAGGCGCCGCCAAAAATTTTTTCCAGCACATATTTATCTGACAGGATTGTGCCATCCGATTTCGCAGATGCTTTATATTGGTTGGAAATATACGGCACCATTCCCTTGTAGTAACCGTATTCCCCCAGGAGTTCAAACGCCTGACGCCGTATCATAACATCACCGCTGACACCGGCGCCGTTCTGCACACCGGCGTAGTTAGCGCTGAAAAGCGGCACTACATAATATCCGTTTCTTGCCAGTGTTCCTGTAGTCTTTGTGCCATTTACTTCATAGCGGGATACAATCATCCCGTTACGGATTAAATCCGCAAGGGAATTTAAATTTTCCGCTTCATCCAGGGTAATCTCCCTGACGGAATCCAGATTATGCCTGGAACCTTCCTCACCCTGATTATACCTTGTTTCAGGATCTTCCACCTGCTCTATCTTGTGAAACCATTTCTTTTTCTCCTGCGCACTTTTCGTAAACATAACATCGGCTTCCACATAATCCAGCGTGTAAACCACATCCAGAATTCCGCTCATATAGGTTTGCAAATCTTCCTCATCCAAAAAACGCTCAGGCTGGCCGTTATGATACCTATCGCTGACTTCCATACGGTCATAAATCAGATTCAGGTTAAAAGCCGGCGGTTCATTCAGCTCATAGGGCTCAAACATCCCTCTCGTATAAACCTCCGCCATCATGCCGTCCCGCGAACCATACCCGTTGAGCATTACCTCAGAAACAAGTATATGCGTCAGTTCGTGGGCGTATGTGGCAAATCCCCGTTCTGTTAATGCCCTTGATATATAATATCGTATCCGTTCCCCTTCCGCAACGCCGTCGGCAAACATATATGTACCATACAGATTCAGCGGCGTAAAAAATTCCCTGACACCCCGGGCAGCATTTTTGCCGAATTTATCCGACCATTGGACAGTGGTATCCGCATCAATCCGCAGACTGTCCAAAACCATACGGTGGGAGGACAATAATCCTCTTTTTCCCGGCTGGGCAATCCGATGCCAGAAATCAATAAAGGCACTCTGCTGCTTAGCCGCCTGCTCCATCTGCTGCCGGAATTTTTCACACAACTCCCTATGGCGTAACGGATCCGTCTCCCTTAAATTTCTGTCTATATAACAATCCATTATCCCCAATGTAATGGTAGCGGAGTTTGCAATTAGGTAAACGCTGTCTTCCGATACGGTGAGCAGTGGCAGAATATAAGCACGATAAGTGGTATTATCATAAAGCCTTTTGTATATCCCCGTGTTTTTACTATCCCAGGAAGACGTATTCTCCAGAATATACGCAGGGCTCTGCTGCACAAACCACTGGTTCATCGGTATCCCCGGTATCCATTTCTGCCTGTTCTTTTCCAGAAAAGCCTCCAGCGTCATAGCGTCTGTAACTGTCCAAAACAATTTTCTATAACCAAATACATTAGCATTATTGGAAATCTTTAAATTATCGCCCCCGGCGCTTCCGATTTGTATTAGCCAGTCCAGCACATCGTATGGAATCCCATAAGTCCCCGGCTCATACAGAAGCACTTCTTTGATATTGTGCCCGCCCATATCAAAATCATACAGCCGCTCCAGGTAAGTAATCCCCAGAAGCAATTTTTCTTTATTCTGCAATATTTTATCCGTAAAAAAGGCTGCATTATTATTGTCTGCCCCTGCAGTGCTATCCACCAGCCTGCAGATAATCCTCCCTATATCTCCCTGTACATCACTAAATGCCTCTTCATAGGACATCACCTTTAAATTATCCTGATTCAGCTCCTGCACAGCCTGCTCATCACTGATATCCGCCGGGCTCTTCCCCTCCCTGCGGGCAATCTCCGTTTTTTTATTGAGCTTTTCCGACAAAGAATACCGGGAGGGTGCCAGCAAATTCCTTATGGTTTCATTGTTTTCATAGTCAATTGCCTGCAGTTCCTTTACCGTTTCCTGGCTCACGTTTTCCCCAATGCCTGCGGCAAAAACTGCCCTGGGGGAAATAAAAAGCAGAATCATGGCACATGCCGCCATTACCGCCATTTTCATATGTTTCATCCCAAGCCCTCCTTCTTTTTAAATTCTCTTTTTGAAACAGGTGCCCAACAACCCTGGAATAAAAGAACCGTTTTCCTCTCTGATATTGAAATTATACCGTCCCTTTCTCAAATTTGCAATTTGAATTTTACCTGATTTTCACGATTTTTCTCTTTTTACTCTCCCTGGGAAATGACTCTCCGGATTGTCCCTCCCCCCGCCACATACTCCCCCTGGTAAAACACCACGGCCTGTCCCGGGGTTGCCGCCCGCACCGGCTCTTCAAACACAAAGCGCACCTTATCCCCCTCATGATAAAGGGCGGCATGTGCTCCTTTGTGGGCATAGCGGATTTTTGTGAGAAATACCTCCCCGTCTGTAAAATCAGGAATGCCCATATAGTTTATGTACTCCGCTACTAACTCTTTTTGAAACACATCCTCGTTTTCCCCAATTACAACCTCATTGGTATCCGGGCGTATCTCCGTGACAAAAACAGGTTTTCCCATGGCAAGGTTTAACCCTTTCCTCTGCCCCACCGTATAATGGGTAATTCCCTTATGCCTTCCAAGAATTTCACCGTCTTTACTGACAAAATTTCCTTCCAGGACTCCTCCTGCCATGCGGTTAATAAATCCCCCGTAGTCATTGTCCGGTATAAAACAGATTTCCTGGCTGTCCGGTTTGTCCGCCACTAAAAGATTGTGGCTTTTGGCAATTACCCTCACCTCATCTTTGCTGTACCCGCCCACAGGCATCAAGGTATGGCACAGCTGTTCCTGGGTGAGGTTATACAGGGCATAGGTCTGGTCTTTGGCAGCACTTTTCGCATTACACACCGCATATCTGCCGTTTTCCCGCTTTTCGATCCTGGCATAGTGCCCCGTGGCGATATAATCCGCCCCAATCTCAAGGCTGCGCTTTAAAAGTGCCTCCCATTTCACATAGCGGTTGCAGGCAATGCAGGGATTGGGGGTTCTGCCCTTTCTGTATTCCCTGACAAAGTAATCCACCACATCCCGCTTAAATTCTTCTTTAAAATTCATAACATAATGGGGGATGGAAAGATTTTGTGCCACCCGCCTGGCATCCTCCACTGCACTTATCCCGCAGCACTCTCTCCCTGTCTCTTCCTCCAAAGCACCCTCCTGCCACAATGCCATGGTAACGCCGATCACATCATATCCCTGCTCTTTTAACAGGCAGGCAGCCACGGAGGAGTCCACTCCCCCGGACATGCCTACCACTACTTTTCTCTTACTCATGTCAATCCTTTCCCTATAAAGGTTTGGGCCGTCTAAACCGCCGCCTTCCTCATATCTTCTACAATGTATTTTAATTTTTCTACCGTATAGTCAATTTCTTCCATGGTGTTTTCCGCCCCCAGGGTAAAGCGCAGCGCCCCCTGGGCCAGCCCCTCCGGCACCCCGATTGCCTTCATAACATGGGACACTTCCGTCTGTCCTGTGGAGCAGGCGGATCCGGAAGAAACACAGATACCCTGAGTATCTAACAAAATTGCGGCAGACTCACCTACTATTCCATTAAAACAGAAATTTGCATTGTTGGAAAGCCTTTTTTTCATATTTCCCATAAACTTCACATCGGGTATTTCCCGCATAATCCGGTATACCAGACGGTCACGCATTTTTTTCACCCGGCGGTTTTCCTCTCCCATCCTTCTGTGGGACAGTTCCGCCGCCTTTCCCATCCCCACAATTCCTGGCACATTTTCTGTTCCCGCCCGCCGATTGCTCTCCTGGGCGCCTCCCTGGATAAAGGAGGGAAGGTCTATTTCTTTTCTGATATAGAGAAATCCTACCCCCTTTGGCCCTCCGAATTTGTGAGCGCTGGCGCTTAGCATATCAATACCGCTTCTTCGCACATCGATTGGCAGATGTCCGTAAGCCTGCACCGCATCGGTGTGGAAAATCAAGTCATTCTTTTTTGCCAGAAAGGCCAGTTCCTCCACGGGCTCTATGGTTCCGATTTCGTTATTGGCATACATCACAGATAAAATACAGGTATTTTCCCTGATACACTCCTCCGCTTTCCCCACGATCACAAGACCTGTTTCATCCACGGGGAGATAGGTAACGCCGCACCCCATAGCGGTAAGCTCCTGACAGGTATGGATGATGGCGTGATGCTCAATGGGGCTGGTTAAGATATGCCCATGTATTCCCGGATGATTCCTTCTGTAAAGATTTGCCGCCTCCTTTAAGGCCCAGTTGTCTGACTCCGTTCCCCCAGAGGTAAAAAATATTTCCTCCTCCCTGGCATGGATGGTGGATGCGATAACCGCCCTGGCATTTTCTATGGCTTCCCTGCTCTTCTCCCCAAATTCATATATGGTGGAAGGATTCCCGTAATACTCCTTCTGATAAGGCGTCATGGCCTCTAAAACCTCCGGCAGCATCCGGGTGGTAGCCGCATGGTCCAAATAAATCATTTTATTCATTTTTACACTCCATTTCTCATATAATACAAAAACGCTATTTTGGTGCCCTATGTTGAAAATACAAAGTAAATTAAGAAATCCCATTGTGTCCGGAACCCTGCTTTTATCCTCTGCAGGCATTCTGGGCAAAATTATCGGGTTCTTCTATAAGATATTCCTATCCAGGGCAATCGGTGCAGAAGGACTGGGCATCTATCAGCTTATTTTTCCCATTTCCACCATCTGTTTTGCCATAACAACCGCAGGCATATCCACCGCCCTGTCCAAATTTGTTGCAGAATACCAGCAGAAAGACCCGGGAGCCCCACGACGTTTCCTCACCGCAGGACTTTTAGCCTCGGGGGTTTTATCCCTTGCCACTGTCTGTCTCTTGCTCCGGTTTGACCGCTTTATTGCAGAAAATATTTTGCTGGAACCAAGGTGCACGCCTTTGATACGGATTTTGGCCTGCTCTGTTCCCTTAGCAGCCATCCACTCCTGCATCCATGGTTATTATTACGGCAGAAAAAAAGCCGCCGTACCCGCCCTCTCCTCCCTTTTAGAACAGGGAATCCGGGTGCTCTTTGTATTTATCGCCTGCCAGGTGCAAATCCAAAAGGGAATGGCTATGGATGCCTCCCTGGCTGCGTGGGGCCTGGTATTCGGGGAAGGGGCTGCTTTCCTCTTCTGCATCACCGCCCTTATGTGCCAGGAAAAAAAGAAGCTTCCCAAATGCAAAAATCCTGTTAAAAATCCGGGGGCCAAACTGCTCATTTATTCCCTCCCCTTAACGGCAAACCGGCTGACCCTCACCTTATTTGCCAGCTTTGAAACCATATTAATCCCTGCAAGGCTGCGGCTCTTTGGCTACTCCCAGAGCGACGCTTTAAGCATTTACGGGGTTTTAACGGGAATGGCTTTATCCATTGTCATGTTTCCCACGGTATTTTCAAACTCGGTCTCTGTCATGCTCCTCCCCATTATTGCAGAGGCGGACAGCAGAAAAGACACCGGGAAAATCAACCGCACCATTGGCGGAACCATTTTCGGGTGTCTCCTTTTTGGAATTATTTGTACTGCAGGATTTTTAGTCACCGGGCAGTGGGTGGGGGATATGCTGTTTGGCAACGCACTGGCAGGAAGATTTATTACTATGTTGAGTTTTATCTGCCCCTTCCTGTTTTTAACCTCCATCCTCTCCTCCATCCTCCACGGGCTTGGCATGGCAGGCTACACGTTCCTTTTGAATCTTGCAGGGAGCATTGTGCGGATTCTCTTTGTCTATGCCCTGATTCCGGTGTACGGAATAAAAGCATATCTTATCGGCATGTTAATCAGCCAGATGTTTACCGCATCCCTCTCTGTGGGGATATTGTGGAAAAAAAGGCTGCGGCAAAAGGAGGTTTCATGAGAATTATTTGCTGATATAGGACGGCAACATGATTTTACGGAAATCAACAGAGCTACAGGCGATGGCTAGTATAGTAAATATTAAGTTGTTGATAGTTTAAATAGCTGCCGCTTCATCAGTATCAATTTCATCCATT
>NZ_RAZG01000095.1 GCF_003612565.1 Roseburia sp. 1XD42-69 | reverse complement strand
GGACTTGTAAATGCGAAAGTGGATTTGCATTTTTTGAGAGTGAAAAAGCGAAAATCATTTTTTGCGTGACAAAAAACAGCGGGAAGCCAGTATTTATGCGGCTTCCCGTTTGCTGTGCTTGCAAAATGCTTGCAGTTTTTCCTTGTCACATCATGGTTATAAATGGTACAATGTTCATACGGAAACAAACAATTTGTATGATGATATATAGAGCCAAGAAAACAATCCAAAGCCGGATGCAATAAATATACGAAGGAGGCATGAGAATGGGTAACTTTACTTTTCTTGAGGATAGATGGAGCGATTTAGCAAAGCTGGGCGATCTGTCTGAAAAATACGTTTACTCAGATCCGAATACATCCATTATCAAACAGGGAATGTTAGCAGAAGTCATGGTAAAGTATATGCTTGCCTATGACGGGATCAAAGAACCGGATTATGACAATACCCATGCCAATCGTATTCGACTGTTAAAGAAAAATGACCTATTGCCGCATGAGATTAATAATACATTGTATATTTTGCGGAAAGACCGTAATAATGCAGCTCATAACGGAACGGACGAGGGCGAAAAGGCATTAAATAATCTACCGCTGTTGTATGAACTCTGCATATGGTATATGCAGACCTATGGGGATTACAGTTACAGTCCTGCGGAGTATGTTCAGCCGGAGGATATTACGGTTAGTCTGGATGAATTGGAAAAGGAAAACCGGGAGCTGGAGGAACGTAATAAAGCATTACTCATTGAATTGCAGCAGATTCAGAAGGCTGGAAAATCGGACAGTGCAAGAAGGGCAATTGCTTACAAAAAAGCGATGAAAGTAAAACTTTCCGAGGCACAGACGAGAGAATTGATTGATGAGCAGCTCCGCAAAGTTGGATGGGATGCGGATACGGGGGCAATCCGTTACTCCAAAGGGATTCGGCCAGCCAAAGGCAGGAATCTTGCAATTGCGGAGTGGCCGACCGATTCCGCAACAGGTCATGGAGGGTATGCGGATTATGCACTCTTTATTGGCGAAAAAATGGTTGGGATTATTGAGGCGAAGAAAAAACATACGAATGTTTCTTCCGTATTGGATGGTCAGTGTAAAGAGTATGCAAGGAGGATTAAGGCAGAGCATGAAAAATATTTGCTGAAGCAGTATGGGGAGTATAAGGTTCCGTTCCTGTTTGCTACGAATGGCAGGGATTATATCAAACAGTATGAAGAAATGTCTGGCATTTGGTTTTTAGATACCAGACAGCAGTTTAATGCTTCAAAGGCTCTGGCAGGATGGCCAAGCCCGGAGGGGTTGGAACAGGATTTGGAAAGGGATATAGCGGAAGCAGATCGAAAACTTGCAGCTACAGGGTATGAGATATTAGAAGATTCCAACGGATTGGGGCTGCGTTACTATCAGATCGAAGCGGTTAAGGCAGCCGAGAAAGCCATTGCGGAACATAAAAATACGGTGCTGCTTGCCATGGCAACGGGAACCGGAAAGACAAGAACGGTTCTTGGCATGATTTACCGCTTTTTGTCTGCGAAACGGTTTAAAAGAATTCTATATCTGGTTGACAGAACAGCCCTTGGAGACCAGACAATGGATACCTTCAAAGAGGTAAAGCTGGAAGATTTAAAAACGCTGAATCAATTATATGATATCAAAGACCTCGGGGAAAAGGAATTTGAAAAGGATACTCGTGTCCACATTGCAACGGTTCAGAGTCTGGTAAAACGTATTCTTTACAATGAAACGGATGTCAGTATAGGAGTGTCGGACTACGATTGCATTATCGTGGATGAAGCACACCGAGGATATATTCTGGATAAGGAAATGGGCGAAGATGAAGTGCTTTATCGTAATCAGGATGATTTTCGCAGCAAATACCGGGCGGTCATTGATTATTTTGATGCGGTTAAGATTGCCCTTACCGCCACCCCTGCTCTTCATACAACACAAATCTTTGGAAAGCCGGTATATTCCTATGATTACCGGACAGCCGTAGTGGATGGCTATCTGGTAGACCACGATGCACCCCATATTATCAGGA
Source organism: Roseburia sp. 1XD42-69 (assembly GCF_003612565.1). GTDB lineage: Bacteria > Bacillota > Clostridia > Lachnospirales > Lachnospiraceae > Roseburia_B. The sequence continues at coordinate 6,881 of NZ_RAZG01000095.1, read as the reverse complement.
CGAAGCTTAGCGAGGAAGGGATTGTCTTTGAGGCAGGGAGCACTGCTCCTATCTATGATCCTGTGACCAATACGGTTACCAATAGTGATGAGTTGGAAGACGATTTGAAGTTTGAGATAGAGGATTTTAACAGAAAGGTAGTCACAAAAGGCTTTAATGAAACCGTTTTAGCTGAGATGGCCAAGGACATTGATCCAAATGAAAAGGGAAAAACCCTTATTTTCGCAGTGGATGATGCCCATGCGGATATGATTACAAAGATTTTGAAAGATTATTATTCCGAGCAGGGAATTAGCGAAGAAGCCGTTATGAAGATTACCGGTTCCATAGAAAATGGCAATCCGGTAAAAATTAAAGAAGCAATCCGGCGGTTTAAGAATGAAACATTTCCAAACATTGTTGTAACCGTTGATTTACTGACCACAGGCATTGATGTGGAGGAGATCGTCAATCTGGTATTTCTGCGGAGAATCCGTTCTCGTATTCTTTTTGAGCAGATGCTTGGACGTGCCACCAGACTATGTCTGGGGATTGGGAAAACACATTTTGAAATCTATGATGCCGTTGGGGTATATCAGGCGTTAGAACCAATGTCTACGATGAAACCAGTTGTGGTCAATCCAAAGGAAACTTTTGAAGATTTAATAGATGGTATCGACAATCTGGAAAGCGACAGGGCAAGAGGGAATCAGATAGACATTATTATTGCAAAAATTTTGCGAAACAAAAATAAAATGCCAGAGGAATACAGGGAGCAATTTAAGTCTCTGTCAGGAGGGGAATCACCGGAAAGCTTTGCAGATACAATCCGCAATATGCCAACAGATCAGGCAGTGGAAACTGTGAAAAAGTGTCGGGATGCATTTGCTTATGTGAGGGGGATTCCGCAGGAAAGACCGAAGTTTATCAGTGATGCAAAGGACGAGATAAGCAGCCACGAAAGAGGTTATGGTGATGCTGCAAAACCCGAAGATTATCTGAGGGAGTTCCATGCTTTTATTGACAGCAATATCAATAAGATTGCTGCATTGAATATCGTAGCGACCAGACCGAAAGAATTGACCAGACAGTCATTAAGAGAACTGAAATTGATTCTTGACCGGAATCATTTCAGCGAGACTATGCTTCAGACAGCGTGGAAGCAGATGACGAATGAAGATATTGCCGCAGATATTATCAGCTTTATCCGTCAGAAAAGCATTGGAGATGCCTTAGTCAGCAAGGAGGAACGGATTCATTCTGCGATTATGAAGACAAAGGAGGCACATCCGGAGTTAAGCAAGGTACAGCTTAATTGGCTGGAACGGATAGAAGCCTATTTGTTGAAAGAAGCTGTGCTGAATAAGGAGACTTTTGAGGCACCGCAGTTTAAAATTAAAGGCGGTTATGCAGCGGTTGATAAAGCATTTGGAAATAAACTGGATGCAATTATTGATGAAATCAATAGCTATATGTATACCGCATAAAAGTGTGAGAAGATGTTCTAAAATCGACAAAGCATTATGAAGGCTTTGCCGAAGAACATCTAAGTTTCACACTGGAAAAATGCTAACGCATTTTTCGGTTAATACAAGAGCCGATGAAAGCGGCATGGAGGATGACTATGACAAATGCAGAAATTGTATCAAAGTTATGGAATCTTTGTAATGTACTTCGTGATGATGGAATCACCTATCATCAGTATGTGACGGAGCTGACCTATATTTTGTTTTTGAAAATGGCAAAGGAAACAGGTTCGGAAAAGAATATTCCGGAAGATTACCGTTGGGATGCATTAAAAATTAAAGAGGGTATGGAGTTAAAGCGTTTTTATGAAGAACTGCTCAGGGAACTTGGAGAAAACTGTAGTGGACGTGTGCAGGAAATTTACCAAGGGGCAAGAAGCAATATAGAGGAGCCGGCAAATTTAAAGAAAATCATTACGAACATTGATGAACTGGACTGGTATTCGGCAAAAGAGGAAGGTCTGGGGAATCTGTACGAGGGCTTGTTGGAGAAGAACGCAAACGAAAAGAAGTCCGGAGCGGGACAGTATTTTACGCCGAGGGTGCTCATAGATGTGATGACAGAACTGATTGCACCACAGCCGGGTGAACGGTGCAACGACCCGGCATGTGGTACGTTTGGCTTTATGATTGCGGCTGACCGTTATGTAAAAGAGCATACCAACGACTGGATGGACTTAACAGAGGAAGAAGCGGCATTTGAGCAGAAGGAGGCATTTACCGGAGCAGAGCTGGTGCATGAAACACATCGGCTTGCACTAATGAATGCAATGCTTCACGATATAGAAGGGAAAATTTATCTATGTGATACACTATCCAATCAAGGGAAGGTAATGCATGGATTTGATGTGGTACTTACTAATCCACCATTTGGAACTAAGAAAGGCGGTGAGCGGGCAAATCGGGATGACTTTACCTATCAGACAAGCAATAAGCAGCTTAATTTCTTACAGCATATATACCGTTCTTTGAAAGCAGACGGTAAGGCAAGGGCAGCAGTTGTACTGCCTGACAATGTATTGTTTGCAGACGGTGAAGGCGAGAGGATTCGTGCTGACCTTATGGATAAATGTAATCTTTATACGGTGCTTCGCCTGCCGACAGGTATTTTCTATGCACAGGGAGTCAAGACAAACGTACTGTTTTTTAGAAGAGGAACGACTGACCACAATAATACAGAGGAAGTATGGTTTTATGACCTCAGAACCAATATGCCATCTTTTGGCAAGACAAATCCGCTGAAATATGAGCATTTCAAGGACTTTATAGCGGCATATACCGCAAAAGACCGTCATGCGGTAGAGGATGAAAGATGGAATGTTTTTACCAGGGAGGAATTGGGAAATACCTTGGATAAAGGCTTGATTCGGGATGATTCTGTGCTGGATTATGAGGATTTGCCAGATCCGATTGAAAGTGGGGAGGAATGTATTTCCCAGTTGGAGGAAGCAGTGGATTTGTTAAAGAGCGTGGTAAAGGAGTTAAAGTCTCTGGAAAGTACAGAGGTGTAGCATGGCGAGAGGAAAGAAGAAAGAGGAATTGACCTTAGAGGAGAAGCTGGAGCGGGCGTTGGTGCCGGTGGAGGAGCAGCCGTATGAAGTGCCGGAGAATTGGTGCTGGACTATAGTGGGAAATCTGGTAGACTTACATAGAGGAGTTTCATATAAAAAGAATGAAAGTCATTTAGTTAAATGTAAAAATGACTGTTTGGTAATGCGTGGTGGTAATATTTTGGAGGGGGCTATTGATATTGAGGCAGAAAATATATATGTAGATAAATCTTTAGTTAAGTTTGAACAATATATACAAGAAAATGATATTATTATTGTATCGTCAACGGGTAGCAAGAAAGTAATTGGAAGAGCAGGAATATCATTTGCTAATTATTCAGATGTGTCATTTGGAGCATTCCTGATGTTAGTCAGACCCAAACAAAAGCTCTGTAAAAGATATGTAGATTATTATTTTCAATCTCAAATTTACAGAGAAAGAATACGTCTTTTGGCGAGTGGGGTAAATATAAATAACATAAGAGCAGAATATATTATGAAATCTCCGATACCTTTACCACCATTACAAGAGCAGCAACGTATTGTAGAGCGAATAGAGAACTTATTTGCTAAATTGGATGAAGTGAAAGAGAAGTTAGAAGATTCTTTAAGGATTTGTAATGAAAGACGAAATTCTATTTTGCAAAAAGCATATTCAGGAATATTGACAGAGAAATGGAGACGGAATCATTTAAACATAAAAAATTGTGTAATAGATAACATTGAAAAGTATTCGTTGAATTTATCAAAGAGAGAAAAAAAATTCATAGAAGATGGTCAAAGCAAACTTAATGAAATAACAATGAGTTCTAATGTCTGTTGGTATCAGGGGAATATAGGTGCAGTTTCGATTGTTACAAATGGCAGTACTCCATCAAGAAAATGTGATAATTTTTGGAATGGCGATATTCCATGGGTTAGTTCAGGAGAGGTAAGAAACAATGTTATTGCATACACAGAAGAACGAATTACGCAGGAGGGATATGATAATTCATCTGTGAAATTACTTCCAATAGGTACAGTATTAATTGCGATGATTGGGGAGGGAAAGACAAGAGGACAGAGTGCCATTCTGAATATTGAGGCAACTACTAACCAAAATATTGCCGCAATTGTTATAGAACATGGACAGATAAATTCTAAGTTCCTTTGGTACTGGCTACAAAAACAGTATAAGAGGAATAGAGAAAAGGGAGTTGGCTCAGGTCCTCAAGCGTTAAATTGCCAGCGGGTAAGAGAATTGGATTTTATTATCCCGCCATTGGAGGAACAAAATGAGATTGTTAAGATAATAGATAATTTAATGAATAAGGAAAATTCTATTATTGATTCAATTGAAACTACTTTGGAGAATGTTGAAGGTATAAGAAAATCAATTCTTGCTAACGCATTCCGGGGGGAATTAGGAACAAATGATTCAGATGAAATGTCCGCAATCGAATTACTTAAAACAATACTTGTAGAAACATAGCATGGAGGTGTATGTATGCCAAAAAGTTCATTGGAAAAAGCATTAGAAAAATATCAAAAAGAGGCAGCTAAGAATGTCAAGAAAAAAATCCAAGCAGATAAAAGATTAGCGGATAAACAGCGAAGGGAAGCTAATAGACAGGCTCAAATAGATGCAAGAAGAGAGAGGGCAGCTTCCATCGTAAATGGGCAGCCAACTGTCGGCGGACTGAAAATTATTGATTCCACAGCAGAAGAGTTAGTAGCTAATATTTGTGATGGTTATAAAAGGAATGATTTTAAACTGACAAATAATGATATTAGAATTCCTGAGTATTTGGAACGTGATTTGCAATTTGAGTTTGAAAAACTTAAACAGTATGGTTTGATTTCGCAGTATGCTTACTACATATCTGGTATCTGGGAAATAAGTATTCTGCCAAGTATATTATCATATTTTCAAGATAAGGAGAACGCAATGAATCAAGAACAAAAAACAAGCAGTTATACAAATATTTTTAATGGAGATGTATCCGATATTCAGATTCAACAAGGAACAAAAAATTCTACACAAACCAAGAATGTAAATAATGAATTTGATTATGATGCAGTAGGAAAAATTATTGAACAAATAAGGAAATATGATGGAATGTTGGATTCGGAATTTGGAGAGAGTGCAAGTGAATTGAGAGAAAAAATGGAAGAAATCTTAGTGTTAGTCCAAAGACAAGAGAATCCTAGCAAAATACAAGTTTTGTTAGCAGATATAAAAAATCTTGCCATGGGTGTAGGGGGAAGTCTTATTGCGTCTGGAATTTTGAGTCTATTATAAAAAATAATAAAGCAGGAGATAAGTATGGGCGGTATAGTGTTGGAATTACAAAAGGAAGCATTGGATGAAAATATTTCTATAGAATCTTTGCTTAGAAAAGCTTATTTAGTGGCAAAAAAGCTGAAACTTAAAGATTTAGAAGAGTGGATAAATCAAGAACAAAATGGATATGAAAATCATCTGCCAGAGTATCGCAATGTTAGAGGGGAAATAAAAGCTTGGAATCCGTATAATGGTTGGATACCAATGATTTTATCAGCAGATATAGCAGATGAAGTTTCATGTATACCGTTGGGACTTTCTATCTCTGCAATATCGGATTCATATAATTCGAGTGACGGCTCAGTGTGTTTAACGGTAAATGCTGCTTTGACAGAGTTTTTTAACAATTCAACAGATTTTATGCCGACAAAATATGCATTTTTTGTTTCTAAAAGTGAAATGTATAGAATTATGAGTACGGTTAGAAATAAGATATTGGATTGGGCATTATTGCTTGAAGAGAATGAGATATTGGGAGAAAATATGACCTTTACTGAAAAAGAAAGAGAGATTGCATCAAGCACACAGGTTATAAATAATTATACAAATAATTTTTATGCTGATGTAAAGGATATTGGCATTCAACAAGGTAATGATGAGTAAAAAGTATTTAGTTAAAAATTACAAGAAACCAGTATTAAGGTGGATTCCCATAGTTCTTGTTAGAAAGCTTAATTGTAATGTAATATATACGAAAGAAAAATAGCTTATAGGTTTCTCTGCTTACAGAAGTTTATTGATAGTATGGATTTTGAAATGGATTCGTGTATGTAATTAGTGCGTTTTTTATTAAATTTTGACATCTTGCTTCCTCATTAATAAAACACTGTTCACAATTTTTAAGATAGGGACTGGGAAAAGGACAGGTAGGGCAGGTTAGCACAGGTGTCATATTATTATTGAATATTTTAAGCATCAATTTATATGCAGCGGTCAATGTATAGAGATTCGCATTTAACAAATTCCTTAAAATATCTAATTTTTTATCATAGTCATTGTAATTTAAAATACTTATAAAAACATTTGGATGAGTATATTTATTAGTTTTTGATGAAATAGTCAATAAATCTATAGGAATACTTTCATTGTACATTTGGGTTGCTATTTTATATTTTTTTGGAATATTACATGATCCATGGAGTATGGAATTGTATTTTGGATCATATTGATTATTCCGGTTATTGCAATGTTCCATTACTGTTAGATAATCTGGATCATTACTGAGATTTACCAAATCAAGAAAAGCTTCGATAGAATGGCGAGTATTTCGTTGAAGGACGGAAAAACCTAGACATTCTAAATCGATATCGGCATTGTATAACGAAAAGTAGTTTGCAGAAAAATCTTCTTTGATATAGAAAAAAAGCATATATTCTTTTGTCCCTAGAATGGTAGAGTTCATATTTATTAATGTTTGCATTGAAGAATTACTTGTGAGTTAAAAGTTTGTACCACTAAGAAGCCAGAAAATCCCAGTGTTTTTCTGACTCTTCCTGTAGCTCA
>NZ_RAZG01000094.1 GCF_003612565.1 Roseburia sp. 1XD42-69 | reverse complement strand
GGAGGATGAGGAATTAAAAAAATCAGCATGAACTTTCAACTTTTTGTGTCCAAAGTATTGACATAGGTCCATAACTAATCCCCAAGTCATAACCTTTTTCATTTATAGAACCTCTCCATATTTTCCCCAATCTGACAAAAACTGGAAAAAACTGCATACTACTCTTACTATGCCCTTGCGTCAAAGCCGCCCTGCATTTCCACTGCCCCACCATTTATCTCCTGCCTTGCCGCACGAAACGCATCATAGTAGGCAGCCTTCAAAGCCCCGTGTACCTGCGTCTCCGCTTTCGACTCTTTCTCATGCCAGCCCACGCCCGCCGTGTAGGTCAGTACCTCGTCACCGTTCCCGTCATACACATGGACGGCTCCGGACTGGAACTTAGCCTCATACGGCTCCCCGAACAGGAGGCGCAGCCACCTCTCGTCCGCCTCCCGTATCTCCTTCATATCAACCTTCCCCATCAGCGCAGCCCTGTCCGGCGCGACTTTGGCAACCTCGCTTTTCCGCAGGGCGAGGAACTTATTCCCCATATAGACGCCCTGCGCCGCATCCTCCCTGGCGTATTCGGCTATCTTCTCCCGTAGGGAGTCAGACAGCTTCCATTCCTTTTTGGAGGATGCCTTTCCCATCTTTTGGATTTCCACATGATGACTTTTTGCTATTTCTGTTATATCCATTTCAAAACCTCCTGTTTTGCCGGAAAACCGGGGATGCCTGCCCTCTGTGGCTTTTGTCCATTCACACCTCATTTGAAATGTCAGGTTCCTTATTCAAACTCACCAACAATACTACCTTTTTGGATGATATGCCTTTCAGCCTTTTTCAGAAAATTTCTTTTCATAGAGTTGACACTTATATTTATTTCACAATCCAAGGAATAGACTGTAAAACGGTAAGTATGCTTTTTCCCTTTCGGTGGCTTCGGCCCTGCATAACGGTGCAGGCCATATCCTATCCCCTGGCGAGCATTCCCCAACATTGGCACAGACTTGCCAGCAGGAATATTTTTCTTTATTCTGTCAGTGGCAGGAATGTTCCATATAACCCAATGCGTAAAATCCTTAATTGGGTGTGATAAATCTTCCAATGTAACAGCGAGGGTTTTCGCATTCGGTGATAGGTTCTTAATTATAAATTCCGGCGATATGTCCTGCCCACGCCCGGTATATTCGATGGGAAATTTTCTTCCGTCATCCATGCCAATGCACTCAAATTCCAAAAGAGTATTATTCATTCTTCCTCCATTCCCGGCAACCGCCTCTCCCAGCTCCCCGACTCCCCAATCTGCCTGAACACCAAGGACGCCTGCCCTCTGTGGCCTATCGGGGGTATTCAGCCGTAGGGCAGGCTGTTTTTCAATCATGACTTGACTTTACAGAAAGTAAGGATATCATTGATCCACTTCCCATACCGCAGATACCCACCCCAATTTCCAAGCGTTTTCATGTCATTCATAAGCTCGTGCGCCATTGCCATATAATCCGCTTTTTCGTGGTAGGAAGTGCCGTCCATCTTATCCTTCAGTATCGACATAGTCATGAAATTGCTGTCCGACTTATTCCCGGTATGTGCATTTAGCGCAAGCATCTCCGTATAAGAGCAGCTATTCGGATTCACCTTGCTCACATCCACCGTCTGCTCGTATTCATTTCCGTTTATGTCAGTGCCTTTCACAAGGTAGATCGGATTGTCCTCTGAAAAATCATCCGCCCGATATACGTTTGCGCTTTCTCCCGTCTTTACATGATGGATGGAAAATACTGCGTCAGGGTCGATATGTACCACGTTTCCTGTTGATTTCACATTCGCCCCGAAACCGTCCTTCGTACTGCCTTCTGCCTTTCTTGCCCCCTGCCATGCCGGATATCCAGTTGTTCCTATTCCATTTACATTCATTTTTCAAATCCTCCAATATTTTTTATTATAGCGGCTCATCTGTCGTTCAGAGTCGCACACGCTCCCTTGCAATAAGTCCAAGCGGTTCACTGTTTCATACAAAACTATCCTCTTACGTTCCCCGACAAAATTTCATACCGGCCTTTACCTCCTCTCCCTATTCCTCGATTCCCTAATCTGCCGGAACACCGGGGATAAATATACCACCTAACTTCCCCTGTCAAACACCTCCCTTCGCTACTCGCCCGCTCAGAGTCACCCCTCGCCTCCGGGCAGACCGCAGAGGCAAAGCATTATGCGCCTCTGCGGAATAGGGTGTAAAGATTATACCTGTATATCCAGTGTGCTGCCCGAAGATGTTTTTTTCACAAGAGAGCCGCCTGACTGCACAAGCGAATTGTCGATGGACTCCCTTGTGATTCCGTCCAATGCCCCGGACGGAATCGGCTTTCCCGGCTCCCATTTCGGAACAACAGCCTTCACCGCATCAACAAATGCCTGCGTATATGCCCGCTCATACTGCCTTAATGTATTCCCTGCTGCCAGTCTGTCATTCTTATCCATTTTCCGATACAGATTCAAATATACATCTGAACGCCTTGTAGTGTCTCCATTGCCTACACCGTTTTCCTGCAGAAACTCTTTCTTAGTCAGTTCAAACATCTCATCCCTGCTACTCTCCGGTATATCAATGATTCTATTCTTTTCTGCACGGTTTTTCTCTGTTACAACCAAACCTGCCAAACCCGTAACAGGACTGATATAGTCGCCATCCTTATCATAACGGCTCATTCTGTTTTTGATTGCCTGAACATTTGTGTACCCAACACCAGAACACGCCGCCGACATGCTTTTCATTACTGCCTGATACTGTTTGCTGTTCGTATCAATGCCTGCCCTTTTCAGCATATCCTTACCGCCCTTGCTGTTTATGGGCATTCCCGATATCTGCTGGAACCTGTTACTGAAATCCCTGATTATAAGCATATCCTTTCCCTCCTCTACGCTTCATTCTTAATGCCGAACATACCGTCCAGCATGGACAACACTTTCTCCATGCCGCCCTCTTTGGAGCCGGAAACCTTATAGGAATCCTTCCAAGTCTGTGCCAGCACCATCAGTTTCTGCGGCACATCTGTACCCTGCGGCCTTTTGTTTACATCCGTGAATGCTGTCTGCCTGCTCCCGGCCTTGGATGCCAGCCTCTTGAACTCTCCTGAAATCATTTCCTTAACACCTGCACCGTCAGCCATCTTCTGGAACGCCTTATCCAGCCCTGCCAGTTCCTCATCAAGCGTCATTTTACGGAACCCCGTTTCAGAATCTTCGTCCTCCACATAACGCTCCGCCGTGCCGTCCTTATATCCCTGCACGATCTCATCGTAAAGGTTCCCATCTGCTGTGTGCTTCCATTCACATTCATAGACATACTATCATCCTCCTTGATTTAACCCTGGCCCGTATACAATTTGTCGTTTCATAAAATCCGTCGGCAAATACGCCCGCATTTCAAATCGCGATTGCACCAAGTGACTATAAATTGCACGAAATGACCATAAAGTTCATAACATAACCACCGCCTGGAACTTTTCTGCGTCACAGAAAACGGCGAAATCGCCCCCATATTTATCCGCCACTGCCTTCACGTTCAACAGGCCGGTGCCTTCCGTGGCCCATACTTTTTCCACTACGGGGTTCCTTACAGAGAAGATCAGCTTCCCCCCTCCTGCACCAGCTTGACGTGGATGACGGCATTCCTACCCTGCCGCTCATAGACCGCCTGCATATCCCGGTAATGGGCAAGCTGGCTCTCCTTCTTCTGGCCTGCCAGCGCACTTTCCTGGAGCAGCTCCTCTTTTTCAAGTATTCCCTGCATCAGCTCTATGACAAGGATGTTGATGAATATCAGCCCCACCGACAGAAAGAGGTATGCCGTCTGCACCTTTGCCTCTGCACTTTTGCAGAAGAACATAAGCAGCATGGACGCCACGGTGAGCAGCGGGATCATGGAAAATTTCAGCCACTCCTTATGGGAAAGCTCCCCATAATTGTTCCGCCCTTTAGAACACCGCACAGAAAGCTATAGAAACCGATACTATCAGCAGAACCTTAATCCCCATCAAATCAAGCTGTCCCCCAAGAACCGCTGCTGCCCCGCTGGCAAAATATAAAACAACATATCTGCACCTTTGTAACCACCCTGTATCCTTTTTCTTCAAAAAGGCATCAAAGAAATATATGCTCCCCCACGTCTCTATCGCTATGATGCAGAACGAAAGTATCCACAATGCCATGATCACTCCGCCCCCTTAAACAATGTGTACTGCCGCTTCACTTCCGGGTACCTGGACTTTGGCACGGATATCTCCTTCCCCGTGGTCAGCACCATGACATAGCTGCTGAGTTTCCCGATAACCTCATGTTGATGAGGAAGCTCTGGTGTATCCGCACGAAGCCCATCCCCGCACATACCCCATATCCGCATAAAGCTCCGCGCCGGAGCCATATTCCCTTATTTCAAAATCATGCCCGCAGGCTTCCAGCAGCGCTCGCAGCGCATCCCTGTCTTCCCTGCTGTCATCGCAGATTGCTATCTTCATCGCACCAACCTCCTGCCATAAATTATATCGGATTATGGGGTATCCCATCAAATCCCATTGCACGAAACTCCCATAAATTGCACGAAACGACTATAAGCACAAACGAAACCGCCGTGTAAACATATTACCTGATTCCCCCGCTTTCCAATACGCAGACCGCCGCATATGGTAGTAAGCCATCTGCGGCGGTTAGCTTTTGTGTATTTTCTTTCTTACTGCTTTTTAATTATGTTTTTACTAATCTATACCCAAATACTTTTAATCTGCGTTTCAATTTCGCTGAATACCCATCTCCTGCCGCTCCTTGCTACACAGTTAGGATCGTTTACCAAATACATCTCATATATCAGTACCGTTGAAAAAAATGTTTTTTCCTCAAAGGAAAATGAGCGGAACCATACACGGAAGTATCTGGGCATTGTATACAGCATTAACGGGTATAACTACTACATCCCACTTTCCTCGCCTAAAAATTCTGATTACCGAATGGAAAATGGAGTACAGAAAATCCGCGGAAGCATTGTTCCCATCATCCGCATCACTTCCCAATCCTCATCCGGGGAATTGGAATTAAAGGGAACATTGAAATTGAGTAATATGATTCCAGTTCCTGCATCGGAATTAACCCTGTATGATATGGAGCATGAACCAGACTTATTTTATAAGGCTCTCATACATAAAGAAATGCTTTTTATCCGTAAAAATAAAAACAAAATCATCCAGAATGCAAAAATTCTCTATAAGCAGAAAAAGGAAAACAACCCTGCCATTGGATACCTGAAAAGCACCGTTGATTTATCATTACTCGAACAGATGCACGATAAATTTATTGAAAAGAAAAGTAATTAGCCAAAAAAGTCGTACAAAGAATCGGCTTTTGATTCTTTTTATATCTGAAATGCCATTCGGCAATTCATTCAAAAAATTTCATTTTAGGACTTGACTTTTAATAGTTAGTCTTTCTGTGATAAAATTTTTGGATTACAGCAGTGCCTTTGTTGACTTTTGCTGATAAGATTATTATACTTAGTCTGCAAAGTTCTTCAAGTACGCAGAATGTTCTTACATAATATGGTATACCATACCGTTAAGCACATACTTGGTATACCCATATCCAAAGAAAGGACGGTTCAGCATGGACAAGGATATAACTTATGACGAATGGACACAAAAAGTTAAAATCGGTATTCTTACCGAAGCTGGTAAGTGCCCGGTAACATCTTTAATTATCATGTTGCAAGGCAAATGGAAATTTCAAATAATATATGAAATGTGCATTAAATCCCCTATACGCTTTGGCGAAATGAGAAAAAACATTGATGGTATTACAAACACAATGCTTACTTCTTCTTTGTGCGAATTGGAGAAAGATGGATTGGTGTCACGAATACAATTTAACGAAATCCCTCCCCATGTAGAATATTCTCTGACTGATAAAGGAACGGCATTACTACCTGTATTTTATGCTATGACAAAATGGGGGCTGACCTATATTCCATAAAACAAATAAATATATTTTATAAGTTATAAAAAAAGAGGAATTCCGTAGTAGTCGGCATTGTGGGTAACTCTGTTTACAGGACGTGGGAAAGCTGCTCTTTAGCTTTTCCATGTGCTGTGAATAGAGTTATCCATGATTCATAGCCTGTTATGTACATTTCCATAATGCTTGCCTTTTAGTCTTTGCAGAGAAAAAGGGCTGTAAAAACAGGAACAGCCAGCCCGAAAGAATTTACGGACTGGCTGTATCAACAGAGTGATATTATTTTGAAATTAACTACCTTTTAAGTGATGTCTATACAAAAGATCATTCCTCTCTTATGGCAGACAAGATGCTTGTTTTCTTCAACTCGAATTTTGCGTATGCGGTGAAAATCAAATATATAACTGCCAGAACAGCGACTAAAGCCAGTAGAAATAGCCACGGTAATACCAATGTAATGCAATGGTTCACCGCATCCAACCGCCTACTAACAATTACACTTAAAATGCTTCCAAATACAAGAGCTATTACCAACGAACCTCCGAGGTAAATTCCAATCTCCCTATTCAGCATTGCTTTCAACTGTTTCCGCGTTACCCCAACAGCTTCCAGCAGACCGAATTCACGCTTTCTATTCTGAAAATCAACCATAAGCATATTCATAAGGCTGATACTACCAAAGATGAACAGAATAGCAGAGGTCATATATAGCGCATTTAAAGATGCGCTGTATTGATGCTGAATATTTTTAATCGTTTGTTCAATCGTATTTACTTCTATTTTTCCATTTTTATCCGCAATCTCCTGAACTGCGGTCAAAACTTCATCAAAATGTCCCTCTGAATTTTTAACTGCCAGAATACCCGTCTGTTCCGTTATACCTGTCATTTTCTTTGCTGTGTCATAAGTCATAATGAAGTAGGGGCTTCCGGGAACAACCGGGCTATCCTCCATTAAATCAGATCTATTGTATGTGCCTACAACAACGGCTTCCACATCAAAGGTATTACCATCAAAAGCTCTGCCCTCAATCTTCAAAGTATCGCCAACTTGTGCTATATCTTCTGCAACCAATATTCCATTTTTCTCAACCATATCGTTGTAATCTGCTGTTCCAGAGGATAACACCGCCTGCTTTTCTTCTGTCTGTTCCCGATTTAAGGTTGGAAAAAAGTCTGAAATGCTCGTGATAGAACCACTTCCGCCCGAAAAAGCAGCCGTCATATAAACGCTGTCAAACGCGGTGATTTTTTCTATCCCATCTACCTTTTCTAATTCCTGCATCAATCCCTGATCTTCAAGTGGATTTTCTTCCAGTTGCAATTTTGCGCTTCCGTATGGCTCCGCTTCGTTATCGAAGGAGCTGCCAACTGTATTTTTTATTTGTATAAGAATGTTACCGGCAGGATAATATTTGAAACTTGCCTGTTTTGCCGGATCAATAGAACCAGCAACTGTAGAAGTAACCAGTAAAAGAGCCCCGCTTACTCCAAGCATTAAAAGCGTCAGGACTGCCTTTTGTTTGTTTCTTTGTATATTTATTTTCGCCAGATTAAACGGAGTAAGTTTCCGATGCAGTTTTGAGCTGCTTTTTGCCTTTCCAGTATACGCAAGGTATTTAGCACCCTCTACCGGGGAAGTGTTCATTGCTACCCGAACAGGCTTAAAAATGGCAATATTCACTGTTACAAAGGCTACTGCGGCAATCAGTACAGCATAAATAACGGTTGTTTTTAGCCGGAATCCATCAGGACAGCCAATAAATCCAATCAGTACACCAGTGATAAGCCCAAAAGGAATACCAGTCAAGGCATATAAACGTCCCTCTTTACTTGCCATCCGTTTAATCTGTCTTTTTGTCATGCCAACTGTCCGCAGTTGCCCAAACATCTGAACATTTTTTACAATCTTTGTGTAAAAAACACCATAGACAATCGTTGCCGCTAAAATAGCCGTCAAAGCCGCCAGTAGTTGTACTGGAATCGGAATACCCGATGTTATCACACCCGACATAACAGCAGAATATTCTGTAAGCATTACCTGTTCCTCGACAATGCCTGTATTTTGTATTGCTTTGCCGGCAGAATCAAGAATAGCCGTGGAGCTTATGGCGTCTGTATTCAACCGCGTATATGCTGTAACCTGAAAAGACTCTTTTGCCAAATCTCGGGCAAGCTCTTTACTGACATAAATAAAATATCCGTTGCTTTCCTTCGTATTATTCAAAACACCTGAAAGTGTATATTCTGCTTCCTGTCCTGTTCCAGTCAGGTCAATAGAAACTGTATCACCAGCCTGATAGGATTTTCCCAAAAAATCAAGGTAGTTCTGGGGGAGCATGATTTCATCCGCTTTCTGTGGCACACTTCCCTGCAAAGTTTTTTCTTCCTGATGTAAAAAATAATCTTCATTTCCATAAGCAACAGTGATTGTTTTATTTTCAACATAAAACACACCTAGAGCGGAATATTCGCCAACCCACATAACATTTTCATTTTGACGCAGCAGCGCCGTTTGTTCGTCCGTAACTCCCAAAATGCCAATCTGCGCTTTATTCCTCTGTGTGTTCTTGAATTCCTCTTGTGTGCCTGTTGATATTAGGAGAATCGAAAAAAACATACAGACAGAGAGGACGATTGTCAAAAGCAGAAATGCCTTGCTTCTCTTATCCGCTTGCATACTCCTACCTGCCAATTTTTTTACAATGGCACTTGTATCATTCTCAAAAGGCCATGTCATAGACTGCCACCTCCTTATTCCACAATCTTGCCGTCCTCAATGCGGACAATCCGATCTGCAAGGCGGGCAATGTCGTCATTGTGGGTAATCATCACGACGGTTTGCCGAAACTCCGCACTGGTGCGCTTGATAAGCCCCAGCACCTCGGCACTGGTCTTGCTGTCAAGGTTGCCGGTCGGCTCGTCGGCCAGCACAATAGCCGGTTTGGTAATCAGAGCGCG
>NZ_RAZG01000093.1 GCF_003612565.1 Roseburia sp. 1XD42-69 | reverse complement strand
TTAAGATGAGATATCCCCCGCAAAAGCGGGTAAGACCCCTTGAAGACGACAAGGTAGATAGGGCAGGGGTGGAAGTGTGGCAACACATGGAGCTGACTGTTACTAATCGGTCGAGGGCTTGACCAAGGAAGACAGAATCAATCGGGTATCTGTATGAAGTTTTGAAGGTATATATTTACCTTTTATTCCTCGATAGCTCAGTCGGTAGAGCACGCGGCTGTTAACCGCGCTGTCGTAGGTTCAAGTCCTACTCGGGGAGTTATTTTTATAGTTTTTTTCCTATAAAAATGGTTTTGGCTCCATGGTCAAGCGGTTAAGACATCGCCCTTTCACGGCGGTAACACGGGTTCGATTCCCGTTGGAGTCATTTTGGTCCTAGGGACTAAAGCAGGCCGATGTGGCTCAATTGGCAGAGCAGCTGATTTGTAATCAGCAGGTTATCGGTTCGAGTCCGATCATCGGCTTTTTTTGGACCTTTAGCTCAGTTGGTTAGAGCAACCGGCTCATAACCGGTCGGTCCTGGGTTCGAGTCCCCGAAGGTCCATTTTAATTAAAGCCTTGGCCCAATGGCTCAGTTGGTTAGAGCGCCGCCCTGTCACGGCGGAGGTCGCGGGTTCGAGTCCCGCTTGGGTCGTTATGGGATCTTAGCTCAGCTGGGAGAGCATCTGCCTTACAAGCAGAGGGTCATAGGTTCGAGCCCTATAGGTCCCATTTGACGATTTTCGTCAAAATGCCGGCGTGGCGGAACTGGCAGACGCGCAGGACTTAAAATCCTGTGGTGGCAACATCGTACCGGTTCGATTCCGGTCGCCGGCAGTAAGATATTTTAATTCTAATATATGTGCGTGTAGCTCAGCTGGATAGAGCACTTGGCTACGGACCAAGGTGTCGGGAGTTCGAATCTTCTCACGCACGTTAGTAAATCCCTTGAATCCATAGAGTTCAAGGGATTTTTCTATGGGACAGAGAAGAAGTATTTCAGGAGAGACACAGATATGGACAGGGAATCTTATATAAGGGAGCTGCGGCTTGCTCTGCAGGGGCAGATTTCCCAGGAGAATGTAAATGAACATTTGCGGTATTATGAGAATTATATTATAGAGGAGTCCAGAAAAGGCAGGACCGAGGCCCAGGTGATAGAAGATTTAGGAAATCCCAGGCTGATAGCAAAGACCATTATTGACACCACAGATAAAATTTATACGGAACAAAGTTCCCAGGAGGGAAGAGAGGAAAAATCCCGTAAATTTAAACTATTCCAATATGGAAAGAGAGTCGCTTTTCTCGTGTTTCTGGTTTTAATGCTTTTATTGATTGCCCATGTGGCCATAGTACTTATTCCTGTATTTTTGCCGGTTCTTTTAATTACTTGTGTTATATATTTTCTATTTTTTTCCAATCGAAAATAAGTTGCATAATTTTCTTCTAAGAATCAGATAATAGAGTTGTAATTAAATCTTAGGAGGAAAAATAACATGGCAAAAAACAGTGAAAACAAAAATTCCAACAGCTACAACTTAAAGAGCTACAGCCAGAATTCATCTGGAAAGAATGCAAACAGCAACAGCACAGGCTCCAACAAGTCTTCTAACAAGGCATCAAATGCCAACAATGCAAACAATGCTTCTGATTCCAACAACAGCACGAACTGCAGATAAGAGTTTATTAAAACTTTTTGGAACAAGAAAAAATTAGCAGCATAGAATACTAAAAAAAGCAGATTACAAACGAAAGCTTGTAATCTGTTTTTTTAGGAGCTGCCATGATGGAAAAGGAACAGATGTATGGTTTTGAAATGATACATATGAAAGATATTCAGGATATTATGAAAAGGGAAAGATGTATGGTTGTGGACCTTCGGGATAACGAATCTTTCCGAAAAGACCATTTTGCAGGGGCAAAGAATTTTCCCTTTTTTTATTTTGAAGAGTGGAAGAATGAAATTCCCCAGAATGTTTCTCTCATTCTTTACTGTGAGCACGGGAACCAGAGTATGCTGGCTGCCAGGAAACTCAGGAGAAGGAGAGGAAAAATTTATACGGTAATGGGAGGCTACCGAAGAAAAGAAAAAGATTGACACTGATGTTTTGAAAAGATAATATTAATATAGTGCAGAGAAAATTATGTCGGTTTGGAGAGACGGATGAAAACATATGAGATTATGGTACCATGCCATTTTGGCTTAGAGGCAGTTTTAAAAAGAGAGATATACGATTTGGGATACGAGGTAACCCAGGTGGAGGATGGAAGAATTACCTTCCTGGGGGATGCAGAGGCCCTGTGCCGTGGGAATATTTTTCTGCGGACTACGGAACGGGTTTTATTAAAGGTGGGAAGATTTAAAGCGGAGACTTTTGAAGAGTTGTTCCAGGGAATCAAATCCCTTCCATGGGAAGAATTTATTCCGGCAGACGGCAAGTTTTGGGTGACAAAGGCATCTTCCATTAAGAGTAAGCTTTTCAGCCCTTCTGACATACAGAGAGTGGCAAAAAAGGCTATGGTGGAGAGGCTTAAGGGAGAATATGATTTGGAGTGGTTTTCTGAGGAGGGAGCATCTTATCCGGTTCGGATTTTTTTGCTAAAAGATGAGGTTATCGTAACATTGGATACCACAGGTGAGTCTTTGCATAAACGAGGATACCGTTACCTTGCCAGTAAAGCACCTCTTACAGAGACTTTGGCGGCGGCTTTGATTTTGCTTACTCCCTGGCAGAAAGACAGGATTTTGGTTGACCCTTTTTGCGGCAGCGGCACCTTTCCCATAGAAGCAGCCATGATTGCGGCGGGGATTGCACCGGGGATGAACCGTCATTTCCTGTCGGAAGCCTGGGAGAACCTGATACCAAAAGAGCTTTGGCGTGATTGTTTTCAAGAGGCGGAGGAAATGGTGAATAAGGATATCACCACGGATATCCAGGGGTATGATATAGACGAGGATATTATTAAGGCGGCCAGGGAAAACGCCAAAAGGGCAGGGGTAGAGAATTTGATACATTTTCAGCAGAGGGATGTGTCTGATTTGCACCATCCAAAGAAATATGGGTTTGTGATTACAAATCCCCCTTATGGGGAGCGGCTGGAAGAAAAAGAAGTTCTTCCGGAGCTTTACGCTAAAATTGGACAGGCATATAGGGGACTGGATTCTTGGTCTATGTATATGATTACAAGTTATGAAGATGCAGAGAAATATATCGGCCGGAAAGCGGATAAAAACAGAAAAATTTACAATGGGATGTTAAAGACATATTTTTATCAGTTTTTGGGTCCGAAACCACCAAAAAAGAATAAAAAGGCAGAGAAGAGATGAGCCATATAAAACGATATTTTCTTTTGGCAATACTTGTGATGGCAGCCTGTGTGCTTAAATTTCATCACTTTGGACGGGATTATGAGAGTATTGACACTTTTCGAGGGGCGCAGCTTAACAGGGAGGACTGGAATCCCCTGATTGCCCAGAGTGTCAACGAGAAGCGTCTTACAATTTCTATTGACAACAAGGAGTATTCCAATCAGGATACAGGTATTTTTATGGATGATAATTTAAATCTTATGGTTCCTGTGGATATTTTATCTGAGGGATTAAACTGCAGTACCCATTTATATCCCAAGGAGGAATTGTTGATTGAAAAGAGAGATAACAGGGCTTCCTTTGGTTTGGATAATACTATGATTTCTGTGAATGACCAGGTATTTGAAATTACGTCCCCAATGAAAAAAATGAAGGGGACGTATTATGTCAGTATTGGGGCTGCTTCGGAGAGCATTGGGTACCATTATGAATGGGATGTGGAGCAGAATAAAGCGGTAGCCATTGATACGTCAGACAGCACATCTATTTTTCCATCCAGTTATGATTTGCGCCAGAGAGGGAGAATCGGCAGGGTTAGAAATCAGGGGAATACCGGGACATGCTGGGCCTTTGCAGCCTTGAGTGCCTTAGAGTCTTCTCTTCTCCCGGAGGAGGAGGAAACATTTTCTCCAGATCATATGAGCCTTGGGAATTCCTTTGCCACCAGGGAGGAAGAAGGAGGGGAATATACCATGGGAATGGCGTATTTACTTTCCTGGCAGGGGCCGGTGTTGGAAGAGGACGACCCCTTTGACGGTGTTTTGACAGAAGGGTTGTCTGCGGTAAAGCATGTGCAGGAAATTCAAATGATAGAAGGGAAAGATTACGAGAAGATAAAGGAGGCCGTCTTTAAGTACGGGGGAGTGCAGACTTCGCTGTACAGTACTTTGCTAAACAGTGCGGACAGTTCCGCCTCCTATAATCCAAATGAAAAGGCTTATTGCTATATTGGTACGGAAAAACCCAATCATGAAGTGGTAATCATAGGCTGGGATGACAATTTTTCCAAAGATAATTTTCCCGTAAATGTGGAAGGAGACGGGGCGTTTATCTGCCAGAACAGCTGGGGAAAAGAATTTGGGGAGCAGGGTACTTTCTATGTATCCTACTACGACACAAATATTGGAAGCCATAACGTAGTGTACACAAAGGTGGAGGAGACGGATAATTATGACCACATTTATCAAAGCGATTTATGCGGCTGGGTAGGCCAGATGGGATACAATAAAGATTCTGTCTACGGCGCAAATGTGTATACAGCGGAGAAAGAGGAAGAATTGTCCTCTGTGGGCTTTTATGCCACGGGGAAGGACAGTATTTATACCCTGTATATGGTCAGGGATTTTCAGGACACATCCTCTTTTGAGAAAAAAGTAAAAATAGCGGAGGGTACTTTGAGCAATGCCGGGTATTATACGATTCCTGTTAAGCAGGGGATAAAGCTTTCTCCTGGGGAGAAGTTTGCGGTGGTATTGTCTATTCAGACACCCAATTCCATACATCCCATGGCCATTGAATATGTTGCGGATGAGTCTACCAGAAATGTGGATATCAGCGACGGGCAGGGATATATCAGCGCCACAGGAAGAGTATGGGATTCCGTGGAGGAAATGTCTTCCTGCAACTTGTGTTTAAAGGCTTATACAAAGGACTGGAAAGAATGACTTACCATTACAGATAATTTGGAGGCATAGTTTGTGGAAGAAAAAATATTAAAGAGAACCGCTGTCTTTCTCACATTGATATCTGTCCTGATATGCGGGACAATATTCTATTTTCCCCAGTTAAGGGCGGTGTCGGAACTGTGGGTGGCAGCGATGGAAGAGTACAAGCTGAAAATTACGGCAGAGCAGATGAATATGACAGGGCTGGAGTTATTGGAGTATAACAATGAGCAGGCAAAACAACAGGAAGATAAAGATATTTCCTTTGACAGCCAGCTCCGCCTGGAACTGCCTCTTGGGGTTCCCGGAAATGAGCTTAAGATAAGCCAGGATTATGTGACGCAGACCATTGATATTAAAATTCCCTTTGCGGATTCGGAGTACTTTTACCATTATCCCATGTTGGGGAGAAGCGATAATATTGACAGTTTAACCTATGAGGGCAGGGAGGGTTACGGCGTGGTAGAAATTGTCACCAGCCAGGTCTTTGAGGTGGAGTCAAGTTATGATAAGGACTATTTTTACATTGATTTTTTGACACCGAAAGAAGTCTATGATAAAGTGATAGTGATTGATGCAGGGCATGGGGGAAATGCGCCTGGCACCACGAAGCAGGGCGTGAATGAGAAGGATATCGATTTGGACATTGTGCTGAAGCTGAAAGAGATTTTTGACGCCAAGGATGACAGGTCGGTGGGAGTCTATTATACAAGGACAGAGGATGTGAACCCAAGTTTTGAAAACAGGGTGGGGCTGGCAAATAAGTCCGGCGCCGATTTATTTATCAGCATACATAATAATGCTACCCAGAGCGGCAGAATGTCCAATATTAACGGAACTCAGGTTATGTATGATGAGCTGGATGAGGATATTTTGGGGAGCAGAGGGCTGGCACAGATATGCTTAGAGGAGGTAACGGCCCAGACGGGCAGTTCCAATAAGGGAATTGTGGAGGGAAATGATATTTTTATTATCCGTTCCAGCCATGTGCCTGCGGCATTGATTGAAGTGGGATTTATGACAAATCAGACGGAATTGAATAATCTGAAATCGGAGGAGTACCAGGAGAAAGTGGCCCAGGGAATTTACAATGCGGTAATGCGGGCTTTTGCGGAAGGATACTAATTATAATAAGGAGCGTTTATGGCGAAAATAATTTTTGCAACGGGAAACGAGCATAAAATGACAGAAATCCGCGAAATTTTAGCGGGGCTTAAGGCAGAGATTTTGTCTATGAAAGATGCGGGAATTACTGCGGACATTGTGGAGGATGGAAGCACATTTGAGGAAAATGCGGTGATTAAGGCTAAGGCAGTGGCAAAAGAAGTGGATGCCATTGTTCTTGCAGATGA
Organism: Roseburia sp. 1XD42-69; assembly: GCF_003612565.1. Classification (GTDB taxonomy): domain Bacteria; phylum Bacillota; class Clostridia; order Lachnospirales; family Lachnospiraceae; genus Roseburia_B. Next base: position 2,771 of record NZ_RAZG01000093.1, on the reverse strand, counting down.
TTCGGGACTTGAAATCGATTACCTGAATAAGGAGCCTGGGGTGTATTCCGCCAGATACATGGGGGAAGATACCTCTTATGAGATAAAAAATCAGGCTCTTTTGGACAGGCTTAAAGGAGTCCCCAAAGAGAAGCGCACAGCCAGGTTTGTCTGTGCCATTGCGGCGGTTTTTCCCCACGGGGAAGTTATAGTAAAGCGGGGAACTATTGAGGGATATATCGGTGATAAACCCGCAGGAAAAAATGGGTTTGGTTATGATCCGATTTTTTATGTGGAGGAGTTTCAATGTTCTACGGCGGAACTTACCATGGAACAGAAAAATGCATTGAGCCACAGGGGAAATGCCTTAAGGGCAATGAAAGGCGATCTGGAAAAAAGAATTTAACAGGAGTCCGGTTATGAAAATATTAATAGTAAGCGATACACATGGTAAACATGAAAACTTAAAGCTGGCTTTGGAGCAGGAGGCACCGATTGACCGAATGATTCATCTTGGAGACGCGGAGGGGTGCGAGGACTTTGTGCAAAGGCTTGCAGGCTGTCCCGTGGACATTGTGGCGGGGAATAATGATTTTTTCTCCCAGCTTCCAGTGGAGAAAACCATCTATCTGGGGAATTATAAGATTCTTGTTACCCACGGCCATTATTACAATGTGAATGCCGGCATTGCCAGAATTAAAAAAGAGGCGGATGCCAGAGGATTTCATATGGTGATGTTCGGGCATACCCACAGGCCGGTAATTGACCGGGACGGGGAGGTACTGGCGTTAAACCCCGGGAGTATGTCTTATCCCAGGCAGGAGGGAAGGCGGCCTTCCTATATCGTTATGGACGTAGACGGCAAAGGGGAAGCCCATTTTGAAATTAAGTATTTGTAATTAAACTTAACGGGCCTTCTCCCCAGCAGGGGAAGGTCTGGGGATATTTATACATATTTTGTATATTTTCAAGGGAAAATGTGAAAAAAGTGTTGACAAAAATCTCCTTGTAACATATAATATCATTTGTGTCGTGGGTGACACACCAGTACGTCTACCTTCGGGGTGTGGCTCAGCTTGGCTAGAGCGCCTGGTTTGGGACCAGGAGGTCGCAGGTTCGAATCCTGTCACCCCGATTTGCATGCGGGTGTAGTTCAATGGTAGAACACTAGCCTTCCAAGCTAGATACGTGGGTTCGATTCCCATCACCCGCTCTGTGTGTTCGTAGCTCAGCTGGATAGAGCAACGGCCTTCTAAGCCGTGGGTCGGGGGTTCGAATCCCTTCGAGCACATTTTGGCTGCTGTCTACAGTAACCTTTATTTTGAAATAAATATATGGTGGGTATAGCGCAGTTGGTTAGCGCGCCAGATTGTGGCTCTGGAGGCCCAGGGTTCGAATCCCTGTATCCACCTTCGCTGGTAACGGCGGAAGGACAAGTTAATGGGCTATCGCCAAGCGGTAAGGCACAGGACTTTGACTCCTGCATTCACCAGTTCGAATCTGGTTAGCCCAGTTTCAATGTGTATGGGATATTAGCTCAGTTGGTAGAGCACTTGACTTTTAATCAAGTTGTCCGGGGTTCGAATCCCCGATGTCTCATGAGCGGAAAATAGCGGAAAAGCCTTTAAAATCAAGGGTTTCCGCTATTTTTAATGTAGATTATTGTATTAGATTGTATCGGGGTGTAAATGTCCAAAAAGTGTCCATTTTAGGCGTTTTAGAAGCAACATGTCCAAAAAGTGTCCACAAAATTTAAATAGCAAGGGCATCTTCCAATACTTCTGTGACGTTTTCTTTTTCCTCCACAACGTGGTTATATACGTTCATGGCAACGGCAATAGTGTCCCCCATAAGCTGGGCCACTTTTTTTATGCTGATTTCGGGAACTTTGTAGCAAAGACTGGTACAGTAGTTGTGGCGGAAGATATGGGCGGTCAAGTCATCTATGAGAGGAAACATTGGCGTACCGCCTGCCGCAAGGTTCATTTTGTTGATAATGGATTTCCACATCTTGTCATAGGACGATTTTGTTATCATGCTGCAGGTGGCGCAATAAAAGAGATTTGTTCCCGGAAGGGAGGAAATATACCTTTTTAGGAATTCGGCGGCAGGAAGGGGAACAGGAACGCTTCTGACGCCATGGTCTGTTTTCGGGAAGTCTTTAAATTCTGGTGTATTTTTATCAAAAATCAAGGCACGGTTTATATGTACATAATTGCCGTCCTTAGAAAAGGTAAAATCAAAGCGTGTGAGAGCAAGGGCTTCGCCCTTTCTGAGCCCGCAATAGTAGATAAGGGTAAGGAACGCTCTTTCCCTTGGAGTAAATACGTCTGTATCAAAACAGGCTTTTAGGGTATTTTTTTCCAATTCATTTAACGGGCGTTTTTCTGCCCGTTTATATTTTGGGAGACTGATATCACCGCATATATGTTCGTAATCGTCTTTTGTGATAAAATGGTCTGATACTGCCATGCGCATAATCTGGCAGAAAGTAATGTAAATAATTTGGCAGGTTCTTGGCTTGTCGGATGCATTAGCGATAGCCTGGTCAAAGTGGCTGTGGCAGACATTGCAAAGCCGTACTTCTGCCATAAAGCCAAAGTGTTTTTCTATGATGTTATCATACATGGTTCTGGTATTCTTTTCACGGACGCTTTTTTTAACTTCCAACCAATGCCTGGCATAATCCTGAAAGAGCCAGTCCGTGGGTTTTTTGTTCTGGTGTTGTTTTCCAGATTAAAAGAGCCGCCAATCTTCAGATTATTTTAGCACCATATAAAATTGATGTAGTT
>NZ_RAZG01000092.1 GCF_003612565.1 Roseburia sp. 1XD42-69 | reverse complement strand
TGGCAACTTATAGGATACCATAAAACCATATGGAAGGGTTATTTTTTTATTGATAACTTACAACTCACAAGTCAAATATAACAATAAAGTTATTTTGATCGCTTTCTATTTACATCATTAAAATTTCCAGCCATTCCTAAATTAAAAAATTCTTTTAGTATCTCTTCTTGGGTTATATAATTTTTTAGAGCTTGAGTATTTTTGAATACAAAACCATTATTTTGGGGAACATTTCTTTTTCCTTCTAGCTCACTATAAATGCTTTCTATCCAACATAAATAACTACCATCTGGATATATTATAACTCCCGCACTTTTTGCTGGTGGACTTAAACTCCTTATTCCCTGCTGCGCAGAAATTGAACAACACTCATTAATTATTTTCATTATTTTCTCGGAAAATGCAGAATTATTATTCATTTTCTCAAGAGTACCTCTACTTACAATTACATTGTTAAGTCCTGATACTTGATGGATACTTTCTGATGGGGCAATTAGCTTTGCATTATATTCTGATTCAATACTTTCTATCAACGCATTAATAGATGCGTCATCTTCCACCTTATTTACCATCTTGCTAAAATTAGTGGTTTGACTTTCAATATTATTGATACCTCTGCCTAAAATGTCTAATGCCGCATTACATGAGTTTATGCTATTTATAAACAACAGAAAATCCTCCTTTTCTCTGCAATTATTGATTTTATTTCTTTAATGCTATTATATTTATCAAATTATGTCAATAAATTCTTTTTATTTTGAAAATATATTAATTTTATGTTTGACATGATATTAATAACCATATATAATGCATTTATAATCTATAGATGAATGAAAGGTAACCCAAAATCATGCCAAAAAAGAAACGCAATTACTTTTATCTTGCACCAAAAGAAGAATTAGCGATGAAAGTACTATGGGACACAGACGAGGCTCTGAGCGCTTCTGCAATCGCAGAAAGAATACCGGACCGCTCCTGGCCTGCCTCCTCTATCCAGAGCATCCTTCGGGGGCTGGAAGAAAAAGGCGCCATCAAGGTAGATGCCATCACAAAACTGGGCAAATCCTACGGCAGGCTGTTCCGCCCTATGTTGTCAGCAGACGATTATGCCACCATGCAGTTTGAGCGGTACTACCAAAACGGGAAAGCAAATTGTTTTTCCTTAATGTCATCCCTTTTAGGAAATACCAATGCAGAAAAGGAAGAAGTGATTGACGCCCTTCATGCTCTTTTAGATGAGTATGAAAAAAAATAAAGCCATGGAGGGCAGACAGAATGGAATTGACTGTTTTTACTGTAGCAATAACTGTATTCTGGGTCAGTATTTTTGTAAAGATTATTGCTTCTCTTAGAAAACAGATGGCGGCTTTGAAATACTTTTCCATTTACCCTTTACTGTTTCTGCTGATGCTTTGTATCATAAGGGTAATTTTTCCTCTGGAGCTCCCCTTTACTGTCATAGTTGAGTCTGAGAAAATTTTACCCCCAGTCCAACATTTTCTATGCACTCCATTTACAATTATTTGCGGAGCAGATATCACGGTATTCCGTGTCATTCTGGGAATTTGGATTTTGGGAGCCGCAGTTATTTTGGCAAAACAGTTACATTCTGCCCATCGTTTCCGGCATATCGTAGACATACTTCCCGCAGCTAAGGACAAGCGCTTATACCATATTTTGGATAAAGCAAATTCAGGAAAGCTGAAAACTTTTGATATTAAGATACATAAATATTTTCAGTCACCGGCTGTTATAGGAATTTTTCATCCGGTAATTCTTTTGCCGGAGATGGAATTCAGTGACGACCAGTTATTTGGGATTTTTCTGCATGAAATTTCACATTTTAAGTTCAGACATCAGATGATTAAACTGATTGCGGAATGTATCCGTGTCTGTTTCTGGTGGAATCCCATATTTCGTACATTATCAGATGAAGTGGCTCATGCCCTGGAAATGCATTCCGATAAAATGGTTTGTTCAAAATTAGACCAACGTCAGAGACTGGAATACTGTAAAGGCATTGCAAGGGTGATAGAAAATCGAAACAGATTTTCCTACCCGGCTCTCTACGGATGCGGCCTTGTAGAAGAAAATAATAATGATAAGTTGGCTCAGCGCTTTCATATGATATTAGGCAATGGGTATCAAAATAACAAAAAATTTCCTTTGCTAATGATGTTGTTGATTTTCGCCGTCTTTCTATCGTCTTATTCCTTTGTGGTTCAGCCTCGCAGTGAGCCTGCACTGGAATTCTATGATTCTGGTGTAGTAAATTTGGAGGATGGCAATTCATATTATTATGAAAAAACTGAAAATGGGTATGAATGGTATGATTCCTCAGGACACCATATAAAAGCTGTAATGGATTTGGAATTTGACGATTTTAACTGACAAAAAGCCATATAAAATCACAGGAGGATTATGAAATGAAATTCAAAAAAATATTTGTATTAATGTTGTGTGTATTTACAATAGCTTTACCTGCCACAGTATCAGCCCAAAACATTTTCCCGGCAGTATCCATGGAAGAAACTTCTCCCGGCATCCAGCCCCGTAAAAATGTAACTGGGTACAAATACATGACACTTAACGGAAAAAGATATAAAAGATTATGGTCTTATACCTATAACAGGTGGGAAGATCCGGCATGGACTCCGGCATAAAAATTCATTCAGTGTAAAATTTCTTTTATTATGTGTTACCCCTTTAAAACAGGGCAGGATAAGTTTTCAAATGCTTATTCTGCCCTGTACTTTTTCCTGTAATACAGATAGAACAGAACGCAAATCACCCCGGACAGCAGGGAACCTGCCGGAGCCGCCAGCCCCATAGGATAGAGATTCTCCGGAAAATACACGCTGGCCAGATACGCCCCGGGTATACGCACCAGCAAAATAGACACGATATTATGTAAAAATGAAATCCCCGACTTTTGAGCACCACAGAAATATCCGCTGAAACAAAAATGGATTCCCGCAAAAAAGCAGTCAAAGGAATAAGACCTCAGATACGTGCATCCCGCCAAAAGTACCATAGCATCCCTGGTAAAAAGCCCCACCAAAGTCTGAGGCAGAAACTGGCTGTACAGAGCACAGAAAATCCCCCATCCCATGGTAATAAGAAGTCCGTACTTTAAAGTCTGCCTTGCCCGTCCGGGTTTTCCCGCCCCCATATTCTGGGCAGTGATGGCTGAAATTGCAGAAAGGAAAGCGGAGGGAACCAAAAACATAAAACTGATAATTTTTTCCACAATTCCCACACTGGCGGAATCAATCAGCCCCCGGCTGTTGGCAATTACCGTAATAACAATAAAGGCTATCTGAATCAGGCCGTCCTGCAAGGCTATAGGCATCCCTACCTTTAAAATATCAGACGCCATTTCCCTTTGAAACCCAAAATCCTTCTTTGTTACTTGAAAACCCAGGTCACATCTTCCCATAACCAAGAGTGCTGCAGCCACACTTACCCCCTGGCCGCACACAGTCCCAAGGGCGGCCCCTGCTGCCCCCATATGGAATGTACCGATAAACAGAAAGTCCAGAAAAATATTTACCCCGCAGGCAATTCCCACAAAATACATAGGGCGTTTGCTGTCCCCTGCCCCCCGAAAAATACTGCTAATTACATTGTATGCAGTGATAAATGGAATCCCTGCAAAACAAATTCTAAGATAGGATACGGTTTCCTCCACCGCCTCCTTTGGTGTCATCATCACCCGGGTTATGGGGAAGGCAAGGAGCACAAGAAGAACCGTAAGGACCGCCGCAAGCCCGGTAAATAAAAGGACGCTGGTTCCCACTGCAAGGGATGCCGCCTTTTTATCCCCCGCTCCCACGCTCCGTCCAATCCGCACCGTAGTCCCCATGGCAAATCCTACGATAATCACTGTGAGCATGTGGATAACCTGGCTGCCTATCGCCACGGCGGTTGTGGTCTTTGAACCGTTGTAAAGCCCCACCACAAATAAATCCGCCATTCCGTAAAATGTCTGCATAAAACAAGACAGGAGATAGGGAAGGGCAAACCACAAAAGGTTCTGCCCCACACTTCCCTCTGTCAGGCTGTGTTTTTCTCTCATAATATAGAAACTTCCTTTATCAAAATTGTAGTTACCCCGAAAAATCCATTTCTCTATCCAATCAACACATTCTTACCCTGAAATGCAAATCCATATTTTTGAATCCGCTCCGGCGCAAATCCTCTGGCAATAAGCTCGGCTTCATAGTGCCGTTCTTCAATCTGGCGTTTTGCATTTTCAACCGTCTCCTCAAGATTTTTTTCCTTACCATATTTATGAACCTTGAATTCGATAATATATGCATGGTCTTTTTCTCTGTCCGCAGGTGAAAGCATCACATCGTACCGACCGAAACCGCTCTCCCTGTTGGAAGTAATCTGAAATCTCCCCGCCAGTTCCACCATCAGCCCCAAAACGAAACCATGATAAAACCGCTCCGGCGCATCTTCTTCTGATGCTCCTTTCGCGGTATCAAAACTGGAAAAACTTTGCAGGGAAATTTTATTTATAAACTCGTTCATTGCGTCCACATCATTCACAAGCAGCGCTTTAATAAAATTGTTATAGTGAGTCTCTGCGGCACCGCCAAACCACCCCTTTACCATATGGTCAAACATACATTCCACTTTCATATTAGTAAGGGCCAGAGTGTATACTTTTTCCTTATGGACTCCAATACGAGCAAGGTTTAACACCTTTAAATATCCTGTGGCCAAAAGCAGGCTCCAGACAGCGTTTGTGTTTCCATTAAGCTGGCTGAAAACAATCTGCTCATCCAATTTTGCCTCAAAGCTTTTTCCCTGTAAAAGTTCCTCCATAATTTCTTTCAAATCAGAACTCCCCCCCTGTATCAGAGAGCTGATTAACCCATTGGAGCTGGTGTCTGCCCAGTAGGTGTCATATTCACAGTTATTCCCAATAAAGGACGCAATTGACCAGGGATTATAGATATCAGTATGCCCGCCAAAAGTAAAACCGTTATACCACCGTTTTACTTCCTGCTTTTCCTGGCCCAATCCCGCAGCGTCCAATGCCGCAAACACTTCCTTCTCCGTAAAACCGAAAGATACGGCATACTGGCTGGAAGTGGTGGATGCCACCTTCAGGTTATTCAGAGCCGAAAAAATGCTCTGCTTTGAAATCCTTGTAATTCCTGTAATCAGCCCTCGGTAAAGAAAAGGATTCGTCTTAAAGGTACTGTTAAAAAAACTTCTGAAAAAACCTACCGCTTCTTCCCAATATCCTGACAGCCATGCTTCCTGCATGGGAGTGTCATATTCGTCAAGGATTACAATCACCTTTTTGCCATAGTAACGCTGCATAAAATCTGACATCCGATGCACAGCGCCTGCCGCCGCCGTATCATCCATTCCACACTTTACATATTCAAAATATTCCCGCTCGTTATGGCTCAGCAAGTCTCCCTCCAGAAGATAACGATTCTGCGCATACAAATCAGAAATAACTTCTGTAACCTGATATTTCATCCCCTGGCAATTTACTGCTTTCACATTTGCAAAACTAAGCTTTATAACCGGAAATGTACCCTGCAATTTTCTGTATTTTTCCTCTTTCCAGATAGAAAGGCCTTCAAACAGGTCGCTTCTGCCTGCGTATTTGTTGGAGAAAAAACATTCTACCGTACTCATATTTAAAGTTTTTCCGAATCTCCGGGGACGTGTGATTAGAGTCACTTTATCCGCATTTTCCCACCATTCCCTGATAAAATCCGTTTTGTCTATATAAAAGATATGCTCTGTTCTCACTTCTTCAAAGTCCTGATACCCAAGCCCCGCCCTCTTCTCGTCCATACAGCACCTTCTTTCCGTTACAGCACACTAAAATCCATTCTATTATTTGTTTTAGCGTGTCCTGCTGACTATACGCCCAATTATACATTTCCCAGTCATTTTTTACAATACTTTTCTGTTAACTTTTTTCATTATAAAAGTATATAAATATCTATGTGCACCCATGTACATAAAAAAACCGGGCAAAACAGCTCCTCGCCATTCCACCCGGTTAAAATCACGTACAAAATACCCCTATTTTATACCATAAAACCTTCTCCAATACACTGCAGTTAGAACATTGCCGGGAACAACGTGGCAGGAATTGCCAGCCACAAATCCGAAAACAATACCAAAAGCAGCAAGACTACCAGTGATGACAGGAAATAAGGAAGCGCTCCCTTAAATGCGTCCTCAATAGTAATTCCGCTGATAGACGAAGCTATCAGAAGACAAAGCCCATAGGGCGGCGTCACCAGGCCAAGAGCCAGGGTAACGATAATAATCAGTCCAAGGATAATCGGGCTGATGCCAAGAGATGTAGCGCTTGGCAGAATAATAGGCACAAACAGAATCATTGCCGGAACGGCATCCATAAAAGTACCCACAAACATAAAGAATACCACTACAACCAGAAGGAATACCAGTTTTCCTCCTGCCATGTTTACAAAGAACTGCTGAACAAATACGTTGAGCTGATAGTAGCTTAACAATTCGCCCAAAGCGTTTGCAGTAGCCAGTGCAAATAAAGACAGGGAAGATAACTTCATAGTCTCAATTAAGATTCTGGGCAGGTTTTTCACCTTAATGGTGCGGTAGAAAAAGATACCTACTATCAAAGCATAGATACATGCAACTGCCGCAGATTCCGTAGGTGTAAATAATCCGCTGACAATACCGCCGATAAGGATAATGGGCGTTAAAAGGGCTGGAAGAGACTGGCCTACCTGACGTGCAACATCTTTTAACGCAACTGCCTCCCCTTTGGGGAAATTCTTCTTTACGGAATTCAGTTTAATTACAAACATCATTGCCAGTCCAAGTAAAATTCCAGGCACCATACCGCTCATAAACAAAGCTCCTGTGCTGACATTTGCTATACCTGCATACACCACCATAGTGATACTTGGGGGAATAATGGAGCCTAAGGTAGAACTTGCTGCTGTAACCCCAACAGAGGTTCCCTTATCGTACCCGTCTTTTTCCATTGAAGGGATTAAGATTTTACCAACCCCTGCCGTGTCTGCCTGGGAAGAGCCGGAAATCCCCGCAAACACCATGGACACCAGCACGTTTGCATAAGCTAAACCGCCCCGGAAACGTCCCACCAGTGCATTACAGCAGTCGATAAGTTTTTCTGTAATCTCCCCCTCATTCATCAGATTTGCCGCCAAAATGAAAAGAGGAACGGCAAGGAGGGTAAAACTGTTTAAGCCGTTAAACATCTTTGTAAACACAACCGTGTTTGGAATGTCAGGAATTGCAAAGATACCCGTAAAAGATACCACACCCAGGGCAAAGGAAATCGGCACGCCGATTGCTACCATTACACAAACAATATAACAAGCAATGCACCCATTAATTATTTCCTCCTTTCGCCAGATTGCCAATCTCCTCTATAATCTGCATCACAAGATAAATAGCGGAAGTAACACCGCAGATTGGCAGACAGAGCCAAGTGGGTCCTCTCTTAAAAGAAGGAATGGTCACCCACGTATAATTCCAGAACTGCTTTGCAACCAGAACCCCGTAATATGCCATCAGCACCGCAAAAATAAGCATAACCACAGAAATAATCAATGCAATCACACTTTTTGCCTTAGGGTTTTTTAACATATCACTTACAGAGGTAAAGGCAAAATGGCGTTTTTCATATACCATTGCCCCAGCACCCATAAACACTGCCCAGATAAAAGAATACATAGATACATCTTCTGTCCATGTGGCTACGATTCCCACATAACGGGAAAACATCTGAAACACAACCGTTACAAGGAAAATCAGCAAAAACACGCCGCCCACTGCAATTTGAACCTTTTGAAGAATTTCAATTGCTTTTTTCACTGCTTTCTCTCCTTCTGACACTTTCGCTGCCCGGGCCTGCAAATCATACATTACCGTATTTTGCATCCCGTACATCTAAAAACAGTCACCCAGTCTCCCAGGTGACTGTCTCCTTTAGAATAAACAACAAATTATTTTGCTGCAGAACGAATCATCTCTAACTCTGCTGTCATGTTATTGTCCTCTGCAAATTTGTCCATAATTGGATTCGCAATTGCTTTAAATGCCTCAATATCAATATCAGCATTTTCGGTTACAGTCGCACCGTCAGCGATAACCTGCTTTTTGGACTCTTCAAACATCTGATATGTAACCTGGCGCTCTTCTGCTGTAGCCGCAACACATGCCTCGTCAATCCAGCCTTTCTGCTCATCTGTTAATTTGTCATAGAAAGAACCGTCCATCAAAAGAAGACGTGTAGTGTAGTCGTGATGTGTCTCAGATACGAACTTGCCGTTGTCTGTCTTGTGATGCTCTTTTAACATAAAGTTTGTGTAGTCATTTTCAGCAGAATCTACAACGCCCTGCTGTAACGCCTGATAAAGCTCACCCCATGCCACGCTGGTAGGAATTGCACCGCATGCGGCAAAGAAGTCCTGCTGAACCTGTGATGACTGGGTACGGATTGTCATACCTTTTAAATCGTCTGGTTTTGTAACTGCCTTTTTGCCGTACACGTCACGGACAGAAGATGACCAGTATCCCATAATGCGGAAGCTGTTGCCTGTTTTCTCGGTAACAATATCTTTCATCTTGTTTCCGAAATCACCGTCTAAACATTTCTCCCAGTGATCAAAGCTGTCAAATAAGTACTCCAAAGAGAAAATATCAATCTCCGGCACACCGATAGATGTCATAAATCCCGGTGAAGCAACCACAAGGTTTGCAGCTCCCATGGATAATTTCTCAATAAGCTCGGATTCATTCTCTCCTAAAGTTCCTTTGTGGACAGTAACAGCAATTTTTCCCCCTGACTTCTCCTCCACTACCTCTTTAAACTTATCCATACCATAGGAATATGGATTTTCCAGAGACGTCTGGTTGGAAGCGATAATCAGGTTTAACTCAGCTGCTGAGGTATCCACTCCAGAGCCGCTGTCTGCAGAACCCCCGTCTGCCGGTGCATCTGCTTTTTTGTCTGCACCTGTGTCTGCATTTGACGCTGTGGACGCCGGTGCTCCCCCGCATCCTGCCAGTGATGCCAATGCTAAACTTGTTGCCAATGCCACTGCAAATTTTCTTTTCATAGTCTTTGTCCTCCCTCGTTTATAGTGACTATTTATCTTTTACATGCTAAGCACGCAAAATTCTTAAATAAATTACAATCTCAAACTTCGCATTTGAATAAGCGCAGATGCACCTTGAAAATTCAATAAAAACTGGCAATAAAATAGCAT
>NZ_RAZG01000091.1 GCF_003612565.1 Roseburia sp. 1XD42-69 | reverse complement strand
GCCACTGCCTTTTCAAAGTCCCTTACCGCCGGGCCTGTGGTTAAAAAGTCTGACTTTAAGACATCCACAACCGCCTGTATATCCGCATCATCTATGTACTGCCTGCCGTATGGTATATGCACTTTCTGTCCCTCCTTGGCTTATATGCGCTTTAACGCTTTTTTTAAGTATTGGGGGAAATCAAAATCTGAATCGTCCGTTCTGTCCCCTGCTTTATATTATACTTAGCTCTCCAGCCCAGTTCCTTTATCTTTCTGCCGTCCAATCTTGCTTTGGTCGCTGTACTGTATCCCGCCTGTTCCACCTTATCCGGCAATTCAAATACAACCTTTTTTCCAACACTTTCTGCAATAGATAATGCCAAATCTTTCAGCATAATGTCAGAAGCCTCGTCTGCAATATTATAGGCTTCTCCATTTTCACCTTTCAGAAGCACTGTCAGAAGCCCGGAAACTGCATCTGCCACATAGGTATAAGAAAAATATTGCGTCCCTGCACTTTTTAATACAATATCTTCCCCTGCAAGAGCTTTATTGATAAACTGGGAAACCGCCTTCGTGTCACTCATTAACATGGTGGGGCCGTAGGAGCGAGTCAACCGTGGAATTACAATATCCAGGTTATGCTGCTTTCTATATGCCTGGCATAAAGCTTCCCCGCATCGTTTGCTTTCCGGATATCCTGCCCTTAAGGTATTGGAATCTATATATCCGCAGTAGTTTTCCTCAAAAAACTCCGTATCCCCCCGGTTTTCCCCGTATATTTCATTAGAAGAAACAAAGGAAAAACGTTTTGCGTGATGTTTCACTGCTAACTGCAAAAGATAATTTGTCCCGATTATATTGGCTGTAATAGTACCGATTGGGTCGGTAGAATAGGCAATGGGATGCGTATTGCTTGCCATGTGAAGCACATAGTCAATCCTATCTTCTGTCTCTAGTTCCAAGGGAAGATTGATATCATGCGCAATAAACTGAAAACAACTTTGTCCCCAATAGTCAAACAACTTTTCCTTTGCCCTTGAAATACTTCTCCCCAGTGCATAAATACGGCAGTTAAAATCCTCATGGAGATTCTTATACATTAATACATCCACAAGGAAGCTCCCTGTCAGGCCGCTTGCTCCGGTAATCAAAAAGCTCTTATCTTTTAGCTTTTCCCAGGGCAGGTCTAATGCCGCGGTAAACTTTACATCCTCTTCATATAACTTGTGATTTATCATGGAATATGTATCCGCCTTCCTTCTTACTTCAGCCATGTGTCTTTGTCTGCATTTAAATATGCTTTAAACATTTCCAGGTCATCCATAGTGGTGAGTTTGATATTCTTGTCAGAGCCTGCCGCAAAATACAGGCGTTCCCCTAATTCCACCATCATAGTATTTGTGTAGGAAGAACCTTGAATGCCGATGCCTTTTTCAAAGGCTTCATGGTAAGCACTGTCTAATTTTCCAAACTTATACGCCTGGGGGGTGGAGACCCGGCGCAGGGTTTCCCTTGGAATATATTGAACGGTGGATATTTCATCATCCGTCACAAAAATCTGTTCATTGTAAGGCAGGGAAGTAACTGCATTCCCATGCTGCCTGCATTTCACAATGACATCCGCCAAAACCGCCGCATCAACAAGGGGACGTATGCCGTCATGGATGATAATGGTATCCTCTGCATCACACTTGTCCTCCAGATAAAAAACGCCATTTCTTATGGATTCCTGGCTGGAATTTCCGCCGGAAACAATCCATTTTAATTTGCTGATATTAAATTGTTTCGCATAGGCCCAGACAACATCGTGCCATCCATCAATACACACCACCTCTATAGCGTCAATTTGGGGATGTCTCTGAAATCCTTCCAGGGTATAAATCAAAACAGGCTTGTCGCAGACATTGATAAACTGTTTTGGAATGTCTTGTCCCATGCGGTGCCCTGATCCACCTGCAATAATAATCGCTACATTCATTCATCTTCTCCCATTTTGGTGTCTTCTCTTTTACACGGATTTTTTATATAACACTTCTTACCTTGCCCCACCTGTGATGCCCATGTTTTGTCCGGTGATCATGTCGCTTACAGAGGACAGGAAGTATTCGATTGCCGGGACGCATTCTTCAACTTTAATATTGCGGCCCCTTGGATTATCTTTAGCGCTTTGTTCAATAGCCAGCTCTGACAGATTTGATAAGAATTTTGTCTCCATCATGTCTGGTGAAACTGCGTTTACGGTAATTCCCTTTGGCGCATATTCCGTTGCCAGTGTACGCACCAGCCCTAACAGTGCATATTTTACGGTAATATAGGAGCTTTGGAATTTTGGGGGAATCCCAAATAAATAGGAAGTTAAAACCATGACAATCTTGCCGTATTTCACTTTTGCCATCTTTGGAATAAATGCCTGCAGTATCATTACAACGGACCGAAGGGAAGTGTCAATTTCCTCCTGCCAATGGTTCCACTCATTTTTTGGAAAACGCTGGCTGGCTGGGCTGGATGCGGAGAGGTGTACAATATGGCCTGGCCATTCCCCACTGGCCTGGATTTTTTCTATCATTTGTTGTGTACTCTCCATATCCCGGAAATCCGCCTGAACCGGAATTATTTTATCTCCTAATTCATTTATCAAATTGTCAATCATGTTTTTAGAACTGTGGTAATGTGCCCATATTCTGTCATAGTTGTTTGTTGTTTTCCGTATCAGGCTGGCTCCGACTTCTGAAGATGCGCCTGTTACAAGAAGAATTTTTCCGTTATCCATTTAAAACCCCTTCTTTTAGTAATCCTCTAAATACCTTTTCATTTTTTTGATTTCGCATAGTAACTTTTAGTTCCAGATAATTTAATTCTCTGTTAATTTCTATGATTTCGCCTGTCACGGATATTGTATCCCCTACAAAAACCGGCTTTACAAAATTAACGCTTCCCCCCAGTATCAAACAGTATTTGCCCGGCAGGTAACATCCGCCTAAAGTTGACATAAAAGATGCTGTGAGCATTCCGTATACAACCTGGTTTTCGTACCCCATCTCTCTGGCAAAATTCAAATCTCTGTGAAGGGGATTTTCATCCAGGGTAATATCATAAAATTTCTGCATCATTTCTGATGTAATTGTCCTGCTGAAAGTTTCCTTCATGCCTACAAATAAATCCGTTATTTTATATTCGTTCATTTACTCACCTGTTTTCTGCAAAAAAATCACAAATTTACCGTTGCATTTTACTGTGTAAGGGACAGATGATTCATAAGCGCATCCAGTAAATCTCCGATTCTTGTACATTCCGCCACTTCTTCCAGGGTAAAAGTTACACCAAAAGTTTTTCCCAGCTCATTGACAAGGGACATATGGGCCAGGCTGTCCCAGTCCTCTACGTCTGCCGCAGACAATTCTTCTGTAATAATAAGACTTTCGTCCTCAAATACATCCTTACAAATTTCCGCCATTTTTTCTAAAACTTCTTTTCTATTCATCGCTATCTGCCTCCTTGATATATGTTTTTGCAGTTTTAAAAGTATCCAGGTCTAAATGAAATAAATTTTCCCCGTCTCTGTTAAAACCCATTGCTTCGTAAATATCTTTTACCATTTGATTTTTTTTAGTGGGTATGTATTGGGATGATATGGTTTCAAAACCGTTTTCTTTTGCAGTCTGTACCACATGGTTCATCACAAATTCTTCCATTCCCCGTTTGAATACCCTGCAGCTCATCAGCCATGTGTCCACAAAAAGGTCTTTTTCTGAAGTCTTTTTTAGGATAACTACAGATACCAAGCCGTAGTCTCCGAATTTATCTTTTAGCGTATAGTAAAGGGTAATAAAACCCTTATCTTCGGCTAATCTTTTAATGTCGTCTTCCGTATACCGCACTGTCCGCAGGTTAAATTGATTCGTCCTCTGGGTAAGCTGTGCAATCCGTGGATATTTTACAGGTTCAAAAGCTTTTGCCCTGCCTTCCATCATAAGATTTTGTAGATAATCGTCTATTGTCTCAAAGCTTTGTTGGTGGCTCTTTCTTTCAAACTCCCTCTGATATAGTTTGGTGCGGTCACTTCCGGAACCCGTATAGGAAGCTGTCTCAAAATAATTTTTTCTTTGGAGGAAATCCAGCCAAAGCGCAGGATCTTTCGGAAGTTCAGGAACTTCTATATCCGGGCATTTTTCTTTTACCAGGTTTCTCTCAACCGGATTATCGTCTAGGAATACTATAGAATCCATTCCTATGTTCAAGCTCTCTTGAATCATTTTTATATTTGACGCCTTATCATTCCAGTTTGCAACAAAAATTGAAATGTCTGCCAATCTAAGAATCATTTCCTCGTGTTTTTCAAAAGGCTCTCTCGCAATATCCGCCTCATTTTTGCTGCATACCGCAAGTATGATTCCGCAGTCCTTAAGCTGCTTTATCCACCGCTGCAAATTGGTAAATACATGGCCTTTTCCATACTCTCCGATTTCTATGCCGCCCATGCCGTCATCCCCAATTATGCCGCCCCACAAGGTATTGTCTAAATCAAGAATGACACATTTTTTTATTTTTCCATTCATGGCATTCACCACATCGATGACTGCTTTGGCAAGGTAGGGCAAAGCATCCATGGAAACCGACATTTTTGCATGATAATAAAGGGCCGCATCAAAGAAAAAATCCCTGCCAAGATTAAGCTGTAGGGAAAGAGCATCAACGGGATAGACCTTTCCGTTTTTTGCTTCCGCTTCCGCCAGAAGATAATTCAATTTGCGTATCTGGTATATAAATGTAAAATCCATTTTACTGGAATAATTTCCCAGTGCCTTGTCATCAATTTCAAAGAAATTCATCTGTAAAATTTGAGCCTTAGAATTATTTTCGATTAAGTCCCAGTAATGCTGTATTTTTTGCATATAAGTTTCTGCAAAGGCATTTCTTAAAGAAACTTCTTCCGCCAGATATTCTTCATATATTTTTTCAGTACAAAGCCATATCAGGATTTTATCTGCTCCAAAACCATATACTTCTGAAGAAGGATTCAGAAGCTGGGTGGCGATTTGGTTATAGTCAGCGTCAAATACAGTTAGATTCAATCCTGACAATCTGCCATACCCCTTAACGGCCTGGGAAAAAAACTGTGTTGCACAATTTCCCAGTACTGCCAGACGGATTTCTTTTCCGCCTGCTTCCTTTTTACAGGCTTTCTGTAATTCACGAAATGAATACATGGATACACCTCATTTCCGATATCATCCCTTTTGGGGCTAATGTTCAAGTAAGCCCGTTTTTTCAAATTCTTCCCGGAACAGGTACATAAGTACCATGTCATCTCTGGCATCATCTTTCCAAGTCAAATAATCTTTCAGAACGGCCTCTTTATGAAATCCTGCTTTAAGCAAAGTTTTCAGTGAAAAAACATTTCGGGAATATAAACTGCCATTTATTCTGACAGTGTCTGTTGTTTCAAATGCCCATTTAATAGCCAAGTGAATTGCTTCTACCGCAATTTCCTGTCCCCAGAAATTCTTATCCCCTATAAAATAACCAAAGTTACAGTATTTGTGGATTTTATTAAAAGTAAGCTGGATGTTTCCAATGTGTTTATTTTGGGATGATTCAATCATAGCAAATATTATTTTATCTTCGGATTCCCGGATTTCATTGATATAATCCGTAATCTTTTCCAAGGTCTGTCTCTCATACCTCACCCAAAGAAAACGATTAACCTGGGGATCATTCAGCCAGTTAACATATTCTTCCGTGGCATATTCTGTTCCACACATTTTTAATGTTACTTTTTTTCCTGTGAGTACATCTGTTGTAAACATATCTTTGTTCTCCTGTTATTTTTTACTTAGCCTGTTTTTTGCATGACAAGCTATATTTCATTTCTGCTATTTTCCAGTCTTCATAATTGTCAATATCCTGTACTTCCAATTCGCTCATAATAACAGGGACGGTATGTTCCGGTATCAGTTTTTTCTGCTCAAGAAAGGCCGGCACGCTTAAAAAGTAGAACTGGCCGCAGTCATGATACCATTTCTCTAAATCCTGGGAGCGTACCAGGCGGTTTTCCGGCCACCTGAACTGTACTCTGCCTTCCCGCAGTACAAAGCATCTTTGGGGCGGAAAAGAGTAGGGAACCACAGGGATTACCCCCTCTGCCCCCGTCTGGGTCAGCTTTTCCATACTCTCTCTTAATTTTGCAGGGGTGATAAACGGCGCCGTAGGATAAATACAGCACACGTATTCAAATTCCTGCCCTCTCTTTTTATATTCCTCTAATACTTCAAGGATAACCTCATGGGTCATTGCCATATCGTTTGCAGTTTCCTGGGAACGCAGAAAGGGGACATTTCCCCCGCAGGCTTCCGAAACTTTTCTTATTTCCTCATCATCCGTAGAAACCATAACTTCGTCAAAAACTCCGCTTTCCATTGCGGCTTCAATGGAATATTGAATAATGGGTTTTCCGCAAAATTCCTTTATATTCTTTTTGGGGATTCTTTTGCTGCCGCCCCTTGCCGTGATAATTGCCAGGCTTTTTCCCTTCATAATCAGTTTACCTCCCTGCATTTTTTCTATATTTGTCTAAAAATACAGCTATATTATCTGTCCATTGAAAATCTACGCGTTTCATTAACGCTTCTAAATCTTTTTTACTGTGGTAACTTCCTGTTCCTTCCTGGCTGTGAAGGCGATAAGAGCCATCATATATTTCCTGCCAGTGGGACTTAAATAACTCGGTAATCTCATGGTTTAACTTTAGATATGCAGATTCCAAAGTTTCTTTTTCCGGGCAGAAAAAACATTCTTTTTGGTACAAAATTTTTCCCCTGTCACATTCCGGACTTATTTGATGTATCGTAACCCCTTTTGGGGTATTGTCAATAAAACTCCATATATTGGGGCTGGCACCACGGTTCCAGGGGAGATAAGATATATGCAGATTTATCATGCTGCCCTGCATAAAATCTATTATTTCTTTACCTATTATGTATTTGTAGTTGTAACTCACAACTAATCTGGGATGCAGGTTTTGAATCTCCTGGATGTTTAAACGTTCGCTGTTTAAAACAGCAGGGCATCTGTCTTTTATCCAGCGGTACAAATCCTTTGCGTTTTCATTATTTGTGAGAAAGAGCACCGTGACCGGGAATTTTTTATTCATAAAAGTTTCTCTCCTGTGAGATGTTCTATTTTGACTTTCGGTAAATCATATCCATTTGAACCGGGGTTCCTCTTTTCAAATCCTGGGCAGCGGTTTGTCCCAGGATTTCAGGGTAGAATTTCGGCGCAAGCCCGTATCCCGGGCGAATTACCCTTATGTTTTCCTCTGTGAGTTCTTCCCCCTTTTTTATATCCTTTATGGCAAAAATGGAACGACGGAATACACAGTTATCTTTTTCCTGGTTTTCTATCCCGTAAACCACTTTTCCTATTGCTCTTTCCGCTTGCCGGATATCAGAAACCATACGTTTAAATTCCTCTGGCTCCATGGAAAAGGAGGAATCCGGGGTTTCAATTTCCCGTCCCAGGCAGAAGTGTTTTTCAATGACCGAAGCCCCTAAGGCAACTGCCGTCACTGCGCCTATAGAACCCATAGAATGGTCAGAAAGGCCTACCGGGATATCATAGATATCCGCCATATTCTGCATCGTCCGCAGGTTCATTTCATCCGTAACAGCAGGATAGGCGCTTGCACACCGCAGTAAAACAAGCTGCATATTTCCTTCCTGATAAATTGCCTGCACCGCTTCGTCAATCTCTCCCAGTGAGGCCATTCCTGTGGACATAATAATAGGTTTTCCCTTTGAAGCGATATATTTCACCAGGGGAATGTCAACCAGTTCAAAAGATGCAATTTTATAAAATTCAATTCCTATCCCTTCCAGAAAATCCACGGATGTTTTATCAAAGGGTGTTGAGAGGAAATCAATGCCTGCTTTTTTAGCCGTATCCTTTAACTCTGCCTGCCATTCCCAGGGAGTAAAGGCTTTCTGGTATAATTGATAAAGATTTTCTCCCGCCCATGTTCCCTTTGCAATTTGAAAATATTCGTTATTGCAGTCAATGGTCATGGTATCCGGTGTGTAAGTCTGGATTTTAATGCAGTCTGCCCCGGATTCTCCGGCCGCATATATCATTTCTTTTGCCCGTTTTAGGCTGCCGCCATGGTTGGCTGACATTTCTGCAATGATATAAGCTTGTTTTTTTAATCGTTCATGTAAATTCATAACTGCCCGTCCAATCTATCAATGCCTGTCTAAATCCGTTGAAACTAATTTTTGAATATCCTCTACATTAAGCCATTGCGTATTCGTACCGGAACTGTATTCAAATTCAGGCTTCACTAAACTTCCTCCGGGAATGATGTTCTCTTTCCCCCACCAGTCATAGTGGGGATATATGATATAGTGTTTTTCGTATTCATATGTATGCAGGGAATCTTCTCTTGTTACCATTATTTCATGGAGTTTTTCCCCTTCCCGGATACCCACTTCCGGAGTTTTGCATCCCGGCAGCATGGCCTGTGCCAAATCGGTAATTTTAAAAGAGGGTATTTTAGAGATAAATGTTTCGCCTCCGTTTGCCTCAGAGAGCGCCTTAATTACAAGTTCTACCCCCTGCTCTAAACTAATCCAGAACCTTGTCATGCGGTAATCTGTAATGGGCAGTTCTTTTCCCCCGTTATCAATGATATTCTGAAAAAAGGGAATAACAGATCCACGGCTTCCGGCAACGTTGCCGTAGCGCACTACTGCAAAACGTGTTCCGTTTTCGCCGGAATAAGCATTTGCTGCTGTAAAAAGTTTATCTGACACCAGTTTTGTGCCGCCGTAAAGATTGATGGGGTTCACCGCTTTATCTGTAGATAATGCAATGACCTTTTCCACACCTGTTTCCAGTGCGGCGTTAATAACATTCATAGCGCCGTTGATGTTTGTTTTAATGGCTTCATTTGGGTTATATTCACATGCCGGGACCTGTTTTAAAGCGGCAGCATGGATTACATAATCTGCTCCCTTCATCGCCATTTTAAGACGGGCCTCGTCCCTTACATCCCCGATAAAATACCGGAGAATGTCACGATGCTCTTTGTATTGGTTGCTCATAACGAATTGCTTATATTCATCCCTGGAATAAATAATGATTTTTTTCGGCTTGTAGTTCCTTAAAACATATTCCACAAAATGATGTCCGAAGGAACCTGTGCCGCCTGTGATTAATATTGTTTTGTCATTTAACATATGTTTTCACCTGTTTTCTACTAATTTATTTATCTCAATTCATCCAAATTATCCGCCACCTTATGGAAAGCTTCGACAACATCATCCAAATCCTCTTTTGTCATATAGGGGCGCATCAATTCATGGAAGATTGTCTCCGAATTACATA
>NZ_RAZG01000008.1 GCF_003612565.1 Roseburia sp. 1XD42-69 | reverse complement strand
GCTAAATACAGAAGTATTCTGATTAAAATATTTACCGTCCAACTCGATTGCGCTTCCAACAACAAAAGCAACCTATTGTTACCCACCATTATGCCCAAATCATTATAGAGATTATCTGTCAAAACATTGTCTATTGTTACAATATCTAGTGTGTCCTCTGTTGCGTCTGTATCCTCTGGGTGCAATGTTTTATACAGTTTCAGCAAATTCTTTTTATCTTGAAAAAGGTCTAAAAATACACTGTTTTTTGCGGTACGCTTTGCCTTAACTTCCTGCGTCTGTTTTGTATCGTCCGACACCTTACCACCTTGATTTCTAAAAATCTGTAACATAAGATACGATATATCCTGCTCCTGCCACACTTCAATTATACAAAATAAGGCTTGTCTTTACAATAAAATTCACATTAAATTTCTTCCCCCCCTACGCTTAGTCCTGTTCTGTTGCCTGTTCTGCTGTCGGCTCTCGTTCTGAAGCTCCCTTTCAAGGTTCTTTTTGTTGTAGCTGATAACTTCCGCATGGCATCTTTGATAAAGAGAAATTTTTGTCTGGGGGGCTATGTAATTATGGAAGCGGCTACCGGTGCGGAAGATGCAGAGAAAGAAACACAGCCGACTTATTCTGTTGGGGACATGGTAGAACTGAATGGACAGCAATATGAGGTTATGGCCATTGTGATGGATATAGCCACAATTACTGAGGGGTAAACAGCAGTATACAGGATTTTCTTTCGTTTTATCTTCCAGCAGATGCTTTCCGAATGATGTACCCGGACAATACCCTGCGAAAACTGTTCTTTGATGTGTCCGAGGAATGCCAACCGCAGGCGGAAACGATGCTAATTGACGAGGGCCTTTATTATGCGGTTAGTACGCTCTTTGTATCTTATATCCTAAGCGCTTTCGGTGTCCTTGTTGGAGTGCGGATGATGGTAGCCGGTGACTGGACAGCGACTTTCCATTTCACACTCCTGCCCCTTATAATCTGTACACCGATTTTGATTGTCTTTGCAGTCCTGATTCCGTATATCTGTTTTAAGAATTTGGAGAAGCAAAGTATTGTGGGGAGGCTACGGCTTGAATAACAGGGGATTTCAGCAATAGTAGTATTCTAGCAATTCTAAAACTTCTCTGTCAGAAAATCCAAAATATTCATGGTAGGATGCATCTTTTACTGTGTATACATTAAAATAATTAAAACCTGTAAAAATACTTTCCCTGGAAATTCTCAAACATCCGGTGAGC
The DNA here is from genome assembly GCF_003612565.1 of Roseburia sp. 1XD42-69. Classification (GTDB taxonomy): domain Bacteria; phylum Bacillota; class Clostridia; order Lachnospirales; family Lachnospiraceae; genus Roseburia_B. The sequence goes on along the minus strand of NZ_RAZG01000008.1, from coordinate 113,697 downwards.
ACTGCAAAATACAGGCTGCTGTTTGTTTTTAAAGCCTGGCCAAAAAGGTTTCGGACCAGATTTACCATATCATCATAGTATCCTGACTGATATGCCTTATCCAGAGGGACGTCATATTCGTCAATGAGAATAATGGCCTTTTGTCCATAGTGCCGGTACAAAAATCCTGACAACATAAATAAACTGTCCTCAAGGAGTTCGTCTGACATTGCAAATTCGCCTCTGTGATTTAATTCTAAAAGTTTTGCAAATTGCAGGCGTTCTGGTTCGGATAATATTTCACTGTTTTCAAGAAAGGAAAACCGGGAAGCTTCGTGACCTATGATGGAACGCAGTTTACCTTTTGCTTTGGCAAAGTTCTCTCCCTCAGCGTTTTTTTAACTAATAGAGATAACCGGAAACTTTCCCATATATTTTTCACAGAGATCTTTTTCTCCGGAAATTGCCAGTTCATGAAAAAGCATTTTATCACACCCGATTTCAAAATAGTATTTCAGCATACTCATATTCAGGTTTTTTCCAAAACGCCTGGGACGTGTGAAGAGATTTACATACGCCATATGCTCCAACAGGTCTTTTATCATTTTTGTTTTATCAATATAGTAAAATCCCTCTCTGCGGATTACAAACAGTCTAGTTTATTACATGGATAGAGCAACACGGCCGAATAAGGACTTTACACCTTAATCTTATTACACTCCCCCCACTTCCGTACTCTCCCCCTGCAAAAGCACCGGAAGGGTAGTATAGCTTTGCACCTGCAGGGAAGGATTTTCCAATTTGTGCAGCATTACCTGCCCTGCCTGAACCCCCATATCGTACATATTGATGTCAATAATTGTGGGTTTAGGCTCAATTACACCGGAGTAAGGATAGGTGTCAAATGTAAGGAAAGCAATATCTTTGGGGACAGATTTCCCCGTTTTTTCAATGCCTTTTGAAACCCCCAGGGCGATTTGGCTGTTTTCACAGACAATGGCCCTGGGGGGATTTTTTTTGGACAGCAGTGTTAAGGCAGCGGCGGCAGCCTCCCTCACAGAGGAATCCGTGTGTATCACGTGGGATTGGGGCACGCCGTAGCCGTATTTGCCCATAAGCCCTAAAAAACCCCGTTCTCTCTGGACTGAGATAAAGTCAGACTTTCTCCCTCCCACAAAGGCAGCATTTGTGTAATTGCAGGAAATCATGTGCTCTGCGGCAAATTCCCCGGCCAAGGCATGGTTTGTGTCAATCCAGCACAGCTGGCTGGAAAAATTGGGGTGTCCGATAATGATGTGGGGAAATTGGCGTTTTACAAGAAGATTGCCCACGGTTTCATTGACGGCGGAACCGTGTACCACAATACCATCAGCAGATTTCTGGGAAATAATTTTTTCCGCCGTCTCTCCGGGATAACTTTCCCTGGAAGAGTCGATTAATGTCAGGGAATAATTTTCTTTCCCAAGTTCGTTGTGTACACCGCACATGATATCAAACATGTGGGGATTTTTGTACGCCTCATTCCGGGTGATTGCAGTTAAAAAGGCAATATTTTTGGTGGACTGTCTGGCAAAGCTCACCGCCCTGGCATTTGGGGTGTAGTCCAGCTTCCGAATTGCCTCATGAACCCTCTCTGCCGTTGCCGGGGAAATGGTTGACCAGTTGTTTAAAACTTTAGATACAGTGGAGGGGGAAACCCCTGCAAGTCTTGCCACATCATTTATGGTAACTGCCATAAGAACCTCCTTGAAAAGTGACTGAATATAGAATTATAGTATAGCGCTTTCCTGACAAAGTCAAGTATATTTATGGGGATTTCATTGACTTTATAAGAAAAAAAGTGGAAAATAAGATTAGAAGTTGACGTTAAACTTGAAAAATATGGAAAGCGTTTTCCTATATTTGGAATGGAGGAAAAGGATGAAGAGAGAGATTTGTAAAATTTTATGCGGATGTATGATTGCAGGATTAATGGCGGGCTGCGGGGAAGAGCCAAAGGAGAAGCAGACAGATTCTTCCGTGAAAAAAGAGGCCTCTGAGGTAAAGACAGCGGACAAAAAGGAAAGTGCAGGGGAAACCAATATTAAAATCTGGCACGACGGGGATGAGTCCATTATGGATACCATGGAAAAAGACGTGAATGAGATGTTGGAAGAAGAGGGCATTAGGGTTTCTTTTGAAAAGAAAGCCGCCCTGACAGACCAGCTGAAACTTTACGGAACGGATGAGGTAAATGGCCCGGATATGTATTTTTATGCCCACGATTCCCTGGGGATGCTGGCTGAGATGGGAATTTTGGCACCCCTGTCGGATATTTTAGATACGGCTTCCCTGAACGGGGACTTAAATGAGATGACGCTGGAGGCCGTCACATACAAGGATACCCAGTATATGGTTCCGGTTTATTTTGAGACACTGTTGTTTTTGTATAACAAAGGTTTATGGGAGGGGGATGTGCCGGATTCCACCGATGAACTCTACGCCTATATGGAAACCCATACAGATACGGAGGCAGGAACCTATGGGGTGCTCAACCAGCATTCCACAGCCTATAATGTGGCGCCTTTTATTAACGGGTTTGGGGGATGTATTATTGACAAAGAGGGAAATCCCGGACTTAATCTGCCGGAAACCATAGAGGCTGTGGCCTACAATCAGAAATTTGCAGCCCTTCAGGCGGACGGGGATTACAATACAGTGACTACATTGTTTAATGAGGGAAAAGCTTCGGCCATTATCGGAGGGCCCTGGCTCTTATCTGGAATTAAGGATGCAGGCATTGATTTGGGAATGAAGTCGCTCTCCGAATTTACCCTGCCAAACGGTAAGGCTTTGGCCCCTTATTCCGGCGTCCAGGGAGTGGGTGTTTTAAAACACAGTGCAGGGGCAAAAAAAGATGCGGTGGAAAAGGTGTTATCTGCCCTGGCTTCCGAAAAAGTGGGAGTGGATTTGGTGGTAAATAATAACTGTGCTTCAGCTAATGAAAAAGTTTACCATAACAGTGACGTTGCTGCCAATGAAATGGTCCTGACTATGAAAAAGACGGCGGATACGGCAGAGCCTATGCCAAATATTCCCCAGATGAGCGTTATGTGGGGGCCGGCGGAAGGATTTTTGGCGGCGGTGAATAAGTCAAATGAGGATGTATCACAGGCGGCAGAGGATTTCCAAAAAGAGGCAGTTACCGCAATTTCTGATATTCAGTAAAAGAGCGAAGGAGCAAACCATGAAAAACAGGAAAAAGGCCACTCCATGGCTGTACTCATTGCCGGCATTTCTACTAATAGGGATTGTCATTGTGTTTCCAATTCTCTATACGGCATATATTTCTTTGACAAACATGAATCTGTACCATTGGAATGATTTTCATCTTATCGGCCTGGAAAATTATAAGCGGGCGCTTTTAAAGGCGGATTCGGGATTTCTCTCCGCCATTGGCACAACCCTTTTGTGGACAGCTGTAAATATGGGCGTGCAGCTTTTTTTAGCCTATTTTATTGCCCTTGGATTAAATGCGGAGGGGCTAAAGTTAAAGCGTGTGTATAAAACACTTCTTATGTTTCCCTGGGCTATGCCCGCATATGTTTCCATTCTTTTGTGGAAGGTTTGTATGTTTAACTCAGAATTTGGTCTTTTAAACAAAGTGGTAACAGCCCTTGGAGGCACAAAACTGAATTATCTGTCTGAGAACGTACCTGCATTTCTGGCATGTACGGTTTTAAATCTCTGGATGGCCCTGCCTTTTATGATTATGATGATTGACGGCGCATTGCAGAGCATAGATGCCAGTCTGTATGAAAGCGCTATGATGGAGGGAGCCGGTTTCTGGCAGAAAAGTATTTTTATCACCCTGCCCTGCATCCGCCCCATCATTGCTCCTTCCGCAATTATGACTGCCTTTACCACTTTTAAGCAGTTTGATATTATCTATCTTTTGACAAAACAGAAAGGCTCCTTAACCGGGGCCTCCATACAGACAATTATCACATATGCCCACGAAAATGCATTTGTTTCCAATAATTACGGACTGTCCTCGGCGGTTTCTATTCTAATATTTGGAATTATTATCCTGTTTTCTGTGTTTACAAACCGAGGGCTAAAGGAGGAAAATTCATGAGAAAACGAAAAATCAGGCAGGCACTTTCGCTTATTAGCTTAAATACAGTTTTTTTAGCTCTCTGTTTTATCACCCTGGTTCCGGTGCTGTATGCTTTTTTGCTCTCTGTCAGTGATGGCAGCAGTGCATTTGCAGGAGGGGGCGGCCCCAGGAGTTTTACTTTGGAAAATTACAGGAGAATTATAACGGAAGAGCCCTTTTTGCTGTGGCTTAAAAATTCAGTGGTATTAAGCCTGGGTACTATGGTACTTGCCATGGGGTTTGCCACCACGGCTTCCTACGCTTTTTCCAGATACCGTTTTAAGGGAAGGATGAAGATTTTGTTTCTCCTGGTGCTGTTAAATGCCTTCCCCCAGATTTTGTCCATGTTTGCAATTTTCCGTCTCTTTAAGACTTTTGGGCTTTTAGATTCCAATGCAGGGCTGATGATTGTGTATGCGGGGTCTATGTGCATTTTCAGTATCTGGAATTTAAAGGGGTACTTTGACACAATTCCGATGGAAATAGAAGAGGCTTCTAAAATTGACGGGGCCTCGGATTTTACAATGCTGGTGAAAATTGTCCTGCCTCTTGCCCGGCCTGCGATTATCGTGACGGGGGTGATGGTGCTGATTTTTGTGTGGAACGAATATCTTTTTGCCACTACTTTCCTTTTAAACGGAGACAAATATACGCTTGCCGGGGGGCTTTACCAGCTTCAGGCCAATGATTACAGCAGAAGCTGGTCATTGTTTACGGCGGCGGCAGTGCTTGTAAGCATTCCTATTTTGATTATTTTCTTTTGTATTCAAAAGTATATGGTTTCCGGCTTGACGGCCGGTGGCGTGAAAGGCTGATTTTTTGAGAGAATGGAGATGAAACAATGCAGTTAGAAGGAGTTTTGCATATACCCTTGTCCTGTTATGCCTATGCCCTGGGGGAGCATACCCTGGTGATACGCTTAAGGGCCGGGAAAAATCAGATAAAGGAGAGCCGTTTGTTTTACGGTGACAGAGTCTGCGTAAATGACCCGGTGGATGTGACAGAAGTGGAGATGGAGCGCATTGCGGAGGATGGCTTGTTTGAATATTATGAGGCTAAAATCAGGGACAGCTATACCAGAGTGTGCTATTATTTTTCCCTGGATGACGGAAACAACAGAATTTATTATGGGGAATACGGATTTTCTGGGGAGATTCCGACAAACAGGACACATTTTTTTCAATTCCCCTATATCCGCAGGGAGGATATCCCGGCCATTCCCCCCTGGGCCAAGGAAATGGTGATGTACCACATTTTTCCGGACAGTTTTGCAAGCGGAAAGCGTTTTTTAAGGGATGAAAAAAAATGTATTACAGAAAATGGAAAGGTATATAAAAGCACCCATGGGGGGACCCTTCGGGGAATTATTGAAAATGTGGACTATCTAAAGGATCTGGGTGTCAACTGTGTGTATTTAAACCCTGTGTTTGCCGCAGAGTCCTGCCACAAGTATGATACCATAAATTATTTTGAGGTTGACCCCTGTTTTGGGACGAAAGAGGAGCTTCGAGAGCTTTCCGGTGAACTTCACAAAAATGGGATACGTCTGATATTAGATGGGGTTTTTAACCACTGCGGCGCCCAGTTTGACGGTTTTGTGGACGTGCGGGAAAAGGAAGAAAAATCAGGGTATAAAAACTGGTTTTATGAGATGCCTTTTCCTGTTTCCTATGAGACGCCTCCCAATTATGAGGCATTTGCCTATGTAAAAGAGATGCCCAAGTTAAATACAGGGGCTTTGGAGGTGGCAGACTATTTTGCAAAGGTGGGTGTATTTTGGATTCAGTATGCGGATATTGACGGCTGGCGTCTGGATGTGGCAAATGAGATTAACCACGAATTTTGGCGGAAGTTCCGCAGAGAGGTAAGGAAGGTAAAAGAAGATGCGCTCCTGATTGGGGAAATCTGGGAGAATGCGCAAATTTGGCTTTTAGGCGACCAGTTCGATTCCACCATGAATTACACTTTTATGTCCCTCTGCCAGGAATTTTTCGGAGAGAAGAGGATTTCCGTGGAGGAGTTTGACAGAAAAGTAAATGCCATGCTTCTCCGCTATCCCTACCCTGTGTCCCTGGCTCAGATGAATTTTTTGGACACCCATGATGTGCCAAGGTTTTTCTCCTGCTGTAACAAAGATAAGGCTTCCTTTCAGGCTGCGGTGTTTTTCTTAATGACCTGTCCCGGGGCGCCTTCGGTTTTTTATGGAGATGAGGCCCTGATTCCGGGAAAAGAGGAGGAGGAATACCGGGCTCCCATGCCCTGGGGAGAAAGGGTGCCTTCCATGGAAGAATATTTTAAGAAGTGTATTAAAATGCGGAGAAGCCTTCCGGCCCTTACCCGGGGAAATTTTCGAAGCGTCATTGTGGACAATGAAAAAATGGTTTACGGTTTTACCAGGAAATGCCCAGAGCAGGAAGTGCTGGTTCTGCTTCAATTATCCCAAGAAAAGCAAAAGGTTGTTTTGCCAGAACGTTTTAAGGACAGGCTTTGTGACTGGGAGAAAGGGGAGAAGGTGACAGGGAGGGAAGTGGAACTTTCGGCTATGGAAGGGAAGGTTTTTGTATTGGTAAATCCATAGAAGATAAAAAAGGTGTAAAATCCGATATAGGGTTTTACACCTTTTAAGAGCCCTTTATTCACTAATTAAAGGCGGTTTCTGATATAATTTTCGATTAATCTGTTTTCGTTCAAGTTCAATTTGTTTTAATGCTTTTTCATCATCTGTTACGGCCTCAATTCGTTCCAGGATAGAGAGTTGGTCAAATAAATAGTTATTAATTTCTTTTTCAGTTGGCATATGATCACCTGCTTTCCTATAGGCACATGAATGGTTCTATTCATATTGTACCATAAAATTGGAATTAAATCCAGGTAGCCCCGTCCACAGACAGGATTTCCCCTGAAACATAACTTGATAAATCACTGGCCAGATACAAAAATGCGTCGGCCACTTCCTCAGGCTCCCCCGGCCTTCCCATAGGAATCTGCATGGAAATTCTCTTTACCACTTCATCGGGAAGAGCGGCAACCATATCTGTTTTAGTCACTCCCGGTGCAACGGCATTTACTCTGATGTGGTCTTTTCCTAATTCTCTTGCAAGGGAGATGGTTAATCCGTTTACTGCAAATTTGCTGGTGGGATAGCCCACGCCGCTGGACTGGCCGGTTAAGCTCACCATGGAACTGGTGTTTATAATACAGCCGCCCCCCTGCTCTTTCATGATTTTTACTGTGGGAAGAATGGTGTAAAACAGAGCATTTACATTTAAATTTATAATATTGTTAAATTCTTCCGGGGTATAGTCACATAAAGGCGTGCTCTGGGAAATTCCTGCATTGTTTACAAGAATGTCGATTTTACCGTATTTATCTTTTATCTGTTTAATAGCAGCCTCAACTTCTTTTGGGTTTGTCAGGGCAGGATACATCCCTTCCACTTCCCAGCCTGCATTTTCTGCTTTTAAGCTGTCAAGGGCTTTGTCTACGGTTTCTTTTCTGGAGCCAAAGAGAATCACTTTTGCGCCGTTTTCCAGATATTTTTTTACGATACAGTATCCGATTCCTCTTGTGCCTCCTGTTACCACTGCTACTTTTCCTTTTAACATAAGCGAAAACCTCCTTTTCTATTTCTATATTGTACCAATAATGTGAAAAATTAGCCAGTTATTTTTCATTGACAGAGCCCTTTAGATTTTTATTTCACCACCACAGTCCCGCTGTCGCTTATGACAGACAGGGAAGTTTCCCCACTGCCAACGATTCCCTGCTTTTTTTGTTCCGTATCGGAAGCCGGGTTGAGATTTTCCAGTTTTAAGGTGATGTCTCCCGAACCGCTGGAAACGTCATAGGTCAGGCTTTCCGGGGTGTTTTTATGGGACAGGGAGATATCTCCCGATCCTGTTTTTATGGACAGGCTGTTATAGCCGCTGATATTGTTGATTCCCACTTCCCCGGACTCTGTTGAAAATGCAGCTTCCCTTGTTTCACTGTTTTTTAAAGTGACATAGGCGGATTTCGTGGACATGTGGGTTTTTGTGCAGGAACTGTCCGTTAATTTTATGTCTCCGGAATCGGAGAACATTTCTGCGCTAAGAGCTGTCAGGTTTGAAATCGTCAGGGCGCCGGAATCATTTTCTACATTAAAATCGGAGAGCTGAATATTCTGTACTGTCATATTTCCGGAGCCGTTATGAATATTCAGGGAAATATCCGTATTTTCCGGAAGGGAAAGGGTAAACTTTCCGGATTTCCCAAAAGAGAATTGGTCAGAAAGCCCTTTGGAGGAGCTGTCGTTTTGGCAAATGGTAAGCTCTGTTCCATCTAATGAAAGCTGAATGTCCTTTTCCTCTTTTATTTTGTCGCTGCTTATATGAACTTCGCCGTCATCTGAGGCGGAAATGTCAAAATCCCAGGAATCACTGTCCACGGTGATTTTGGAGATGTTTTTATAGGCAAAGTCTTCGCTGGGGGTAGTTTTTTGTTCTGATGTACAACCTGCCAGGAAGAGAGCTGCGGCAAAAATTCCTGCAGATAATAAATTTTTATTTATTTTGTTAAATTTCATACGATACCTCCTTATAATAAGTCCTTGCGTTCCGCATTATAAATGGACAAAAAGGCAAACAGGAAGGATAATGCGGTTAAAACGACGGGGAAAAGGGCATTGCCTGCCATAGAGAAATCCCCCACATTTGCCTGGGTGAGGAAGATGAGCAAAAATGAAGTGACAATAGTGGTTTTTGAAGATTTTTTTATCATCCCTATAAATAATGCAATGAAGCTCATGCTTACGATTACCCCTGACTTTAATATTAACTGGAGATAAAAGGACAGGTCTCCAATATTAAAATCAATGAAAAAAGAAGAGGGCATACACTTTGAACCTGCAAATATGCAAAGATAGACTGCCAGTTTGGTGAGTACTAACGCTGCAAAATTAAAAAGCCACACGGCAAGCATCTGGGAAGCCAATATTTTCTGCCGTTTGATAGGGTAGGAAAACATCAGGTTCATGGTCTTATTTTTGTATGCGCTGACAATAAATGAGGATAACATTACGCTGGTAAAAATAAGAAATGACATGCTGGTAAATAGTTCTATGGGGGCGGAAATTGCATTCATTCCCTCTGCGGCGTCTAAAGTGCCGTCGGGGTCGTTTGCGATTCCAAGAAATGCCAGGGCAAAGATGAACAGGCACAGGCAGCCAGCCAGAATCAGGGCATTTCGTATGTATTTTCCAATGTTATTTTTCTTCCATTCTAATTTTATCAGTTTTAACATGATTCTCCCTCCTGTGTCAGTTTTAAGAAGTAATCCTCCAGGCTTTCCTGTTTTTTCCCGATGGACTGGATAGTTATCTTATATGAAGTAAATGCTTTTGAGATATCATTGGGGTTTACGTTCTTGTCATAAATGCGGATATGGTGTTCATCAAATATTTTAAAATTTGTCAGTTCCAGTTTGTCGGAGAGGACATAGGCCGCTCTCTTTGCGTTTTCCACTGCGGCTTCTACGTAAGCTGTATTCATTTCCGAAATTTTCTCCATGGAAATTTCTTTCATCATTTGTCCTTTGTGGATAATCCCTATGGTGTCTGCAATGCTTTCCACTTCTGAGAGAATATGGCTGGATATGAAAATGGTAATGCCGTATTCCTGGCAGAGCATCCGAAACAAATCCCGGAGTTGTTTCATTCCGGCGGGGTCAAGGCCGTTGGTGGGCTCGTCTAAAATTAAAAGCTCCGGCATACAGAGGATGGCCCGGGCAATTCCCAGGCGCTGCCGCATCCCCAGGGAGTAGCTTTTTGCCGGTTTTTCGGCGTCATTCCACAAACCCAGCAGCTCTAAGGATTTTTTCGGGCTGTCCGGGGTGTGGTATCCCATGTATTCGCAGTGGAGTTTTAAATTGTCCAATCCGCTGAGATGGTCGTAAAAACAGGGAAATTCGATAATGCTTCCCATTCGCTTTAACACCTCATAGGAGGTGGGGGTAAGGGTTTCCCCGAAGAGTTCCACCCTGCCCTGGGTTGGTTTCCAGAGATTTGTAATCATTTTCATAACAGTGGTCTTTCCGGCTCCGTTTGGCCCTAAAAATCCGTAGATTTCTCCTTTTTTTACATGGAGATTTACGTTTTTCACCAAATCTTTGCCGTCAATGGTTTTTGTCAATTGGTTTGTCTGTAATATATTTGGCATATGGTTACCTCCTTTTCTTAAAAACCATTGTAGAGACTTTGTTTTTCAAAACTCTTGCCCAATTCTTACAAATTTCTTTCGCAGGTTTACAGGGAATACTTTTTATGAAAACACTCTCTTCAGAATTTCTTTAATCTAAGGGTAAAAATTGTTTTCACCCAGGGTTCGCTGGTTAAAAGCAAATCGCCTCCCAGCTTTAGCGCCAGGTTTTTTGCAATGGTGAGTCCCAGACCATTTCCCTGTATGTCCCGGTTTCTGGAGTCTTCCATCGTATAGAGACGGTCAAAAACATTTGAGGCAAATTCGTTGGGGATGCCTTTTCCTTTGTCCATTACGTCAATAGATACACTGTTTTCATCCTGGCGCAGGGCAATTCCCAGATATTTTCCGTCTATTCCATAGCGTATCACATTGGACAGGAGATTTTGAAGGATGCGGGAAATGGAATCCTTTTCTCCCTGTACAAAAATAGCCGTTTCCGGTATGGAAATGTCAACGGTAAAGTCCTTTTGGAGGAGAATATCGTAAAACCCCAGTACAGTTTCTTTGCATGTTTCCGTAATATTAATTTTCGTAAGGATAATATTTGTATCGCCGGATTCCAGTTTTGCCAGAGTAAAAAACTGGTTGATCAGATTCATTACCTCTTTTGCCTTGGATTGCGCCTTTTTTAGCATTTCATCTTCCGGGCGGTTCAGTCCCATAATTTCCAGGTATCCAAGGATTACAGTTAAAGGCGTTTTGATATCGTGGGATATATTTGACAACATTTTTTTGGAGGAAATTTCTTCTCTTTTAAAGTCAGCCTTAACTTTCTGGTGCTTTAAAAGCAGAAGATTTATCTGCCCGTCTAAATCCTTTAGCACTTTATTTTCCGTAAATACCATTATTTTCTCATCGCTGTCTTTTTCCATGATTTCCCGGAGTTTTTCGGTGATTTTTATTAATTCTGACTGTATTCCCCTGGTAAAGACAAAACGCTGGTATATGAGGATAAGAGTGAGGAATATGACAGTAAGTGCCAAAAAGAATATGAGGATTGTATTGTCCATTTTAGAAATCTCCCAATTTATAGCCGATTCCCCACACAGTAATCACGTATTTAGGGTTTCTGGGAGAATCTTCGATTTTATTTCTCAATCTGCTGATATGCACATTTACGGCGTTTTCATCCCCGAAATAGGCGTCCTTCCAGACAAGGGAATAGAGCTGCTCTTTTGTATACACTTTTTTGGGATTTTCCATAAGAAGCCTTAAGATTTCAAATTCCTTTGCCGTAAGTTCCAGGGATTTGCCGTCTTTTGTGACGGTGTAATTTTCTAAGTTCATAACAAGACTGCCTTTTTTCAGAGTTGTCCGGGGATTTTGGGGGGAGGGGGCATATTGGGTGTTTCTTCTGATATTTGCCTTAATCCGGGCAAGCACTTCTGTGACGGAAAAAGGTTTTGTGATATAGTCGTCGGCTCCTAAGCCAAGGCCAAAGGTTTTATCGGAATCCGTGTCTTTGGCGGAGAGAATAATGATGGGCACAGTATGGCTTTCCCTGATTTTGCCCATAACTTCTATGCCGTTCATTTTCGGTATCATTAAATCCAGAAGCACCAGGCTGAAATTGTCGGCAAAAAACTTTTCGCATGCGTTTTCCCCGTCGTATGCCGTGACAACTTCAAAGTTTTCTGTGGTGAGGAAGTTTTTTAGCATGGTGCTGATTTCTATGTCGTCTTCTATCAGTAAGATTTTGTCCATTTGAGTGTCCTTTCTGTGTAAATTTTTTACAAATGTCATTATAGTGTGTTGGAAAAGTTATTACAAGAAGATTTTTACTCAGAATTTTATTTCATGAACAAAAAAACTTCCGAGATTTATACTGACAAAATAGGGTTGTCTGTGCTAGAATTAAAGAAACTTAAGTATGCGGATAAAAAGAAACAGGAGATGAAAGAGAGTGTGTGGAAGTAGATGGATATAGATAAATTCTGGAAAGATGTTTTAGAACAAAAAGCGGATGCTATCAGGGAGTATTTTGACAGGAATGCATATATAAACTGGCATTGCACAAATGAGCATTTTACTGTGGATGAGTTTATTATTGCAAATTGTGAATATCCAGGCAGTTGGAATGGTGAAGTAGAAAGAGTTGAGAAAACAGGCGATTTATTTGTGACAGTTACTCATGTGTATTCTCTAAATAGGGAATTGTCATTTCATGTGACATCTTTCATAAAAGTTGTTGATGGTAAAATCACAGCAATAGACGAATACTGGGCGGATGATGGATCTGCACCTGAATGGAGATTGGATAAACATATTGGAAAGGAAATTAGTTAATGAGTTATATTCTTTTTTCACTGATTTATTTTGTTGTATCCAATTTTCTTGTTTTCCAAAAATGTTCGGGCCTGTTTTTGATATTTCTCCCATTCTATATTGCGGGGAATTTCTGCCCGGTATTTTCCCTGCCCTGCACAAAGCGTCTGAAAAATTGTGCCAAAGGCAATGCCCTGCTTATAGAATTTCTCGGTTCCGCCGCATTGTCCATTGCACTGTTTATCCTGAGTTTTACAACCCTTTTGCCCCTGGACAACATATTTAAGGATCCGAAACTTTGGATTATCAATACACTGATTGCCATTGTCCTTGAAGCTGTTGTTTTCTGGAATGGCATGCTCCGCATATTTTTTTCGTCGGAGCAGCTTGGAATCAAGATGCGGGTAATTGCGGTTATCTGTGGTATGATACCCATTGTGCATCTGGTTGTCCTTGGCCGGATGATTCAAATTGTATCAGATGAGATTGTAATGGAAAACCGGAAAATAGTGTTGGGCAAGCAGCGCTGGGAACAGCAGATTTGCGCCACAAAATATCCTGTTCTCATGGTTCATGGCGTATTTTTCCGGGATTTCAGGTATTTTAATTACTGGGGACGTATTCCAAAGGCGCTTGAAGCAAACGGCGCCCGTATATTCTATGGGAACCATCAGTCGGCGGCATCCGTTGAAGACAGTGTCCTTGAGCTTGCGGCAAGAATCAGGGAAATCATAGAGGAGACAGGCTGTGAAAAGGTTAATATCATTGCACATTCCAAGGGAGGTCTTGACTGCCGTCATGCACTGAGTCTGCCGGGTATGAAAGAGCATGTGGCAACCCTCACTACCATAAACACACCCCACAGGGGATGCGAATTTGCCGATTACCTGCTCACGAAAATCCCCCGGGCAGAGCAGGAAGCTGTGGCAAAAACATATAATGCCGTACTAAAAAAATTGGGTGATCCTAATCCGGATTTTCTCGCAGCAGTAAATAATTTAACTGCGTCTTTTTGCAGTGAATTTAATAATAAGTTTCCGGATGTGCCTGGTATCATGTATCAGAGCATCGGGTCAAAACTCAACAAATCTGTCGGCGGGCGATTTCCCTTAAACTTTACCTATCATCTCGCCAAATACTTCGATGGGGTAAATGACGGGCTTGTGGGGGAAGCCTCCTTCCCATGGGGCAGTTCCTACAAAATGCTCACCGTAAAGGGGAAGCGGGGTATTTCCCATGGGGATATGATTGACTTAAACCGTGAAAATATTTCTGAATTTGATGTGCGGGAATTTTATGTACAGCTGGTGGCGGACTTAAAACAGTGGGGATATTAATATTTATACTAATTTTTCAGAAGCAAACCGAAAAAATTTATTTGCAGATTATATTTAAGGTTTCCTGACATGATATAATGGAACAGAATAGAAATGAAGGGAAGTATAATTGCAGATATGAAAAAAGCAGTAAAGCTATTTTTTGCAGAAATGAGTTTGATTGCAGTAATTTTTTGCACTGCAGGATGCGGCTGGGGAAAAAACAGGACTTATACTTTTGTCTGGATGACAGATACGCAGTACTACTGTGAGAGCGCTCCGGATATATATATGACTATGACAAGATGGATTTCGGAGCACATTGAGGACAGGAATATAAACTTTGTATTCCATACCGGGGATGTGGTGAACCAGACGGGGGATGCCTTACAATGGCAGCGGGCAGATGAGGCGATGACGTATCTGGACAGGACGGTTCCCTATAGTATTCTTGCGGGCAATCATGACCTGACGAATTCAGGGAATCCATATGAGAATTTTTTAACGTATTTTGGAAAGAACCGCATGGATGCAAAGGGTATAAAAGGTAATACTGTCTGGTATTACCATGACGGGGAGGCAAGTGCGCAGATTATAGATGCCGGCAGGCAGGATTACCTTGTCCTGGCTTTAGGGGTTTGGCCGGATACGGATATGATAACCTGGGCGGATACGATATTGAAGGAACATACGGAAATACCAGCCATCCTGACAACCCACGACTATATGAGTGTGGATGGAATGCGCAGCGATACGGGAGATAAACTGTTTGAAGAAATTGTCAGGAAAAATCCTAATGTCCATCTTGTTTTATGCGGACATAATCATGATGCACAGTGTCGTCAGGATGATTTAGATGATAATAATGACGGAATAAAAGACCGAACAGTATATCAGCTCATGGCGGATTATCAGGCAACGGCCAGCGGCGGCAATGGTTTTATGCGACTGCTGACTATTGACGAACGTAATAAGAAGCTTACGGTAACCACCTATTCTCCTTTTCTGAACCAGTATAATTGTTATAGCGCAAAATATCCGGGAAAAGACCATTTTGATATTGATATCAGCGATTGGTTTTAGGGAATGAGGCATCAGGGAGGTTGAGAGAATGACCCATATAAGGAGAATTTGATGAAAAAGGTATTAGTTACTGGTGGAACAACCTTTGTCAGCAAATATGCATCAAAATATTTTGTTGAGCATGAATATGAAGTTTATGTACTTAACAGAAATACAAAGCCTCAAATTGAAGGAGTTATATTAATTGAGGGTGATCGACATCATTTAGGTGATAAACTCAAAAAGATGTATTTTGATATTGTGCTTGACATAACTGCTTATGATGCTGAGGATGTTATTGATTTATATAATGCACTTGGATCGTTTGAACAATACATTTTGATTAGCTCAAGTGCCGTGTATCCAGAATATGGAGTGCAGCCTTTTCTTGAAGAGGCAGAACTTGCTGCCAATAAATTTTGGGGGAAATACGGTACAGACAAGATTAATGCAGAAAAAAATTATTAGAAAGAGTTCCGGATGCATATATTTTAAGGCCACCTTATTTGTATGGCCCTATGAATAATATATATAGAGAGAAGCATTTGTATTTGATTGTGCAAAAGCAGATAGGAAGTTCTATTTGCCAAAAGACGGCGGGATGAAAATGCAATTTTTTTATGTGGGAGATTTATGCAAATTAATCGAAGAGATTATTAAGACCAGTCCATCCGCTCATATTATGAATGTAGGAAATGTTTATACAATATCGATAAAGGACTGGGTTACTAAATGCTATTCATGCCTGGGTAAGATTCCGGTATTTGAATATGTTTATGAGGATATAGAGCAGAGAAATTATTTTAGTTTTTATAATTATGAATACTATTTAGATGTCCAGCGTCAACAAAATGTATATTCAGAGACAATTTCCTTAGAGGAAGGATTAAAGGAATCTTCAAAATGGTATTTTGCAAATGAAAATGATGTGAAAAAGAAGCCATATATTGATTATATTAATAAATATATAATGTGATATGAATTAGAGAGGAAAACCAGTAAACATGGGAACGGGGATAAATATAGCTATATGCGACGATGAGGAATCCTTTCGGGAGAGCATGAAAGTAATGTGCAGGAGTTGTTTTGCTTGTATTTAACGTATATGGAAAGGATTACTATCTGAATCAAAGCCAGGTAAGGGGAGAACAAATGAGGCCCTTAAGCACCTTAAGGTGATTTTGCACTGAAATGCAGAAACTTTTCATTTTCAAAATTTTTTGCATTTTACAGCAATCACAATGCATCTTTTCATTATCTTCAAAACATGATATAATAATTCACATGATAACGAAAGTTTATAAAATAAACAGAGATAATATAGATACAGACAAACTGAAAGAGGCCGCAGCTATCCTTCAAACAGGCGGCCTTGTGGCATTTCCCACTGAGACGGTGTACGGCCTTGGGGCGGACGCCATGAACCCGGATGCCTCCAGGAAAATATACGCTGCCAAAGGAAGGCCAAGCGATAATCCCCTTATTGTGCATATCAGCAAATGGGAAGATTTAGAAAAAATTGCCAGAGATATTTCCGGCAAGGCAAAAAAATTAGCCGATGCATTTTGGCCGGGGCCCTTGACTATGATATTAAATAAGAAAGATCAGGTTCCAAAAGAGACTACAGGGGGGCTTAATACAGTGGCAGTGCGCATGCCAAAGGATGAGATTGCCCTTAGGCTGATTGAAGAGAGCGGCTGCCTTATCGCAGCTCCAAGCGCCAATACATCAGGCAGGCCAAGCCCTACTTTGGCGGAGCATGTACTTAAGGACTTAAATGGCAGGATTCCCCTGATATTGGATGGGGGAGAAGTGGGAATTGGCATTGAGTCCACTATCATTGACCTTACGGAAGAGATTCCTGTGATTTTGCGGCCGGGAAGAATTACAAATGAAATGTTAAATAAGGTTATCGGGGAGGTAACGATTGATCCGGGGCTTATTTCGGAAGATTCCGGGGTGAAACCGAAAGCTCCGGGGATGAAATACCGCCATTATGCGCCGAAAGCAGGTCTGGTGCTGGTGGAGGGGGAAGAGGAAAATGTCATTGCAAAAATAAATGCTCTGACGGAAGAATTGCAAAAACATGAGAAAAAGGTAGGTATAATTGGAACGGATGAGACAGTTTCCCGGTATCTTGGAGATTATGTGATAAGTATCGGGGCGAGGAAAGACGAAGAAGGGATTGCCAGACATTTGTACCGAATTTTAAGGGATTTTGATGAACTGGGCGTTGAGATGATTTATTCGGAGAGCTTTTCTTCTCAAGGCATAGGGCAGGCAATTATGAACCGGCTCTTAAAGGCAGCAGGTCATCAGATACTTGAGGTATAGAATATGAAACTTTATGATAAGGTAATTTTTGTAGATGAAAACGGGACCTGCAGGGCTCCCATGGCAGCAGAGATTTTTAAGGATATGGCAGCAGGCAGCGGGATAGAGGCGTGCCCCAGGGGGCTGGTGGTGCTGTTCCCCGAACCTTTAAATCAGAAAGCGGAAGCAGTGATGGCCAGCAACGGGTTTAGTGCACAGGAATATATGTCTGCACCTTTTGTTTTGGGGGATGTGGGAAAAAACACCCTCGTAGTTACCATGGAGTCGGCCCAGCGCCTGAAAATACTGGAAATGTTTGAGAGCATTGAGGAAAGGCAGGTGCGGGTCTTAACGGAGCTTGTGGGAGAGGAGCTGGAAATTGTAAATCCCTACGGGGGAGCGCTTCAGGTATATGGATTGTGTTATGAAACTTTGTATACTTCTGTAAAAAAGCTGGTGGATTTAATTACTTAGAGGATACCCTGGATTTTTTCGAGGTCTTTAAAGCAAAAGGGATAAAAAGCAGGAGGTTTTGGTATGAGCGATAAGAGACAAGATTATATTAGCTGGGATGAATATTTTATGGGGGTGGCAATGCTTTCTGCCATGCGTTCTAAAGACCCAAATACCCAGGTAGGGGCGTGTATTGTCAGCAGTGACAATAAAATTCTCTCCATGGGTTATAACGGATTTCCCTCCGGATGTTCCGATGACGCTTTTCCCTGGGCCAGGGAGGGGGAACCTTTGGACAACAAATATCTTTACACTACCCACAGTGAATTAAATGCCATCTTAAATTACAGGGGCGGCAGTTTGGAGGGGGCAAAGTTATATGTGTCTCTTTTCCCCTGCAATGAGTGTGCAAAGGCAATTATACAGGCGGGAATTAAAACGGTGGTATATGACTGTGACAAATATGAGCATACGCCTCCTGTGATTGCTTCAAAGAGGATGTTAGATGCGGCGGGAGTGCGCTACTACAAATATGAGCATACCAATAGAGATATTCAATTAAATGTATAACAAAATAAAAAGGGCAGACTTGCATAGCTAAGTCTGCTTTCTTTGTGCTTTTTTATTTAATAATTACCAAAATCTCTGGAAAATTGAGATTAATTAATAGACAATATAACAAAAAATGGTATAATAATAAAATAGAGTTTTCATTATAAAAGAGCCGGCATGTATTTTGACCGTCTTTTGGGAGGTATATATGAAATTTCAAAAAAATGTATACCAGTCTTTTGCCTTAGTCATGCAGTTTGGAATCAGCATGTTGGTCCCTATCGGATTATGCATGGGAATCGGATTGTACATTGGAGACAAGTTTGATATGGACTGGATTTTTATTCCTCTCTTTATCATGGGAGCTTTAGCAGGTTTTCGGAATATCTATATTATGGCAAAAAAGGTATTTGAACAGGAAAGTGACAGGGATACAAAACATGTTAAGAAGACTAAATAAAGTATTGCCGGAGCTTATATTGGGCATCATTTTATATGGAATAGTTTTACAACTCGCCGGTGTGTGGTTTGTGTCAGATAAGCTTCGCTATTCCAGTGGATTGTGGATTGGCATTGCCCTTGCATGTTTTATGGCTATTCATATGGCAGTGGTGATTCAGGATGCCGTAAGCATAGATTCCGGACAGGGAAAACTGATTGCCCAGAACATGATTCGCTATATTGCGGTGGTGGCAGTATTTTTCTGTATGATGTATTTTAAACTGGGAAACCTGTTTTCTGCGTTTTTAGGTGTTATGGGTTTGAAAGCGGCTGCATACGCACAGCCTTTCATTCATAAAATGATTTTCAAATTAAGAGGGAGGGAAGAGGATATATAAAAATGAGTTAGGATTGGAAACAAACAACTTAATAAGGAGGTGAAAATGTGAACAATGCAATTTTGATGTCCAGTTCATCGGATATTGACTTTATGATCCATGGGATATTTTCTTACGAAGTGTTTGGGCAGACCTGCTGGATTACTACAACCCATGTCTGTGCCCTTATTGTTATGGCTGTGTTGGTAATTTTTGCAGTGATAGCCAACCGTAAGATGAAAAATGCTACAGAGGTGCCGGACGGTTTCCAAAACGTGTTAGAGCTTATTGTGGAATCCTTAGATGGAGTGGTAGGGGGCGTTATGGGAAAAAATTCCCACAGATTCGTCAACTATATCAGTACAATCTTTATCTTTATTTTAATGAGCAATATTTCCGGTGTGTTTGGACTAAGGCCGCCCACCGCCGACTATGGCGTAACACTGGCAATGGGATTGATTACATTTGGCTTGATTCATGTAAACCAGTTCAGATACCACAGTTTAAAAACTATCTGGACGGATATGTGTTCTCCACTGCCGCCATGGCTGCCGATTTGGTTCCCCATTAACCTGATTAGTGAGATTGCAGTGCCGATTTCGCTGTCCCTGCGTTTGTTTGCAAACGTATTGTCAGGAACGGTTATGATGGCCCTTGTGTATGGGCTTCTCGGCTGGATTGCTACATTTTGGCCGGCGGTATTGCATGTGTATTTTGACTTGTTCTCCGGGGCAATTCAGACGTATGTATTCTGTATGTTGACTATGACATACATCAACCAGCAGCTTGAGACAGAGTAAGCTTAAGCGGGAAAAATCATGTATTTTTATGAAGGAGGAAATTCAATATGAATATTTCAGGAAATGATTTAATTTTAGCATGTTCAGCAATCGGTGCAGGTCTTGCGGTTATCGCAGGTATCGGACCTGGTATTGGACAGGGTATTGCAGCAGGTTATGCGGCAAATGCAGTAGGAAGAAACCCAGGAGCAAAATCTGACATTATGTCTACCATGTTATTGGGACAGGCGGTAGCAGAGACAACTGGTCTTTATGGTCTGTTGGTAGCTATGCTCTTACTTTTCGTAAAACCATTAGTAGGCTAATCGTAAACAATGGATTCATTACGGAAAGGAGGGGGAACTTCTAAGCTATGACAAGACTGTTTGATCTTGATATGCAGTTGCTTATGGATGTGCTGCAGGCAGCTATTTCTGTATTTGTGCTGTTTTTGCTGTTATCTTATCTGCTGTTTAACCCTGTGCGTAAGATGCTTAAGGACAGGCAGGCAACGATTAAGAGCAATATTGACATTGCTATTGCCGATAAGGCAAGTGCGGCAGAACTGAAGGAACTGTATGAAGGAAAACTGAAAGAAGTAGATAAAGAAGCAGAGCAGATCTTAAGCGAAGCGCGCCAGAAGGCAATGAAAAATGAGGCGAAAATGATTGACGAGGCCAAGGAAGAGGCGGCCCGGATTATCAAGAGAGCCAAGGAAGAAGCTGAGCTTGAGAAGAAACGTGCAATGGATGAGGTGAAACAGGAGATGATTACTGTTGCATCCATGATGGCAGCCAAAGTGGTTGCGGCTTCTATTGATACAACAATTCAGGATACGCTGGTAGAAGAAACATTAAAAGAAATGGGTGATTCGACATGGCAAAGTTAGTATCAAAAACATATGGTGATGCATTGTTTGAGATTGCAGAGGAAAGCGGAAGGATGGATACCTTTTTTGAGGAAGTAAAAGATGTCCTTGACGTTCTTTCTAAAAATGCAGATTTGGCCAAACTGATGAATCATCCAAAGGTAGTAAAAGAAGAGAAAATTCAGGTTATAGAAAACATTTTCAAAGGACGTATATCAGACGAAATCGTAGGCTTAATGCGTATGATTGTGGATAAGGGACATTTTGGTGAAATAGAGAATGTGCTGAATTATTTTATCGGGGAAGTGAAAGAGTCCAAAAATATTGGAACTGCCTATGTGACTACGGCGTCGGAGTTATCCGAGGCACAGCGGCAGCAGGTAGAAAAGAGATTGATTCAGACCACCAAGTATGTGGAATTTGAGATGCACTATGATGTGGATACCGCTTTAATCGGCGGAATGGTAATTCGGATTAAAGACAGAGTCGTTGACAGCAGCATAAAGACGAAGCTTTATGACCTGTCCAGAGAATTATCCAAAATACAGTTGAAAGTAGGTGAATGCGCTCCATGAATTTAAGACCAGAAGAAATCAGTTCTGTTATTAAAGAGCAGATTAAAAGATATGCGGCGCAGCTTGAGGTGGCAGATGTGGGAACCGTTATCCAGGTGGCAGACGGTATTGCCCGTATCCACGGCCTTGAGAATGCAATGCAGGGAGAGCTTCTTGAATTCCCTGGTGAAGTATACGGAATGGTGTTGAACTTAGAGGAAGATAATGTGGGTGCTGTTTTGTTAGGTGACAGCAGAAACATCAATGAGGGAGATACTGTAAAAACCACCGGGCGAGTTGTGGAAGTTCCAGTGGGCGATGCAATGTTAGGACGTGTAGTCAATGCATTGGGTCAGCCTATTGACGGAAAAGGACCGATTGAAACCAGTAAATTCCGTCAGATTGAGAGAGTAGCAAGCGGCGTTATCTCCAGAAAATCTGTAGATACACCCTTACAGACCGGTATTAAGGCTATCGACGCCATGATTCCTATCGGAAGAGGCCAGCGTGAGCTGATTATCGGTGACAAGCAGACAGGTAAGACAGCCATTGCCATTGACACTATCATTAACCAGAAGGGTAAAGGTGTGAAGTGTATTTATGTGGCAATCGGCCAGAAAGCTTCTACCGTTGCTTCCATTGTAAAAACTTTGGAAGAGTTCGGGGCAATGGCTTATACTACAGTAGTAGCTTCTACTGCCAGTGAGCTGGCTCCTTTGCAGTATATCGCTCCTTATTCCGGATGTGCCATCGGGGAAGAGTGGATGGAAAATGGGCAGGACGTTCTTGTTGTGTATGACGATTTGAGTAAACACGCAACGGCTTACCGTACACTTTCCCTGCTTCTTAAGAGGCCCCCAGGACGTGAGGCATATCCAGGTGATGTATTCTATCTGCACTCAAGGCTTTTAGAGCGTGCAGCCAGATTATCAGATAAATTGGGCGGAGGTTCTCTAACGGCTCTTCCAATCATCGAAACCCAGGCCGGAGATGTTTCCGCATATATTCCTACCAACGTAATTTCTATTACGGACGGTCAGATTTATCTGGAGACAGATATGTTTAACGCAGGTTTCCGCCCCGCGATCAATGCAGGTCTTTCCGTATCCCGTGTAGGTGGTGCGGCACAGATTAAGGCAATCAAAAAGATTGCGGCTCCCATCCGTGTGGAACTGGCACAGTACCGTGAGCTTGCAGCGTTCTCTCAGTTTGGATCCGAATTGGATGCAGACACAAAAGAGAAGCTGGCACAGGGTGAGAGAATCCGTGAGATTTTGAAACAGCCTCAGTATCAGCCTATGGCTGTGGAAAAACAGGTTTTGATTATTTATGCAGCGATTAAGAAATATCTCCTTGACATTCCGGTAGATGCGATTCTCCGTTTTGAGAAAGATCTCTTTGACTATGTGGAGACAAAGTATCCGGAAATTTTAAATTCTATCCGTGAGACGAAAGAGCTTAAGGAAGATATGGAGCAGAAACTGGTAAAAGCCATTGAAGAATGTAAGGCATCCTTTAAGTAGAAATTATTTTTGTGAAGGCGGTGAGAAGATATGGCCTCAATGAGGGACATAAAGCGAAGAAAAGGCAGCATACAGAGTACGCAGCAAATCACAAAAGCCATGAAACTGGTTTCTACTGTTAAACTGCAGAAAGCAAAAAACCGTGCAGAGGAAACAAATCCATATTTTAATTATATGTATCAGACGGTGTCTTCTATGTTAAGGCGTTCCGGAACCATACTGCATCCATATCTGAAGGCAAATGATTCTCAGAAAAAAGCAGTGGTCGTCATCACCTCCAATCGTGGTTTGGCGGGAGGCTATAACTCAAATGTTGTAAAATTGGTGACTGGAAGCGGATTCTCCAAAGAAGATGTGCAGGTTTATGCCATTGGACATAAAGGAAGAGAGGCATTGGAGCGCTACGGATACGAGATTAAATCGGATGATTCTGAGGTGGTTGAGGCGCCTACCTATGCAGATGCGGCTGAAATTTGCAGCCGTGTGTTAAAGGCTTATCAGAATGGAGAAATCGGCGAAATTTATCTGGCCTACACCCATTTTAAAAATACGGTGAGCCATGAGCCGAAGATGATGAAGCTCCTTCCTGTGGAGTTTGCAGAAGGGGAAGGCGAGGCAGAGGATACCAATGTTCTGATGAACTATGAGCCGGATGAGGAAGAGGCTTTGGATATGATTATTCCTAAATACATTACCAGCCTTTTCTACGGCGCACTGGTGGAGGCAGTTGCCAGTGAGAACGGAGCCAGAATGCAGGCAATGGATTCTGCAACCAGCAATGCAGAAGAGATGATTAGTGATTTGTCACTGAAGTATAATAGGGCACGTCAGAGTTCTATTACACAGGAATTAACAGAAATTATCGCAGGCGCTTCTGCGATATCATAAAAAAATAAGGAGTGATAGAGAAAGATGGCAGATAAGAATATTGGTAAAATCACTCAGATTATCGGTGCCGTCCTGGATATTAAGTTTTCCGAGGGACGTCTGCCGGAGATAAATGACGCTATTAATATTACTATGAATGATGGTAAGAAATTGGTAGTGGAAGTTTCTCAGCATCTGGGGGATGATACGGTGAGATGTATCGCCATGGGTCCCACTGACGGATTGGTTCGGGGAATGGATGCAGAAGCAACCGGAACATCCATTTCCGTTCCTGTTGGTGAGAATACCCTGGGACGTATCTTTAACGTATTAGGTGAGCCAATCGATGAGGTGGAAGCCCCGTCAAATGTAGAATACTGGCCAATCCACAGAAAAGCGCCTACTTTTGAGGAGCAGGCAACTTCCCAGGAGATGTTGGAGACAGGTATCAAAGTCGTTGACCTGCTCTGTCCATATCAGAAGGGCGGTAAAATCGGTCTGTTCGGCGGTGCCGGTGTAGGTAAAACCGTATTAATTCAGGAATTGATTCACAATATTGCAACAGAACACGGCGGATATTCCGTGTTTACCGGTGTAGGGGAGCGTACCCGTGAGGGTAACGACCTTTACTATGAAATGAAAGAGTCCGGGGTTATCGACAAGACCACCATGGTGTTCGGCCAGATGAATGAGCCCCCCGGAGCAAGAATGAGGGTAGGTCTTACAGGACTTACTATGGCAGAGTACTTCCGTGACAGAGGCGGAAAGGATGTGTTGTTGTTCATCGATAACATCTTCCGTTTTACCCAGGCAGGATCTGAGGTTTCCGCTTTGCTTGGACGTATGCCCTCCGCAGTAGGTTACCAGCCAACCCTGCAGACAGAGATGGGTGCATTGCAGGAGCGTATCACATCCACGAAGAGCGGATCCATTACCTCCGTTCAGGCTGTGTACGTGCCGGCGGACGACTTAACTGACCCGGCTCCCGCCACAACCTTTGCCCATTTGGATGCCACAACCGTATTGGAGCGTTCCATTGCAGAGCTTGGTATCTACCCGGCAGTGGATCCCCTTGGTTCCACATCACGTATTCTTGATCCACGTATTGTGGGACAGGAGCACTTTGAAGTTGCCCGAGGTGTGCAGGAGATTTTGCAGAAATATAAAGAACTTCAGGATATTATCGCAATCCTTGGTATGGATGAGCTTTCCGAGGATGACAAGCTTACTGTAAACCGTGCCAGAAAAGTACAGAGATTCCTGTCCCAGCCATTTAACGTGGCAACACAGTTTACCGGATTGGAAGGAAAATATGTTCCCATTACCGAGACGGTACGTGGATTCCGGGAAATTCTGGAAGGCAAGTTAGATGATGTTCCGGAGAGTTATTTCTTAAATGCAGGAACAATTGACGAAGTACGCGCCCGTATGAAGTAAGGGGTGATGGTATGGCGGATAATGAAAAAATGTTTCAGGTAAAGATTATCACACCGGACCGTATTTTCTATACGGGGGAAGCCGAGATGGTGGAGTTTAACACCACAGACGGCGCCATCGGTGTGTATAAGAACCACATTCCTGTAACCACCGTATTAGCTCCCGGAGCCCTGATTATCCATGAGGCGGAAGGTGAGAAGGTGGCGGCAATCCATGCGGGATTTGCGGAGATTTTAGGCAGCCAGGTAACTTTTTTGGCGGAGATTGCCGAGTGGCCAGAGGAAATTGACGTGGCCCGGGCAGAGAAAGCCAAAGAACGGGCAGAGGGACGCCTGGCGGGAAAAGCGGCAGATGTTGACCTTGCCAGAGCGGAGTTTGCACTGCGGAAAGCCCTGACCCGTATTAATGTAAAGAGTATGTAATGTTTTATATTAGGATAAGTGAAAGCGGCATCGTTTTTCGGTGCCGCTTTTTTCTCTGTTTTACAGCTAACAAGACAATAATCTATACAACTGTCTTGTCAGTCAGACAATAGTGTGTTATAATGCCTAAGACATGAAGTTTCACAGGAAAAAATATCCATGGAGGAGAGCATGAACAAAATCGAAGAAATAAAGGCGTGGAAGAAAGAAAAAGACATCGTTATCCTGGCACACTATTATGTGGAAGGGGATGTACAGGAGATTGCGGATTTTGTGGGAGATTCCTATGCTTTAGCTAAGAAGGCCACGGAAGTGAGCCAGCAGAATATATTATTCTGCGGCGTGCGTTTTATGGGAGAGAGCGCCAAGCTGTTAAACCCAGACAAGCATGTGTATATGGCTGACTTGGAAGCGGACTGTTTTATGGCCCGCATGGTGACTGCGGAGCAGGTAAAAAAGGTAAAAGCAGAGCATCCTTTAGCGGCAGTTGTCTGTTATGTTAATTCTACAGCGGAGGTGAAGGCGCTGTCGGATGTGTGCGTAACCTCTTCCAATGCCATACGGGTGGTGAAGAAAATGAAGGAGAAAGAGATTTTCTTTATTCCCGACAATCATCTGGCCCATTTTGTGGCGGATGCAGTGCCGGAAAAGACTTTTATTTTCCACAACGGATTCTGCCCGGTGCATCAGGATATTACAGTAAATGACATAAAAAGCACAAAAGCGCAGCATATCGGTGCCCCGGTGCTGGCTCACCCGGAATGCCCGGCGGAAATTTTAAAAGAGGCGGATTTTATCGGAAGCACTTCGGAAATCATTGATTTTGCAGGAAAAAGCGGGGAAAAAGAATTTATTATAGCGACGGAGACAGGGGTCTTCCACCAGCTTTTGAAAGAAAATCCGGACAAAAAGTTTTATCCTGCCATGGAAAAGCAGGTCTGCACAAATATGAAAAAAGTTACCCTGGATAAAGTCCATGAGGTATTAAGTGATTTGGACAGCCAGGAAGAAATTATTTTAAGGGATGATATGATGGAGGCGGCAAAAGAGCCTTTGGAAAAGATGTTAGCTCTGGCAAAATAGAATTTTACGGAGAATGTGATGAAAACAGATATATTGATTATCGGAAGCGGATGCGCCGGGCTTTACTGCGCGCTGAACCTTCCAGCGGAAAAAAAGGTTAAGATTATAACCAAAGATACGGTGGAGCACAGTGATTCTTTTCTGGCCCAGGGAGGCATGTGCATGTTAAAAGACGAGTCGGATTACGACAGCTATTTTGAGGACACCATGCATGCCGGTCATTATGAAAATAACCCGGAGTCTGTGGATATTATGATACGGAATTCCCAGGATACGGTGAAAGACCTGCTGTTTTACGGAGTGGAATTTCAGCGGGAGGAGGATGGCAGCTTAAGTTTTACAAAGGAGGGAGGCCATTCGGACAAGCGGATTCTGTTCCATGCGGATATTACAGGGAAAGAAATTACCGGCAAACTTTGGAATCAGGCCAGAAAACGGGAAAATATAGAGATTGTGGAACACTGCACCATGCTGGATTTACTGTGTCTTGACAATACCTGTTACGGCACCGTTGTGCGGGATTTAGAGGGTGAGATTCAGACAATTACAGCAAGCGAGACCATACTGGCCTGCGGCGGAATCGGAGGGCTTTACAGCCATACCACTAATTTTCCCCAGCTTACCGGGGACGGTATTGCGGTGGCCCTTGCCCACGGCATTGAGCTGGAGCACATTAATTATATCCAGATACATCCCACCACCTTGTATTCTAAGGCGAAAGAAGAGCGGAGATTTCTCATTTCGGAGTCTGTCCGGGGGGAGGGGGCCGTGCTTTACAACGCAAAAAAGGAGCGGTTTGTGGATGAACTTTTGCCCAGGGATGTTTTGACGGCGAAAATCAGGGAGCAGATGAAAAAGGATGATATGCCCTATGTGTGGCTTTCTATGGAGCATATTCCCAGGGAGGAGATTGAGAGCCATTTCCCCAATATTGTGGAGCACTGCCGTAAAATGGGCTATGACGTGTTCCATGAGTGTATTCCCGTGGTTCCCGCCCAGCATTATTTTATGGGAGGGATAAAAGTGGACATGAACAGCCATACTTCCATGCACCGTCTTTACGCCATCGGTGAGACAGCATGCAACGGGGTACACGGCAAGAACCGCCTGGCAAGCAACTCCCTTCTGGAAAGCCTGGTGTTCGCTAAGAGGGCGGCAAAGAGGATATGCCGGTCTTATGAAGAAATGAAAGCTCCGGAAGAACTATTAAATATAGACGTAAATAAGTACAAAGACGGGGAAGCCCTGGCAAAATGTTACAAAGACAATGTATTAAATGAGATAGAAAGGTTGAATGAAGCGTATGTATGATCCCATTACCATGAAGTTAAATGTAGATAAATTTATTTTAAGCGCCTTAGAAGAGGATATCAGCAGTGAGGACGTAACCACCAATGCGGTAATGCCAGATTCTGTGCCGGGAGAGGTGGATTTGGTGTGCAAGGAGGAGGGCATTATCTGCGGCCTGCAGGTTTTTGCCAGGGTGTTTGAGCTTTTGGATGAAAAGACGGAGACGGTTTTCTTTGTAAAGGACGGCGACAAGGTAAAAGCGGGTGATTTGATGGGGAAAGTCCGGGGAGATATCCGGGTTCTTCTCTCCGGGGAGCGCACTGCACTAAATTACCTTCAGCGCATGAGCGGAATTGCCACCTACACCAATTCCATAGCAAAACTTCTGAAAGGGACGGGCATCAAACTTTTGGACACCAGAAAAACAAGCCCCAACAACCGTATTTTTGAAAAATATGCCGTGCGGGCAGGGGGAGGCAATAACCACCGCTACAATTTGTCTGACGGGGTTTTGCTGAAAGATAACCATATCGGGGCGGCAGGAGGGGTAAAAGAAGCCATTGCCATGGCAAAAGCCTATGCGCCCTTTGTGCGGAAAATTGAAATTGAAGTGGAAAATTTGGATATGGTAAGGGAAGCTGTGGAAGCCGGGGCAGATATTATTATGCTTGATAATATGCAGCCGGAGGAAATGAAGGAAGCCATTCAGATCATAGATAAGAAAGCGGAGATTGAAATATCCGGAAATGTGACAAGAGAGAGCATTCAAAGATTGACAGGGCTTGGGGTAGATTATATTTCAAGCGGCGCATTAACCCACTCTGCACCCATTATGGATATTTCCATGAAAAATCTCCATCAGATTTAAAGGAAAGAGGCGAGATATGAGCGGAGAAAAGCGGCGGGAGGAGATGCTTACTGTGTTAAGGCAGTCGGCGAAACCGGTGTCGGGCGCTGCCCTTGCCAGAAATTTTGCCGTGAGCCGGCAGGTGGTTGTTCAGGATATTGCCCTTTTGCGGGCCCAGAAACAGGAGATTATATCTACGAACAAAGGCTATCTGTTAAAGGAGTCTTCACCCAATCATAGAATATTTAAAGTCCATCACACAGATGAGGAAATGGAGGAAGAATTAAACCTCATTGTGGATTACGGCGGAAAAATAGAGGACGAGTTTGTCTATCATAAAGTGTACAATGTTATCCGGGTAGAGATGGGGTTAAAATCAAGGCGGGAGATAAAGGAATATATGGAAAAACTGAAAAGCGGGAAGTCAAAATCTTTAAAAGATGTGACTTCTGATTACCATTACCATACCGTTACCGCCGAGTCAGAGGAAGTTTTAGACCAAATTCAGGAAGAGCTGCAAAAGCGAGGGTTTTTGGCAGAGTTAAGGGACTATGAACCTATTGATTTTTGGAAATAAATGCTCTTTCTAAAGAATAACAGCGGAAAACCATAACATTTCATATGGTTTTCCGCTGTTCTATATTATTCCACAGGGGAACCGTCACTGTTTAATAAAACCAGGTTTCCGTTGGAATTGTAGCAGATGATTTCCCCTTCATGGTAAATCTTGGGAATATTTCCAAGGTAGCTGATTTCTTTGTCTTTGGTATACCGGAAGAAATGAGTAAATTCTTTGTTTCCGTCGTAATTATCGTCGGTAATAGCAATTTCCACATATTCGTCTTCCGGGTCAATGTCCACAAGATAGTAAGCCCCGGTAAAGGGGTAGGCAATATGGAGTTTTTTCAACTCATCCGAAAAATCTTCACTATTAGCGGTTAAAGATAAAGTGTAATCATTTTCTTCGTTTTTTATGATAGAGTAACAGATTTCTTCCTCAATTCCGTCAGCGTTGATGTCAAAAGATGCAGAAATTCCGGGAAATAATTTGCGGATGTAATTTCCACTATAATTGTACTTTTCTTTTAGCCCTTTTAATTCACTGTAAGGAATGTTAAACTCAAAAGTGCCGGCGGCGTAGGAACCCAGCACATAGGGATTGCTGATAAATGTAATACCGCTGCTGTCTAAGTACCAGGCGGCAGAATCTTTTAAAAGGGCAGTTTCCACATCAGCGGCAAAATCGGAAAAAATATAATCCTGGTATGCCGGCAGCATTGCCTGATGGTTCAAATTTGTTAAAAGCAGATTATAAAAATCCGTATAATCGCTGCTTAAGGCTTCTAACTGGAGTCTGTCTCCTGTGGAGGCATCAAAGTTTACCCCGTATTTCCAGGGATTGCCATGGGCGCCTCCCGTGTAGTCATATTGGGAAAAAACGATGGATATTATTTGTTTGTCGCACCGTTTGACGGTATAAGAAAAAGAACCTGTATATGGTTCAAAGGTGTAATTTGTATCATCTGCCGCCATTTCGTAATCTTCCCTGGCGTAGGAAGCATTTTGCTTCTCAAAATTCCAGAAGGTATCCACTTCCGATTTAATCGCGGCATTAATTTTTTCCGACACTTCTGTCCGGTCGGGGATGGAAATGGTTGGATAAGATATGTCTACTTCAAGAACCGGAGTTTTGCCATCCTTTGCATAATAGGTGCCGTTGGAAGATATGTCTGTCACGGAAATATTATGCTGGTTTGTAATGGTACGGGGCTCTTCCTTTGTCTCAAAGTCCGCTGTGGTTTCTGCCGCTTCCGTATCTTCCGGGGAAATTTTTTCCGCAGCATTGGCGTTGATGGATGCGTTATTCTTAGGGCTGCACCCAGATAAGGCGAGCGTTATGATCGAAATCGGTATTAGCCAGTATGGTTTTCTCATATGAAACCTCCTAACAAGGGCCAGCGCAAGATAGCACTGTACTAGTTTTGACTGATTATACAGCAGGGATGGATAAAATACAATTAAGATATTCTTAAACTTTTGTGATTTTTATAAAAAGATATAGGACACATATGTCTAATCCCAGAAAATTAAGGAATTCCCGCAGGGTGTCCTGTTTTGGGGAAACAAAATAATCTATGATTGGTATCAAGGAGGTACACAGATGGAGCAAAAAAAAGCAGGTCTGTTTTTAAAGGAACTAAGAGATGTAGATATCAGGGAAATCATTGATGGCGAAAGGAAAAACGAGATGAACAAAGAAACCAAGGAAACATTAAACAAAGTAGCAGAATACGCAGAGCAGAAAAAAGAGCAGTTAAAGAAGAAAATGGCGGGAAATTGTGCCGCAGCGCTGATCTTACTTATATTTTGTACAGTGCTGGATGTAACGGAAGGGTTTGGCGGTTTTATTGCACAAAGGCCCTATAGCAGCATTATGGACTTTACAATGGGATTGACCATGGCAATTTTGTTTCTAAACATACTGTTTTTAACAGGAAGAATGGAAGGCATCCAAGAATGGAAAAAACGGGTATTCCATAAAAACTAAGGAAACCCCAAAAAAGGAATTGACATCTTTCTATCGGGAGATTATACTATTTTTAACTTAAAAAACAAATAAAATACTTACACCTAACCCCAAAGACTGCATCAGGCTTTTAAGCGGATTCATTGGCCTAAAGCCCAGCAGTCTAAGGGCGCAGGGGATAATTTTTTACAGGAAATTTTCATTCTTATGCGAGGAACAAGAATCCTTACTCCAAGCAGGTCTGGAAATGGCCTTATTTTGTTACCCAAAAAGAGGAGAAAACATGGATACCAGAGTGGCAATGATTTCCATAGTAGTGGAAAACCAGGGAGATATAGAAAAATTAAATCAAATTTTACATGAATACGGCAGTTATATTATCGGGCGGATGGGACTTCCCTATCCTAAGCGGAACATTTCACTAATCAGCGTGACGGTGGACGCTCCGGCAGATAAAATCAGTGCAATGACAGGGAAAATCGGCATGTTAAAGGGGATTACTTCAAAGGCCCTTTATGCAAAACTACAGGAGGGATGCAGTGAGGAAACTGATTGACAAACTTTCAGAAAAGCACAGGCTTTCCAGGGAAGAATGGTCGCTTCTCATAGAAAGCCAGGGGGAGAGGGAATATCTCTTTCGGCGGGCAAGGGAATTGAGCAGACAATATTATGGGAACAAGGTTTTTACTAGAGGGCTGATAGAATTTACAAATTACTGTAAAAACAACTGCTATTACTGCGGAATCCGCCGGGATAATAAAGAGGCGGTGCGTTACCGCCTCACTTTAGAAGAGATTATGGACTGCTGCAGCCAGGGGTATGAATTGGGATTTCGCACCTTTGTGCTCCAGGGAGGGGAAGACGGATTTTACACCGATGATAAAATTGTGGAGATAATTCAGGAGATTAAGGATAGATATCCTGACTGTGCCCTGACACTGTCCATGGGTGAGAGGGAAAATGACAGCTATTTACGCTTCTATAAGACAGGAGCGGACAGATATCTTCTCCGCCATGAAACGGCAGACAGCCGCCATTACGCCAAGCTCCATCCCCCGGAACTTTCCTTTAAACATCGCATGGATTGTCTCTGGAACTTAAAGGAGATTGGATACCAGGTGGGATGCGGATTTATGGTGGGCTCTCCCGGACAGACAAAGGAGACATTGGCGGAGGATATGCTGTTTATCACAGAATTACAGCCGGACATGGTGGGGATTGGACCTTTTATCCCCCACCATAGCACGCCCTTTGCAGAGGAAATTCAGGGAAGTCTGGAACAAACCTTGTATTTACTGGGATTACTCCGTTTATTAAAACCAAATTTACTGCTTCCGGCAACCACTGCCCTGGGTACTATTGACCCAAAGGGAAGAGAAAAAGGGATTCTGGCCGGGGCAAATGTGGTAATGCCAAATCTCTCCCCGGTGGGGGTTCGGAAAAAATATGAACTTTACGATAACAAAATCTGTACCGGGGATGAGGCTGCGGAATGCAGGCAATGCCTGGGCCGGCGTATGGAAGCCATCGGTTATGAGCTGGCAGTTGACAGAGGAGATCCTGTGAATTGCCCGAGAGAAGCAGTAAACAGGAAAATAGAATAAAAGTTATAAGAAAATTTAATATAATAAAAATATCATAATAGAATATCAAAAAACAGGAGGTTGTAGTAATGTACAATGTTATGTCACCAAAAGCGGAAGAATTTATCAGCAATGAAGAAATCTTAGAATGTCTGGAATATGGGGAAAAGAATAAGGCGAATCGTCCCCTGATAGAGGAAATTTTAGAAAAGGCCTCTAAGATGAAGGGGATTAGCCACAGGGAAGCCATTGTGCTCCTGGATTGTGAGTTAGAGGACTTAAATCAGAAAATATATGGTCTGGCAGAAAAAATTAAATTAGAATTTTACGGAAACCGTATTGTGATGTTTGCTCCCTTATATCTTTCAAACTACTGTATTAACGGATGTTTGTACTGCCCCTATCACGCAAAGAACAAACATATCGCAAGGAAAAAACTAAGCCAGGAAGAAATCGTAAAGGAGGTCACTGCCCTGCAGGATATGGGACACAAGCGTCTGGCCTTAGAAGCGGGGGAAGACCCGGTAAACAACCCCATTGAATACATCTTGGAAAGCATCGAGACAATTTATGGGATTAAGCATAAAAATGGTGCGATTCGCCGGGTCAACGTGAATATAGCGGCAACAAAGGAAGAAGATTATGTGAAGTTAAAAAATGCGGGTATTGGCACTTATATTCTTTTTCAGGAGACGTATAATAAAAAATCCTATGAGGAGCTTCACCCAACGGGGCCAAAGAGCAACTATGCATATCACACCGAGGCTATGGACAGAGCCAGAAAAGCCGGGATTGACGATATGGGTATCGGAGTATTGTTTGGCCTTAACAATTACCGCTATGATTTTACGGGAATCCTTATGCACGCAGAGCATATGGAGGCTTACGGCGGAGTAGGCCCCCACACCATCAGCGTCCCCAGGGTAAGGCGGGCGGATGATATTGACCCGGACACATTTGATAATGGAATTTCCGATGAAATGTTTGCAAAAATTGTGGCATGCATCCGCATTGCCGTTCCCTACACTGGCATGATTGTGTCCACCAGGGAGACGAAGGAGACAAGGGAAAAAGTGTTAAAGCTTGGAATTTCCCAGATAAGCGGAGGCTCCCGCACCAGTGTGGGAGGATATGCGAAGGAGGAGGCACCGGAGGATAACTCCGCTCAGTTTGACGTCAGTGACAACCGGACTTTAGATGAAGTGCTTCACTGGCTTATGACATTGGGGTATGTGCCCAGCTTTTGCACTGCCTGCTACAGGGAAGGCCGCACAGGAGACCGTTTTATGGAATTGCTAAAGAGCAGACAGATTATAAACTGCTGCCATCCCAACGCCCTTATGACCTTAAAAGAATATCTGGAAGATTATGCTTCCCCGGAGACAAAGGCTGTAGGGGAAGAACTGATTGCCCGGGAATTAAAAACAATACCAAATGAAAAAGTCAGGATAAAAGCCCAGGAATATATAGACAATATCCATCTGGGAAAAAGAGATTTCAGATTTTAACGTCAGGAGGCATAACATGGGCTTAAATGATACGCCAAAGGGAGAGCGCATACACATCGGCATTTTTGGAAGAAGAAATGCGGGAAAATCCAGTCTTTTAAATGCCATTACCGGGCAAAGCCTTGCCGTTGTGTCAGAGGTAAAGGGCACAACCACAGACCCGGTGAGCAAATCCATGGAACTGCTGCCTTTAGGCCCGGTGGTGTTTATTGACACCCCGGGCTTAGATGACAGCGGTACATTGGGGGAACTTCGGGTGAAAAAGAGCTTTCAGGTCCTCCATAAAACAAATATGGGGATACTGGTGGTGGACGGGAAAACGCTGCTAAGAGAGGGGAAGGAGAAGTATGAGGAAATAGAGAAACCTATTCTGGCCGAATTTGAGAAGAGGAAGATTCCCTATGTTATTGCGGTAAATAAGGAGGAGTTTCTCTCCTCCCAAGAAAAAGAACAGGCGGTTTTACTTATCGGCAAAAGGGATAAGGTTATGTTTGTCAGTGCAGAACAAATGACTAATATCCATGAATTAAAAGACAGGCTTGGGGCATTAAAGGAAAAAGAAAAAAAAGAAGGAAAACTTGTGGGGGATTTGTTAAAATTAGGAGATTTGGCAGTACTTGTGGTGCCTATTGACTCCGCAGCACCTAAGGGACGGCTGATTTTACCCCAGCAGCAGGTTATCAGGGACTGTTTAGAGGCAGGGGCGGTTCCTGTGATAACCCGGGAAACGGAGCTAAAAACAACTCTTGCCTCCCTGAGGAAAAGGCCCAGGCTGGTGATAACTGATAGTCAGGCCTTTAAGCAGGTGGAAAAAATAATTCCCGAAGACATGTTTCTCACGTCTTTTTCCATACTTCTTGCCAGGTATAAAGGAAATCTTAAAAGCCAGGCGAAAGGGGCTATGGCTCTGGACACCTTAAAAGAGGGGGATAAGGTCTTAATATCCGAGAGCTGCACCCACCACAGGCAGTGCGGAGATATTGGAACGGTAAAGCTTCCGGGTTGGATGAGGGAATACACGAAAAAGAATCTTGATCTAATTTTTTGCAGCGGGACAGAATTTCCACAGGATTTGGCAGACTATGCTCTGGTGATTCACTGCGGCGGCTGCATGATAAACGAGAGGGAGATGAAATATCGCCTGGAGTGTGCCAAAAAGGCAGGAGTGCCCATGACAAACTATGGGATGGCTATTGCCCATATCCATGGGATATTAGAACGAAGTCTGGAAATCTTTGATTGATAGGAAAAAATATAAATAAAGAATAAATATATAAAAACTTAAGAAAAAATCCTGTATTCTTCTCCATTCTTAAATGAATATATGTTATACTGCTTAATAATAGGGAAAAAATATATATGCATACGAGGAGAGATTTATGAGCGTACAGGACAAGTTGGAACGGACGCTGCGGGATATACATGTTATGATTTCCCGGGGGAGAGAAGTGCCAGGGTATGAAGAATACGTTTTGCTTTATAAAAAAGATATGATTAAGCTTTTAGATGTTTTAAAAGAAGCAATAAACGAAATGATGGATGAGTATGAGATTACGGAGCAGAGCAGGGCAAAGGGGGACAGGGAAGCGGAGAGGCGCCGGGAAGAAACGGTGCGGAACGCCAACCGGCAGGCGGAAGATATCTATGCTGCTTCGGTTTTGTACACGGATGACGCCCTTGGCAGGATACAGGACATTATAGAAACCGCAGAAAGTTCTATGAAAGAGATTATGGAAACTTTTGGAAAGGATTTAGAAAAGCAAAAAAGGAAAGTCAGAAGTAATCAGAGAGAATTAAAGAGTCAGCTGGAGGATTTAAAGGATACATCAAAGTATATAAAAATTATAGAAGAGAGGAACAAAGAGATTGCCAGGGAGAAGGCCATAATTGAAGGCCGGGATAAGCCGGAGAGGTATCAACGCAAGAAAAAACCTGAGCCGGATTTTGTTCCTTTGTCGGCGGAGATTAAAATTAATGAAGATTATTTTAAACGGGCCGGACTGACACCAGAGGGGATTCCTGTCCCAAGTGATGAGCCGGTTTATGAAAAGCCGGAGATAAAGATTAATGAGGACTATTTTAGGAGGGCCGGGATTCCCTTGGAGGGGGAGGAAAATGCAAATGCTCCCTCAGAGCTGGGGCAGTCAAGGGTAATCGGGAAAAAACAGACCATTGCAGAGGCATTGGCGGAGGTGAGAGGAGAGAAATTATCCAAGGAGCAGAAGGCCTCCAAAGAGCAGAAAAATTCCAAGGAGCAGAAGGCTTCCAAAGAGCAGAAAAATTCCAGGGAACAAGCCGTTTTGCCGGAGCAGCCTTTTTCTGTGGATCAGGAATTGACAAAAGAACAGGATGCAGCCATTGACGCAGAGATGGAAGCAATTTTAAAGGAGAGTTTAGACTCAGAATACTTTCAGTGGGTTGGAAAAGAGAAGCCTGAGGATAAACAGGAAAAGAAAGGACTTGCCAGATTTCTAAAAAATACTTAAGTGATACCGGGAGGGATAAGCCATGAATCGGATATTGGTATGTGACGACGACAAGGAAATTGTTGAGGCCATTGAAATTTATCTGCAGCAGGAAGGATATGAGATTTTAAAGGCATTTGACGGGGAAGAAGCTATAAAAATTTTAGAGCAGGAGGAAGTGGACCTTTTAATTATCGATGTGATGATGCCCCGTTTAGACGGAATACATGCGACGTTAAAGATTCGGGAAAAAAGCAGCATCCCTATTATCATGCTGTCCGCCAAGTCTGAGGATTCTGACAAAATACTGGGGCTTAATATAGGTGCGGACGACTATCTCACAAAACCTTTTAATCCCCTGGAATTGGTGGCAAGGGTGAAATCCCAGCTTCGCCGTTATACAAAGCTTGGGAATGCGGCGGAAAGCCCAGGCGTGCTCTATCAAAGCGGAGGGCTTTTGATAAATGACGATTTAAAAGAGGTGACGGTGGATGGAGAACTGGTAAAGCTTACCCCCATTGAGTACAATATTCTTCTTCTCTTAATGAAAAACCAGGGAAAAGTGTTTTCCATCAGTGAGATTTATCAGAAGATCTGGAATGCGGAGGCAATCGGAGCCGATAACACGGTGGCGGTACATATCCGCCATATTAGGGAAAAAATTGAGATTAACCCCAAAGAGCCCCGGTATATAAAAGTCGTGTGGGGTGTGGGGTACAAAATAGATAAAGTTTAGCGGAGGGTTGGCATGGGAAATACACATTATAGCAACGCATTTAAGACAGTGGCGGTTTTGCTGCAGATGGTTTTTTTAATTATTGTGATTGTAGTGTTCTCCCTGTTGGTGAATTTATTTGGAAGGAGTATGTTCACATTGAGCGATGTGGGAACCGACTCCTTTTTTGATTCCAGTTATTATACGAAAGTCCTCTCCGGCCAGTTGGTAGATTTGGGAAATTATCTTCAATTCCAGGGCAGCAGGGAGAAGTCGGAGAAAGATACCATAAAGTATAAACAGTATAAAATGCAGTTTGAAGGGGAGAATTCTAATCTCTATTATTGGTATGAAAACGGCGGGAATATCCGCACCAATATGGAGATAGAGGAAAAATATCAGAGGGAATATGTGCTTAAATATGCCAGGGAGCTGGGAAGTTATCTTTATTATGATGATTCCCGGATTTACTTTGAGGGAAATATAAAAGGCAAGAGTTACTATTTTCAGCGGAATATTTTACGGTTATTTCAAAACAGCGGGGAAAACGGAGGGCTGATTGTGGCTGTGGATATGCATCTGCCCAATGATGATGAGATAAAAGAGGCAGCTGATATCTATTATGCCTATTTTCCCTGGGTGGAAATCAGTGTGTTTTTGGGGATTTTATCTTCCATGTGTTTTGTGCTGTTTATTATATACCTTACGCTGGCCACGGGAAGAAATGACGAAGATGAGACAATAAGGCTTTACCGGATAGATTATCTTCCCATGGAGATTTTGCTGGCTGTGTTTCTCATATACATATCCTTTCTCTTTGCCTTTTGCGCTAAACTGGGGCAAAAGTCATGGGATATTGCCAGTTCCCTGATTTTGGCGGGAACCCTGGTGTTTATTTCCGATGGAGTCCTTTTAACCTTATACCTTAGCCTTGTGCGGAAAATTAAAGCGGATATTTTTGTTTCCACAAGCCTTTTGGGATGGTCAGTTCGGACGGTGAAAAAGAGGATGAGGCTGCAGCCTTACAAGAGAGGGACTGTAATCCGTATGGTGTTTCTTGTGGTTGTTGCTTTCTTTTTTGCAGAGGAGGCTTTTGGCAAAGGACGCTGGTGGGGGTATGTGGGACTTCTGGCTGAAATTGCCCTGGTGTTTACTTGTACTTTAAGCCAGGAAAACCAGAGGATGGAAATTTTAAGCGGAATTACGCAAATCACAGGCGGAAATATGGATTACAAATTTGTGGAGTCGGATTACACCGGAGAATGCAGGATTATGGCGGAAAGAATCAATAATATCGGCATGGGGCTTTCTAATGCGGTGGAGGAAAATTTAAAGAGCGAGCGGTTAAAAACAGAGCTAATTACAAATGTATCCCACGATATCAAAACACCTCTCACTTCTATTATTAATTATGTGAACCTAATTAAGATGGAAAATATTCAGAATGAGAAAATAGAAAACTATGTGGATATCCTGGAAAAAAAATCCATGCGGTTAAAACAGCTTACGGAGGATTTGATGGAAGTCTCTAAAATTTCCAGTGGAAATATTGAACTGGATATGCAGCAGATTAATATGGTAGAGTTAATCTATCAAACCGGGGGGGAGTTTAACGAGATTTTTGAAGAGAAAGGGCTTACCATTATCACCAGGCTTCCCAAAGAACCGGTAATGATTTTTGCAGACGGAAGCCGCCTCTGGAGGGTGGTGCAAAACCTCTATAACAATGCGGCAAAGTATGCTTTAAAAGACACACGGGTTTATGTAGAACTGAAAGTGGAGGAGGGATGGGCAGAATTTTCCATGAAGGATATCTCGGAGCAGGAGTTAGAGACAGCCCCGGATGATTTGAGTGAGCGGTTTGTGAGAGGAGACGAATCCCGGGGGACGGAAGGCAGCGGACTAGGGCTTTCCATTGCGAGAAGCCTTACCAATCTTATGGGTGGAACTTTTGAGATTCATTTAGACGGGGATTTATTCACCGTTTCCATTGTCTTTCCCTGCATCGGTTTTTCTGCGGGGACTTAAGCATTCCACCTAAATGTTGACTTTTGCGGGTGCTAGCTTTATAATTTAGGACAATTAGGTGTATCAGCGATTCGACCAGAATAGGAGAATATATATTATGAAACTTTATGAAAATGGCGTTTACTTAATTAATGGAAGGGATCTTGTGGAAGACGGAAAGGATGCGGCAGAGGCCGTTAAAAACAAAACCGGAAATTTCGTCACAAAAGAAGAGGCTGCGAAAAATACCATTGCCTACGGCATTTTATCCTCCCACAATACCTCCGGCAATATGGAAAAACTTCAGATTAAATTCGATAAATTGACTTCTCACGATATTACATTTGTGGGGATTATCCAGACTGCAAGAGCATCAGGGTTAGAGAAATTTCCCATTCCCTATGTGCTGACAAACTGCCACAACAGCCTTTGTGCCGTTGGGGGAACCATCAATGAGGATGACCATATGTTTGGACTTACCTGTGCGAAAAAGTACGGCGGGGTTTATGTGCCCCCTCACCAGGCGGTGATTCATCAGTTTGCCAGGGAAATGCTCTCTGGGGGAGGACGGATGATATTAGGTTCCGATTCCCATACCCGCTACGGGGCTCTTGGTACCATGGCAATGGGTGAGGGCGGCCCGGAACTTGTAAAACAGCTTTTAAACCAGACATATGATATTAACATGCCCGGGGTGGTGGGGGTTTACCTTACAGGAACCCCTGTAAAGGGCGTGGGGCCCCAGGATATTGCCCTTGCCATT
This sequence comes from Roseburia sp. 1XD42-69, assembly GCF_003612565.1. Classification (GTDB taxonomy): domain Bacteria; phylum Bacillota; class Clostridia; order Lachnospirales; family Lachnospiraceae; genus Roseburia_B. The sequence continues at coordinate 73,327 of NZ_RAZG01000008.1, read as the reverse complement.
ATCGGGGAAGTTTTCGGAAACGGTTATGTGAAAAATAAAGTTATGGAGTTTGTGGGGCCGGGAGTTTCCAATTTAAGTGTGGATACCCGTATCGGCGTGGATGTTATGACCACAGAGACCACCTGCCTTTCCTCTATCTGGAGGACGGATGATAAGGTAAAAGAGTTTTATGATATTCACGGAAGAAGTGAGGATTACAAGGAATTAAATCCGGGAGACATTGCATATTACGACGGTATGATAGAAATTGATTTAAGTCTTATCCGCCCAATGATTGCCATGCCTTTTCATCCCAGCAATACTTATACCATAGAGGAATTAAACGCCAATCTTTTAGATATTTTAGATGACTGTGAGAAGCGCGCCCAGGTAAGTTTTGACGGTGCGGTGGACCTGGACTTAAAGAGCAAAGTGAGAAACGGAAAACTCTATGTGGACCAGGGAATCATCGCAGGCTGCGCCGGGGGCGGATTTGAGAACATCTGCGATGCGGCGGATATTTTAAAGGGCTCCAGCATCGGGCCGGATGAATTTACCTTAAGCGTATATCCTGCCAGCATGCCTATTTACATGGAACTTGTGAAAAACGGGGCGGCGGCAGCTTTAATGGAGACAGGCGCCGTAATGAAAACCGCATTCTGCGGGCCCTGTTTTGGAGCCGGGGACACCCCTGCAAACAATGCGTTTTCCATTCGTCATTCCACCAGGAACTTCCCTAACAGGGAAGGCTCTAAGGTGCAAAACGGCCAAGTGGCTTCCGTGGCTCTTATGGATGCCCGCTCCATTGCAGCAACGGCAGCAAATAAAGGGTATTTGACGGCAGCAACAGATGTAGATGTAAACTTTACAAAACCGAAATATTTCTTTGACAAAAATATATACGCAAACCGGGTATTTGACAGCAAGGGGAAGGCAGACCCCTCTGTGGAGATTCAATTTGGGCCAAACATTAAGGACTGGCCGAAAATGAGCCCCCTGCCGGAGCATATGCTTCTTCAGGTTGTGGCGGAAATCCATGACCCGGTTACTACCACGGATGAGCTGATTCCTTCCGGGGAGACATCTTCTTACCGCTCCAATCCTCTTGGACTGGCAGAATTTGCGCTGTCAAGAAAAGACCCCTCCTACGTTGGGAAGGCAAAAGAGATTCAGAAGGCACAAAAGGCCATTGAGGAGGATACCTGCCCCTGTGAGGCAGTTCCTGCTTTAAGGGAAGTGATGGATACGATTCATGCTAACTTTGAGGATGTGAAACGGGAAAACCTTGGAATCGGAAGTACGATTTTTGCGGTAAAACCCGGGGACGGCTCTGCCAGGGAGCAGGCGGCATCCTGTCAGAAAGTACTGGGAGGCTGGGCAAATATTGCCCATGAATACGCCACCAAGCGCTATCGTTCCAATCTGATTAACTGGGGTATGCTTCCGCTGTTGATTGAGGAAGGGGAACTTCCTTTCTCAAACGGAGATTATATTTTCCTCCCGGATATTAAGAAAGCAGTGGAGGAAAAATCCGGTGAGGTGAAGGCAGTCCTGGTAAAAGGCGGGAAATTAAAAGAGTTTCAAATGACATTGGGAGAAATGACCGACGATGAGCGGAGTATTATTTTAAAAGGCTGTTTAATTAATTACAACAGAGTATAGGAGGCAGGTTTTGGAAGAAACTGGTAAAACCAACGGGAAAAAGCAGAAACCGGACTGGGATTTGCAGAAATATTTGGTAATTGCACTGATTACTTTTGTTACTTTTTGCTGCTGCATTCTGTTTTTCTTTGTATTGTACCGCTATCACGGGTTCAGGGAAGGCTGGCAGAAATTAATGAAAGTCCTTCAGCCTATTATCATAGGATTTATTGTTGCATATCTGATGAACCCTGTTATGGTGTTTTTAGAGAGGAATATTCTGGCGTTTTTGGAGGAGCGGGTGAAAAGCCCCAGGAAGGCAAAAAAAATATCCCGCACGGCGGCAACTATAGGGGCTATCCTTTTTCTCTTGTTCATCATATTCCTTTTGTTGAATATGATGATTCCGGAATTAGTCTCAAGTATCCAGAATATGATGGAGAGCCTGCCGGAAGAAATTGATGCCATGACAGCATGGGTGGAAAAGATATTTAACGGGGACGACCAGCTTGCTTATACGTTAAATACCATTTTTGCCCAGTTAAGCAAAAACGTGGAGCATATGGTCCAGCAGCTTATCCCAGAGCTTAATATTTATGTTACTTCCATTACCACAGGTGTGGTTAGTTTTGTTAAAATAATTGTGAACTTTTTAATCGGCCTTGTGGTTGCCATTTATCTATTGATGAGCAAAGAGACATTTATCGGCCAGGGGAAAAAAGTTGTCTATGCGGTTTTCCCCTCAAAAATTGGGAATTATATCACAAGGACCCTGCGGGTGAGCAATGAGATATTCGGCGGCTTTATCAGCGGAAAAATATTGGATTCCGCCATTATCGGCGTGTTGTGCTATGTGGGGCTTTTAGCGTTAAAGATGCCCTATAGTATGCTGGTAGCTGTAATTGTAGGCGTGACCAATGTCATTCCCTTTTTTGGCCCGTATATCGGCGCAGTGCCAAGCTTTGTGCTGATTGCGCTGGCGGAGCCTGTAAAGGGGCTGTATTTTCTGGTGTTCATCCTTGTGCTGCAGCAGCTTGACGGCAACTTTATCGGGCCTAAGATTTTAGGGGATTCCACAGGGCTTTCCCCCTTCTGGGTTGTATTTGCCATTTTAGTGGGAGGCGGGCTTTTCGGATTTATGGGTATGCTCTTAGGGGTGCCCACCTTTGCGGTTATCTATTATTTAATCCGGGAGCTGGTGGCATATATCCTTCGGAAAAGAAAGCTTCCCGAGGCCACAGTGGATTATATTGAGATGAATGATGTGGACCTTAAGACAAGGGAGCTTCGCTACGGTTCTACCCAAAAAAGATAAGAAACAGGAAAAAAGTGAAACAGCGCTTTTTGAGGTGACACAAATTGGATAAATATGAGTACAAATTGAAATTGGATCAGATAAAAACCCTGGCGGCAGAAGGAAATTACCGCACTGCAGCAGAGCTTGCAGATTCCATTAACTGGCGAAAAGTGAAAAATGTGAATCTTCTGATTAAAGCAGGAGATATTTATTCCAAGACAGGACGTTATGATGAAGCGAGAGAAGTGTATTTAATGGCATATGACCGCTCGCCCATTGGCAGGATGATTATATACCGTTTGTCGGAACTGGCCGTTAAAATGCAGAATTTTGACGAGGCTGAGGAATATTACGAAGAGTTTGTGGAGATTGCACCTCATGATAATCTGAAATATATACTGCGGTATAAAATAAATAAGGCAAAAGGCGCGGATTACCAGACTTTGATAGGGATACTAGAGGAGTTAAAAGATGTGGAATATACGGAAGAGTGGGCCTATGAACTGGCTCACCTCTACCATCAGGCAGGGATGAGCGCCCAGTGTATTGAAGCCTGTGATGAACTTATTTTGTGGTTTGGGGACGGAATTTATGTGGAGCGTGCCCTGGAACTAAAAATGCTTTATCAGCCCCTGACAAAATCCCAGGAGGACAAATACCGCTCTTTCCAGCAGAGGAAAGAGGATGTGAAAGAGGTCTATCCCAGGGAAGAAGGGAGAACCCAGATAACCATCCCCGCAGTGGAAGAGCACACCGGCAGGTTCAGTACATCCAATCTCCAGGAGGAGCTGGCAAAGAGCATGCAGCAGATTATGGATGCCACAGAAAAAGAAACTGTGACAGATACCATGGATAATATTAAAAAGATGGTGGAGGAGATTCCATACCTGCAGATGCCTATTGAGACCAAAGAAGAAGTGCCGGAGGAAGTCACTACAGAGGAAGAGATTGACGCTTCTTTAAGAATTAATTTTAAGGAAATGCTTTCGGAGGACAACGATGGACAGATAAGCCTTATGGTGACAGAGCAGTCCAAGGAGCCTCAGATTAACGGTCAGATGAGTATTGAAGATGTATTAAGTGAGTGGGAGCGCACCAAACGGGCGGCGGAGGCAGCCCTTGAGATGGCGAAACAACAGAGGCTTGAGACTGCAAAGGCAAAGGCCCTTCAGGAGGCCGGAGATATTATGGAGCGTCTTTCCGATATGATTCCCAAACTGGATGCGGGTATGACGCCCTCAGAACTTTTGAGGGAAGAATATTTGGGAGAACTGGGGGCAGCCACTTTTGCCAAAGAAAAGCCGGATGAATCCCTTTCAGAGACAGAGCGGGCGGGAAGGATTATGGCAGGGATGAACCAGATTCTTCAGAGGCAGATTGATATGCTGAAGGAGGCAGGCCAGCAGGAAAAAGCAGAGGCGGATTCCGGCGAACCTGAGCTTATGCGGAAAATTAAAGAGGCAAAGCCCAGTTTTGATGAGCAGATTGGGCTTAAGCCCTATGTGCCGGATCAGCTTTCCAAGAAACAGCCGAAAATAGAAGAAATTTCTGAAAATGAAATAGAAAAAGATAAGGATTTTGCCAGTGAGGGCAAAGTGCAAGAGGAGGTAGCGCAAACACCAGAAAACGGTTTAGAAGAATCCCGGGAATACATACTTGAAAATGCAGAGGAAGAAGCTGTGGAATATGCTTCGGAGAACGGCACAGAGGGAACTGCGGGATTTGAGACGGAAGATACGCCAGAAGAAAGGGTGGAAAGTCCTTACCAGGGCAGTTTGGAAAACACCCAGGAATTTTTCCCGGAGGAAAGAAATCCTTTTGAAGCCCAGGATATACAGCAGGATGACGTAACGATTCTTGCCAGGAAGATGATTGAGGCGGAAAAAAAGGAAGAAGCAGGCGTGCCGGAGGAAGAGCAGGAAGAGTTTACGGAGGAAGAACTTGCCCTGGCGGCAAGGGAATTTGCAGAAGGGCCTAAAAAGGGAGATACCGCCCCCATTACCCCGGTAACAACAGACCTTCCTAAGATTCCCCTTCCGGAAGATGTTACAGATGATATTGTGAAACAAAATACAAAGGATATAAAGGCAGAAGATACCGCAAAAGTTTTGGAAAGCGCACAGGAAAAGAAAAAGGTGGAAATGCGGCCTGTGATATCCAAACTGAATCCAGAGCAGAAAGGGATATTTTCTTATTTTGTCCCTGTGGACGGTATGGAACAGCAGATTTGTAAAGCTTTATCCGGTGTAATGGCAAAATATATGGGAGAGCCTACTTCCACTACGGGTAACGTGTTGGTACAGGGGGGCTGTGGATGTGGAAAGACCGTATTGGCAACAGCCTTGATAAAAGCCCTTCAAAGGGAAGTGAAGCAGCCCAATGGAAAGATAGGAAAAATTGATGCGGAGGCTTTAAACAGAAAAGATATCCCCGATTTGCTGAAAAAAATAGCCGGGGGATGCCTGATAATTGAAAAGGCCGGGGAGTTAAACCGGGAGACAGCTGTGAAACTCTCCCTTTTATTGGAAAATGAGACCAGCGGGCTTTTGGTAATTATGGAGGATACCAGGGCCGGGTTAAACCAGGCACTCTCCAAAGACGAAGGGCTTTCCAAAAAATTTACGGAAAAAATTGTGATTCCTGTGTTTACCAGCGATGAGCTGGTGGCTTTTGGAAAGGCATATGCAAATGATTTAGATTATGAGATAGACGCGATGGGGATATTAGCCCTGTATAACAGAATCAGCAACATTCAAAGACTGGATCATGCAACCACATTGACAGAAGTAAAAGACATTATAGATCAGGCCATAGAGAGGGCAGAAAAAAAATCTTTAAAAAAAGCATTTTCTATTATAACCTCAAGGCGTTATAATGAAGATGATTATATAATCTTAAGGGAGAAAGATTTTGAAGAATAAAAAGGATGCCGTTGGTATTCCGGAAAGAAGGAAAGAGAATGGGAAATTTTACTGAGTTAGACATGTATCTGTTTGGACAGGCAACCCACTATGACATCTATAAAAAAATGGGTGCCCACCCGCAAACCCGGCGGAAAAAAGAGGGAATCTGTTTCACTTTGTATGCACCCCACGCAGCCCAGGTATTCGTTTTGGGAGAGTTTAACAACTGGGACGAGACATCCCATGAGATGGAGCGGTTAGAGCCAAAGGAGACAGGTATCTATGAGCTGTTTGTGCCTGGCCTTGGCTGTGGAAGTTTGTATAAGTATCTGATTGTTACACCGGATGGCAGAAAGCTTTATAAGGCAGACCCTTACGCTAATTTTGCGGAGGTAAGGCCGGGAACTGCCTCCAGAATTGTGGATATAGACAATTTTAAATGGACGGATGAAGTGTGGATGAAAAAGAGGGCTGCTGCAAAAACTATGGATGAACAGCCTATGAGTATCTATGAAGTGCATCCCGGTTCCTGGATGCGTCATCCGGGACACCAGGAGGATAATGGTTTTTATACTTACCGGGAGTTTGCGAAAGCCCTCTGCAGTTATGTAAAGAAGATGGGGTATACTCATGTGGAACTTATGGGGATTTCCGAATATCCCTTTGACGGTTCCTGGGGTTACCAGGTAACGGGGTATTATGCGCCCACTTCCAGGTACGGTACGCCGGAGGACTTTGCCTGGCTTGTAAATTATTTTCATAAGAACAATATCGGTGTGATTCTTGACTGGGTTCCGGCCCATTTCCCAAGGGATGCCCACGGATTGGCTGATTTTGACGGCCAGGCGCTGTATGAGTATGCAGACCCCAGAAAAGGGGAACATCCGGACTGGGGAACTAAAATTTTTGATTACGGTAATAACCAGGTAAAAAATTTCCTGATCGGAAGTGCACTCCTTTGGGTGGAGCACTATCACGTAGACGGCCTTCGGGTGGATGCGGTGGCTTCCATGTTGTATCTGGATTACGGCAAACAGGATGGACAATGGGTTGCCAATAAGTACGGGGACAATAAAAATCTGGAAGCCATTGAATTTTTTAAACATATCAATACCTTAATTACCGGGCGTAATCCCGGGGCGGTAATGATTGCGGAGGAGTCCACTGCATGGCCTAAGGTAACGGGAAGCGTGGAGGAGGAAGGATTAAACTTCTCCTTAAAGTGGAATATGGGCTGGATGCATGACTTTTTGGACTACATGAAACTTGACCCTTATTTTAGGAAAAATAACCACAATAAGATGACTTTTGCTATGTCCTACAACGAGAGCGAAAAATATATTTTGGTGCTTTCCCACGATGAAGTGGTGCATTTAAAATGTTCCATGATAAATAAAATGCCTGGAAATGAGGAGGACAAATTTGCCAACTTAAAAGCAGGATATGGTTTTATGATGGGACATCCCGGAAAGAAGCTTTTGTTTATGGGACAGGAATTTGCCCAGCTCCATGAGTGGACGGAAAAAACGGAACTTGAGTGGTATCTTTTGGACAATCCAAAGCACAGGCAGATGCAGGAGTATGTAAAAGAGTTGCTGCATCTTTACCGCAAATATCCATCTATGTATGAACTTGACCATAAATGGGACGGCTTTGAATGGGTAAATGCCAACGATGCGGACAGAAGTATTTTCAGCTTTATCAGAAAGAGCAAAAGCGGAAAAGACTGTATGCTCTTTGTATGTAATTTTACCCCTGTGGCCAGGGAAGATTACCGGGTAGGTGTTCCTGTGGGAAAAACATATAAGTTAATTTTAAACAGTGACGATGCCAAATTTGGGGGCAGCGGGGAGAAGCGCCCTGCAAGCTACAAGGCGAAGAAAGAAGAATGTGATGGAAGGGATTACTCTTTTGAATATTCACTTCCGCCATTTGGGGTTGCTGTGTTTAAGTTTTCGTATTAAAGTTAGTGAATGGAATTAGATGGAAAAGGGGCTGTCGCTTTAAGGAATGAAAATTCTTGAAACGGCAGCTTCATTTTTGCTGTTTTTCTATGTGATTTCAGGAAAGAGTCCCATATTATTCTGTTATTCTATAAAAGGAACGCATTTAAACAAGCCATTCCCCATGGTTTGAAAGTTTGCTTTAAGATGTTAAAAATTAAGCGTTTTTCTCAGGAAACAAATGCGTTCCGGTTCTGCCTTTTTGAATCTTATTTAAGTAGAATATAAGTCAGTCAAATCCATTGCCTCCACAAACTGACTGTGTAACCGCACTGAATCATCTTCCGGAATGATTGTTTCAATATATTTCACATAAATCTCTGAAATAGTATCTTCCACACCATTGATTTGCAATCTTACATGGATTTTTCCATTTTCAAAATCATTCAGCGGATATTCAAGCGGTTCGGACAGATTTGTCACATCAACGGATTTCACAACCTCGCCCTGTACTAACCACAAAACAAGTGTTGCGCCCTCAGGCACCGTTTCACAAGAGATGTCTGCATAAAGCATTTGTGCGCCTGCGTCCTCTATCATTATGTTCTGTTCTTCCACAAAACCATCGCTTGCACATCTAAAATCCAACTTCCAGACACCATTCAGATAGGTGTTAGAGTTCATGCTAATTACACCCAAATTCCAAACACGGTCGTTAGAAGCAACATTTGTATTCACACCATTTCCGGTAGCAGCACTGACGATAAAGCCAGTCAAGCACATCAGCATAAGCACCATACTGACAATACCCGCAGCAATAAATTTCAAATGATGAGTTCCCTGTTTTACCATAACACCATTACCCTCCCTATTTTCAATATGTGTTCCACATTCCTCACAATATTTTGCTTTCAATGAAATTCGATGCCCGCAGGCAGGACACGTTGCTTTTATCTCTGAACGGCGCAGAAAGTAAATCAGCAAGCCAATAAAAGGGGTTGCGATAAAAACTACAATCGCCCATAACACCGGATCATCGCCCCGCTTTTTGCAATCTTGATATACCCACGCCGCAAAGAAAGCAGCAGTACACAAGGCAAAAAGGATAAAGAGAAGAAGAAGAATGGGAAGCAGCATAGAAAGACCGCTAAAGCCATCACTTTTTAGAAAATACAGGCCAAACCGCAGGAAAATCAACAGCAAGATAACTGGAATACCAATATAAAGCGGAAGTCTGTTCTTTTTTGTATTATTCACGCCAATGCACCTCTTTTCTCAACACGGATTGTTATATCCTCTTTCATATTTGTTCTTTTTACACCAACTATGGTAAGCAAAACGCCAGCCAGACCAATGTAGAAACAGATACCAGCAGCAAAGTAAGACAAATAAATGTTGCTGATTACTATTAGTGCTACACCTGCCAGCATAATAAATGTAACTAAGTTCAAAATCATCGGCAAATACCAAAGAGAAAAACCGCATGTGGCGGGTTGCTTTCGCATTGCCGCTTCTTTTTGATACAATGTCGCTTTCAGTTTGTTGTTCAACTCCGGGGCTGGTTCGTCAGCCATTTTCATAGAAGCCCGGATGATTTCATCAATTTCTGTATTGAAAAGGTCATTTTTCATATCCTGCTTCCTCCAATCTTTTCTTAATCAAACTTCTTCCCTTAAATAATCGGCTTTTTACTGTTCCGGGTGGTTTCTTAATGATTGTTGATATTTGCTCTACGGAACAATTAGAAAGATAAAACAGGGTCAACGGTATTCGGATTTTTTCTGGTAGTGCTTCAATAATCCGATTAACTTCTGAAATCAACTCTTCCTGCAAATAGCTTTCTTCAATACTTTCTTCGGAATGTAAGACTGCTTCTGCTTCATCATCCAAATTACTACATGGAGCAATCATATTTCGGCGGGCCTGCTTTCGTCTATTGCTTTTCCAAAGATTGTGCGTCAAGGAAAAAAACAGTGCTTTAGGATTTTGCTCCCAGTCAAGCGTCCATTCCATTTCTAACGCTTTTAGAAAAGTCTGTTGATATAAGTCCTCTGCTTCTGATTTGTCCATACAGAGTTTCAGGCAAAATCTATATATATCTGTACCGAACTCGTCAATACATTTCTCGATTTCTCTTGCGTCCAATGTTTCACCTCCTCTGCCCGTTCACCCTATATTCGCCATGACTTTGTATGCGGTTCACTTTTTTTAAAAATCTTTACAGGTAAAATGCCGGGGTGAAGTAGTTAATTTCACTCCCGGCATTAAAAGACAACTTTTCCTATGGTGTTTTGCGAAAGATAGCAATAGCTATTTTTTATTATCATTTTCTAACTCGATTACATCCAAAATACCACAATTCAGGGCTTTGCAGATACGAACCGGCGTTTCTATTGTCTGCCCATGCTCTGGCTCGTCAAAGCGTATCTTCTCCACCACAATGTCATAGGGAACCGGGCATTTACCGCAAGCGACCAACCGAAAAGGAACGTCAGTTAGCGAGAAAAGCCCCACGCCGGGAGGAAGAAAAGAAGCATTGTGGAAATGTGCATAACAGGCTATGGAATCCCACTCATTATTTCTGTATAATTGAAAAATCTATATAAACACAGTATAATAATATCCATAGAATACCACGAAGTAAAAGGAAATGAGGAAAAAACAATGAGCGGCAAAATATTGTTAGTAGACGATGAACAAGAAATTGCTGATTTGATTGAGGTATTTTTGCAAAATGAACAATTTCAATGTTTTAAATATTACACGTTTCAAGACGCATTTTCAGTGATAGACAGTGAATGTTTTGACTTGGCAATAATAGATATAATGCTGCCAGACGGAAATGGCTTTACTTTATGCAGAGAAATACGGAAGAAATATACCTATCCCATTATATTGCTTACATCTAAAACAGAGGGAACAGATAAAGTTACAGGTTTATCTTTGGGGGCAGACGACTATGTTACAAAACCATTTCTTCCGATTGAACTTGTAGCAAGAGTTAAGGCGCATCTACGGAGGGTACATGATTATGACGGTAAAAAAATTAGCTCAAATGAAATGGTTACAATAGCTGGACTTCTGTTAAATAAAACTTCGCATGAATGTAGATTAAACGGGGAACAGATTAAACTAACCCCCACAGAATTTTCAATATTATGGCTTTTATGTAAAAACAGGGGAAAGGTATATAGTGCTGATGAACTATTTCAGATTATATGGGGAGAAAAGTATTTTAAGAACAGCAGAAATACGGTAATGGTTCAAATCAGACATATACGAGAAAAATTGAATGATATTGGTGAAAAGCCGAAATTCATAAAAACAATATGGGGAGTAGGATATATTGTTGAGTAACAAATTTTCAAAGAAATATAGAAAGCTATTATTGCTTAGGCATTTTATAGGTGCATTTATTGTGTTCTTTGTCCTTTTGGCTGTTTGTTTAGTAATTGAAAGTGTAGGCAACAACAATTTTTATGTTTTCGTAGAAAAAGTAGCAGGATACGATTTTGCGTGTTTTGTACATGATTATGAGCCTTCAATTATTGTATTTGGTTTTCTCATATTAGAGTTACTTATGTGGATTGCAATAGAAAGAAGTTCATCAAGGAAGATATTAAAAGTATTGGATTCCTTGGAGTATGTTGTTGACAATTCAGCGGATAACATAGAACTCCCTTTAGAATTTTCCGATTTGCAAAATTGGCTTAATCTTATAAAAATGCAGAACCGTGAGCAACAGCATTTACTGGAAATTGAAGCGCAGAAAAAATCAGATACGCTTACTTACCTTGCGCATGACATTAGAACCCCGCTTGCTTCCGTGGTAGGTTATTTAAGCCTATTGTGTGAAGCGCCGGATATGCCAGCCATACAACGGGAAAAATATACAAAAGTTGCTTTCCGCAAGGCTATACAGTTTGAAAAACTGATAGATGATTTTTTTGATATAACAAGATATAGTTTATCAGACAAAACTTTGGTGAAACGGGAAATAGACATATGTTTTTTAATAGAACAGTTAGCAGATGAATTTTACCCGTTGCTTAAACCCAAAGAGCTGCACATTGATTTAAAGTTGGGGGAAGGACTGTTTATAATAGGGGATTCAGAAAAGATTGCAAGAGTATTCCATAATCTTCTGAAAAATGCTATAAATTACAGTTATCCGAAAAGTTCGATTGAAATTTATGCCAGCCAAACTTTATCTTATATAACTGTTTCCATTAAGAATTACGGCAAAACAATACCTGCTGATGAATTGGGGCATATTTTTGATAAGTTTTACCGTTCCAAAGAATATGGGGAATCAGAAGAAAGCGGAACAGGGCTTGGCTTGGCAATCGCAAAGGAAATTGTAAGAATACACAATGGAAGCATATATGCTATGAGTGATGATGAAATAACAGTGTTTGAAGTCAAGCTGCCTGTTGCGGAAAAGCAGCGATAAGAAAAAAATAAGAAATCAAAAAGAAATAAAGAATCAAAAACTCACTTCAACAGGGTATAATAATCCCCCAGTAGAATGAGTTTTTTTCTTGGAGGAATTGCTATGGATAATCAAAATAAAAACTATGAAAAAATTTTGCGTGGCTGTCAGTGGGTATTTTTTATTATATATGTTATCTTTCTGATTCGCATAACCTTTTTCAAACAAGTAACATTAAATAACTTATTTTCTGCCATAGGTGCAAGTGAAAGGACAATCAGTGTCATTCCCTTTAAATCAATTTATGATATGGCTGTTTCAAATACTTCTATAGGACGAATCATTGAAAATGTAGTAGGAAATATCGTTTTATTTATTCCGTTTGGAATACTTTTTCCAATTATCTCTAACAAAAAACGTAAAGGGGTTTTATGTGCCGCTATCATATTCAGCCTGTTAATTGAAATTACGCAACTCCTTTTTGCGCTTGGGAGTACAGATGTTGATGATTTGATATTTAATGTATTAGGTGCATATATTGGATATTTTGTATCAGATAAAATAAGAAAACTATTCAAGTCATATACGCATTTTCTTATTGCTATGACGCTTATAACGGCTATTTTAGGAGCAAGTGTATTTGGATATTTGCTTGTTTACCAAACAGATTTATTTGTACTTAGCAAATATGATATAGATATTGAGAACTCAGAACTTGTAGAAACATTTATTGATACGCCAGCTACTACTACAGGTAGATATATTGAGTTAGATAATTGCGTATTAGAAGTGGAAAAAAGTGTTAAAAGCGCAAATGATATAAGGGAAATAGAGGCGTTCAAGATTACAGAAGACTGCGAAATATTTATTTGCTTCGATAGAATGGAATATTTTTTCAGTGCAATTACAGGTGAGTATCAAAAATATGAAAAGATTGATTATAATGATTTTATTTCACAAACAAAGTACAAATTTGATAGAAATAATAATGTGAGAATTTGGAGTGATGATGAAAAAAATATAAAGTTTATAGTGATTACTGAATGGATTGAATGATTTGGAAATATAACGAATAAGTTTGGCAGTTATATCATGTACGGATAGTCAAAGGGCGTGTTGACATGGACAGCTTCATTAATAATTTAGAGCCATTAAAGAAGGTTGATATGCATACTTATACAGGAATACATATGGGCCTTGATATATTTGGATGTAATTACAAACAACTCGAAGATCAAGCATATTTGATTCGGGTTTTGGAAGAATTTAGTGGAATTAAAGTTTCCAGTTATACTGTAATAGAAGTGGTCTTCTAAAAATTAGATATCCCATTCCCTCTTTAGTTTCCGTTCCAAATAACCGAAATAAAATACAGATTGTATCACAGGCATGGAAATGTAGAGGCTATGCATATCGGAGGAACAGAATATGAAGATAGACAATAGTGTATTTGACCCAAATATACAAAAAGAACAGCCTTTTGCCAAGGCAAACTATGGGGCATCTTTTGCAGAAGTGGCAAAGGCAAAGGTGGATGCTTTCGATAAGGCCCAGAAGGTGGGCCAGAGCGGTTATGACAAAGAGGAAGTTACCGGAAAAAGTGCAATAGAGGAACTGCAGCAAAAGATGGAAAATGAAAGCATGTCTGCTGGTGAAAGAAAAAATCAGATGGCAGTTTTATCTAACACTTTGTCTCCGGAAGATTACAGAAAACTCCAGGAGGAAGGTTTTTCTATTCACGAGACAGATGGAAAGACCATTGTGACAGTCACGGATAAGATAAAAGCACAGCTTGCAAAAGCCGGAGTGGATGTCTCCGCTATGGGAGATTCCCTTACCAGGGAGCAATTGGAGGCAATTGGAGGCAGTGTGGCGGCGGCCAATCAGTTGGAAAGGGAATTTGCCCAGGCAGACCTGCCGGATTCCCAGGAGAATATGGCAGAAGGGCTTGAGGCTTTAAACCAGGCAAAAGAGCTGACAAAGCCTTCTGACGGTGCCATAAAATATATGTTAGATAATAGGCTTGCCCCAAGCATAGCAAATCTTTTTCTCGCAGAGTTTTCCGGAAGTGCAGGCTATACGCCTCCGGAGGACGGGGAGATTGATTTTGATTCTTTAACTGAGCGGATAGAGCAGGTGATTACCCAGGCGGGGGAAAAGGTAAATGACCAAACCATAGAGGACAGTAAGTGGATGATAAAAAGCCAGATTCCCTTTACGGCAGAAAATTTTTCCTATGTGGAAAAATTGAGGGGATTAGAGCTGCCAATGGAGGAATCCCAGGTGATTTCAGCAGTGGCGCTTGCCGTGTCGGAGGGCGGACGGCCGGAAGATGCCATGCTTTTGCCGGAGTACACCCTGAAAGCCCAGGCAGAACACGCCATGGAAGTGGTTATGGAGGCTTCCGATGAAGATTTGGCATATCTTACTGCCAACAATATGGAAATTACCATAGAGAGTTTAGAGCAGACGGCGGAGCTTAGAAAACAGGGAAAACTGAATCAGACAAACAGCAGCCCTGTGCTTGCTGAAGCGAAAGGAGCAGCTGAAGGGGAGGAGATTTCCCATGAGGCATTAATGTTCCTGAAAGCAAAGCGTGTTTTGGAGGAAACCCGTCTGGCTATGACTACTGAGGCCAACCGTGCCCTTTTAAAACAGGGGATTTCCATAGATACTAAGCCGTTGGAGGAATTGGTGGAAAGCTTAAAGCAACAGGAGAATAATTATTATGAAGCTCTCTTGGGAGAGAAGACAGGGGTGAACCATACAGAGAGCATGACCCAGCTTTTTGCAGAGACCGCTCAGAAGGTTTCAGATTTAAAGCAGATGCCCGCTTACCTTTTAGGCATACAAGGACGTGATTTAGATACCGTAAACGGGCTCCACGAGGCGGGAACCGTATTAAAGGACACATTAGATAAGGCCAATGAGAGTTATGAGACGCTGATGACAGCCCCCAGAGCAGATTTAGGTGATTCCATTAAGAAGGCTTTTGCCAATGTGGATGATATTTTAAAGGATTTAGGACTTGAGGCAAACGATGCCAACGAAAGGGCAGTGCGGATTTTAGCTTACAACAGCCTGGAGATTAATGAAGGGTCCATACTTGCCATGAAGGCGGCAGATGAGCGGGTGCAGAGAACCTTTGCAAATCTGACCCCGGCAACTGTCAGAGAGATGATTCATCAGGGAATCAATCCCCTAGACACAGATTTGGATACCTTAAATAAACAGGCGGAGGCAATTCGGCTAGAAAGCCCGGAGGCAGACAATGAGCGATTCAGCGAGTATCTCTGGAAATTGGAGCACAACAATGAGATTTCCCCGGAGGAGAGAGAGTCTTACATAGGAATTTACCGCCTGATGAACCAGGTGGAGAAGACGGATGGGGCGGCTATCGGAGCTCTTATAGCCCAGGGCGGTGAACTGACCATGAGAAATCTTCTGACGGCTGTGCGCAGTTCTAAGAAAAGCGGCATGGACTATACAGTGGATGACGAATTTTCCGGTGTGGATGGCACTGTGGGCAAATCAATTACAGATCAGATTGAGACAGCATATCAGTCTGATTGCATGAGAGATGTTTTAGAGACCCTAACTCCGGTAAAAATGCAGAAGCTGATGGAGAGTCCGGGATGGGAGGATTACACTCCGGAGCAGTTAAAACAGGCTCTAATGCAGATGTCTCAGGAGACGGAGGCAGAGGAGGCAAAAGCAGATCAGGAGTATTACAAAGCCCAGGCACAGGAAGTGCGCCAGGCCGCAGTAACGGAGGAGCAGGTTTACAGCCTTTTATCTAAACTTGATCTTCCCAATACTGTGGATAATGTCCTTGCTGCAAATCGGTTGATGAATAAGCGGAATCAGGTGTTTAACCAGCTATTTAATAAAGATGAGGTATTTTCCGGTGAGGAGGTGGATTTCCAAGGCATTAAGGAGGAAATCCTTGAAAGATTTGCCAACGCTATGAAAACACCCAAAGAGATGGCTGCAGCCCAGGAAGTTTTAGCGGAGACAGCGGAAAACGTTATGAAGACCATGATTGCCGACAAGGAGCACATTACCAGCATGGATATCCGGGAGTTAAAGCTTATGAATGCACAGCTTTCCATTGCGGGAAAAATGGCGGAGGAAGAGAATTATACCATTCCTGTGCTGGTGGGAAATGAAGTTACCAATATGTCGTTAAAGATTGTCCGGGGCACGAAGAAAAAAGGCATTGTGGAAATTATGTTTGAGACGGAGAAAGCAGGCAGGATTGCGGCAAATATCCGGGCGGAGGAAAAGGGAATTTCAGGTTTTGTTGCCGCTGACAGGAAAGAGACCAGAGATAGGATAGAGGCCCATGCAGAAAGTATTACGGGCAGATGGCCCGTGGAGGGAGAAAATATCTTAAAGGCAGCTTATGTGGATGAATTGGATTTCAATAGGTTTTCCCATTCAGCCATGGGAGAGGTTCCGGAAAAGGACAGTGAATCATATGAAATTCAGACGGCAAGGTTATACGAAATTGCAAAGAGCTTTATGGAAAGCATTAAGGAACTGGAATTTTAGTCCGATATAGATTGCAGAACAAAGAGATTTACAGGGATGTACCAAAACGGCATGGATGCGGAACAGTAGAAAAAACAGGAAGGTAAAATTATATGAAAATTAATCACAACATGTCAGCAGTTATTACAAACGCACATTTGCACCACTCAGAAAACGGACTTGCGCAGTCAATGGAACGCTTATCTTCAGGACTGAAAATTAACCATGCCAAAGATGACCCGGCAGGAATGGCAATCAGCGACAAAATGAAGGCTCAGATTGACGGTTTGGCACAGGCATCCCAGAATGCATCTAACGGAATCAGCGTATTGCAGATTGCAGATACGGCTGTGGGAGAGATTACCAGTATGCTCCAGAGAATTCGTGAGCTGTCTGTTCAGGCGGCAAATGATACCAATATGGTTGCTGACAGGCAGGCAATGCAGGAAGAAATTGGAGAGCTTAGGAAAGAAGTAGACCGAATTGCCAGGGATACGGAATATAATACAAAGAAGTTATTAGATGGAAGTTCCGATACAAGAGTTTACGCATCTTCTGATCCGGCAAACCCCATTGATGTAACCCGGATGGCAGTGTCAGATGAAGTGGAGCCGGGACATTACAAAATGACTGTCAATGCGGCGGCCACCCAGTCTACAGCCCTTACCGCTACCACAGGGACTGTTCCGGAGGGAAAAGTTTCTATCAACGGGTATGAAATTGGTTTTACAGGTAAGGAGACAGCGGATGAGTTTTACCAGAAACTGAGAGACGGTGCAGCAAAGGGGAATGTGAATGTATTTCCTTCCGATGGAACCAATAATTTACAGCAGTTCCCGGAAACAGGGGGATATACACCCACGGGAACACCTTACCAGTACGGTGACCAGCTTGCATTTGTGTGCAATAAATTTGGAGTGGAATCACAGGTTGAAATTAAATGCAGTACACCGGAAATGGAAGCATTTTTAGGAGTACCGGGCACAGCTATAGCAGGATTGAATATTGACATTTCAGCAGATTTAGGTTCAGACTTTGGGCCTCAGACTACAGTGCTGACGGATGGAAACCGGATTATGATATCAGATGTTTCAGGATTTTCCATGGATTTTATGGTGGGTGCAGGTCAGACAGGAGATGTGGATATAGAAGTGACAGATATTGGAAAAATGACACTGCAGATTGGGGCAAATGAACATCAGACTATGAAATTTACCATTCCCAAAATTTCCAGCCAAAATCTATATCTGGACGAAGTGGATGTAACCATGATAGATGGCGGAGGCAGGGCAATCAGCATTTTGGATAATGCGATTGGAACTGTGAGCAGTATCCGTTCCAGAATCGGTGCTTACCAGAACCGCCTGGAATATGCGGTGGACAGCCTGGATGCGGCAGGGGAGGATGTGACGACTGCTTACTCACATATTAAAGATACAGATATGGCAAAAGAAATGACAGAGTACACCAAATATACTGTTTTGCAGCAGGCAGGAACCTCAGTGCTTGCCCAGGCAAATGACATTCCCCAGATGGTATTGCAGCTATTGCAGTAGGAGTATAAAACATGAATCGTGAGCAGGTAAAAGATTTTACCAGAAGAATTTCCCAGTGTAACAGAGGCGGCATGATTGTGGTAATTTATGATATTTTCTTTGCGTATGTAACAGAGGCGGAAGATGCATTTTCCAGAAAGGAGAATGAGCAGTTCCAGGAATCTGTGCGGAAGGCGGAGAAATGTATTGACGAATTGATGCGGGCCTTAGATTTTAAATATGCGGTCTCAAAAGACCTATATTCTCTGTATGTCTTTGCCAAAGAATCTTTGGCAAAGTCAGTGATGAGGAATGGGCTGGAAGATTTAAACCATGCAAAAATGGTTATGGAAAACCTGCATGATGCTTTTAAGGAAGCAGCAAAGCAGGATTCCTCACAGCCATTAATGCGCAATACCCAGCAGGTTTATGCCGGGATTACATACGGAAAAAATGATTTGACTGAGACATATCAGGTACCTGAAGCTTCCAGAGGATTCTTTGCATAAGAATCCTCTATTTGCTTTACCCGGCCAAGAAGAAACTTATACCGCATCTGCACAGACTGAAGCTCATAGATATAGCAGTCGATAAGGTCCTGGTCCAACACATTTGCAAGGTTGGCATAGGCGGAATCTAAATCCACCTTGGCTTTGTCCAAATCCTCTAAAAGCACAGCATAGTTTTTGTCACAAAAAACACTGTTTTTCAGCATTCGCTTCATAGCATCCCCGCCTTCTCATAAATATGATATATTTAAATTATAGTCAATAGAATGTGGATTTATACAAAAAAGGAATAATTTTGAAAATAAAGTATATATTGTACCAAAGAGTGGACGAGGAATAGAAATATGGAAATGAATAAAAATACCGGGATGCTGGTAATCATTGGAATTTGCCTTTTGGTGCTTTTTATGGGCCTTTTGCGGCAGAAAGCTGAGTTTTTGCTAAATTTTTTAGTGCGGGGATTATTGGGAGTCATAGGCATTTATCTGTGCAATATGGCCTTGGCTGAGTTGGGAATTGCCTGTGCAGTGGGAATTAACCCCTTTAGTGTTTTGACAGTGGGAACCCTTGGTACAGGCGGTCTTGGGCTACTTTACGGCATTGTTTTTTATAATATGTTGTGACAATTTCACAAAAATGGAAAATTTTTCAGAAAGCAGTAGACAAATTAGGCTGCAGCTACTATAATGCTAACTACAAACTACGAGAGAGGTGATACATTGGAAAAGTAAAAATTGTAATATTGTTTTTCCTGCTTGTCATTGCAGTGGCGCAGGATATTCGTTCTGGAAGGGTTTCCAATAAGCTGATTCTATTTGGGCTGTTCCTTGGGCTGCTCAGTAAAGTTCAGGAATATGATTTCAGAGGGATATATTTTTTTCTTAGGAACATTTCGGTTCCTGTAATCTTATTTTATCTTATGTTTCTTATGCATGTCCTTGGGGCAGGCGACATCAAGTTATTTTCCATGATAGGCGGTATACTTACCATTGAGGAATTGCTTTTTTGCATTTTTTACAGTTTTATAGCAGGCGGAATACTCTCTCTTTTTTATTTATTAATGGATAATCACAGGGGAGAAAAGCTGAAATATGCATGTAATTATCTTTTTTATGTGTGCAGATATCAGAAAATAATACCCTATGAGCTTCCGGAGGAGATACCAAAGTCTAAGATGGCATTTTCCCTTGCAGTTTTCCTCGGATGGATTTGCATGTACGCTATACCCATTGTAAAGTCAGGAGGTTTGTTTTGGTACAGTTAAAAGTAGCGGTGCTGGATAAGGAGAGGGAGTATTTAAAGCAGCTTGCAGCGTACCTTGTCCGGAAAAAGGAATGTTTTTTTAAAGTCTGGACGTTTTGGGATATGAGAGCATATGAGCGGGCGGCGGAAGCAGAAGTATTTGATGCTCTTTTAGTCACAGGTGCGTGTTTGGAGGAAATGGAAATTGAGAAGATTTCATCAAAAATTATATTATTTCGGGAAGATTGTATACCCGGCTTTGCACAGCATCTGCCTTCTGTTTTTAAATACCAGCCAGTGGAAGAAGTTTTTTCTCAAGTTTCTGCTCTTTTATGGCAGGAAAATCCCCTCCAGGAGGAATTTGTTTCCGGGAAACGGACAAAGATGACAGGGGTGTACTCCCCGGTTCATGTGTGCAGCCAGATGTTGTTTTCCCTTACGATGGCTCAAATATTAGGGGAACATGAAAAATTATTATATATCAATCTCCAGGAACACAGTGGTTTTTATGGAGTTACCGGTACGGATGCCACAGAGGATATTGGAGATCTTATCTATGGGATGATGCAGAATGGCCAGAATTTTCAGACAGGCCTGCATCGGATTCGCAGAACAATTCTTAATTTCGATTATATTCCTCCGGTTGTTAACCCGGAACATTTATCAGAAATCCCTCAAAATCTTTATGAAGAATTATTTTTAGATCTGAAAAACAACAGTGGGTATGATGTGGTAATCGTAGATTTTGGAAATGTATTTTTAGGATTTGCCCAAATGTTGTCCTTCTTTGAGAATATCTACTGTCTGGAAAAAGAAGGAGGGCTTAACCGCATCCGCATGAAAGAATTTACGGGTTATTTGGAGAAGGAAAGTGAGAGTACAGCATCCAGATTAAAGCATATTTTTTTGCCGGATGAAATGGTTTTGGGGGAGGAGCCGTTTTCTTTGGAAAAAAGTTTGTACGGCTCCCTGGGAGACTATGTGAGGAATTGGCTGGGAGGTCCAAAAATTGAATGACAGGAAATTATATTTAAAAATGAAGGAAAGAGTTCTGGAGCAAATGGATTTTAACCGGGAGCTTTCAGATGGTGAGGTTGTGGAATGCATAGAAAAGGAGTTGTCCAGGGCAGATAAGACAGAGATATTGTCTTTTGAGAAAAGAAAGACAAATTCTAGGAATATGTTTTATTCTTTTCGTAAATTCGGTATTTTGCAGGAATTGCTGGAAGATGAGGAAGTGACGGAGATTATGGTCAACGGGGCGGAAAAAATATTTTATGAAAAAAAGGGAGAATTGTATTCCTACGGCAGGCACTTTGCAGACCAGGAAGAACTTGAGGACCTCATTCAGACAATCTGTGCAGGGGCAAACCGCATGGTAAATGAGGCATCCCCTATTGTGGATGCCAGGCTGCCGGAGGGTTCCAGAGTGAATATCGTTTTAAAACCCCTGTCATTAGACGGTTCCGCCGTGTCCATACGCAAGTTTTCCCAAAAGCCCATGAGTATGGAAAAATTACTGGAATACCAGTCGTTGTCAAAGGAGATTGTGGAGTTTTTAGAAAAACTGGTAAAAGCGGGGTATAACATATTTGTCTCCGGGGGTACGGGAACTGGGAAAACCACCTTTTTAAATGCCCTTTCCCAATTTATCCCCAGGGAGGAGCGGGTGATTACCATTGAAGATTCAGCAGAGCTCCAGTTAAACGGGATTTTAAATTTGGTGCGCTTAGAGACCAGACAGGCGGGTTTTGAGGGCGTAACACCTATTGGTATCAGGGACTTGATACGTACAGCTTTAAGGATGCGGGCGGACAGGCTGATTGTGGGAGAGTGCAGGGGTGCGGAGGCAGTAGATCTTTTAAGCGCCAACAATACGGGCCACTCCGGGAGTCTTGGGACGGGACATGCCAACAGCGCAAAAGATATGCTGAGCCGTCTGGAGACTATGGTGCTTATGGGAATGGATATTCCCATATGGGCAGTGAGAGGTCAGATTCTTTCTGGAATTGATGTGATAATCCATTTGGGAAGGCTGAGAGATAAGAGCAGGAAACTTTTAGAGATTGCAGAACTTTCAGGAATGGAGGATGGAGAGATAGTATTAAATTCTTTGTACCAGTTTAAAGAGGCCGGGGAGAAGGAAGGGAGGATTCAGGGGATATGGGTGAAGACAGGGGAATTGCTTCACAGGGAAAAGTGGGAAAACGCAGGGTTTGGCATTTAAATCTATGGGAAGCCGCAGCTGCCGGTAGTTTATCAGGAGGAATCTGTTTTTTAATTGCCTGGCTGTTTTATGACTGTGTCTGGGTAATGGCGGTTTGGCCCGCAACTCTTTATCCTGCATTTTTGGCAGCAGACAGATACAAGGGAAAAAAGAGAAGAAAAAATTTAATTATGGAATTTAAGGATTATTTGTATGCTGTGAGCAGCAGCCTTTTGGCAGGGTACTCCATAGAAAATGCATTTATAGAATCCCAGAAAGATATTATGGAGTTATATGGGGAAAAATCCGAGTTGATAAAGGAGCTTGGAAATTTAAAAAGAAGACTTGGAATGCGGGAAAATTTAGAGAAAATACTTCAGGAATTTGCAGAGGAAAGCGGCTGTGAGGACATTGGGAGTTTTGTGGAAGTGTTTTGCTATGCAAAGCGGGGAGGCGGGGATTTCCCAGGAATTATCCAGACAACCATCCAAAGAATCTGTGATAAAATTGAGGTCTCTGAGGAAATAGAAACCACTATTGCCCAGAAAGTTTTAGA
Source organism: Roseburia sp. 1XD42-69 (assembly GCF_003612565.1). Taxonomy (GTDB): domain Bacteria; phylum Bacillota; class Clostridia; order Lachnospirales; family Lachnospiraceae; genus Roseburia_B. The sequence goes on along the minus strand of NZ_RAZG01000008.1, from coordinate 50,551 downwards.
GGAAAAAGTTATGAGTGTTGTACCTATAGTGGTGTTGGTTTTTTTCCGTTTTTCCTCTCCTGAATTTATAGGTATTTTATATGGAAATCTTTTTGGAATCCTAGTAATGACGTTTGTGTTGTTTCTCTATGGGGCTGCAATGGCCTGGGGAGCCAAAATTGTAAAAATTGAGGTGTAGAAAATGTTTGGTTTGGGATTTTTTTTGATATCAGCAATATATCTTATAATAACCAGAGACAGAAAGAAGACGTCACTCATTCGCGCTCCGTGTCTTATCTTTGCCTTCTTTGCCCTGTGGGCGGCAGGTGCAGGACTTTTAGCAGGAGATGGGGAGCAGGAGAGGAAGCTTCTTGTGTGTGGATTTCTTGGGGCAGCAGTCCTTTGGTATGTCAAAAGAGAGCAGGGAATACGGGAGCAGGAGAAAAGAAAAAGACAAATGTTATTGGAATATCCTGAATTTGTAAATAAACTTTCTCTTTTGCTCGGTGCCGGAATGACAGTTTCAACTGCATTTTCCAGAATGGATCAGATATATGGAAAGCTGCCGAAAGGAAAAAGGGAGAAGGAACATCCTGCTTATGCAGCACTTCACCAGATGCTTATTGATATAGACAATGGAAAAAGCTGGCAAAGAGCTTATCAGTCTTTTGGGGAGTACTGTAAACTGCAGCCTTACCGAAAACTGGTATCCCTGCTGTTGTCCTGTCAGCATATGGGCAATAGGAAGTTGACAGAACGGCTGAACGAAGAGGCAGACAGGGTATTTTCTGAAAGAAAGCATATGGCCAGAAAGCTGGGAGAAGAAGCGGGGACAAAAATGCTCTTCCCCATGATGTTAATGATGCTTTTGGTAATGGGAATTATTCTAATACCGGCTATATTAAGTTTAAATATTTAATGGAACAATAGGAGGATTGTATATGAGAGAAATGAACAGATTTTTAAAAGAAGAAGAGGCGAACGGCGTTGTGGAAGTAGTTTTGATTTTGGTGGTTTTGATTGCCCTGGTGGCTCTTTTTAAGGAAAAACTGGAACCATTGATGAAAGAATTATTAAAAAAGGTGGAGACAAATGCCAAAAAAATATAAAAAGGCATATCCTGGCTCCTTGAGTATTTATTTTACACTGTTAGTGGCCTGTATAGGTGCTTTTATCCTTGTTATTGTAGAACTTGCAAGGTTTTTCGGTCTTGATTCGGATGCTGCGGAGTATACAAATTTGGCGGAGGAATCCCTGTTTGCAGGATACCAGCCGGTTTTGCTTCATGAGTATGATATGTTCTGGCTGGATGGATGTTTTGGAGGAGAAAATTTTAAAATAGAAGCCGGGGAGGAGGAAATGGAGGCCCTGCTCTATGACAATCTTTCAGGCGGGGGAAGAAATTTTTATAAAATGCATGTGGACGGGGTAAATACAGAGACATATCTGCTGGCAACAGACAGGGAAGGGAAAGTATTTCAAAGCCAGGCGGCAGCAGTGTATAAAGAAAAATTTGGAGAGAGGGCGGCAGAGGAGATAGTTACACGTATTCAGGGGATTCAGGATGCAAAAAATAGGGGAGAGAGCCCGGAAGGAAAAATTGCCTCGGCGGAATCCGCCCTTGATTGTATCAGGCAGCAGGCGTCTCAGGAAACACAAAAGCAGGGAGAGGAAAAGCTTACAGGGGGAGGGAGTCAGAGGAAAGGGGCTTCTCTCCCCGGGGAAAATCCCCTGGATGCAAATCGCCTTATGAGAAACCATGGTATCTTATCTCTGGTTCTTCCACAGGGAGCATCGTTGTCTGAAAAGTCGGTGGATACAAAAGGCAGCCTTTTAAAAAGAAGCTGCCGAAAGGGAACAGATCAGGGGGCAGTTAAGACAGGGACGATGGACAGAATTTTTATGCAGCAGTATATAAACAGATATGTAGGGAATTTTCTCTCACCTGTGGAATCCGGAGGATTATCTTACGGGGAAGAGTACGTAATTGCAGGGAAAGGGACAGACAAAGAAAACCTGGAGTATGTGATAAAAGAAATGCTTCTTGTACGGGAAATTGCAAATTTTGCCTATTTATGTACAGATGAAGCAAAACAAGCCGAAGCATTGGCGGCTGCAACGATTTTAGCAGGAATTAGCGGCAATCCAGCAGTGATTGAGGTGGTAAAGCAGGGAATATTAGCGGCGTGGGCGTATGGGGAAAGTGTCTTTGATGTGAAGGTACTACTGGGAGGGGGAAAAGTGCCCCTGATGAAAACCGCTGGAGACTGGGGGACGGACTTGTTTCATCTGGGAGATGTAATTTCAGAAAATGGGAAGGGAGCAGACCATGGATTGTGCTATGAGGATTACCTTCAGGCTTTTATGTATGTCCTTTCTACAAAAAAGGCATCCTACCGTTGTATGGATCTTATGGAGTATACGATGAAAGAATCAGGGTTTTTACATGGAAAAATGGATGGTATGATTCTTCGTATGAAAATAGAGGCGGAATACAGTGCGGATACAATATTTTCCTCCCTTTTGGGGAAAGATACCTTGGGAGGTTACAGCTTTGGAAAGGAGAGCAGTTATTGTTATCAATAGATAATTTGCCAGGAAGAAAAAGAAACTTCGTCCAAGAAGTTAAGGGGAGCGGCAGACCGGAAGCTTCCTATATGGCAGAGGCCATAGTTATTTTACCTGTATTTGTAACTTTTATGACAATTCTATTGTTTTTCTTCCGGGTTTTGCAAGTGCAGCAGCTAGTGGATAACGCCCTGATTCAGACTGGAAGGGAATTGTCAGTGGCTTCCTATGGAGCTTCCGTTAAAAAAATATCTGAAAACAGTTTTTCAGCCGGGATTATTTTGCAAAAAAACTTAAAGGCCAGCAGAGTTGCAGGGCAGTTTATTAACGGGGGAAACCTGGGAATTTCTCTATTGCGTTCCGAGTTTAAAGGTGATTTTATTACTTTGAGAGCAGATTACCAGATAAAAATTCCGCTTCTTCTGTTGGGAAAATATAATTTTAAGGTGACACAACAGGTAAAATGCCGTAAATGGACGGGGAGAAATTTGTCTTCCGGAGAATCGGGAAAGGAAGAGGAAATTGTATATATAACTTCCACAGGAAGGGCATACCACAAAAACAGGAATTGCACGTATTTAAAGCCTAAGGTAAAAAGTATAGCAGAAGGTAAAATCGATAGCAGCCGCAATGCAGACGGAGCAAAATACTATCCATGCAGCAAGTGTGGGAGAGATTTAAAAGGCAAATCAGTGTATGTGACAGATTATGGGAATCGTTTTCACAGTAATAGGAATTGCAGTAAAATTTTAAGGATGGTTTGCGCCGTGTTCTTATCGGAAGTAGGAGACAGGTACAGCTGCAGTAAGTGCAGCAGGTAAAGGGAAAGGGGAGAAATTATGTTAGAACAGTATTTATTGCTTGGGACTTTGGGATTTCACTGCCTGGAGGATATTAAGAGGAAGCAAATTACTTTAATGGTCACTTTGGGTTCTGCAATGGCCTGTTTAATCTGCCATATTATATTTCAAAACCGGAGTATTTATAATATGCTGGGAGGAATGTTGTTTGGAGGGATGATTCTGCTTTTTTGCATTCTAAGCAGGGGAAAGATGGGACCGGGGGATGGTATTGTATTTATGTTGACAGGCCTGTATCTGGGGGCAGAAGAAAACCTGGCCCTTATGCTTTTGTCATTTTTCTTTGCAGCAGGCTGGTCATTTATTGCAATATGTTTTTTTCATAGGAATAAAAAGGAGAAGATACCATTTATTCCTTTTCTATTTTTGGCGTATCTTGTGATTTTAATAATTTGAGGTGGAAATGAAGAGATTCGAGGGTTCCTATACAGTAGAGATTACATTGTTGTTGCCTTTAATTTTTATGGCGATGTTTTTGCCAATTTACAAGGCTTTTGATTGTTATAAAGAAGTAAAACAGGATTCTGGGTATATATGGGAGAAAAATTTTGTGCCGGAGGAAAAAATCAGGAAAATGCAGCTGGCAGAAAAAGTGTGGGAGGATTTAAAATAATGGAGTACAGGCGGTGTCAGGGAAAAAGTTATATGATTTTGAAATCTGAAAGTGCAGGCTTAGGGTATCAAATGCCTATGTTAAGGGAGAACAGAGTGAAAGGCGTTCTTCCTGTTCAGAGGGTGTATGAGGGGGAAGAAGTTCAGTTTTGGTATGATATCAGCGGAAAACATGATTTGGAAGGGTATGCAAGGTTTCATAAACTAGGAAGGGACTTTTTAGGAAATTTTATTTTGTCTTTGAACCGTACTGCACAGAATTTGGGGGAATATTTGCTTTTGGAAGATGAATTGTGTCTTGAGCCGGACAGGATATATCTTAACTACAATGAAAAAGAAATCAGCTTCTGTTACATACCAGGCAATAAAAAAAGTTTGGAATCTTCCCTGGGAAATTTTATGGAGTTTTTTTTAAAACATATGGAGCATGGGGCACAGCAAGATATAGAAATCTGTTATAAAATATATGAAAAAAGCCAGGAAGAGCATGTAAGACTGTCAGATCTTGCGGAGCTGGCAGCGCAGGGGCTTAGCAGAGAAGAAAAAAATTTTAAGCCGGAGGAGCCAGACATAAGGGAAGAATGTGAGATACAGCAGGAGCGGGAGGAGGTAAAGAAAAGGCAAAAGGAGAGGTGCGGTTTTATAAAAAATGGATTTTGTGCAAAGAAAAAAATATTATCGCAGTGGATGATGGACAAGAGAAATAGAAGTAAGGGGGAAGAAGAGCAGTTTATCTTTGAGCCCCAGGAGCCAGAGGAGGAAGTTTCTAATCCCACAGTATTTTTGGGGAGTGAGAGAAAAGAAATTCTGGGAGAACTGCGGTATGAAGGGGATGGGCGAGGAAGAAATTTTAAAATTGACGTTCCGGTGTTTTTAGTGGGCAGCCAGGATGGGGAGGCAAACGGAGTAATTTTTACTTCTTCCGTAAGTCGTCATCATGCATTAATTTACAGGGAAGAAGAAAATTACTTTATTGAAGATTTAAATTCTACCAATGGAACATACTTAAATGGGGAAGCCCTTGGGTATAAAGAAAAGGTTCCTTTGTCCAAAAATGATAAAGTAAGGTTTGCGGATGAAGCCTACCGTTTTGTGTAATACTTGCAAAACCGGGAGAATACCTTATAATTCTTATAGAGTAAATAGAAAAAGAGGTATTTTGCGGCATGAGAGAACAGATAAAAACTCTTCCGGCTGTCACTGTAACAATTGCAGCGGCAAATATTCTTGTTTGGATTTTTTTAGAAGCCGCCGGGAGCACATACGACAGCGAATTTATGACAGCCTGGGGGGCGGCGTACACTCCCTATATTTTGGAAAATGGAGAGTGGTGGAGGCTATTGTCCTGTACATTTTTACATTTCGGCGCGGAACATTTGCTAAATAATATGTTTATTTTTGTTTTAACCGGAATGCGGCTGGAAAAATTTTTGGGAAAGCTGCCTTTTGTACTGCTGTATCTCTTTTCCGGATTTGCAGGCAGCGCTTTGTCTTTTGTAATGGAGTTAAAAGCAGGGGAAATTGTGGTGTCTGCCGGAGCATCTGGGGCTGTTTTTGGAGTGTTGGGAGGGCTGACTGCGGCGGCAGTATGTAATCACGGTAAAGTGGAAGGGCTTACTTTGAAAGGGCTTTTTATAATGCTGGCCTTAAACCTTTATAACGGTTTTACCACAGCAGGTGTTGATAACTGGGGGCATATAGGCGGTTTTGCCGGAGGATTTCTCTTATGTTTGATTTTTTGTCTCATGGGAATATATAGAAAAGATTGATTTTAGTTTCAAAATTTTTTATACTATATGTATTGCAGATAAAGATAGAATAAGAGTACCAGACGGAGGACAATATGAAGATAAACATTTACTATGGAGGAAGAGGGTTACTGGATGATCCCACATTGTATGTGGTAAACAAAATGGAGGACGTTTTAAAAGAACTTCGGGTCAATGTGGAACGTTACAATATCTATGAGCACAAAAATGAAATCTCCACATTGCCCCACACCTTTAAGGAGGCGGATGGAATCATTCTGGCAACTACGGTAGAGTGGCTGGGAATCGGCGGTTACATGCAGCAATTTTTAGATTCCTGCTGGCTTTACGGGGATAAGGAGCTGATGAGTGAGCTTTATATGCAGCCAATTGTAATGTCTACCACTTATGGGGAGAGAGAAGGCGTTCTGGCTCTGGAAAACGCATGGGAGATGCTGGGGGGGCAGCCCTGTTCGGGCCTGTGCGGATATGTGGAGGATTTAGTCACTTTTGAGTTGAATGAGGAATATACGGTAATTATTGAAAAGAAGGCGGAAACACTTTACCGTACCATATCCCAAAAGATTAAAGCCCTGCCGTCCAGCAATCAGGCTGTAAAACAGACTGTGTTAAGAACCCAGTCTATGGATTTGACACCTCAGGAGAGTGAGCAGCTGTCCAAATATGTATCAGATGATTCCTATGTAAAGAAACAGAAGGAAGATATTGAAGAGCTGGCCTCTATGTTTAAGGATATTTTGGGTAAGAGCAAAGATGAAGAAGACACTATGTATCTTACGGAGTTGGAGAGCCATTTTGTACCACAGGAGGATTTTAAGGCTACGTATCTTCTGATGATAGAGGGAAAACAAAAGCCGTTGTATATTCAGGTGGAAGACGGGGAAATGACCTGTCACTATGGCAAGGAGGAGAATATTGATGTCTTTGCAAAACTCAGCTCCGAGGTGATGAATAATATAGTTAGCGGAAGAATGACTTTCCAGCGTGCTTTTATGACAGGTGAGATGACAGCGAAAGGGAATTTTAAGACTTTGCGAATGTTGGATACTGTCTTTAATTTTGAGTAGGAAGTGCGATGGATTTGGCATAAAACAGGAAAGGAGTATATAAGAAAATGAGAGATGATAATTGTATTTTTTGTAAACTGGCATCTGGTGAGATTCCAACAAACAGTATTTATGAGGACGATATGTTCCGGGTGATTTTGGATGCAGCGCCGGCATCTAAGGGACATGCACTTATTATTCCAAAAGAGCATTATGCGAATATTTATGAGATTGATACAGAAGCAGCGGGGGAAGCCATGAAACTTGCAAAGAAAATGGCAGCTCACATGACAGAAAAATTAAAATGCGACGGTTTTAATCTTCTTCAGAACAATGGTGAGATTGCCGGACAGACTGTATTTCACTTTCATCTGCACTTAGTTCCAAGATATAAGGATATGAAAAATGATGACATTTTAAGATGGAACCATGAGACATATACAGAGGAAGAGATGAAAGAAATCTGTTCTGAGCTAAAAATGTAACGAAATCCTGTTGGGAACACCTGGAGGGGGATAATTCCTGCCACATTCCATGTTTGAATGTGGCAGAAGCCTTACTATTTTTTCGCATTATTTTCAATTAAATCCACAATTGTCTGAATGGAGTCCATCTGGCCGCTTTTTTTCATAGAAGCAATATAAGTATCTCGCTTTTCCGTAACTTGGCGGATGGCAGATAAAAGTGTGGATTCTGTTAAATCTTCTTCTAATAATACGTAAGAAAATCCTTGTTTTTCAAAAGACTTTGCGTTTAATATCTGGTCGCCTCTGCTGGCGGCGGCAGAAAGCGGTATCAGTATATTTGGCTTGTGTAATGCTAAAAGTTCACAGATAGCATTAGCTCCGGCGCGGGAGATAACCATATCTGAGAGGGCAAACATATCTTTTAGCTGTTGGCTGATATATTCAAACTGTGCATAGCCTTTTGTATTTATTAAGTCATTATCCAAATTTCCTTTCCCGCAGAGATGAATAATCTGATAATCGTCTAAAAGTTTTGGTAGCAAAGCCCGGACAGCGTCATTAATTGCCTTTGAACCTGAACTTCCTCCAATAATAAGAAGCACAGGTTTACTAGATGTAAAATGGCAGAAGGAACGTGCAGCTTCGGGATTTCCCTGCAGAAGTTCCTGGCGGATAGGGGAGCCTGTGAGTACAGCTTTCACAGAAGGGAGATATTTTAAGGTTTCGGGAAAATTACAGCACACTTTTCTTGCAGCGGGGATGGAAATTTTATTGGCAAGTCCAGGCGTAATATCCGACTCGTGAATAATTACGGGAATTTTCCTCATTTTGGCTGCAAGAACCACTGGCACGGAAACAAAACCGCCTTTGGAGAAAACGATATTTGGCTTGATTTTTCCTAGAAGACGAAATGCTTGCCCAAAGCCTTTGACTACTTTAAATGGGTCGGAAAGGTTCTTGATATCGAGATATCTCCTTAGTTTTCCGGAGGATATGCCATGGTAAGGAATTTCCATAGCTTCAATTAAATCTTTTTCCATTCCCTGATAGGAACCAATATACTCAATTTCATAAGATAATGCCTTTAATGCAGGCAGTAAAGCAATATTTGGGGTGACATGTCCGGCAGTGCCTCCGCCGGTGAGAACTATTTTTTTCATAGAATACCTGTTACCTTTCTCTCTAAATGTTTCTTTCATTATATTATACCCTCTGGAAAAAAAGTCAAGAAATTAATGAGAAGGCGGTTTGTGTCAAATTCCACATATTTATGGCTGCCTATGGTTTTTGATGGTGCAAAAGGGGGAAACTTGCGGTGAAATTTATAGCATGTCCCCTTTTCACTAGAGAAATTTTTCCCTATAATAATATCAACATCTATGTGGATGGCAATTAATAAAAAAGGAGGCAGTTATGTTTCAGAAGGAAATAATTCCGGAAAAAGTGCTTACTTACATAGGAGAAAATCATGTTCTGCTGGAAATGATAGTTGTAGGTGTATTATTGCTGATACTTTTATCAGCGCTTTTCCAGCTTTCAAGAATGAAGAGGGAAATACGTAAAATATGCAGGCAGGTGAGGAAATATCTGGATGTTGTGATGTCCGAGGATACAGAGGCAGAAGCAGAGGAAGAGGAGGAAGAGGCAGAGGAGGAGATGCCGGAGCCGGAAATAGAAATGCAGCCGATACATACCTACCAGAGAAGGCGGGAGTTTGAACCGGTGAAAAAGAGTCAGAAGTCTGAAGAAGAAAAGCAGAGCCAAAAGGATGCGGAATTATTAATGGAAGTGATTTCCGATGTGTTCTAGGTTAGTACTTGAATCCTATGCCAAGATTTGCTAAAATAGTGATTAGTTAAAATAAATTATCACAAGGCAAAGGAGTGTTCACACATGAGCAAGGTAGTATTTGACTATTCAAAGGCATCTTCTTTTATCAGTGAAGAAGAAATGAGTTATATGAGCAGGCTGGTGGAGGATGCAAAAAAACAGTTGGTTGCAAAAGACGGGGCTGGCAACGATTTCCTTGGATGGATTGATTTGCCCGTGGACTACGACAAAGATGAATTTGCAAGGATTAAAAAAGCGGCAGAGAAAATTCAGTCGGATTCCGAGGTTTTGGTGGTTATCGGAATCGGAGGTTCTTACCTTGGAGCAAGAGCAGCTATTGAGTTTTTAAGACACGGATTTTACAATAATATTTCCAAAGAAACAAGAAAGACACCGGAAATTTATTACGCTGGAAACAGCATCAGCGGAGCATACCTGGAAGGTCTTTTGGATGTAATTGGGGACAGAGATTTCTCAGTTAATATTATTTCCAAATCAGGGACTACCACAGAGCCGGCCATTGCTTTCCGTATTTTCAAGAAAAAACTGGAAGAAAAATATGGTAAGGACGGAGCTGCAAAACGTATCTATGCAACTACGGATAAGGCAAAGGGTGCCCTTAAAAATCTTGCTACAGAAGAAGGGTATGAGACATTTGTAGTGCCGGATGATGTTGGAGGACGTTTCTCTGTCCTCACAGCAGTGGGTCTCCTTCCCATAGCAGTCAGCGGTGCTGATTTGGACAAGCTTATGGAAGGTGCAGCAGAGGGAAGGAAACTGGCTTTAGAACAGAAGTTTGAGGAAAATGATTCTCTGAAATATGCTGCAGTGCGCAATATCTTACTCCGTAAAGGAAAAGCTGTGGAGGTGCTTTGCAATTATGAGCCAAGCCTTCACTATGTTTCCGAGTGGTGGAAACAGCTTTACGGGGAGAGCGAAGGTAAAGATCAAAAAGGACTTTTCCCCGCATCTGTAGATTTGACCACAGATTTACACTCAATGGGACAGTTTATTCAGGATGGGGCAAGAATTATGTTTGAAACCGTATTGAATGTAGAAAATTCCAGAGGGAATATTCTGATTGAGGAAGAACCAGTGGATTTGGACGGTTTAAATTATCTTGCAGGAAAAGACATGGACTTTGTAAATAAGAGTGCCATGAACGGAACCATACTGGCACATACAGACGGAAACGTGCCTAATCTTATGGTAAAAATACCGGAACAGAATGAATTTTATCTTGGGGAGCTGTTTTATTTTTTCGAGTTTGCAGTAGGCATCAGTGGATACTTGTTGGGAGTAAATCCATTTAACCAGCCTGGTGTGGAGAGCTACAAGAAAAACATGTTTGCACTTCTTGGAAAACCAGGATTTGAAGCACAGCGGGAAGAATTATTAAAGAGATTATAATTTTGTAATATTTACGATACAGAGCTGTTTTTTATGAAACAGCTCTGTATTTTTATTAAAACATTGTGTAAAAAAAGGATTTTCCAGAGAAAAAGCCATGTGGGGAAAGTGCTAAAAGCCTTGAGATATAAGGCCTTCCCAAAGAAAAAGGATGTATTTAAGAAATTCTTAAGAAAAACTTCCAAAAACTTGACAAAGTGCTCTGTCTATGCTAGTATCACATTGTAACATTTTTGTAATAAATGTAATAATTCTGAATAGAAATGTGAAAAGTAACATCCGTACAAGAGATAACGCATTTTGAAAGGGAATTACAGCAATTGGAGGGTTCTATAAGATGAAACTAAACAAAAAAGTGATTGAAAGCATGACAGTTGTATCAGCAGTAGCAGTTGTGTCAACATTCACCGCATTGACAGGTTCCACGGAAGAGAGCGTTACAGTGGCACAGACAAGTATTGTTGTTTTGGAAAAAACAGGTACAGCAGGGATTATTGCTGAATTACACAAAATGGAAGAAGATGCGCTTGCTGCGAATGGCTTAATGACAGCCAGCATTGTAAGAACAGAGAGCAATCTTGTTGCAGAGGCAAACGCACAGGAGAATACGGAGGCTGCAGAAAATTCCACAGAAGTTTTAGAGGAATCTGCTGGTATCTCCCAGGTAGTATTTGAAGCAATGGAAGTTGCAGATGCAGAGGAATCTGCTGGTATCTCCCAGGTAGTATTTGAAGCAATGGAAGTTGCAGATGTAGAGGAACAGCCGGATAAAGCTGTAGAGGAAGTATTGCCCGAAAATATTGAGGCACCGGAAAAAGCCCAGGAAACTCAGCCAGAAGAAAACGGCGCGGCAGCAGCAAAGGCAGAAGAAAATATGGAAGATGTCCAGGAGCTTGAGCCGGAGAAAAATGAAGAAAATCCGGAGGGTGTGCAGCAGGAAGAGAATGTGGAAGAAGCACAGCCGGAAGATAATACAGAAGCCCCGGAAGAGTCATCAACTGAGGAGAATCCAGAGGAGACACAGCCTGAAAAGGATGTAGAAAACTCCCAGGACGTACAGCCTGAGGAAGATGCAGAAAATCCGGAGGCACAGCCAGAAGAGGACACAGAAAACTCCCAGGATGCACAGCCTGAGGAAAATACAGAGAACACAGAAAACGAAGAGTGGTCTGACCAGGTAATGGCGAATGTGGAGGAGGATATGAACATCCGTACAGCTCCAGATGAGACTTCTGAGCTGGCAGGTAAGTTTTACCGCGGCGATGTGGCTGAAATCGTTGAAGTAGGGGATGAGTGGACAGAAATTACTTCTGGAAATGTAACAGGATTTGTAAAAAATGAATATCTTGTATACGGCGATGAGGCATTTCAGCTTGCAAATGAGGTTTGCAGCGTATATGCAACTGTAAATACAGATGGACTTCGCTTGAGAAGCGAGCCTAACGAGGAGGCTGGAATTGTAACGACAGCTTCAAACGGCGATCGCTTAAAAGTAGACAAAGAGGCAGAGGAGACAGAAGGCTGGGTAGCAGTGAAAACTTCTGATTCCACCGCTTATGTCAGCGAAGATTATGTGGAAGTGGCTTTAAATTTAGGCACAGCTTTAAATAGTGAGGAAGTAAAACAGAAAGAAGCTGCAAAAGCAGCAGAGGAAGCTAAGAAAGCTGGAAGAAAACCGGCTATGTCAGCAAGCACAGATGAGGTAACTCTTCTGGGGGCTCTGATTCAGTGTGAGGCAGGAAGCGGTTCCTATGAAGGAATGCTGGCAGTTGGCTCTGTTGTTATGAACCGTGTAAGAAGCGGCGGATATCCCGGAACAATTTCCGGTGTTATCTACCAGGCAGGACAGTTCCCGCCGGCACTCAGCGGAAGTGTTGCAAATGTTGCAGCAGGCGGTGTGAGAAGCGCATGCTTACAGGCAGCTCAGGAAGCGATCAACGGTGCGGACAATACCAACGGTGCACTGCAGTTTAGAAGTGCAAGTTCCGGTTACGGCGGAACAGTTATCGGAGGAAATGTGTTCTTCTAAATCTTATATTAAAGTGGTTTATTATGGGAGATTACAAGATTTTCTTGTAATCTCCTTTCATTTATAGTACTATGTTAATCAGGAACTGTATGTAAAAATTTTATGGAGGACAAAAATGGGAGCATTTATTGTAATTGTTATTTTGCTTATTATAGCTTTAATTGTAGCGGCAAGCTGTATTAAGATTGTGCCTCAGGCACATGCGGCTATTGTAGAGTGCCTTGGGGCATACCGGGCAACCTGGGGCGTGGGAATTCATTTCCGCAGGCCCTTTGTGGATCGGATTGCAAAGAAAATCAATTTAAAAGAGCAGGTAGTTGATTTTCCCCCACAGCCCGTTATCACCAAGGATAATGTAACTATGCAGATTGACACGGTTGTATTTTTCCAGATTACAGATCCCAAGTTATTTGCATATGGGGTGGAGAGCCCGATTATGGCCATTGAGAATCTTACCGCCACCACACTTCGTAATATTATCGGTGATTTAGAGCTGGATGAAACTCTGACTTCCCGTGAGACGATCAACACCAAAATGCGGGCATCCCTTGATGTGGCAACAGATCCCTGGGGAATTAAGGTAAACCGTGTGGAACTTAAAAACATCATTCCTCCCGCAGCGATTCAGGATGCCATGGAAAAACAGATGAAGGCAGAGCGTGAGAGAAGGGAAGCCATTTTAAAGGCAGAAGGGGAAAAGAAATCTACGATTCTTGTGGCAGAGGGTAAAAAAGAATCTGCTATCCTTGACGCAGAAGCAGAGAAACAGGCGGCAATTTTACGTGCGGAGGCCCATAAGGAGGCAACCATCCGTGAGGCGGAAGGTCAGGCGGAGGCGATTCTTAAGATCCAGCAGGCCAATGCAGACGGACTTCGTTTCCTGAAAGAGGCAGACCCCAACGACGGCGTATTAAAGTTAAAGAGTTTGGAAGCATTTGCAAAAGCGGCGGACGGCAAGGCAACCAAAATTATTATTCCATCAGAGATACAGGGTATCGCAGGGCTTGCAAAAGCTGTTGTAGAAGTTGGCAAAGAGAACAATTAGGAATAGAATCAGAATAATGAAACAGCCAGAAGGTTTTTGCAGGGAAAAGGATAACCTTCTGTCTGTTTTCTTAAGTTTTAAAGGAGAGGAAAGTTATGAATTTAAAGGGACGTCATTTTCTAAAGTTAATGGACTATACGCCGGAGGAGATTTTATATCTTATCGACCTGGCGGAGACGCTGAAAAAAGAAAAGAAGCAGGGGAAAAGCCATGCGCATTTGACGGGAAAAAATATTGCCTTAATATTTGAAAAAACAAGTACCAGGACACGGTGTGCCTTTGAGGTGGCAGCCCATGATTTGGGGATGCATGTGACATATTTAGACCCATCAGGTTCCCAGATTGGGAAAAAAGAGAGCATTGCGGATACGGCAAGGGTTTTGGGCCGGATGTTTGACGGCATTGAGTACCGAGGATACGGGCAGGAAATTGTGGAGGAACTGGCAGGATACGCAGGGGTGCCTGTGTGGAACGGTTTAACCAACGAATTCCACCCCACCCAGATGCTGGCGGACATGCTTACCATCCGGGAGCATTTTGGAAAATTAAAGGGGATTAAACTGGTTTATATGGGAGATGCCCGGTATAATATGGGAAATTCCCTGATGGTGACATGTGCAAAACTGGGCATGGACTTTGTGGCCTGCACTTCCAAAAACTATTTTCCAGAAGAAAAATTGGTGGAACAGTGCAGAAAAATCGCAGAGGAGACAGGGGCAAATATCACCTTAAGCGAAGAGGTGGAACTTTCTGTAAAAGATGCGGATGTTATTTATACAGATGTGTGGGTTTCCATGGGAGAACCTAAAGAGGCGTGGGAAGGGCGCATTAAAGAACTTATGCCCTACCAGGTAAATCAGAAAGTAATGGAGCTTGCAGGAAAAGATGCCGTGTTTATGCACTGCCTTCCGGCTTTCCATGATTTGGGAACGGTTATCGGAAGGGAAGTCCATGAGAAATTTGGTTTGGAAGAGATTGAAGTGACAAATGAAGTTTTCGAGGGCAGCCAGTCTGTGGTATTTGACGAGGCGGAAAACCGTATGCACACCATTAAGGCTGTTATGCTGGCCACATTAGGAGAGCAGGGTTGAAATCAGAAATATTAAGTGCTTTAAGGGAAACCGGGGAGTATGTGTCGGGGCAGTATCTCTGTGATAAGCTGGGAGTTTCCAGAACGGCAGTTTGGAAAGGAATCCAAAAGCTCAGACAGGAAGGCTATGTGATTGAGGCGGTTTCCAATAAGGGATACCGTCTCATAGAGACCATGGATGTTTTAAATGAAGACGAATTGAAGAGCCGAAGGCGAACCTGTTGGATTGGGGAAGAAATACACTATTATGAGGTGACAGACTCCACAAACTTAAGGGCAAAACAGCTTGCGGAGGAAGGGAAGCCCCACGGGACTTTAGTGGTGGCGGACAGGCAGGACGCAGGCAGGGGCAGGAGGGGAAAAAGCTGGACATCTCCTCCGGGAATAAGTGTGTATATGTCCCTGATTTTAAAACCCCAAATAAAACCCCAGTCCGCATCTATGCTCACTTTAATTGCAGGGCTTGCCGTAGCAAGGGCACTAAAAGATTATGCAGGGGTTTCACCTCAGATTAAGTGGCCCAATGATATTGTGTTAGGTGGGAAAAAGGTCTGCGGAATTTTAGCGGAGCTTAGCACGGAGATAGAGGAGATTCACTATGTTGTGGTGGGAATCGGCATCAATGTGAGAAACACTGAATTTCCGGAAGAAATATCCTCCATAGCCACCTCCCTTTTGCTGGAGGGAAAAGATAAAATAAAGCGGGCGGAGTTGATAGGGGCGGTGTGTGAATCTTTTGAGCACTATTATGGCATATTTTCCGAAACAAATGACCTTTCCGGCCTGAAAGAAGAATATGACAAGTATCTTGTAAACAAAGGCAGGCAGGTAAGGGTGTCAGACCCTATGGAATATTTTGAGGGGGAAGCGGTGGGAATTACCGATTTGGGGGAGCTTATTGTAGACACAGAAAAAGGCCGGCGCCTGGTTTTTGCAGGGGAAGTGTCTGTAAGGGGAATTTACGGATATGTGTAAAATGATTTTTCGGAAATCTTAAAGGACAGGTGAAGATGGAACAGCAGGAAATTGTATTGTGCGCATCCAGCGCATATGATAAAAAATTTTATTTAAATCCCATATTCCAGGGGATTCCCCAGCGGGTGAGAGACGAGTTAAAAATTATGTGTGTGCTCTTTACGGAAGATGTGGGGGGAATTTTGGAAGTGTTTTTTAACGAGGATGGGGAATTGGAGTTTCGCACATCGGCGGATGAGGGGGATTACCTCTATGATGAAATTGGAAGTGTCTTAAAGGTAAAGGATTTGCAGCGCAGTAAAACAGAGCTGCTGGAGTCTTTGGAAATGTTTTACAGAATTATAATTTTGGGAGAGTTTGAGGAGGAATAAGGCGCTATGCTTTTGACAATAGATGTGGGAAACACAAATTTTACTTTTGGAATTTTTAATGATAGAGAACTGCTGACAACATTTCGCATGACCACCAAGCAGCTTCGCACATCAGACGAGTACGGAATCAGTATTATAGATATGTTAGAGAGGAATCAGATTTCAAAATCGGACATACAGGGAGTCATAATCTCCTCTGTTGTGCCCAATGTCATGCATTCCCTCACCAGTGCCGTGATTAAATATCTGGATATCACCCCTACCATTGTAGGGCCGGGGATTAAGACGGGGATTCGGGTTATGACGGAGAATCCCAAGCAGATTGGTGCGGACAGAATTGTGGACGCAGTGGCGGCCTATGACCTTTACGGCGGCCCGGCCCTTGTCCTTGATTTTGGAACAGCGACCACCTACGATTTGGTGGACGGCAGGGGAGCTTTTGTGGCAGGGGTGACAGCTCCCGGAATCCGCACCAGTGCCCAGGCCCTTTGGAATGAGGCGGCAAAGCTGCCGGAGATTGAGATAAAAAAACCTGCGTCTATTTTGGCCCAGGAAACCATCAGCAGTATGCAGGCAGGATTGGTTTACGGGCAGATTGGCCAGACGGAGTATATTGTGAAGCATATGATAAAAGAGTCCGGTTACGACAACGTAAAAGTAGTGGCTACCGGGGGATTAGGGAGAATTATTGCCAATGAGACGGACTGTATTGATATTTATGACCCTATCCTTACCTTGTCAGGGCTGCGGCTGATTTTTGAAAAACAGAAATAAGAGGGGTAGGAAATGAAACCGCTTAAAATCGGCAGCGTAACACTGGAAAACAATTTAATTTTAGGGCCTATGGCAGGGGTAACAGACCTGCCATTTCGCTTGCTGTGCAAAGAGCAGGGGGCGGGGCTGATCTGTATGGAGATGGTGAGCGCAAAAGCCATTTTTTATAAAAATAAAAATACGGAAGAACTTTTGGAAATCCATGAAAATGAGCGTCCGGTTTCCCTGCAGCTTTTTGGTTCAGACCCGGAAATTATCAGTGAGATGGCAAAACAGATAGAGGAGCGGCCCTTTGATATTTTAGATATCAATATGGGATGTCCGGTGCCAAAGGTGGTAAATAACGGGGACGGTTCCGCCCTTATGAAAGACCCTGTTCTGGCAGGAAAAATTATAGAAAAGACGGCCAGGGCCATAAGTAAGCCTGTGACGGTGAAAATTCGGAAAGGGTTTGATGAAAACCATATCAATGCCGTGGAACTTGCCCATATTGCGGAAGAATCCGGCGCTGCGGCAGTTGCGGTTCACGGGCGAACCAGGGAGCAGTACTATTCCGGGAAGGCGGACTGGGATATAATCCGCCAGGTAAAGGAGGCTGTCTCCATACCGGTGATTGGAAACGGGGATTTGTTTTCCGGGGCGGATGTGGCCGCCATGGAAGAAATAACCGGGTGCGACGGGTTTATGGTTGCACGGGCTGCCCAGGGAAACCCCTGGATTTTTAAACAGATGCTAACTTACCTTGAGACCGGGGAGGAAATGGCAAAACCTGATTTTAAAGAAATGACGGATATGCTCTTGCGCCACGCAGCACTTCTTTTGGAATATAAGGGGGAATATACGGGAATCCGGGAAATGCGGAAACATGCGGCCTGGTATACCGCAGGATATCCCCATTCATCGAAATTGCGGGGAAGGATAAACGAAGTGGAAAATTTTACGGAGCTTAAGGCTCTATTTCAGGAAGTCCTGTCATATAATACACCGTAATCGTTTGTGGATTTGAGGTGTTGCAATGAAGAAAAATCCTTTCTGTTTGGGCATTTGGAATAAAATGCGCAGCTTGTGGAAAAAATGCGGTGAGGCACCGGAAGCAGAAAAATCAGAAGAAAAACGGGACAATCCTTTTCTTCCCTATATCCGGGAGATTTTAGAGAAAGTGCTTTTGGAGAAAAAAATCAGCTACCGGGATTTTTTCCCTGTTCTCATTGACGGGGAGGAGCCGGAAAAAACCCTTTTTGCGGCTAAAGAACTGGGGGAAGATTTAAACCGCATGGCCATATTTACAGACAGGCCCGAATATTTTGAAAACTACAGGGATATGATGTATGAGGAACAAGGACTTATTATAGAAGTTTTCCCAAAAGAAAAGGACAGATTATCGGCTTTTTTGGGGTCAGGGGAGTCCTGTCAGGTATTTCTTGATTTTGAACGGGAGGAAAAACTAATGTTTCAGGCCCTGTTCGGAGAGAAAATTTATATCCCCATATTTAAAAAGCCATGGGAAAGGGCAGGAAATATTGACATTGCCCTGCCTATCGGGTATAATACAATGATTGTCAGTGGCATAAATTTTGAGGAGACACGGCCTGTTTTAGACAAATTTGAACGGGCTTTTTACGGTAAAGAATAATGAGGAAAGGTAGAAAAAGGAATGGATAAAAAAAATATTTTAACGTATCAGGGATTGAAAAAGTTAGAGGATGAGTTACAGGATTTAAAAGTAGTTAAGAGAAAAGATGTGGCCCAGAAAATCAAAGAGGCCAGAGAGCAGGGGGATTTATCCGAGAACGCAGAGTACGACGCTGCAAAAGACGAGCAGAGGGATATTGAGGCCCGTATCGAAGAGATTGAAAAAATCTTAAAAAATGCGGAAGTGGTTGTGGAAGAGGAAGTGGAGCTGGATAAAATCAGCATTGGCTGTACCGTCCACATTTTAGATTGCGAGTTTGACGAGGAATTAGAGTATAAAATTGTGGGTTCCACGGAGGCAAACAGCCTGAAAGGGAAAATTTCCAATGAGTCCCCCGTGGGCCGGGCGCTTATGGGAGCCAAGGTAGGAGATACTGTCACAGTGGAGACACAGGTAGGAGAATTGTCATATAAAGTTTTGGAAATTCAGCGTTCCATGTAAAACAGGAGGATAAAATGGCAGAGCAGAAGAATGTACAGGAGCAGGATATTAATCAGCTTATAAAGGTGCGGCATGAGAAATTGCAGGAGCTTCAGGAAAACGGGAAAGACCCGTTCCGGATTACGAAATTTGACGTAAGCCACCACAGCATGGAGATTAAAGAGAATTATGATTCTTTAGAAGAACAGCAGGTTACCATTGCGGGACGTATGATGTTTAAACGCGTGATGGGGAAAGCGTCTTTTTGTAATGTGACGGATCTTAAGGGGAATATTCAGGCATATGTGGCAAGGGACAGCATCGGTGAGGATTCCTACAAGGACTTTAAAAAATATGATGTGGGAGATATCCTTGGAATTACCGGGGAAGTGTTTAAAACCAAAACCGGTGAAATTTCTGTCCATGCATCTTCTGTTACACTGTTGTCAAAGAGCCTTCAGATTTTGCCGGAGAAATTTCACGGTCTTACGGATACGGATATGAGATACCGTCAGCGCTATGTGGATTTGATTATGAACGCTGAGGTGAAGGATACCTTTATTAAGCGTTCCAAAGTAATCAGCAGTATCCGCAGGTATCTGGACGGGGAAGGTTTTATGGAAGTGGAGACTCCCATGTTGGTTTCCAATGCAGGAGGGGCGGCGGCGAGGCCCTTTGAGACCCATTTTAATGCCTTAAACGAGGATTTGAAGCTTCGGATTTCCCTGGAACTTTATTTAAAGCGCCTGATTGTAGGGGGCATGGAGCGGGTGTATGAGATTGGCCGGGTATTCCGCAACGAGGGATTAGATACCAGGCATAACCCGGAGTTCACCCTTATGGAGTTATATCAGGCGTACACGGATTATCACGGTATGATGGATTTGACGGAAAATTTGTACCGTTATGTGGCAAAAGAGGTAACAGGTTCCCTTGTACTTAAGTATGGGGAGCATGAGATGGATTTGTCCAAACCTTTTGAACGTCTTACTATGGTGGAGGCGGTGAAGAAGTATGCCAATGTGGATTTCAACGATATTCATTCTACAGAGGATGCGAAGAAACTGGCAGATGAACACCATATTGAGTATGAGGACAGGCATGGGAAAGGAGATATTTTAAATCTGTTTTTTGAGGAGTATGTGGAGGATCATTTGATTCAGCCTACTTTTATTATGGATCATCCCGTTGAGATTTCGCCTCTTACGAAGAAAAAGCCGGAGAACCCGGAGTATGTGGAGCGTTTTGAGTTCTTTATGAACGGTTGGGAAATGGCCAATGCATATTCTGAGCTCAATGACCCCATTGACCAGAGAGCACGTTTTGAGGCCCAGGAGAAGCTTTTGGCAGCGGGGGACGAAGAGGCAAACCATACGGATGAGGATTTCTTAAATGCACTTTGTATTGGAATGCCGCCTACCGGGGGGATTGGATTTGGAATTGATCGGATGGTGATGATGATGACAGATTCGCCGGCGATTAGGGATGTGTTGTTGTTCCCGACGATGAAGACTTTGGAGAAATAAGTGAGGCGGGGAAACCTTTAAAATCAAGGGCTTTGGGATTTGCGGGCGTAAAAATATTTACGCCTGTACGCCCAATTTACGCCCAAATTTTTAAAAGATGTAAAAAAATATGGGAATCTATAAAAAATAGGAAAATTCATATTATATAAAGTGGCAGAGATTTTGGCGTAAAGGCTGACGTTGCTTATTCTATTGAGAATCCATTTTGCAAGAGCGAAGGGAGGGAAACCATGCCGATATCGACAAATATTCTGCTTGGGCAGTATGTAGAAGAAGTAAAGAAAATATATGGAGAGCGGTTAAAGTCTGTAATCCTGTACGGTTCTTACGCAAGAGGTGATTTCAGACCGGATTCAGATATTGATATTGTGATATTGGTTGATTTGGCGGATATGGAGATTGAAAAGTACAGCAAGCAGTTGTCATGGTCTACCTATGATTTCAACGAGGAGCATGACACGGATATTAAGCCCATAGCAAAGAGCAATACCCATTTTAAGAAGTGGCTGGGAATTCATCCTTTTTATACAAATGTGCAAAAGGAAGGGGTGGAATTGTATGGAAGAGCCTGAAAGGGGAAGTATCGGTGGTTTAGTGCGCTATCGTATTGAAACAGCGAAGAGTGATTTGCTGTCGGTCAATATTCTGTTGACAGAGGGAGAATACCGGGGAGCCAATAACCGGGCTTGTTATGTGGTTTATTATGCTATATCGGCTGTTCATGCTTTAGATGGGAAGTCATATAAGCGTCACAAAGACACATTGGCTAATTTTAACAAGGATTATGTAAAGACGGAAATTTTTCCTAAAGCCTTTGGAAGACGGATTGCACGTGCAGAACAAATCCGCCATGCCAGTGATTATGATGATTTTTATATTGCTACAAAAGAAAAAGCGGAAGAACAGATTCTGACTGCAAAAGAATTGATTGGGCAAATAGAGGATTACTGTGCGGAAAGAATGTAGAATCAGATATGTAAACAAGATACAGGGGATAGGATGTAAAACATATACGCTTGTATCTTTGAATATTAGAGTATGTTGAAAATGAAAAAATCTATAAAAGCAGGTTGGCAGGAACCCATAAGATGTTTAAGTCTTATGGGTTCTTTTTAGTTTTAAAAATAGTTAGCCAAGTTAAAAGAGCAATTTACAAGTAGAAATTACAGTGCATTTTATTAGTGTGAACTGCAATTTGAAAATATTATAATTTGAACATAAGAGAGGTGAGCATATTGAAGAAATTATTGGATGCTACTACAGAAGATTTGGCAGGTATTTATAAGGAATTGGCGGAGACTGTGGGCATTGATAATGCGCATGAAATCTATCTTCACTTCAAAGGTATGCAGATGATGTTTCCACGCAGATTTTATTCTCATAAGTACATTGCACAGCAGATTGTGAAAGAACGTGAAGAGGGGGTGAGTGTCCGTTGCCTGGTTCAGAAATATGGATTATGTGAGAGCAGAGTGAGACAGATTCTAAGAGAAGATAATCAATAAAAATTTTAAGCAGTAGAAGGAGAAAAATATGAGCAAGTCTAAAGTACATATGCCGAAAGAACTGAAAAAAAGGTGTCAGTTGGTAATACATTCCGCAACAGCAGCGTCCGCTGCGGCAGGTGCTATTCCGATACCCATGTCTGATGCCATACCGATAACCGCAGCACAAATAGGTATGATTATTGCATTAGGGAAAGAATTTGACATAACATTGTCTGATGCTGCGGCAAAATCTATTCTGGGGGTTGGGGTGACTCAACAAGCAGGCCGGGCAGTGGCATCCAATCTCCTCAAAGCGGTGCCAGGTGTAGGAACAGTAGTTGGAGGATTTATCGGTGCATCTACAGCGGCGGCATTAACAGAAGCATTAGGCTGGGTTATAGCTGATGATTTTTATAGAATGTCCCAGGGTGAAAACCCAGAAAATATTGTTGAGACTGCAGGTGAATTGAAAAGCGCATTTGAAGGATTAAGATTTTCGAATAAGTGATTGGATACAAGGATAAATGGAACATTAGAAGCGATAGGAGAAAAATATGCGAAAATTCATGCGTAGGAAAAAGGAGCAAGACCGGGTAATAGTCACAACAAAAGAGCAATTAAAAACGGCGGTAAATCAAAAGAAAGAGCATATTGAAATTCAGGGAGATTTGGCCAGAAAGCTGCGATGGATAGGTTTGCTGTCGCCCCGTAAAATTGCCGCTTTAACAGTAGCTTTGGCAACAGCAGCAGGAGTTGCAACAATAGGAGTTACTACGGTAGGAGCGCCCGTAGCAATAGGAGGAGCGGCGGTTTCTATTACAGCGGCATCGGCTGCACCGATTATAGAAATTACGGGAGGAGAGATGGCTGCGACAATTCTGGCATCAGGGGTTGCGGTAGCTTTGCTTTTGTCTATCCTCAAAGGATATGAGGTGGAAGTAAAGTATAATGGAGCATCCATGTGTTTAAGAAGAAAAAATTAATTTTATCAGGAGGAAATCAAAGTGCGAAAAACAAGGAAGGATTGTACCGTGGGTGCATTTGAAAAGAATCATGGTTTGCCGCCAGGAACGATTCGGAATCCGGATGGAAGGGATACACGTGCGGACAAAAAGATAGGAACGATTCGGAAAGAATATGAAAAAGGGCAGAAAGGCAAATGATGTATGTTTTTTTGTTAATGTAAGATTAAAGAACAGGAGGAAGAGCGATGAAAAAACAAAAGTTTATGCTAAAAATCATGTGGATGTTGATGATTGTATTTGTGATTGGCGTTGTACCATGCGGATTAGAAGCGAAAGCGTCCATTGTAGACAGCGGAACTTGCGGGGCAGAGGGGAATGAAGAAAATGTGACATGGACCGTAGACAGCGGGGAGAGGATACTTACCGTTTCTGGACAAGGCGCTATAAAGGATTATGCGGATTTTTATAGTGGGATGAAAGCACCCTGGCATCAGTATAGAAGAAAAATAGATAAAATAGTAATTGAAGAAGGCATTACTTGTATTGGAGAGTGTGCATTTGGAGAAATGTTGGAAACGGAATTAGTTTTGCCGACATCTTCTTTGAAGGAGATAAAGAGTGGTGCATTTATGTGGAATTCAAATCTAAGAGAAATAGATTTACCAGAAACCATTACGGTGTTAGGGGGAGGTGTTTTTCAAGGTTGTAAAGGTTTGTCTGAAATAGAAATACCTGGTTCTATCAAGCATGTGCCGTATGGTGCTATGGATATGACTAATCTGAAAAAGGTAGTTTTACATGAAGGTGTAGTTTCGACTGGGAAGGATTGGTTTGGAGTCTATCCTCCCCATCCATGCTTGACCAGAGTATACTTACCAGAAACATTGGAGCAAATGGATGCGGAGTTTATGGCGGAAAGTCAGTTGGATGAAGTAATGATTTGTGGGAAATCAGAGGCAGCCCGTAGAGCTGCTGCTACTAAACTTGTTCCATATTTGGATATGCTAAAAAAACATGACATAAGTAGTGCAGAAATAGTCATGTTAGGATATTATACAACTGGAGGAAAAGCGCCTGAGGACGGAGTAATTTTTGGAGGAGAAGAAATTGAATATGTAGGGGCAGAACTTAGGCCAATGTTAAGAGTGAAATATACACTCGAAGATGGAAATCAGGTATTGTTGCAAGAGGGAAATGAATATGAAATTATTTATGCAAATAATATTGAGCCAGGAAAATCCACTGTTACAGTGAGAGGAAAAGGAAACTTTTTTGGAGAGAAGTCTGTAAACTTTGATATTTATGCATTGATTAAGGATTGTGATGTGAATTTGTCGTATACATCCATTCAATATGACGGGACAGAAAAGAAGCCAGTGGTAGAAGTGCTGCATAAAGGAAAAAGATTGAAAGAAGGAGAAAATTATCTGTTAGAGTATGAAAATAATATAGAAGAGGGGACAGCCAAGGTAATAATAACTGGTAAGAATGGTTATAGAGGGAGTCAGATATTGACTTACCAGATATATAAAAAATCCATAATAGAATGTGATATAAATTTATCTTATGAATCAGTCCAATATGACGGAACAGAGAAAAAGCCGGATGTAGAAGTGTCATATAAAGGCAAAAAGCTAGAAGAGGGAGTGGACTATGCATTAGAGTATGCGGATAATGTAGAGGAGGGAGAAGCTAAGGTAACAATAACAGGAAAGGGTGGCTATAAAGAGACTAAAATCTTAACTTATAAAATATATAAAATTGCAGTAGAAAATTGTGATATAAATCTCTCTTATGAATCAGTCCAATATGACGGAACAGAGAAGATGCCAGTGGTAGAAGTGGCTTATCAGGGTAAAGAGTTGAAAGAGGGAACAGATTATACACTATCCTATGCAAATAATATAGAGGAAGGAACAGCCCAGGCAATAATAACCGGAATAGGTGCTTACAAAGGGACAAAAGTTGTAACCTATCAGATATATAAAAATTCCATAGAACAATGTAAAGTAAACCTGGCATACACATCTGTCCAAGCAGATGGAACCGAAAAAAAACCAGCAGTAACTGTTAAAGATAAAATGGGGAATTTCTTGCAGGAAAACATAGATTATACTCTGGAATATCAGGATACAGTATATCCGGGTCAGGCAACTGTAAAAGTGTCAGGAAAGAATCTCTATAAAGGGACGAAAAGTGTACCATATCAGATTGAGGGAATTTCCATAGAAGGTGCAGAGTTCGTACTCAATGAAACCATTTTTACCTACGACGGTTCTGCGAAAAGACCTTCGGTAAGTGTAACTTTAGAGGGAAAGGCTTTGATACTGGGAACCGATTATCAGGTAAGCTATAAGGACAACGTGAATGAGGGAACTGCATATGCAATTATTGAGGGAACTGGCATCTATACAGGAGCGGTCAGCATGAGTTTCACAATCCTGCCATACAGTGCCGGGAAAGAAAGTGTCTACAGTCAGGGCGACACTTTCCTCAGCGGGAATTTCGTGTATGAAGTGATGGACGACGAGGCCCTTGAAGTGGAGGTAAGCAGCACTTCAAAGAAAAATCTGACGAAAGCAGTGATTCCTGCCACTATTAAGTGTGAGGGCATTACCTACAAGGTTACATCCATCGGGCAGAAAGCGTTCTACAAAAATACGAAAATAAAGAGTGTGGAAGTAGGAAACAATGTAACAAGCATTGAAAATTATGCATTTTACGGCTGTAAAAACATGGCTTCTTTAAAATTGGGGAAAAAGGTAGAGGTTATCGGCTCTTCTGCATTCCGAAAATGTACAAAGCTGACAGCAGTCACCCTTCCAAAGAGCATGGAAGAATTGGGGAAAAACGCATTTTATGGCTGTTCCAAGTTAAAAACCATTACCATTAATGCCAATTCCGTGATTGACATAGAAGAAGGGGCGATTAAAGGAATTTCTAACAAGGCAGTGATTAAAGTGCCAAAGAAGCATTATAAAAAATATCAGAAGAAACTTACAAGCAGAACGGGCTACAAGAAAAAGACTATGAAGTTAAAGAAAAAATAGGAAAATATTATTTTATTTTTATGACGGATGAAAACAGGAGAGGCTCTTTCGGGCCTCTCCTGTTACTTGATTTCAAATAAGGAATACAGGCCGGGAGAAAATATCCTGCCTATCTGTGGCGCAGATATTCTATTACAGCCGATTTTGGGATTTTCCAGCGGTTCCCAATCTTAAAAGCATATATCTGCCCACTATGTATCAGATACAGCAAAGTGTTTTTCCCAACTTTTAAAAGCATCCGGCATTCCTTAAAGGTCATGATATCAGGTGTTTTTTCAAACATAACAGGCCTCCTTTGTGGGTTGAAAAATCGTTTGTTTTGGTTTATCTTAGTTTATATCAGTGTTTATTGGTTTCACACTCTATGTTTAGGAAACACAGTTGTGAAAGAGATGTGGCAGGGAGGAAATTGTATGGACAGGAAAGAGTTAAACATCAGGAAAGCTGGTATTGTAAGCCCATCTCCCGTTTGGACAAATATGTGCCCGTATTGCAGGGAAAAGTTGTCAAAAGCCGAAGTTTTAAAACGGAAGGTGAGAAAGGTATGCAGGTGTAAAAACTGTGGAAAGACGATTGATGAACGCTATATTATTTATTAAAAGGGATATGGAAAAGCTGCTGCTTATTGTTGGCAGTTTTTTTATGTCCCACCGGAGCTTAAAAAAGCGCAAAACCCCTTGAAATGCTGATACATTATCTTCCTGTAACAAGGCATAATGCTATTGCAGGTGCCAAAATAAAAAAAGCAGGAGGATAACGAAATGAAAAAGACAGTGACAGAGGTTTTGAAACTTGTTGGGAAAGCGGCGGCCAAGGTGGTCATCTGGATGGCCGGGAAGCTGGAAGGGGGGAAATGAGATGGCGGCAGAAGTGGAATCCATGTTCTACACAAGGCAGGCCCCCTGGCATGGGCTTGGGACTATGGTAAGGGATGCGCCCACTTCCATGGATGCCTTAAAGCTTGCCGGGCTTGACTGGAAGGTTGTCCAGCGGGAGCTTTTTACACCGGAGGGAATCTTAGCGGCAGGCTTTCAGGCAAACGTAAGGGAGAAGGACGGGAAAGTCCTTGGCGTGGTGACAGACCGCTACAGGGTTGTCCAGAATGAGGAGGCATTCGCCTTTACGGACGCCCTCTTAGGGGAAGGGGTGCGTTATGAGACGGCAGGCTCCCTCCAGGGCGGCAGGCGCACCTGGATACTGGCAAGGCTCCCCCAGCGCTACATTGTAAACGGGGATGAGATAACCCCCTACCTGGTATTCATGAACAGCCATGACGGGACGGGGGCTATAAAGGCGGCCATGACCCCCATCCGGGTGGTGTGCCAGAATACCTTAAACCTTGCCCTAAAGACGGCAAAAAGGTGCTGGTCTGCCCACCATACCGGGGACATCCGGGGGAAGATGGAAGAGGCCAGGGACACCCTTTTGTATGCGGATGCCTACATGGCGGAGCTTGGGAAGGAGATTGACAGCTTAAACCGGATAAAGGTTACAGACAGGCAGGTTTATGAATACATAGACCTGCTTTTCCCATTTCCGGAGAACGGGAGCGGGCAGCAGAAGAAAAACATGGAAAAGATGAAGGAGGACATGAAGATGCGGTATTTTGACGCCCCGGACTTAAAAAGCACAGGGAAGAACGCCTACCGCTTCTTAAATGCAGTGTCCGATTTTGCCACCCATGCAAAGCCCTTAAAAGAGCGGGCGAATTTCAGGGAAAGCCTGTTTGCAAGGACGGTGGACGGGAACCCAGTGATTGACCGGGCTTACCAGATGGTAAAGGCGGCGTAGCGGAAAAAGGCGGGGGCTGCCCGTCTTTTTCAAAAGAAGCAGGAAATGACAGGAGGCATATATGGAAGTATTGGTAAAAACGGCAGATTTGAGCCGGGAGGAATGGCTTAGGTGGAGGACAAAGGGCATAGGCGGTTCGGACGCATCCATTATCGCAGGGCTGAACCCATATAAGTCCGTATACCAGCTCTGGCAGGAAAAAAGGGGAATGATGCCTTTCGAGGAGGCAGAGAATGATTTTACCCATTTCGGAAAAGTCTTAGAGCCCGTGGTAAAAAGGGAGTTCATGTTAAGGACGGGACTTAAGGTAAGGGCAAAGAAAGCGATTTTAAGGAGCAGTGAATACCCCTTTATGCTGGCAGACCTGGACGGGGTCATCTATGAATTTGGCCGGATGTGCCTCTTTGAGGCAAAGACAGCCTCCGCCTATAAACAGGGGGTGTGGGAAGAGGGTGTCCCCGGGGAGTATATGCTCCAAATCCAGCATTACATGGCAGTGACC
This sequence comes from Roseburia sp. 1XD42-69, assembly GCF_003612565.1. Taxonomy (GTDB): domain Bacteria; phylum Bacillota; class Clostridia; order Lachnospirales; family Lachnospiraceae; genus Roseburia_B. The sequence continues at coordinate 22,292 of NZ_RAZG01000008.1, read as the reverse complement.
GGGGCAGGGAAAGCCTATATTGCGGCACTGGTGGGAGGAAACCATTTCTTCTTCCATGAAGTGTTAAGGGATGAGGAAATGATAGGGAAGATTATTTCCATGGAAGCATACTTCTGGGAGAATTATGTGCTGGCAGGGAAAGAGCCGCCTCCGGACGGCTCCAAGGCCACCGCTTCCTATTTAAACAAAAGATACGGCATATCCAACGGGAAGTCCATAGAGCTTCCCGGGGAAGCCCTGTCTGTTTTTCAAAGGTATGACGAGATAACCGGGCAGTTAGAAGAACTTTCGGCCCGGAAGGAGGCAGTCTGCAATGAGTTAAAGTATTTATTAAAAGAGAACGAGGAAGGAACTGCAGGGGAACGGAAAGTTACTTGGAAAGAGGTAAAGACCACGTCCTTTGACAGAAAGAGGCTTAAGGAGGAGGAGCCGGAGATATACGGGAAATATATATTGACGGGGAGCTGCAGGAGGCTTCATGTAGCGTGATTTTAAGGAGGGAACAGATGGAGGATGTAAAGATACGGCTGTTAAAGGCCGGGGAAATTGAGTGCAGGGTGGGGACAATCAGTGAAAACGGATTGTCCCTGCTTCTTTATAAGGATGCCAGGGCAGACCAGAGGATACTGGACGAGGCCTTTGGATGCTTCGGGTGGAAAAGGAGCCACCAGTCCATAGACGGGAGGCTGTACTGCACCGTGGAGGTCTGGGATGGGAAAAAGAAGGAGTGGATAGGGAAACAGGACGTTGGGACGGCAGGCAGTGCGGAAAAGGAAAAAGGGCAGGCTTCGGACAGCTTTAAAAGGGCCTGCGTCTGTGTGGGAATCGGCCGGGAACTCTATACGGCCCCCTTTATCTGGGTGCCTGCAGGGAAGTGCAGGATACAAAAGAACGGGGAAAAATATGCCACCCCGGACAGGTTTTCGGTAAAGGAGATTTCCTATAATGGAAACCGGGAGATTGCAGGGCTTAAAATCGTAAACCAGAAGGGGATGGAGGTATACAGCATGAAAAACCCTGCCCCACTGGTTGGGGAGATGGAGCCGCCTTTGAAAGAAGAATGGATGGAAGAGTTTCAAAAGGAGCTTGACCGAACCGGGGTGGCGTTAGATGCAGTCCTAAAGCGTTACGGCATTTCCAGTGAGGAAAACATGACCTCTGAAATATACGACAGGGCCATGAGGAGCTTAAAAAGGACGAAAACAAAGGCGGCGTGAGGAAAGGAAGGGGAAAAATGCAGAGAAAAGAGTATAAATTAAAAGTATGGGTAGGCCAGATGCTGTTCCGGTTTACCAACAGGGAGCGGAATCAGGAGTTTTTAAAGACCCATCCCCACATCCCGGTAAATGAAAACCTGGCAGTTTCCTTCCTGGCTATGGACATGAGGAACAAGTGGCACATAAAGTTTACCGATGCGGATGAGGGATTTATAGAAAAAATGTGGGGGAAGCCAGTGGATGAACTGTACCCCCTGGTGCTGGAAAACACCATGAGGCTGCTCCCCCCAAGCCTCATCCCCCTGGAAGAGCTTTTGGAGGAGGTTGTAAAAGACCGGGGGATGCATTTGGAGGAACTGCCGGAAGGGTTCCCAAAGATGTATGTCCTGACCAATCTCCTGAAAAGGTATGGGGCGGCAGCCCTTTTATACCCCGGGACGTTAAAGAAGGCGGGGGAAGTGCTTGGGAGTGATTTTGCCATCCTTCCCTCGAGCATCCATGAGGTGCTGCTTTTGCCGGGGGAGTTTGGGAGGAAAGACCTGGAGAATTTTGCAGACATGGTGCGTTATGTGAACCGGGAGCATGTGGAGGACTGGGATGTGCTGGATGACACGGTTTATTTTTATAAGAGGGACGGGGACAGGCTTTTTCGGCCCCTGGAAGAAGAGCCGTAAGGGGAATGGGAGGGGGGAAGGCTGGTGTGAAAAAACCAGCTTTTCCCGGCCTCTTCTTGACTGTTCCGAAATGTCCATTTATAATAATGGACAACAGGACTTAAGGGAGGACAGGGATGGAGGATATAAGGGAATTAAAAGAACAGGTCAAATCTTTGGAGAAGAGGGTGGAGGTGCTGGAAGCGGTGCTAAACGGCAAGATGGCCCGGAAACCAGGGCGGAAGCCTAAGCTGTCAGTTGCCCAGAGGGATGAAATCATCCGGAAACATGCTGCAGGGAGTTCCTATGCCAAACTGGCAGGGGAGTATTCTGTGGGCAGGACAACAATATGCAATATCTGTAACGGATATGGGAAAAGGGAGGCAGAGGAAGATATCATAATACCTGTTACCCGCTGTTAAAGACGGCCAGGCAGTATTTTTGTGGAATTATTACAATTCCATGTTTTAGTATAAAAATTTTTGGCCTGTTATTGATTTTCCCTTGGAAAGAAAATATAATGAAGTTAGGAAACGCTTCATTCCCAAGGACAAGAGGGGGGAAAGGGATGGATAATACACAGATAGCATACCAGAATAAAGACATCACAAGCAAAGTGCTTGCGGAGCATTTTAAAGGAAAGACCTTCCAGGTATACGGCCTGAATGTCCCGCCCATTAAGCAGGCGCTGCCAACCAACATACCTGCAGTGAAGGCCAATGAGCTTAGGCTGGATAACCTGTTTGAGCTTGCGGACGGCACGCTGGCGTTGGTGGATTATGAAAGCGCATACAAAGAGGCGGACAAAGTAAAGTACCTGAATTACCTGGCAGGGATAGCCGGACGGTATCAGAAGGAAAAGAAGGACTGCCCCATTTTACGCATGATTGTGATATACACAGGGGATATTAAAAGGGAACAGGTTGAGAGCAGTTATGATATCGGAGCCGTAAAAATGAATGTGGAAACAGCATTCCTGTCAGAGCTTGATTCGGAGAGGATTTTTAACCGCCTGAAAGGGAAAGTGGAAAGGAACGAGAGGTTAAGTGATGATGAACTGATGGAGTTTATCATACTTCCACTATCCTACCGGAGGCAGGAGGAAAAGCAGGAAAGAATCCAGGAAACGGTAAGATTGGCGGCAGGGATTCAGGACAGGGGTCAGCAGGTCTTTATCCTGGCAGGGATTTTAGCATTTACGGACAAGGTCATTGACCGGGAAACCGCAAATATAATAAGGAGGGCGATTGAAATGACACAGGTGGCGCAGATATTTGAGGAAGAGAAACAGCAGGCATTAAGAGAGGAAAAGCGGCAGACAATCAGGGAAACATCAAGACAGATTGTAATAAAAATGATAAGGAAAAATTATTCTACAGAGGAAATCGCATCTCTGGTGCCAAGCTATTCCCAGAATGATGTGGAGGAACTGCGGAAAGAGGTTGAGGCACAGGCAAATTAAAGGAAGTTTCAGGTTTAAACAGAAATCCCTTATGGTGCTGCGGGCATCTTTGGGATTTCTGTTTTGCATTTAAAAGGTTAGTTCCAGTAAGCAGAGTATTTTATAAAATCTACCAGGTCAGATTTTTCTCTTTTATATCTCCCTGCAATGTTCCGGGCAAGTATCAGCCCATCGTGAATGAGTTCCAGTATCTTGGACTTGCTGGTTTGGAACAGATGCTGGTCCTGCTTGCGTGTCAGCAAATCAGGTTCTTTTTCTAACATACTTCTACCTTCTTTCTTTGTTATTTTTGAAATTTATTGGCATTATACGGATGATTAAAGTGTATATCGGATTTGTAATGATATAAGAGAATTTGAGGTATTTGTGGATATGCTGCGTTAACTGAATAAGGAACAGAGGACATGTGCCAATGTGCCGTGAAAAGTAAACTCTTTTTATATTATTAAGAGTATTGATAAAAAGAAAAGAGTACTTTAATATATAATAAAAGTATATCAAAAGGTTGGCACATTGACACACGAGAAAACAATGAGAGGAGAGAATACAAATGACTGTATCAGCGAAGGAGACAAAATTTTACACTTTAGAGGAAGTGATATATCTTTATTATGCTGAAAAGAAAGGGTATCCTGATTATAAAGAAACCGGATTTGATGAAATGAAAGAAGAGGATGGGGAAAAGCATCGTAAATTCCGCATAGATTACAAAAATGCAAATAATAATTTTAATGATATATTGAAAATATTTGCACTAACGCAGTTTACTGAGCATTGGAAAAAGCAGAATGGAGGATATCAATTCGACAAAGATGAAGCCGAATTTTTGGCCGAATTGTTATTTAGATATTCAGACCAGAAAATTTGGAAGTCAATAAAAAAAGTTAGTAACCAAAATTTCGATGGGTTTATAAAAATTTATCGTGAGCAAAATGGAGAGGAGCTGTTAGCAGAATTAAAATTTGTTATTGAAGGATTTTTGGAAATTTGTGAGAATAGAGAAGGCCGGGAATCAGAGCGGTATGAGCAAGTAAAGAATACGTTAATGATTTATACACAGTACCATCAGTTACAGTGGATAAAACAAATGCAAGATGCTATTTATTCTGTTCCAATACTTACAATGGATGACGTAGAACATTCTGTTGGTGGATGTATTTTAGGTGACTATCAAACGTTTTTGCGTGGGACAGGAGATATTATAAAGAATATAGTAAAAGATGCAAATGCTGATTGGGAAAAAAAAAGACAGAAGCATAGAGAAGAATTTGGTGAGATAGAGTTTGATGATAACACAGTTTTTCAGATGGAACATATAATTGCTTTAATGAAAGAAATTGATTCGAAGGCTGGTGAAATGTTTGAAGATGATTATCGTCAAAATGAACCAAGACATATAGCAAAAGATGCTAAAGAAGAACGCAACAACATAGAGTTGGTAAGAAAGGTGCATGAAAAAGCATATAATCAATTATCGGGAAAAGAGAAAATAGAATTAGACAGAAAATTTTTTGAAAAAAAGGCAGAGGTTTGAACTTTATGTTTATAGGTTCAAACCTCTGTTCATTTTTAAAAATTATTTGAAGATAAAAATGTTTAGTCAAGCTGAATTTGCAGTCTTAAAAAATGAAGAAAAAATTTGGTGAATGTCAAAATGGAAAAATTATCAGATAATAGTTGATGAAACAAATCAATTTATGATTATGAAAAAGGAGGCTAGTATGAATAGTTTACAAACAGAACAAGAAATTTTTGAAAAAGGATTTGACAGTATACTTGATAATGCGCATGGTGAAGGAGGGAAGAAAGAAGTTCTTGTTATTTGCGGGGACAAAGCACACGCTGTCTTGTATGAAAGCAAGTTTTCAAAAGTAAAGAATGCTACCGTTATCTTGAAAAAAAGAGATGAAGTTTTGGAATGGACTGTAGAAGACTGGCATGTAAAAAAATGTCCTATACAATTAGCAATATGGATTAAGGGTTCAAAAACACTTGCAGGTCTTATGGAAGATGCAGACAATAAACAGAACTACTTTATTATTGATAATAAATCTGCAGAAAAGCCACAAGAACTAATTGTATTTTGTGCGGTCGAAATTGATAATAAGGCAACTATCTTTTATTATAATGGGAAAACACATCAAAGTAATTATTTACACCAGATATCTTATGGGGAAGAAGAGCTTGATAGTTATTGTCTGGTGAAAGAGTTGAAGGATTTGTTAAAAGAGATTAGTCTGATAAGGAAGGGGATATAGATGATAGATATAGAAAAAACCTGTGAAATGTTAAGAAACCGTTCTAGTATGTATAATAGGAAGGTTGTGCAAAAGAATAATGTGCCACCAGGGTTAGAGAATAAAAGCAGGATAGTAGGGAAAGGAGAACGATTTGGCATTAATGAAGAAAAATGTATGGAGGAAAAACCCTATCTTAGCAAATTAATGGGAAAAAGAGAGCGGTTTGCCGAAAAGCAGGAGGAGCAATTTGATATAGAGAGGGATGATGGAGATTCACCAAAAGAGCAGATGCAGATAAAAAAGTTACTATCTGATTACATTTTGCCAAAAGAGCAATTTGAGAGGGGGGGTGAAAGGGAGGAGTGTCAGGAGAGAAGGCCCAAACAAGAATTAAAGCCACGAAAATGGAATCTTAATCAAATCGAACAGGCTGTTTTGGATAAGATGAATATTATCTATCATGAAGGCAATTTGTATTGGTATACAGGGAGGCATTACCAAATCATCAGGAATGGGGAAGAGTTGTTCCGGTTAATACGTACTAAAGTCAGCAAGGATGCTTTTGGAGCTACTTCGGTAAAGTGGATATCAGATTTATTTATGTTTTTGAAAACAGACCCCAATCTGGTTCCCGATGATTATGAAGAAAAACTGTTACAGGCTAAAACACTTATATCTTTTAAAAATGGTGTCTTGGACCTTGAAACCATGAATTTATATAATCATTCCCCAGACTATCTGATATTTTATACAATAAATGCGAAGTGGGAGAAAAACACGGAAGCATATCATTTTAAAGAGTTTTTAAAGTCTATGAGTGGAGGGGATAAATCCGTTGCGAAAAGGGTCAAAGAAGCGTTAGGGTACCTTCTATCAGTAAGTAATGACGGGAAGTATTTCTTTGTAATGGGAACAGCACCCAATAGCGGGAAAAGTACATTGGGTGAATTATTGCAGGAGATTGTGGGCAGGGAACACGTTGCACATATTTCTACACACCAAATAGGGGGTAGATTTGCTTTGGGAGATATTCATGGAAAGACTTTAAATCTTTCTATGGATTTGCCTAAAGGGAAGCTTTCGCCAGTTGTCGTTTCTATTATAAAGCAGATTACAGGGGGGGATGTGATTACAACAGACCAGAAATACGAACGTATGAAAGAAGTTCATAGCAATATGCGGTTTGTTTTCGCAAGCAATTATCCTGTTGCCATATCAAAAGAGGATGATGACGATGCCTTTTGGAATCGTATGGTAATAATTCCATTTCAGTATTCTGTTAAGGATGTAGATGTAAACCATGATATGCTTCAAAATTTGCTGGGAGAGAAAGATGCAATTATCTGTATGTGTATAAAGGCGTTTCATAATGTATTAATGAATAATTATATGTTTTCGGAATGTGAAGTGGCAGAGCAGATGAAGCGGTCGTGGAGAAATGAAGAGGATGAAATAGCATTTACAATGAAAACCTTTGTAGATGAATGTGTAGAGATAACTGGCAATCCGCAAGATTACATTTACTCACAAGATTTTTATGAAGCGTATCAAATTTATTGTGAGCAGTACAATTTACCTTGTATGAGATACAATAAGGTTATTGACTGGTGTTTAGGGCATTTAACTGGATGCGAAAAAAAGCGGATACATATAACAGGAAATAATCCGAGGTCTGGATTATCAGGATTAAAATTTTTAGAAGGGGGTAACGTATGAAAGAAATACCCATATGGGAAAAAAGTAATCTGACAATCGAGGAGGCCGCTTTGTATTCTGGCATTGGCAGGAACAAGCTGCGGCAGTTGACGGATGATGAAAATTGCAAATTTGTTTTATGGGTAGGCAATAAACGCCTGATAAAACGAAAAAAATTTGATGAATTCATCGAAGTGGCCTACTCCATATAGCAGGCAAAAATTAAGTGGTGGCGTGTGCTGAAAGATACGGCACACGCCATTACTATACCCAAAATCACAAAAAAGCAGGAGGAAAAAAGATGGCAGAAAGAAGAAAAGACAGAAGCGGGAGAGTGTTAAAGGAGGGGGAATCACAGCGTAAAGATGGTTCCTATGACTACAGATGGCGAACCCCGGACGGCAGGCGTCATTCCATATATGCGAAGTCATTGGAGTTGTTAAGGGAAAAAGAAGAAGAACTTATGCACGATAAGACTTATGGAATCCGTACAGAGGCAAAAAATGTTAAATTAAATGATGTATTTGAACTGTGGAAAAAGCTAAAAAGAGGCCTGAAAGATAATACATATCAGAATTACAATTATATGTACATGCAGTTTGTCTATCCGGAAATTGGCCAGTTGAAAGTGAAGAACATAAAGCGTTCAGATATCAGGCGGTTTTATAACATGATGGCAGATGAGAGAGGCCTAAAGATAGCAACCATTGACAATATACATACCGTGTTACATCAAGTACTGGATTTGGCGGTAGAAGATGAATATATAAGAAGCAATCCGTCAGATAATGCGCTGAAAGAACTAAAGCAGGCCAGGAATTTTGATACGGATAAGCGCAAGGCTTTAACGGCTGAGGAACAGAAAGTATTTATGGATTTCCTTACAAAAAATAACAGGTACAATCATTGGAAACCGATTTTTGAAGTCATGCTTGGAACAGGGCTGCGTGTGGGTGAAGTGACAGGCCTAAGATGGGAGGACATAGATTTGGAGGAAAGGACTATCAGTGTAAACCATACCTTGGTGTATTACAACCATGAAAAAAACGGCTGTTATTTTGGAATCAATACGCCTAAGACAAAAGCAGGGCAGCGGACGATTCCCATGCTGGATAATGTGAGGGAGGCATTTATACAGGAAAGGGAATTTCAGGAAGAAGCAGATATTTCATGCAAAGTCAGCATAGATGGGTTTACGGATTTTATATTTATCAACCGTTTTGGCAATGTACAGCATCAGGGGACGCTTAATAAGGCGTTGCGCCGTATCATGCGGGACTGCAACCAGGAAATGATTGAAAAGTCCAAAAGCAAGAAGGATATGGTATTATTGCCGAAATTTAGCTGCCATGTGCTCAGGCATACATTTGCGACACGTTTAAATGAAGCAGGCCTGAATATGAAAGTTATCCAGGATGTTTTAGGACATGCGGATATCGGGACAACGATGAATATTTATACGGATGTCACGAAGGAAATGAAAACCAGGGAATTTGATGTGTTAAATAAATATTTTAAGTCGGAGAATAAAGAAGATGGTTCCGATGACGATATAATAGTCAAAGTGATGCGCTGCTGAGGGCAGCGCATTTCATATTGTAAAAAATGGAGGGATGACATATAATAATAGAAAGAATACATGAAAAACATTTGTATCACAAAGGGGAAAGCAGGCAGAAGATGAGTAAGAAATTTGAAGAACTTGAAATAAAAGATGATTTTATGTTTGGGGTTATCATGAGAAACCCGAAATATTGTAAACCTTTCCTGGAGACAATATTCGGGATAAAAATATCCCGTATTGAATATCCGGAATCTCAAAAGACCATTGAATTAACTGCGGATGCAAAAGGCATCCGGCTGGATGTGTATGTGGAGGATGGAAAAGGGACGGTTTATAATATTGAAATGCAGGCAACCAGTAACCGGAATCTTAAGAAGAGAATGCGGTACTATCAGAGTATGATAGATTTGAACATTTTGGAGAAAGGTGCCACTTATAAAGAGTTAAAACGCAGTTTTGTAATCTTTGTCTGCACATTTGACCTGTTTGGGAAGGGACGCCATGTGTATACCTTTGAGAACAGATGTGTGCAGGAGCCGGATTTGCCATTAGGGGATGATACAACAAAGATTATTTTAAATACCAAGGGGACTGTGGATGATGTAAGCCCGGAAATGAAACGGCTTTTGAATTTTATTGACGGGCAGGAGCCGGAGGATGATTTTACAAGGGAGCTTGCAGAAGCAGTAGAATCAGTGAGGAAGAATGAGAAGTGGAGGTTGGATTATATGACATTACAGATGCATTATCAGGAGAAATATGAAGAGGGGTTAGAGAAGGGATTAGAGCAGGGGATAGAGCAAGGGATAGAGCAAGGGATAGAGCAAGGGATGGAGAAAGGAGCAGAGCGGGAGAAAGTGGAGTTTGCCAAAAGGATGCTGGAGGATGGGAACCTGCCGGAAGATAAAATTGCATTGTTTTCAGGACTTGGGTTAGAACGGGTATTAGAGTTAAAAAACGAGTTTGAGCTGGTATAGTAATATATATATCCTAGAGGAGATGGATTATATGACACTACAGATGCATTATCAGGAGAAATATGAAGAAGGATTAGAGCAAGGGGCAGAGCGGGAGAAAGTAGAGATTGCCAAAAGGATGCTGGTGGATGGAAACTTGCCGGAAGATAAAATTGCATTATTTTCTGGGCTTGGGTTAGAACGGGTATTAGAGTTAAAAAACGAGTTTGAGCTGGTATAGTAATATATATATATCCTAGAGGAGATGGATTATATGACATTACAGATGCATTATCAGGAGAAATATGAAGAGGGGTTAGAGCAAGGGTTAGAACAAGGGTTAGAACAGGGGATAGAGCAAGGGATGGAGAAAGGAGCAGAGCGGGAGAAAATAGAGATTGCCAAAAGGATGCTGGTGGATGGAGATTTACCAGTGGACAAAATTGCACGTTTTTCTGGGCTTGATTTAGATAGGGCTTTAGAACTGAAAAAAGAACGTGAAAAAAAGTTGCAGACGATATAGAGATTTACGCCCATCTTACGCCCAATTTACGCCCAAAAGGCTAAAGCGTATGTAGATTTCTAATAAACTATGAAAAAAGGAACTTGCATTATTAGCTGAAAAACAGGGATATGTAAGGATATGAAAATAGGCGGAATTTCGGGTATATAGTTCCCGACGATGAAAACGCTTGGCGGAAAAGACCAGTAAAATCAAGGGTTTGCGGACTTAAAGCTAGTATGGTACGACAAGAGTACGACAAAATAAACTCTCTTAAAGGGTTAAAATAAATGATTTTAAATTAAACTCGTGTCAGTTCAAGTTAATATTTTGTACGATAAGGACATTTTTCTAAAAGAAAATTTTAGGGAAGTGTCCTTTTGTTATGGTCAAAAAACAAAATAGGAAATGGAGGAAATGAACATGAGTAGTACAGCGTTAGGAGCAGAGAAAGCGATTATTTTTATCAGTGATGCACATGAAAAATTCTACTATGAGAAATTGAAAGAGGTCAGGTATCAGGACGTGTACCACAAAGCGCTTGTATATTGTCTTGGTATCAGCGATGACACAAGAAGAAATATCAACAGCATTTATAACTTTAAGACAGGCTGTGTAAAAACGGAGTGCCTGCACGAAGGCTGGCAGACCAGCGGGAGCTTAAAAGTAGTCAGGATGGCGTTTAACCTTTACTGCAATGGTACGCCGAGTGTCCTTGACTATGATGATGCGGAGGAACAGGTGGACGAGTGCAGACGGTACACAGTGGAAGAACTGTTCTGCTGTGCCTATGCGCCTTATTTTTGGCAGGCGGTACAGATTCGTTATGCCTGTATCGCTCATACCGTCAAGGAGCGCGTCGAGCTGCCGCCGCTGCGTGTTCTTCTCCGGCGGCGTTTCCAAAAGGAACTGGTCTACGGATATATTGTAGCGGAGCATAAGCTCAAAAAAAATCTGTAAACTTGGGTGCTGCCCCTTGTTCTCAATGTTCGCAAGGTAGTGCGGCGAGATAAACATTTCGTCGCTTACTTTCTTGCGGCTCTCCTTGCGCCCTGTCTGCGCCGCCTTTATCGTTGCCCCAAAAGCCTTGAAGTCGTATTTTGGTACTGGTCTTTTTGCCATAGTTATTCACCCTATTACATTTTACTGTTCACCTTTCTTCTTGGATATGTCTACACTGTTCTATCAGTTAGCCAAAATAATTCCCACTGACGCTATACCGTCTTTCGGCAAGGTGAAAATTGGGTGAAAGTTTCTGCAAAATTCTTGACAATATTTAGAAAGCAGTATAAAATTGAGCATATGCTTAATTTTCGGGAGGAAATTTATGGTTAAAGGCGACGAAAGAAAGAAACAGCTCTTACGAGTTGCACTAGATGTATTTATAGAAAAAGGCTACTACGGTACAAGTACCCGCGAAATTGCAAGAAAGGCTGGTGTCAGTTCTGGTTTATTATTTCACTATTTCAGCAATAAAGACAGTATTTATCTTGAGCTTGTAAAAATTGGTGTTGAAGAAATGAAAATAGATACAGAAATAGCAATGGGAGCACCTTGCAAATACCTTTTTCAAACCATGAAAAATGTATTTAATCAGCTAGAAAGCAATCCCTCATTTGGAAAGATGTTTGTGTTTATGGATAATGTGCAGCACACAGTAGTCAATGAAAAGGATATAACATCACTTTTAGAATCAGCAGATATTTGTAAGCAATGGATTCCTATCATTTTGGAGGGGCAACAACGCGGCGAGTTTCGTGAGGGAAATCCCCATTCACTATGTGTTGCTGTTTTTGGTGCTATACAGGGAATTGCACAGGAAAAAGTTAGAATCCCAAACACACCATTGCCAAAAATAGATTGGCTTATGGATATGATAGTTAGTCGTACTAAATAGCAAAATATATTTATATTTATGAACTAGAATAAACTGAAAATATTGCAGAAAGGTAAAGAAAACAGATGTTGAAAGTAAAAAGTTATGAGGATTTATTCGATAAATATATTCGCACAAAAAAGATTTTTGAAAGCGTTGTACTAATTAAAAATGGAACAGGAGAAACTATGTTTTCAAAGGCTTACGGGGAAAAAACTATAGATAGTCCAATAGTAGCTGCAAGTATAACAAAAATGGTTACTGCTGCATGTATTTTTACGCTCATTCAGCAGGGCTATATAACACTGAATGATAGTCTGTTAGACTTTTACGAACCTGCTTATCTAAGAGGATTGCACGTTTATAAAGGCAAAGATTATTCTTGTGAATTAAAAATATCAGATTTACTCTATCAGACAAGTGGATTGGCAGATATATATGAGGAGGGAAAAGACAATATAAAAAGGCAAGCTATAATATCCGACACATTTATTAGCTTTGAAAAAAATATTGCTTTAACAAAAGAAAGAGAAGCTCATTTCCCGCCTAATTACAAAGCCAATGCCCACTATGCGGATATCAATTATAATATACTGGGTGACATTATTGAAAAAGTCACAAAATGCTCATTAGAGAGTGTGTTTGAACAATACATATTTTCGAAAATAAATATGTCTGAAACTTATTTGCCTGTTTCGGAAAAAGAATACATACCTATGGTTTACTATGGGGATAAGCAGCTATATAGACCGCAATTCATAATGTGCAGCAAAGCCAGTGGCGGTTGTATTACAACTACAAGAGATTTAATGATATTTATACAGGCTTTTTTCCGTGGTGAACTTTTTGACAAAAAAATGCTTGATTCAAAACAGTATAGAAAATTACAACTATCTATGTGTCCTATTTATTATGGGAGTGGCTATATGAGGGTAAAAATGGGTGGAGTTTCTACTTCCTTTTTGGGACAAGGTGATTTGATAGGTCATAGCGGCTCAACAGGATCATTTGCATTTTACTATCCAAACAAAGAGTTATTCTTTGTTGGAGATTTTAATCAAATGAAATATCCTACATTGCCTATAAGGTTTGTAATGCAGCTTGCTATGTTTACACCATAAGAAATAATGAGGTGATAAAAAATGAATATAACAGAATGGGTACGTTGCCCTGTCTGTGGAAATAAGACAAGATTGCAGATACGGGCAGATACAGAGCTGAAAAACTTCCCGCTCTACTGCCCGAAGTGCAGACAGGAAAGTTTGATTGATGCAAAGGATTTACAGGTAACAGTGATTAAAGAAAATGCAGTAAAAACACAAAGCTGATTAACTCAGCGACAAATCGGGATTTGCAGATGAATTTCTTGAACTTTCCCTATTTTTCAAGGCTTTTAGAGCCTCATACAGTGAATTGTTATGTATTTTCCCTTGTTTTTGCCCTTATGGGCAGTTTACAAGGGAAATTTTTTTCTGAATGTATCTAATCGTTGCCCGCCACCTTATCCAACAGCCTTGCGGAAGTCCGCTTTGCTTCCCTTGTGGCATGGGCATACACATTCATGGTGGTACTCACGTCAGAGTGTCCCAAGAGTTCCTGCACGTCCTTCGGCGCTGCACCGTTTGACAGCAGGTTGCTTGTATAAGTATGGCGGAGCTGGTGGAAGTGAAAGCCCTCAAATCCGTCCAGTTTCTTTGCCAGTGTCCGGCAGACGATACTCAATGTACTTGGCGTTTCAAGGCAGCCGTCAGGTCTTAAACACACAAATGAGATTTCGTTGTAATCCGCCGGAATTTCCTGCGTGTTCTTCATGCTGTAATACTCATAGTAAACCCTGTTTTTGTCCTGCACTTCCTTGTAGTAATTGCGGTGGTACAGTTCCCCGTACTGCATCTGATTTCTAAGCTGCTCTTTCCTTGCCTTTTTCAGTATGGCGGTAAGCGTGTACCCAAAATCAACCGTCCGCACTTTCTTACGTTTAGTCGTTCCGATAATCGTTTTGTACTTTGCGCCGTCATAGCGGACACTCCGCTTTACCGTTAAATACTGTTCCTCAAGGTTGATGTCCTGCCAGGTCAGCCCACATACCTCGCCGATCCTAAGACCTGCATAGTAGGCTATCTGTATCGGCAGAACCGCAGAGATATTTTTCTTTTCAAGATAAGCGATAAGTTTTTCATAGTCATCATGGGAAATCGGCTGTGTGCCCGATTGTCCCATATCTTCCTCTGAAAACAAATCCACTTCCTCTGCCTTTCGTTTCAGCTTGATGTACTGCATTGGATTGAACGTAATCAGTTGCTTTGGGAATACCGCAAAACGGAACGACTGCTGTAAAACTGCTGAGAATGAATGGATATAGTCTTTGCTCAATCCTTTTTTCACTTTCCCGTCGGGATATGTTCCTCCGAAAGTAAGCAGGTCAAGGAATGTCTGCAAATGCTCCGCTGTTACGGTTTTTAATCTGCGGTCAGCAACAGGATGTTTCTTAATGCAACGTATCGCACCGAGATAATTTTCCACCGTACCGTTGCTAAGAGTGCCGACCTTTAATTCTTCCTCCGCCCAAATATCGAGCAGTTCCCCAAGCGTGATGTTGTCAGCTTTTGCAATGAATTTCTTTTCTTCGTAATCCTCCATTGCCTGCCGTAACAGCTTTTCCGTCTCGCTCTTGCTTTCCGTACCCGTAAACTCTTTCTGTACCAAGTTGCCGCTTGCGTCCTCCACATAGAAGCGGTAGTACCATTTCTTTCCTTTTTTCCTTACAGAACCTTTTGCCATAATGATCTGTTCTCCTTTCACAAACGCAACCTCGGTTGCGTTGAGGCAATCGGAACTGATGAAATGCTTTCTGCGTGTAAGTATATCATGACTCCGATTGCTTTACTATACCGATTCGGATTCTTCCTCTGATACCATAGAAAGAAGATTTGCAAGCCTTGTAGTGGCTGTTTCGGGATTTTTGGAATAGAGCCTCACAATATCGCCCATATCATTAAACATGTTTACAGTGTGGGTGATTTCCCGAAGGAACATGATCTCGTTATATTCCTTATTTGATTCAAACCCCATTGTCTGGGCAAGTGTGGCATTTTCCGCATTGTCCTTAAAATTCTTACAGGCAAACTGGAAAGAATCCACGAACAATTCATACTCCCTTAACATCAGCAGCAGTAAATCCTTTGTAAAGTCTGACTCCGCCTGTTCCATATTAAACGGTAGCTTTGCGAGAATGGAGGACATCACATCACGAATGAATAATTCCCTTTTATCCGTAATGTCTGTTTCGTATTCCTCCGTTTCCCCTTTCAGCCACTCCACAGACACATGGAGGGCTTCCGACAGACCTTCCAAGACCAGCTTCTTTGTATTGTCGATTGTTCCCGCCTCATAGCGCACGATTGTGGAAGTGGCTACCCCCATCTTCTCTGCGACATAAGGCTGGTTCAATCCTAACTCGACTCTACGCTGTTTTGCCCTGCTACCGATCAGCTTGCGTAATTCTTTATCTTTCATATTGATACGCCTCCTTTGTCGGTATGTTTATACTATAGCACACAAAAAACAATAATGCAATATGCAACTTAAAAATAATTTTTATATTATCATAATGCTTGACAAGGGAATATAAAAGAAGTATAGTATCAGTACACGCAAAATTGCGTAATGCAATTCAAAAGGAGGTAAGTTGATGACAGAAACGAAGATTGCAATGACAATCAAGGAAGCGTCCGAGTATACGGGAATCGGCAGGAACACCATGAGAAACCTTGTGGAATGGGGAAAGCTGCCGGTCTTAAAAATCGGGCGAAAGGTACTTATCAAAAGCGATATTTTGGAAAAGTTCATGGAAGTGAACGAGGGAAAGAACCTGCGGGATAAGGGCGATGTAAAAGCGGTAACACGAAAATCAGCAGTATAAAAGGCGGCTTCTTACGAAACCGCCTCAGGTATGTATCAGACTGAAGCCATGATATACCTACACGCAAATAGATTATATCATGTGCTTTCTTCTGGTACAAGCGGAAATTTGCGGGAATGGGCAGAAAGTGGGTTGAAAAAATAAGTCCATATGGCAAAAGCTGACTTAAAAAATCGATTGATTTCTGTATTTTCGGTTGAAAAAGTCAACTGATGTTTTGGCGACGCTTTCAATGTAGCATAAAGTGACTGTAAAAGTTCAACTGATTTTCTCCATTTTCAGTTGAAAGAAATTTCAGGTAGTACTTTTTACTATCATGTGCGGCAGCACTTTTTGATGGCATGATGGCAGTTTTTACCGTCATAAGTGCCATCACTTTTTGCTATCATAGCGGCATCATTTTAGGCGAAGTGATAGCGTTTTTTGCCATCACAAATGGCAAAGTGCATCATTTTTCACTATCATGGCGGCAGTTTTGTAGGTATAATTCGAGTGCCTATAGGGGAGTTCCTTTCTCTTAAAGCCCTCGGCGTTTGAGAGCGAAATACACCCATTGCACAAACTTCGTTTATGCAATGGGGATTTCGCCCCTGCGGGGAGTAAATTCACGCAAACGTGAATTACAAATGCTGACGCATTGGAATTAACCGACTATGCCGCTCACTCACAATCTGTCCCGCCATACTTCCGCTTGCTCCAATCTAATACTGCCATTTGCAGGAGGGAGGACAAAGCACAATACAGAGACATTCATTTATCCGCATGAGCAAGTTGCCCAATGTCAGGGGCAGGATTACCTATATATCCAGCCACGCAAAGCAGGAAAACCTGTATGCGGTCTATGAAACGACAGACTGTCACTACTGGACGGAGCTTGCGAAATGCAATCAGCAGGAATTTGAAAAAAGCAATACGGAGGGGAAGTGCATTGAGGCAAGGGAATTTATCATTGCCCTGCCCGAATCATTCCCAAACCTCTATGAGCCAGACAAGCTGTTACAGCTTTTTACAGACCGTTTCAAAGAAAAATATGGTGTGGAGTGCGTATCGGCGTTGCACCATAACAAACGAAAGACAAATTACCATATCCATCTTATTTTTTCGGAACGGGAACTGTTGCCCGAACCCATAGAAAAAACTGCCACACGCAATATGTTCTATAACGAACAGGGAAAACACGTCCGCACCAAAAAAGAGATATTTGACGAAAACGGAAATGTCCGCAAAGGCTGTAAAATCGTGAAGAAAGGCGAAGTATATGAGCGCAATCTCTTTACTGCCAAGGACAAGCTGTTCAAGCAGGAGAATTTTGTTAACGAGGTAAAGCATTTCTATACTGACCTTATCAACCTTCTTGTAAAAGATGACAAAGAAAAACTCCATGTGTTCGACAACAGCAGATTGTATCTTGCTACCAAGAAGATAGGGAAAAATAACCCGAAAGCGGAACAGATACAGACCGATAATGAAATGCGTATGCGCTGGAATTGTGAGGTAGACAGGGCAATTGTCAGCGGTGTTTCTGAAACGGAGATACAACAGATAAAGAAAAAATATATCACAGACCGCATCAGAGAATCCGTTGATATATTCGGCAGTCAGCCGGAACGTCTGGGAAGTATTATAATGACTGCTGTTACGGCGCTGGCGTTGCTGATTTCTAAAGTATTGGATAAGGCGAGGAAACTGTCGGCAAAGTTTTTTGAGAAAGAAGTGGTACAGACGGTTACAGAACCAAGCGAGGAAAGAACGCTAGAAAAAATACCACAAACGGATAAAAAGCCAAAGCAGGAGCATAATCTCCTTAAAGAATTGATTGCTAATCCGTCAGCACAAAAACAGGAGTTACAGTCACAAACACAGGTAACAGAACAGGAAACACCGCAGATACCGCCAAAGCCTGTCGTGTCCACTGAAGCCGCCGCATATCCAAAACTGCTGAAGATTTATAAGGAACTGAACCGCCAAAACGGGATTATCTTTGACGCAGAGAGGGAACGCAATGAGTTGGAACTGGAACGTGACAGTCTGAAAGGATTTGCGAAACTGACGAAAAAAGGGGAACTGCAAAGTAGGATTGACCGTAAAAACGAGGAAATAGACCTTTTGAAAGTTGGTTTGTCGGGTATCATCAAAAGATACGGTTATCAAAATGTGCAGGAATTTTACCAGATTTATCGCAAATCCTACAACGCCTATATCGCATGTAAGGAACAAGTGACTAAATGGGAAAAAACTTATGGGGATGATAATCAAAAGAAAAGTAAGGAAAGTGTGCTTGAGCGGTTGAGGAATCCGCCAAAGAAAACCGCAGATTACCAACAACAAGGGATTCTTAAGGGAAAAGACCGAGGGGCGAGATAGTCCTTTGGTCTTGTTAAATATAATAACCTTTTGATGATGAACACCCCAAAATATGATATAATAGATTTGTAACTGATTATTACAAGAACCGAAATGGGGTTGTTATGAAAACTTTGATATTGAATGGTTCTCCAAGAATAAATGGTGATACAAACAGTCTTATTAAGAAATTTACCGAAAAAAAGATAGATGAATATAAAATTGTTGATGCATATAGATGTAATATTTCGGCTTGCCTTGATTGTCGGAACTGCTGGAAAAATAATGGCTGCTCAATAAATGATGAAATGCAGGAAATATATAAATACATACAGGAATGCGATAACATTTTAATTGCTTCACCGCTCTATTTTTCGGAGTTGACTGGAAAATTATTAGATGTTGGGAGCAGACTTCAAACATATTTTTGCGCTAGATTTTTCAGGAATGAAGAACCTATTGCAAAATCTAAGAAAGGAGCAGTTATATTAGTTGGGGGTGGTGACGGTCATATAGACAAAGCATACAGTACGGCATGTACGCTTTTACATCATATGAACTGCAATAACATTCATGAAGTTGTATATAGCCATAACACTAATACAAGACCTGCAATAAATGACAAAAACACACTTATGAGATTAAATAGTATATATGATTTTTTTAAGAATAACGAATAAGCCAAGTTGTTTTTTACAGAGTGGATTCAAGAAGGATAAACTTATGAAAGTAGAAGATTATAAAATGCGTATTTTATTTGAAATGGACAAAAAAGATTATGTTCCTGACGGAAGCGTTTATAGCAGACCTTCTGCAAGGGCTGTCATCATTAAGGATGGAAAAATAGCAATGGTATATAGTAAGAAATATAATTATTATAAATTTCCGGGTGGAGGCATAGAAGCTGATGAATGTATGGAAGATGCATTGATAAGAGAAGTATTAGAGGAAACGGGGTTATGTGTTATCAGGGATTCCATTCAGGAATATGGGCAGGTTCATCGTATTCAGAAAGGTACAAAAGAGGATATTTTTATACAGGATAATTATTATTTCCTGTGTAGCGTGAAAAAGGATATAGAACAACAAAATTTGGACAAGTATGAAGCGGACGAAGGCTTTACGCTTGAATTCCTGAAGCCGCAGCTTGCGATAGATGTAAACAGGAAAACGATACTGGATGATTTCACTCAGGTAATGTTGGAACGAGAGGCGCTTGTATTGGAATTACTGATACAAGAAGGATATTTTGAATATGGAGGTAAATTACATGAAAATACCTAAAATGGTATTGTTTGATTATGGCCAGACACTTATTGCAGAAAAATTTGACGGCTTAAAGGGAACAGAGGCTGTCTTACAGTATGCTAAAAGAAATAAGTATCATTTGTCGGCAGAGCAGGTGCAGGCTAAAGCAAATGAAATCAATCAGGAATTCGGGAGATTTGATCCTGAAAAAAGACACTTATTTCAAATAGAAATACCCAATACCATGTTTACGCCTTACCTTTATGAATCGCAGGGAATAGAGATTGCATTAAGCAACTCTGAAATTGATACCGTATTCTGGAATGCCGCTGCTCCGGGAATGCCGACAGAGGATATCAAAGAATTTTTGGGATATTTGAAAAACAAAGGTATCCGCACAGGCGTAATCAGCAATATTTGTTATGATTTTTCTGTGGTTGCAGAACGTATCAACAGGCTGCTTCCGGAAAATGCTTTTGAATTTATCATTACCTCAAGCAATTATATCTTCCGCAAGCCAAACAAAAGGATATTCGATCTGGCTTTGGAAAAAGCCGGATTAGAGCCGGATGAAGTTTGGTATATCGGGGATCAGTATGAATGCGATGTAAAAGGCGCCTTGAATGCCGGCCTGTTTCCGGTATGGTATATAGGGGCGATCGATCTGCCCTACACAGAAGATACAAATATCTTGACGGTAAAGACTTGGAATGAAATAGAGCGGTACATGGAGGGATAGCGTGTGCAGAGAACAGAAAATGTCGAATTAACGGTTTTATGCCTGATTCATCAAAATGATAAATACCTTCTGCAGAACAGATTAAAAGAGGATTGGAAAGGTTTGACTCTGCCCGGAGGACATATTGAGAAAAATGAATCTATCATAGATGCTGTTATTCGGGAAATGAAAGAGGAAACGGGACTTGATATTCAGAATCCAAGATTATGTGGAATCAAGCAATTTCCCATTGAGAATGGGCGGTACATTGTATTTTTATTTCATACAGACGAATTTCTCGGAGAAGTAACATCATCAGAGGAGGGAGAAATGATTTGGGTAAAAAAGGCAGACCTGTCAAAGATGAATACTGTAAATGACCTACCGCCACTTCTTCAAGTGATGGAAGATGATAATTTAACGGAATTTCAATATGTAATTGAAAACGGTGAATGGAATATGATTATTAAATGAAAGGAATCTTCTTATGGGAAAACTAAATGTTGACGGAACAGAGATACAAGTCTTACAGATTGAAGAAGACGATTATATTTCTTTAACGGATATGGTAAGGAAAATTGACAACGGACCTGCGCTGATAGAAAAATGGCTGCGCAACAAGAATACAATAGAATTTCTTGGCATATGGGAAGAAATGTATAATGCAGACTTCAATGCTGCCGCCTATGAAGAAATCATGCTGGAGGCAGGATTAAACCGTTTTATTATGTCGGTTAAGCAATGGGTATCCCGCACAAATTCAAAGGGTATTGTGGCAAAGGCTGGACGGTATGGAGGGACATACGCATATAAAGATATTGCATTTGAGTTTGCAAGCTGGGTATCTCCGCAATTCAAATTATATCTTATCAAAGAATTTGAACGGCTAAAGAAAGAAGAACAGGCTTTACTTGGATGGAGCGCGAAGAGGGAATTGGCAAAAATAAATTACCGGATACATACGGATGCAATCAAAGTCAATCTCATTCCGCCGGAACTCACACCACAGCAGACTTCAGTCATATACGCATCAGAGGCTGATGTGCTGAATATGGCATTATTTGGCATGACAGCGAAGCAATGGCGGGATAAGAATCCTGATAAAAAGGGCAATATCAGGGATTATGCGAGCATAAATGAATTGATATGCCTGTCAAATATGGAAAACATTAACGCAGTGTTGATTGAAGATGGGCTGAACCAGAAAGAACGCTTAATAAAGCTTAACAAGATTGCCATACATCAGATGTCTATTTTGGAAGAACAGACTACAAAGATTTTGAAGTGATTTAATTCCCCCGAATTCGGGGGAATTAAAATTACCACAGTTCAAGGCTGTCTTCCGCATCCACCCACATTTGCATATTTCCCTCAAGATACAGTCTTGCATATTCAAGTGGCTCATCTATTGCCAAAGCATTTAAGGCACATTCAGAGCAGGGAGTAGTTTTCAATCCTTCTTCTGCTTTATTGCAGTCTATCAGTAAGAAATAACCTGCGTGGGTGTATACGTCAATGCTGTTATGGTGGATATTGTATGTTGCGTAAATCATATTCATTTTATCTGTCCTCTTTTCATTGATTTTTTGAAAGCATTTCAATCAGTTTACCAATTCCCGTATATTATGTGTTATAATGTTTTATGTGATTTTGTTTCCCTCATTTTTTCCCTTATCAGGGTTCGTAATGCCTTTTGGGAAGATATAACATGAGGGAAACTATAAGGGAAAGCTCACCTGCGACAAACTTAGTGTTTTCAAGGGTTAGCGGAGAATTTATTAATAACTCAAACTTCGCACATAGATTTAGCCTATGCACCTTGAAAATTCAATACTGGCAGTTATTCAGTTATCTTAATTCCTATGCTATGCTGCTTGAAGCTGTGTCCTCAGTAAA
>NZ_RAZG01000090.1 GCF_003612565.1 Roseburia sp. 1XD42-69 | reverse complement strand
TTAAGATGAGATATCCCCCGCAAAAGCGGGTAAGACCCCTTGAAGACGACAAGGTAGATAGGGCAGGGGTGGAAGTGTGGCAACACATGGAGCTGACTGTTACTAATCGGTCGAGGGCTTGACCAAGGGAAACAGAATCAATCGGATGGCTGTATGAAGTTTTGAAGGTATATGTAAATATGCCGGGGATGACGTAGAGAATACGTCTTTTCCGTTTATAAAGGGGTATAGTTCAGTTGGTAGAACGTTGGTCTCCAAAACCAAATGTCGAGGGTTCAAGTCCTTCTGCCCCTGTTAATGAATGCTTAAAAACAGTAGTTTTTAGGCATTTTTTTGTGCCTTTCCTATGGGCAGAATTTGCGTACAAAGAATAAATTGAAATTCAAAAGATTACAGGATATAATAACAAAGGAAACAGTAAATTTGCGGGGATATAAATATGGTTAAACTGGAGAAAATAACTGGAAAAAATGTGTGGGATATTTTGAAACTCTGTGTGCTTGATAGGCAGAAAAACTTTGTGGCAAGCAATGATCTTAGCATTATCGAAGCCTATACCACCATAACGGGAAATGGGTATGCCTTCCCTTTCGGAATATATGAGGATGATACGCCCATTGGTTTTTTGATGATTGGTTTTGATACAGACGATTACTGGGATGATGCTCCGTTAATAGCGAAAGGCAATTATAATCTCTGGAGATTGATGATAGACAAAAATTTTCAGAATAAAGGGTATGGGAAGGAAGCAGTGGAGCTTGCCCTGAAATTCATAAAAACATTTCCCTGCGGTGAAGCAGAATACTGCTGGATGTCCTATGAACCTGAGAACGAAGCTGCCAGTCAGTTATACCATTCATTTGGATTTGTGGAAACGGGAGAAATGGACGGAGAGGAATTGATTGCAATTTTAAAGCTGTAAAGACAAATGAGAACCATTTTTCTTTAAATACTATCTTTTTTTCTGAATTTCTGGTAAAATAGTTTTACT
Source organism: Roseburia sp. 1XD42-69 (assembly GCF_003612565.1). GTDB lineage: Bacteria > Bacillota > Clostridia > Lachnospirales > Lachnospiraceae > Roseburia_B. Next base: position 8,695 of record NZ_RAZG01000090.1, on the reverse strand, counting down.
AATTAGACTAAGAGAGGGAAAAGGTTTGGTTAAGAGGAGATTTGTTAGGACAAGGTCATTACAAAGCGGGATGAGGATAGACCAGGCGATTGTGGATGGGACAGGCCGAACCCTGATTGCAAGGGGAACCTTTTTAGATGAGTATATGATAGAGGCGCTCTTAAACCGAGGGGTAGGCGGCGTCTACACCATAGAGGGGGAGGAGGAGCCGGAAGAGGAGAAAGAGGCTTCTGTCTCGCCCAAGGTAAAGAAAGTAATAGAAAAAGTCAAAGTGCCGGACAGGGCGAAAGTAAAGCTCAGCGAGAGTGTGAAAAAGCGTGTGGCGGAGGGGGTTTCCTACCTTTATAACAATACGGAATCGGAAAATTTTGTGGATGCCACCAACAATATCGCCGCAGATTTAATGCGGGCAATTACGGACAATGACTCCATAGCGGTGGATGTGGGGGCGTTGAAAATCAGCGACGAGTATACCTTTAAGCACAGTGTGGATGTGGCAACAATGTCTATGATTATTGCAAAACAGTATGGCCTGCCGGAAAAGGAAGTATATGAAATTGGTATTTCCGGGCTTTTGCACGATATCGGAAAGACAAAGATTCCCAATGAAGTATTGAATAAAGCGGGAAAACTTACAGATGAAGAATTTGCCCTGATGAAAAAACATTCCCTTTTCGGATATTCCATTTTAAAGGAGAAGTCCAATATTTCCCCGGCTATTCTTCTGGGGGTGCTTCAGCATCATGAGAAGATGGACGGAAGAGGATATCCAATCGGGGTGCAGGAAGATAAACTCAGTGAATATGCCAGGATTATCTCTACGGCGGATATTTACGATGCCCTGGTGACGGAGCGCCCCTATAAAAAAGCTTTCAGCCAGAGGGATGCCTTGGAGATGATTATGTCAATGACGGATGAGCTGGATATCTCTGTGATGCGGAGTTTTATGGAAAGCGTGATTTTGTATCCTGTGGACAGTATTGTTCAGCTAAATAACGGGGAGCAGGCCAGGGTGGTGGAGAATAAGCCCAACAGTGTGCTGCGTCCTAAGGTCGTGGGACTTACCACAGGTACCGTGTACGATTTGGCAGAGGATGTAAACTGTGCCAGCATTTTGATAGAATAGGTTTGGTAGGCAGGATGGAGGAAAACAGAAACGATTTTACCCAGGGCAGTATTATAAAAAAGATGGTGCAGTTTATGATACCTGTGCTGGGGGCCCTGATTTTACAGGCAATGTACGGTGCTGTGGATGTTCTGGTGGTGGGTTGGTTTGGGACAACCGCCGGTATTTCCGGAGTTTCTACAGGGAGCAATATTGTAAACCTTATCATTTTTACTATGGCAGGACTCTCCATGGGAGTAACTGTGCTTATCGGAAGGTATCTGGGAGAGCGCCGTGCAGACAAAGTGGGAAAAGTCATTGGGGGGGCAGTCTGCCTGTTTTTGTCACTTTCTGCAGGGATAACAGTGCTGATGTTGATATTGGCCAGACCTCTTGCCATATTCATGCAGGCCCCCAAGGAAGCTTTAGAACTTACAGTACTCTATGTGCGGATTTGCGGCGGCGGAATCGTATTTATCATCGCTTACAATGTAATCAGCAGCATATTTCGGGGGCTTGGCAATTCCAGACTTCCCTTGATTTTTGTGGCAATCGCCTGTATGGTAAACGTGGCAGGGGATTTATTTTTTGTGGCTGTCCTCCACTTAAATGTGGCGGGAGCTGCTTTGGCTACGGTTTTAGCCCAGGCAGTGAGTGTGCTTTTGTCCCTTGTGATTATCAGGAAACAGGAACTGCCCTTTACAATCAAAAAAAGCGATATCTGCTTTAACAGAGAAATTGTAAATTTTGTGCAGGTGGGGATTCCCATTGCCTTTCAGGAAATTTTAACTCAGTTTTCTTTTCTGGCCCTATGTGCGTTTATTAACAGGCTGGGCCTTGCAGCCAGTTCCGGTTACGGGGTGGCTAATAAAATTGTAAGTTTTGTCATGTTGGTTCCCAGTTCCCTCATGCAGTCTATGTCCTCTTTTGTAGCCCAGAATGTAGGGGCAGGGAAAGAGGGGCGGGCAAGAAAAGCCATGGTGACAGGTATGGGACTTGGGGGAGCCATTGGCATTTTTGTCTGGGGAGCGGCATATTTTTATGGGGATGTGCTGGCAGGTATCTTTTCAAAAGATGTGGCAGTTATTTTTCAGGCGGCAGATTATCTGAAAGGTTTTGCGCCGGAGGCAGTGGTTACCTGTATTCTTTTCAGTTTTATCGGTTACTATAATGGGCACAGCCAGACATGGTTTGTAATGCTGCAGGGAATCAGCCAGACATTTCTGGTAAGGCTTCCCATGTCCTATTTTATGAGCATCCAGGAAAATGCAAACTTGAAAAATATTGGGTTGGCGGCGCCCAGCGCCACAGTCTTTGGAATTGTAATTAATGTAGTATTTTTTATATATTATAACAGAAAAAAAACTTAGGAATAAAACAGGAGGAAAAATGGGCAGAAAATATTTTATACTTGTTATGATTTTGGCAGTCAGCCTTTTTTCAGGGTGCCAGAGAGCCGGTCTTAAGACAAAGGATATTGTTTTAAAAAATGATGCTTCAGGATCTAAAGAGAGCAGTTCCCAGGGGGAGATTGAGCAGGAAAAACAGCCGGAATCTGGAAATGTTACAGAGCAGCCCTTGTCACAGGAAACAGTGCCCCAGCCTTCGGCAGAACAGGGACAGAATGAGCCTCTGCCCAGCCAGGGAATTGAAAGGGTTGTGTGTTGGGGAGACAGCCTGACTTTTGGCCAGGGAGGGGAGGGCGTTACATTTCCCTCCGTTTTAGGCGAACTTCTGCCGGGAGTACCGGTGATAAATTACGGAATACAGGGGGAGACGGCAAGACAGATTGCCATCCGCACAGGAGCCCTACCCATGACGGCCAGTACTTTTATGGTTCCGGCGGATTGCACCCCGGTGCAGATGTACTTGTGGCAGAATGGGGAGGACCCCATTATGCTTCGGATGGGGGATGCGGGAATCAATCCCTGTACCATAGGGGGCGTACAGGGGATTTTAAGCTATAACCCGGATGAGATTAAGTACTATTTTACAAGGACAGTGCCGGGGGAAGCGGTAGTGGTTGAAGATAATACCCAGATAATTACTTACGGCGACCAGGATAAGCGTTCTTCTGATGTGGTGGTGCTTTTTGCAGGGACAAACCGTGCTCCCGATAAAAATACGGTGCAGGAGCTTATCGATACGGAAAAACAGATGCTGGAGCATATTGGCAGTGATAGGTATGTGATCATCGGTTTGACTTCTAAGGAATTGGTGCCAGATGTGGTGGAGATTAACGAGGCGCTGAGTCAGGCATTTGGGGAGCATTTTTTAGATATCAGAAGTTATTTTTTGGAAAACGGATTAAAGGATGCTGGGATAACGGCGTCAGACCAGGATGCGGCGGATATGAGCCAGGGGGAGATTCCATCCTCCTTAAGGGTGGATGTGGTGCATGGAAACAGTGTTTTTTACCGGCTCTTAGGAAATCAGGTGTATGAAAAATTTCGGGAATTGGGATATATTTCTCCCTAATAGAATTGTATAAAATGGAAAAGAATGTTACTATAATAAAAGCAATGCAGTAAAGGAGGCTTATATGGAAGAAAAGTTGTATAAGACCATTGGTTCCACAGGGGCTGCCAGCTTGGTAATCGGAATATGTATTTTAGTTACAGGTGTGGCGTCGGGAGTCCTAATGATTGTCAACGGTGGCAGGCTGTTAAAGAGCAGAAAGAAAATACTGTTATAAAGAAAAAGTGCCGAAAGGCACTTTTTTATATGGTGTTTCCAAAGGAAATCTGGTTTTTTCCCTGCTGTTTGGAAGTGTAGAGCGCTCCATCCGCCTGGACAAAAAGTGCGGAATAATTGTCGTTTTCTTTGGTGGAAAAGGCAGCTCCCATGCTGGCATGGATTTTGTAGTTTTTCTCAGAGCCATAAGCAAGTTTTTTCATAAGATTTTGAAACTGTTCCACCTGGTTTATCAGTGCTGTCTGCGCTGTACATTCGTTGAAATAGACTAAAAATTCGTCCCCGCCAATGCGCCCGCAGAGGGCATTTTCTGAAAAACATGTTGTAATAAGTGCGGAGATGTCTTTTAATACCTTGTCCCCGGTGAGGTGTCCCAGAGTATCATTTAAAAGTTTAAAATTGTCCATATCAATGAGCAGAAGGGCAGAGGGGTTAAGGGAATCTTTTGTTTCCAAATGTTCCATGACTTTACATTCAATGGTGTGCTTATTGAATAGACCTGTGAGCTGGTCAATTTGGCTTTTTTCCTGCAAAAGCCGGGTGTCCATTTTCAGTTGCTCCAATTCTTCCACGTTGTGGAGGTGCATCCTTTTCATGTGGTTGGTATATTGGATGAATTGTTCCTCCAAATGGATAAATGATTCACAGGAAAAAATATATTCCTTTTCGGTGCCGAAATGCTTGTAATAATTGACTTTCAACTGGGCGATGCGGTACTGTACTGCCACTAGATCTGTTGCAGCGGCAGCCTCTTCCATACAGATAAATAGGCGGTATGCCTCTTCCTGATGGAAGATTTCTATAAGAAAGGCACAGATATCATAATAAAATTCCAGGAATTCTAAAAAATCCTGCCGGGAAGACGCCATATCCAAAAGGGCGTTTAGATTGTCTGAAAATGCCCTGGTGTCTTTTAGATGATAAAAAAGACGTATATAAAAGCAGTACAGTGAGGGGGAATAGTAAAAATCTGTATCCGGCTTGAGGAATGTTTCAATTCTGTGGTAAATCTTGTCTGCCAGATGAAATTTATTTTGTCTGCAATAGATATGTCCCTGGTAGGCAAGGCAAAGCACTTCTAAATTATAGAGGGAGAAGGAATCTTTCCCCAGGGACGCTTCTGCCATTTTGTAAAATTCCATAGCTTTCCTGTCATCATTTAAGTCCCGGTAAAGCCCGCCGATATTGAGATAGGAAACAGTAATCATATGGTATAGATGTTGTTTCTCTGAAATATAGAGACATTGCTGGTAATTTTTCATAGAGAGAAATTCATTTCCCAGGAAACTGTAGATAAGTCCCAGAGTATTGTAACTGCAGGCATTAAGCCACAAAAGAGAGGGATTTTTGTTTTCCCTGATACATTTCATTAAATCTGTGATGGCTTCTTTAAATTTTCCAATGCGAAAATAAGACTCACCCCGGTAAAAGCAGAGAGTACAAATGTCGTCTGTGTCATCTGGTGAAAGCAAAGACTCATATTCTTCATAAATGGAAAAGGTTGACTCTTCCACAGGGGAGAAACGGGTTTTCACCATAGTATCTATCAGGTTTTTCTTTTGTTGTTTCACTTTAAAACCTCCCCGAATATTCTATTTCAATTATAGAATCAAACGCTGGTTTCGTCAAGAAAACAGAGGGATATGCCCTGGAAAAAAAAGAAAAATTTGTGCAAAAAAGATAAAATTCTGCATTTTTTACCTGATATCAGGTAAAAAATTACAAAGGAATTATCAGATAACTGCGACAATTTAAGATTCTGGGTTGTCCGGATGGGAAAACTGCCGGGAAAACCGTAAAAAAGAAGGAGAATTAACAAAAAATACCGGATGTTTCTTTTTTTTCTATTTCTTGACAAATTTAAAAAAAGATGGCATAATTCACGTCAACCAGGGAAAACTAATAAAAAACAAGAGTTTTTAAGTTTGAAAGGACTGAGGAAATTATGAAAGAAGTAGAAGCAAAAGTACAGTTTACAAATGCAGACGATGTTGAGGAGTTTGTGAAGGCTGCTGGAAAATGTGACTTTGATATTGACATTTTGTATCAACATGTGTACATCGATGCAAAGTCTTTCCTGGGAATATTAGGTCTTGGTTTATCCAGAGAGCTGACAGTAAAATATTTCGGACAGAATGCGGACTTTGAAAAAATGCTGAAGCATTATGCGGTGGCATAAGAGCTGCATATGAGGGGTTTCCAGGTGAAGCCAATTTAGTTGGCAGGACTGTGGGCTAAGACAGGGCAGAGATATGTATTTTTTATCTCTGCCCTTCTTTGTATATGCAAAAAGGGATGCAGAAGGGGAAGATATGGCAGGAATAAATGAGGAATTTCCTATGATAAAAATATCGGTGCGCAATCTGGTGGAATTTATTTTGCGCTCCGGGGATATTGATAACCGGGTGGGAACTTTGGCAAAGGCGGACGCCATGCAGCAGGGCAGCCGGATACACAGAAAGATACAGAGAAAAATGGGGGCTTCCTACCGTCCGGAGGTTTCCCTTAAAATCCAAATTGAGACAGATTCCTATATTTTGCAGGTGGAGGGCCGGGCGGACGGCATTATAGAGGAAGAGGAAGTAATTATTGACGAAATCAAGGGAGTTTATAAAAATTTGGACACCCTTTCAGAGCCTGTGATGGTACATAAGGCCCAGGCTATGTGTTATGCATATATGTATGGGGAAAAACAGAAATTGCATCGGGTCGGGGTGCAGATGACCTACTGCAATCTGGATACAGAGGAAATAAAGCGCTTCCGGGAGAGTTTCTCTTTTCAGGAGCTTGAGAACTGGTTTTATGAAATTATTGACCAGTATACGAAATGGGCGGATTTTCAGTTTCATTGGAAAAAGACTATGACAAGATCCATTGCAGGACTGGAATTTCCCTATGAGTACAGGGAAGGGCAGAAAAAGCTGGCGAAAGATGTATACCGGACGATTTTAAGGAAGAAAAATCTTTTTATCCAGGCCCCCACTGGCACGGGAAAGACCCTGACCACTGTTTTTCCGGCGGTGAAAGCGGTGGGGGAGGGCCTTGCGGAGCGCATCTTTTACCTCACGGCAAAAACCATAACAGCCACGGTGGCAAGGGATACCTTTGCCCTGTTTTGTGAGCTGGGCTACCGGGCAAAAATTATATTGATTACGGCAAAAGAAAAAATGTGTCCCTTAGAGGAGATGGACTGCAATCCTGTGCACTGCCCTTATGCAAAAGGCCATTTTGACAGGGTGAATGATGCAGTGTTTGATTTGCTTTTAAAGGAAGATTTTTACACCAGGGAAGTATTGCTTGGGCAGGCGGAGAAATTTCAGGTGTGCCCCTTTGAAATGTGCCTGGATACGGCAAGTTTTTGCGATGACATTATCTGTGATTACAACTATGTCTTTGACCCCAATGTGTACCTGAAACGTTTTTTCGCTGACGGGATGCCGGGGGAATATATTTTTCTTGTGGATGAGGCCCACAACCTGGTGGAGCGGGGGAGGGAGATGTACAGTGCGGCTGTTTACAAAGACGATTTCCTCTCTTTAAGAAAAATTTTAAAGAAGTATGACAAAAAACTGGAGCAGGCCCTAAGCCAGTGCAACAAGCATCTTCTCTCTTATAAGCGGGAATGTGATACATACCAGGTGTATGAGGAGGATATCAGCGCCCTTATTTTTTCCCTGATGCGCTTAGGGGAAAGGATGGATTTGTTTTTGCAGAGAAACCTGGAGTTTCCGGAAAAAAAGCAGGTGATGGATTTTTATTTTTCCCTGCGGGATTTTTTAAGCGTCTATGAGCGGGTGGATGAGCGGTATGTAATTTACGGGGAACATGGGGAGGACGGGAGGTTTTGTATACGGCTCTTTTGTGTGGACCCTTCCTATAACCTTCAGGAATGCCTGGATAAAAGCCGGGCCACTGTGTTTTTTTCTGCTACCCTTCTGCCCATTGGGTTTTACAAGGAAATGTTAAGCGCCAAAGGGGATAATTATGCCGTGTATGCCACAACTTCTTTTAAAAAGGAGCAGAAGCTTCTGTTAATCGGAAGGGATGTGAGCAGCCGTTACACCAGGAGGAATGAACAGGAGTTTAAAAAAATTGCTTCTTATATCCGGGACATTATCGCCGGAAAGAAGGGAAATTATATGGTTTTCTTTCCCTCCTACCAGCTTCTCTCCCAGGTGTATGAGGAGTTTGTAAAAATTGCCCCCGCCCATGTGACTTTTATCCGTCAGGAAAGCGGCATGGGGGAAGGGCAGAGGGAAGACTTCCTTAAGGCCTTTGAAGAGGAAAATGAGGGCTCTATGGCGGCATTTTGCGTCCTGGGGGGGATTTTCGGAGAGGGCATTGACTTAAAGGAAGAAAGGCTTATCGGTGCGGTGATTGTGGGAACGGGGCTGCCCCAGATTGGCCATGAGCGGGAGATTTTAAAAAATTATTTTCAGGAGAAAAACGGGGAGGGGTTTGACTATGCCTATCGCTTTGCGGGGATGAATAAGGTTCTGCAGGCGGCGGGGCGGGTCATCCGCACTGCGGAGGATAAGGGGGTTATTGTCCTTTTGGACGAAAGGTTTTTGGAGGGCAGTTATCTTCGGCTGTTTCCCAGGGAGTGGGAGGATTTTAAGGTTTGCACCTTAAGGGATGCAGGGGAGAGAGTGGCGGAGTTTTGGGAGGAGATGGAACATGGACAGGTTTGAAGAGCTTAAGAAATTTGGAAAAGAAAGTATAGTGATTCGTGACGCCAGATTGCCGGATTATGACCAGGTAAGCGTTCTGGAGGAACTTGAATACAGGCTCCACAGAGAGGCAAGGGTCTTTCTGATTTTTGCAAAGGGACTATCCCAAAGTTTGTGTAAACCTCCAAACTGATGTAAGATAGAATTACTCAGTTTGGAGGTTTTA
>NZ_RAZG01000089.1 GCF_003612565.1 Roseburia sp. 1XD42-69 | reverse complement strand
GGAGGATGAGGAATTAAAAAAATCAGCATGAACTTTCAACTTTTTGTGTCCAAAGTATTGACATAGGTCCAGTTCTTCTTTTCAGCTGTCATGGGAAAGCCCATGCTGTCCTACATCAATTTTGGAATAACAGCATTGCCGCTCAGTATTTTTTTGTCCTTTACATCGGGACCGACAGGAGAAGAACTGGGCTGGCGCGGCTTTATGCGAGAGGAATTTAATAAAAAGTATGATTTTCTTAAATCCTCTGTCTGTCAGGGATTGGTGTGGTGTTTTTGGCATACCCTGTTGTGGGTAGTGGATTCAGAGTTTACCGACTGGCGGGCAGTCCCCTATGTCATTTCCAATATTGTCGTCATTACCTGCATGACTGTTTTGATGAACATTTTTTTGGAACGGCATAATAATCTGATTTATTCGGTATTGCTGCACTTTGGATTTAATATCATTTATGTGTTTTTGGAGGCGGATATAGGGTTCTTTATAATCCTGACAATCCTTTATCTGTTGATTACACCATTCGCTGTACTTGCAAGGAACAGATTAGCTAAGATACATAAAAAACGAAAAATTTAATGTTCAGGTAATGTTCAGATTGCATTCAGGTAATATTCGGGGTGTAGAATCGTATTATGCACACAGCCGCATAAGGAAGTATGCCGCTTCGCGGCTGCGGCTGGCGCAATACTCACGGCAGATTTCATCTGTCGTGAGTATAAATATGGCTGTTTGAACATGGATATGGAAAGGAAGCGGGAGTATGGCAAATATCCTGATTGCAGATGATGACAAAGATATTATCAGAATGCTGCGGTTTTATCTTGAAAAAGAAGGATTTCAGATTTACGAAGCCTATGATGGGAATATGGCATTTATGGTCTTACAGAATTATGGGATTGATGTTGCCCTTGTTGATATTATGATGCCGCATATGGATGGTTTTGACCTGATTCAGAAAGTGCGCCGGACAATGGATGTCCCCATACTTGTTATTTCGGCAAAGGTTGATTTGTCTGACCGGATACGGGGTTTAGACCTTGGGGCGGATGATTATATCCTGAAACCGTTTGAACCGCTGGAAGTTGTTGCAAAAGTGAAAGCAAGGCTGCGCCGCCTGAACGCAGGACAGAACTGCAAAACTGACGGAATGGTTTCATCAGGCGGTTTATGTTTAAACACCGGAGAGTGCTGTCTGATTAAGAACGGTGCAGAAATTCCCCTCAGCAAGACGGAATACCTGATACTGAAAATGTTTATGGAAAGTCCCGGCAGGGTGTTTACGAAAGAACAGATTTACAGCGCAGGGTGGAATGATGATTATGCGGTGGATGACAATGCGATACGGGTTATGATAAGCAAGCTGCGTGAAAAGACCGGAGCCGGATATATTGAAACAATCCGGGGATTGGGATACAGGCTGGTAAGAGAGGAGAGAAAATGAAGCAGTTAAAACGATCCATTATCCTCTGCTTCGTGGGCACAACCATTTCCCTTACGATTGCGGAACTGGTTCTGGCGCTTCTTCTGCGGGAGGTTTTTACATCATATTACGGTATTTCCGGAGCGGTTGCTGTCGCAACGGGGACACTGGTTGTAAATATTATTATGTGTGCAGCCCTGATTATGGTGCTGCCTGCGGCGTGGCTGTTTTCAAGGCTGATTACGAAAAAGATGAATGCCGAGATACAGCGCCAGACAGACGAGCGCAATATGCTTTACGCCAATATCGCCCATGACCTGAAAACGCCCATGACTTCCATACTGGGGTATGCAAAAGCGCTGGGAGATAAAAAAGTGGAGCTTGAACAGTCGGAGATTGTGATTGACCGGATTTACCAGAAGGCAAAGCAGACGGACGAACTTCTGAATATGCTCTTTGAATACACGAAGCTGCAGACAGAGGGCTATCCGCTGAACAAAACGGAAACGGACATCTGCTCGATTGTGCGCAGGGCAGCCGCGGGGCAGTATGAAGCCTTTGAGGAAAAGAATATCCGGCTGGAGATTGATATTCCTGATGAGAAAATCCCTGTTTCCTGTGATATGCTGCAGATGACAAGGGCTGTCGGCAATCTTGTTATCAATGCGTATAAACACAATGATGAGGGAAATCGGGTGGGCATTATGGTAAGAAAAGATGCGGGCAGGATATTCATTATTGTGGCGGATACCGGCAGGGATATCCGGAAAGAGGAATCCGAGATTATTTTTGAACCGTTCGTTTCCAGCGACACTTCAAGAAATGCCGCCTGTGGAAGCGGGCTTGGTCTTGCCATTGCAAAAAAGATTGTAGAAAAACATGGCGGTACATTAACGGTAGAACATAAAGAAGCAGGCTATGTAAAAGAGTTTGTGATTTCCATTCCGGTGTGAGAGAGTTTATAATAACAACAAAGAAAGGGAAAAAGGAATGAGCAGTTTAGAGAAAATTCAAAAAGGAATGAGGGTGTTTCAGATACTCTCTAAAATTGTTTTGGTATTTGCAGTAGTGGGAGTGGTTTTAACATCAATAGCAGCTGTCCTCGCGGCGGCAGATGTATTAAACATGGAAAACCAGTTTCTTCATTTCCTGTCGGTTTCGGCTGAAATGAGCAAGGGACAGCTTGTAGGCATTTTGTCAGCGGCGGATATTTCTCTTTTGCTTGGCGGCATAATAACATTATTTGTATATCGCTATTTTACAGCGGAACTGAAAGAAGGGACGCCGTTTACAAGTGCAGGCGCAGACCGGGTAAAGCAGCTTGGAATTATCACGATTGTATTATCTGTCATATCTGTGAGTGTTACAGACTTTATTTACGAGAGGATTCACTTGTCGTCATGGAATATGTTTGATGATAGCGGCAGCGTTACGCCTGGGATCTGCTTACTTCTGCTTGTTGTGGTTATACGTTATGGTGCGGAACTGGAGCAGAAAACGAAAGGTGGCAAAATGTGAAGGCTTCTATGGAAAAAGGCGAATGGATATTCTGTCCTGTCTGCAAAATAAGATAAAGGAAATAAATGATATGAATGGTAACCGAAATCAGATTAGAATATACTTGATATTTGTATTGGGTATCTGCTGGGCGCTTGGCATAGCGGCGTTTTGCTTGCAGGGAAACAGCCAAAATACTATATATCAGATTTTACAAAAGGGATTTACGGCATTTCCCGTTATAGCTGCCGTTCTAACAAGACGCATGACGAGGGACAAATCAGAATGGCGCATTTCTTTCCGTGTATGGAAGAACAAGAAGCTCTGGGCTTTCTGCGCTTTTGTACCCGGTATTTTAATTGTAATGGGGACGGCACTATATTTTGTGCTGTTTCCCGAACAATACAGCGGCGTTTTCAATCTGGGAAGTCTGATAGGTACAGAACAGGTGATACATATCGCTAACCCGCTGCAATTTTGTGTAATATGCGTACTTGTTGCGGCGGTATGCATTCCGATTCAAGTGCTGGAGCTTGGGGAAGAAATCGGTTGGAGAGAATATTTGCTCCCGAAACAAATTGCGGAGTATGGAGTGAGAAAAGGAACATTGATGAATGGTCTTTATTGGGGAATCGCCCACTTGCCACTCATTTTCCTCGGCTTTAATTACAGCTTAGAAAATGCGGGTGCGCCGTGGAGCAATATGCTCATGATGATGCTTGTGTGCATGACAATGGGAAGTATTTGTTCCTATGTTATGGTATACAGCAACAATGTCATGTATCCTGCGATTATTCATGGAGTAGTCAACGTTATAGGAGAAATACCCGTTTTCATTTCCGTTTCGGGGAAGAATGGGCTATTAGGACCCAATCCGACAGGGCTAATCAGTATGTCGGGACTGATACTATGTGCAATTATCATGCTGATAAAATTGCCGACAGCAAAAATGGTAAAGGGAATGTAAGGATGGAAAAGATAATTTCTGAATGGATACGCTGCCCTGTCTGCGGAAATAAGACAAGGTTGCAGATACGGGCTGATACTGAATTAAAAAACTTTCCCCTCTACTGCCCGAAGTGCAGACAGGAAAGTTTGATTAACGCAAAGGATTTACAGGTAACAGTGATTAAAGAGATTGAAATGAAAACGCAGAGCTGATTAACGCAGCGATAAATCGGGATCTATAGTTATTTTTGGGACTATAAGTAAACAATGGGTTGGCAAAACGGAAGGAAGAAATAAGATGAAATGTTTTCGTGGACAAAGCAGCTCTAAAAAAAGCGGAAAAGGGAAAAGAATTATGGTTGTTATACTGGTTGTTTTAGCTGTTTCAATAATCATTGTCCTTGCAGGGGCTTGGAACATATTCGGCGAAAAGCTCAAGGCGGCAAAAAGCGTCCGCAGACTGGAGGACGGGCTATATTATATGGAGTACAATGGAGATTATGGATTCGATGCGTTTCTTGAACAGGGAGGTGCTGCGTCCGATGATGATATGGCTGTATATATCACTAAATTTTTGTCAAATGGATTTTTTCAAACGGGAAATAATCCCGTAGATAAAGATTTTGGATGCAGTTCTTTATGTGCAGGTACAGTCTCTGGCTCTCAGCTAATGGGGCGAAATTTTGATTGGAAAAAGTGTAATGCGATTATAGTACATACAATACCCGATAATGGCTATGAATCTATTTCAACCTGCAACATTGACTTTCTGGGCTTTGGAGAAAATTGGAAGCCGGAGGGAGTTGCCAATCAGTATATGGCATTAGCGGCAATTTATGTCCCATTGGACGGCATGAATGAAAAAGGTCTATGCGTAGCCGATTTAATCAATGGTGATGAGGAGGAAACGCATCAGAAAAGTGGGAAAACTGATTTGACTATTGTATCTGCAATCAGACTTCTTCTTGATAAAGCATCAACTGTTGATGAAGCTGTTGCGTTGCTATGTGAATACGATATGAATTCTTCTATTGGTACAGCACATCACCTTGCCGTTTCCGATGCAGACGGAAATTCTGTTGTTATTGAGTACGTCAATAATGAAATGGTTGTTACACAAACATCGGTTGTTACAAACCATTATCTGTCTGCCGGGGAAAAGTATGGGATTGGCAATGAAGAATCCCATAAGCGGTATGATACTTTGCTTACTATATGGCAGAGCAATAAGGGAATCATGGATAACAGAACATTGCAGGAAGTCATGGAAACGGTTTCTTATCCCGACATAACACAGTGGAGCATCGTTTATGACAAAACAGATCGGACGTTGGATTTTTACTGGCAGAAACAGTATGACGTACCATATCATTTTGAACTCGACGCATCTTACAAAGAAAAAGGGGAATAAGGATTTAAACAGAGAAGACTCTATGGAAAAAGTAGATGGGTACTCTGCCCTGTCTGCGGAAATAAGACAAGGTTACAGATATGGGCTGATACTGAATTAAAAAACTTTCCCTTCTACTGTCCGAAGTGTAGACAGGAAAATTTGATTGATGCAAAGGATTTAGAGGTAACAGTGATTAAAAGAATTGAAACGAGAACGCAGAGCTGATTTACTCAGCGACAAATCGGGATTTGGAGGACGAAAGAATGCTGTCGAAATTAGAAGTGAGCATAGAATATATTGAGCAAAAAACAATATACGGATTGTGGCAAAAGTCAAATGATAGAACTATTTCTAAGGATATAAATGCTCTCTCTAAACAGTATTATGACGTGGTTTCCATGCCAGAGGGAAAGGTGTTACCCTATTTTGTCCTGTCCAGAAATTACAATGAGCAAACTCATGATTTTGAATTGTTTATTGGCAGCGTGATTGACAAAAGTGATTTAGAAAGCTACGTCCTTTTAGCCAGTGAGTACGCCAAAATCACAGTGAAGCCTAAATTGGGCTTTTTGTGGGGTGCTTCTATTGGAGAAGCAAAAAAATATTTCTATACAAAATGGCTACCAACAAGTTCTTTTGAAGCAGTAAATTTGGAATATGAGTATCACACAGAAAGAAGCATAGTAAAGCAACCGACGATTGATATTATTTTTGCAATTAAAAGGACGCTATAAATCTCAAGTTTGAAAAGGAACATATTATGGCGGTTAATGTGGCAGAAATCTTTGAATTGTTGTTCGATAAAAATAACAAGGTTGCATACAAGGCATTACTGGAATTGCAAAAGGAAAGCGAAGAAACTAATTGTATTTATCCTTATATGGATAGATTAAGCAGTATGCTTGACAATGATAATTCCTATATTCGCACAAGGGGGCTTACACTGATTGCCTATAACGCAAAATGGGATACAAATTATAAGATTGATGAAATCATTGATAAATATTTACAACACATAACAGATGTTAAACCTATTGTAGCAAGGCAATGTATTAAGCTGTTGCCGATTATTGCAAATCATAAACCAGAATTGAGGAATGATATTCTTTCTGCACTTCATAAGGCAAATATATGTATTTACGATGATAGTATGCATCCATTAGTTTGTAAGGATATTCAAAAAGCACTAAAAAAAATACAAGGATTATAAAAGCACAACTTCCCGTTTGCCGGAGTACTAAATAAAGAGAAAAATCGGAGGAAGTAGATAATATGCTGATAGTAGAATTAGTCATTTTGTGTATTCTGTTTTGGGGAATATGCTACTTAAACACAGGGAGCGATGATAAAAATATCAAAAGTTATGCTTCTTATCCCGATGAAGTGCAAGAAATGGTAAAGAAAAATCCTGCGTTAAAATTCAAAATTAAGACAGTTTCGCTTTTTGTGTCGTTTGTATCAAATATTGTTGTTTTTGGCACTGTCCTCTTTATCTTCGGTTTGTTTGTGAAAGAGGACGGATTTCAGGCTAATTTTATAAATCTGCTGTTTTTAGGACAATGCCTTAACGCCTTTGATTTTCTTGTCATTGATATGTTGTGGTGGAGAAATTCTAAAAGGGTACGCTTTACAGACACAAAAGACAGAGAGGAATTGTATTCCAACCCGAAGAAACACTTTGCTTCGTTTTTTGAAAGGGATTACCGCCTTTTTGATTATAGCAGTCATTGACGGAACAATATTAACATTATTTTAACATCATCAAAGAGCCAGACGCATAGTTGATTAACTGGGAGATAAAATGAGATTTAGGTAGGAGAGAAAAAAGATATGAAAACAAATTTAATTATTGTGGAAGGACTTCCGGGTAGTGGGAAAAGTACAACAGCGGCGATGATTGCTGATGAACTGAATAAAAAGGGGAAAAAGGTTATTTGCGTTGATGAAGGTGTCGGGGAACACCCGGCTGATTATGCCGATTATAATTTTCCCGATTTTGAAACAGAGCGGATAAAGATACTTGAAAAGTGGCGTTCATTTACGGAGAAATACGACAAAGATGCGGTATATGTTTTTAACTGTATCTTTTTGCAGAATCCGATGTGTGAAACAATGATGAGATTCAGCATGGATGAAACAGCCTCTCAAAACTATATTTCGGAAATAGCAGAAATCATCAAGCCGCTGAAACCCGTCATCATATATATAGACCAGCCGGATGTCAAAAAGGCGATTGACCGTGTAATTGATGAACGTGGGAATGACTGGCTGAATGCCGTTACCCATTATCATACCACACAGGGCTTTGGAAAAGAAAAGAACCTTTCCGGTTATGAGGGGTATATTCAATGTCTGGAAGAAAGGAAAATCAGGGAATTAAAGATTTTGCGGGCGCTTGACATTGATTATTATACAGTGAGTCAGGATATGCAGGCTACAGAATTTTCAGAATTATTTGCCTCTGTAGGCTGGAGCTGCCCTACGCAGGAGCAGATGAACTTTGCCATCAGGAACGGCACAAAATCCTTTATTGTACGCCATAAAGACAGGGCAGTGGCAACAATAAACTGGCTTGGCGATTATGGTATGCACTGGTTTATGAAGGAATTTATTGTAAGCAGGGAATTTCAAGGACAGATGATAGGAACTTTTCTCTATCGCTTTTCGGAGAATTTTATTAAAAGCACTTTGAAGGAAAACTGGAAGGTCTGCATAGACCTGAGAGCTTCCAAAGGGCAGGAGGGTTTTTACCGTAGTCTTGGCTTTCAAATAGTGTCTGAAAAGGAAATGGGCAGTGGAATGGAAAAGATGCTAGGGGAGGAATGATAGATGGAGTTAATTATGCAGCCTACTTTTTCAACGTGTGGACAGGCGTGTATTGCCATGATTGCAGGGAAAAATGTTGAAGAAGTAATAAAGGATATGAAAACAGATGGAGCTACGAGCATCGGTCAACTGATAGAGATACTTGATGTTTACGGCATCAGACACGCTGAAAGAAATAAACGGATTTCCAAGAAAAATCCTGTTCCCTACAGGTATTCGATTCTGACGGTTCATACAGATGCGGGATATACGCATTGGACGCTGCTTTATGATAATAAGTATTATAATCCTGAGTTTGGTCTGATTGAGGGCGAGTATACACATGGGAAAATCACGTCATTTTTAGAGATATATGCGGATTCATAAGCTGTTTTGCAGATATAACCGGATAGTATCAGATTGGAGGGAAAATATGTATTTTAAATTATTATGGGGCGAATTTGCCACACTCCCGGAGGTAGTGGCGATTGCGCTCGGCGGTTCAAGAGCTGGTGCGGACTATGATGAAAAATCAGATTACGATTTATACATTTACTGTACCAGTATACCAGATGAAAGTGTGCGGGGGCAGATTCTTGAAAAACACTGCAAATATATGGAGATTGGAAACTCTTTTTGGGAACTGGAAGATGACTGTACGCTGAAAGATGGGACAGACATTGATATCTTATATAGAAATATCAGGGATTTCTCACAGACAATTCAATCAGTTGTTGAAGAACATACAGCATACAATGGTTATACAACCTGTATGTGGCACAATTTTTTACACAGCCGGATTCTTTATGATAAAAACGGGGAACTGGAAAGCCTGCAAAACAAGTACCAGATTCCATATCCGGACGAATTGAGAAACAATATTATCCGTAAAAATCTGCACCTGCTGACCGGAAACCTGCCCTCATATGACACGCAGATTAAAAAGGCTTTCGCCCGCAAGGATATGGTGAGTGTAAACCACAGGACGGCGGCTTTTCTGGAATCGTACTTTGACATTATCTTTGCGATGAACAGGCTGACGCACCCTGGGGAAAAAAGGATGGTGCAGTATGCGAAAGAACATGCGGAAGTTCTTCCGGCGGATTTTGAAGAAAATCTGGACAGATTATTTCAGAATATGTTTACTGATTCGGACAGGGCATTACAGGCGCTTCGGGAGATGATCAACGAACTGGGGAAAGTCATAAAATGCAGTGGCATTAATAGTTTATAAGGAGAGGGGTTAAGAGATATGAACAGAATAATTAAAAATATGGAGAATAAGTATTTAGATACATCAGCGCAGTTTGTGGAAGATGTTTTTACAGACTCAGAGGGAAAAGAGCCAGCGAGCATTGTAAAACAGCTTGTCCTTGAAATACGGAGCAAGCGGTTTTATCTGCCGGAACTGGAACTGATTATGGTTGATGAACTGGATTGTATTTTAGGTTATGCCATGTTTTCGAGGTTTCATTTGGAAGGAAAATATGAAAACGAGCTGCTCCTGCTTTCTCCTGTTGCAGTAAAGACAGAATTTCAAAGACAGCACATATCCAAAGATATTATTGAATACGGCTTTGAAAAGGCTGCCCAGGCGGCTATTAACGAAAAGAGGAATTAGACAACAGTATATTTACTTCTGTACCTTAACGGTGTCAAGGGAGGATGTGAGGGCATTTATGGCTGAACGTCCAGAGTACACAAAGGCTAACAGATTTAAAGATATTGTGGTAAAAGTCTTGGACCTATGTCAATACTTTGGACACAAAAAGTTGAAAGTTCATGCTGATTTTTTTAATTCCTCATCCTCC
>NZ_RAZG01000088.1 GCF_003612565.1 Roseburia sp. 1XD42-69 | reverse complement strand
ACAATAAAAATACAGAAAAAAGGAATCTTTTACAATTCAAATGTAAAAGATTCCTTAAGTTAATGACATTGTGATTTTATTGGGTTTCTCTAACTTTGTCCTTATTATAACGCGCTCATCATCCATAATCACCATGCCATATTCCTGCAGCTTGGGGTGGAATTCTCCCTTTTTATACAGTGAACCGACCATAGCAATATCTATGATTCCTGTGGAAGAATCATGGGCTCCATGAATTTTTCCGATTACACTTTTCCGTTTTTTTATCCTGCCGGAAGGTGTCTGATATTCCGGTAACTCCTCCTTAATATCTAAAAAATCCTGAAAAGCATCCGCCCACTGTTCCATCAATGCGGATGATTCCAACAAAATGAGCGTACTTACTTTTCTCTCTGCAATCAATTTGCCGCACACTACCGTCTTTCCAAATGCTGTGGCGGCGCTTAAAATACCTGTATCTTTTTCCAGCATTTTTTTCACAGCCGGTATCTGTGATTTACGTAATTCACCCTGAAATGTGACATCTATCCTCCGCCCAACCGTTCTTTTATCCTCTAAATGATAATGGATTCCAGCTTCCTCACATCTCTTTACTAATTCGTCATACTGCCCCCTTGGTATCCCGATATACCCATACTCCTCCTGTCCCATATAAATCGTTCTGGACTCCAGATAATTGGAATAGCCAATTCTTTGATTTTTAAAATAAACCGGATTTAAAAAAGCCGCTAAACGCCTCACCTGATTTTGCAGGCGATACTTTAGATTTTTCGTATCCACATAAATCAGGTTCGATAAAACAATTTTCATGCTTCCCATGGCATCTTCCGAATGAAACTTCCGTTGATACTCCCATGGCTTGATTCTTATCTCCTCATTTTCCATGCCAGGTTCAAATGGATTTTCCGGCAACCAGGTTTTGATACATTCTTCTATTTTTTCTTTCGATAACTTTTTTGTCTCCATCAGAACTTTCCACTGATCCTGATAAGCATTCCAATTTTCATCAATAAATGCACTATTGCCCTCCCTCAATGCCTGTCCCTGCAGCGGCAGTGCAATTAAATTACCAATTCCGCCGTCCAGTACATGATTCTGTGTCGGCAGCATACGGTCATAATACCGAAAGGATTTCATATTTACCGTTTCCGCACCTTTATCCAACAATGCAAAACCAAATTTTCTGGCAAGACCTGCCGGAATTTTCTGGGCGAAAAATATCCACAGATGCGCTCCCCTTCCGGAACGGGAACGCTCTGTTAAAGCATCAATCCCCTGTTCTTTGCAGATAGTCCGTACCGCATCCACTTCTTCTTTCCACTCATTATCTGTGTTGGCAAAGTCCTTTTCTTCTGCTCCCTTTTCGTGGTTATCAAAATCAAAAACAATAAAACGGCAGGTATCATCAGGCAAGAGCGGATACACCCCGATCACATCGGAACCATCCGCTCTTTCTCCTTTCAAATGTCCTATAATCTGTGCAATGCCCAGTTTACTGTAACTTTGATTTTCGCACTTGCCGCACTGAATTTTTACCTTATCCGCCTTTGGGCAGACGCCATAATGCCAGAGATTATCACACTGGGGAAAATAGCCTGCTTTCCCCGTCTTTTTGCTTACGCTCCGCTTCGCATAGACATCTTCCCTGCCCCAGAACCTGGCAAAAAAGTGTCTGGCAGTATTTTCCGTTATGTCAATTGGAAGAAGGCTACAATATTTTGCCCCTATTTTTTTCAAACTTTGAATCCATTTATCCCCTTGAAGCGCTGCAGGTGAAATAGATAATCTGATACTTTTGGGCAAGCTTTTCTATAAATTCCATACCCGCATGAACTTTTTTGTCATCCAGGTTCGTAAACGGATCATCCATGATAAGAGGCGGCTCTTCTTCTTGATACATAGCGTCAACAAGGGCTATCCTAAGACAAATCCCAATCAGATCCCGATACCCGGAACTGAGAGTATTTGTATCCCGCTGCTTGCCCCATTCATCTACCGTAACTGCCGTATTTGCATCAATATGAAAATGGGCCGAATCCCTGAAAAATTGGATCGGCATATTTTGCTGTCATAACTTCCTTTGCCTGCTCCAATTTCTTCTTTGCCATGCTGACACATTCATATTTTTTCTCCTCCATGGACTGTATAGATTTTAATTCTTTCAGTCTTAAACTATTTTCCTCCCACTCATCATACTCTTCCTGAAGAGCTTCAAGGGTCTTATTATAATTGTTTATATTTTTTTGGACAGATTCTCTGTCTTCTGTGAACTGTTGAATTTGTTGATTAAGTTCCTCAAGCGTTGGCAACGATTCGTCTGCCTCTATTTCACTCCATGCGGTAATCTTATTTGCTGTTTCAAATTGTTCAAGTTCTTCCCTGGCGTCTTCCAAAACTTTCACCGCATTTCGGTAATTAACGACGCAATCCCGGATCTCATTGAGTTGTGAAAATAAATCATCTGCAAGATTTAAATCCGTTGACGCAATCCCGAAGTTCAAATTCATCATTTGCTTCTTTATCTTTAAATACTCTTGAAATCAAATACTTTTTTCCCTGCATTTCAAACACAAGCTGTCCGCCAAAAACACCGCCCTGCCATGGCTTATATCTCTTGCGCTCATTTTCTTCTATATTTCTCTTCCGATCTCCTTCAAGCCCATAAAACATAGTGCGGATAAAAGCTGCAAAGGTGCTTTTTCCCCAGCCGTTTTCTTCACAGATCATGTTGGCTCCATCGCTAAAACTCTTAGAATAATCATGAAATTTCCCAAAATTTTCTATATGGCAAGATAAAATTTTCAACTCTACTGCACCTCCTCCC
Organism: Roseburia sp. 1XD42-69; assembly: GCF_003612565.1. Taxonomy (GTDB): domain Bacteria; phylum Bacillota; class Clostridia; order Lachnospirales; family Lachnospiraceae; genus Roseburia_B. Next base: position 7,254 of record NZ_RAZG01000088.1, on the reverse strand, counting down.
CGGCAATTGCCTGTAAACCATACCGAATGATTATTTTTTTATCTTCTTCAGGAATCGACTGGTCTTCCATTACCTGGCGCACATACTCTCCTTTCAGCGACTCATCCAGCATGTAATCCCCGATATCAATCTTAAGCCGGGTTTCATCATATACTTTCACATAATAAAAACGTTGTCTGAATCGGGATTGAAAATATACAATATCTTTCTCACATTCAACGTCAAGCAAACCTTTTAGTACAATTTTGACTAATGCCTCATCATCACATCCTACATTCTGTATATCCAGTGCTGCTTTTGATATCATCTCAGCAGTTGTCCCACAATCTGTCACATCAACATTTACTGTATATAGCTTTCTTGGGGCAAATGGAACAAATTCACAGGTATACGTTCCTGTATCCTCATCTATATCAAGTACCACAAATCCATGTTCCCCGCACTCGTCAAAGCCTCTCCCTTCCAGACATCCTGCATAGCAATATGTCCCTCTTGCGTCAAGTTTCTCCATTTTATGTATGTGGATATGGCCCAGTGCCAGATAATCTATTCCTTTATTTCTCAGCGCTTTCAGGTTAATGATTTCTGCCCTGTCTTTTACATCGCTTTTTGACTCCTGCCCATGAAGCATCACGATATTAAACTTTTTGGAATCCAATACAAGGGATGTGTAAGCTGATTCTGCATTCTCCCTTGACAATTCCATTCCCGAAAGGAAATTATCATTATCATGGTTTCCCCTCAAATAGTAAAAAGTTATCTCCGGATGGCCGACAATATTATATAGAACTACATTTCTGGCGGTTGCAGAAATATTCTTTACATCAAACATATCACCGGCAATTAAAATAGATGATATATCGTTTTGAACAGCGTACATAATCATCCGCTCGAAAGTGTGCAATATTTCTCCTTTTCTCTCTTTTGCACGTTCCTTATCTAAATTAGTATCCATTTTAGAATCAAATGTAAATCTGCACAATGTATAAATTTCATTGATACCCATCCTGTCATATCTGTATAAACCATTCCTTATTGGTTACAGTTTACCACAATCGTTCTGCCTTAACCGCTGGAATCATCAATTTTTACGAAACACTATTTACTCCACCCTCACCCGAACCACCACAGGAAACTCAGATTCCGGCAAATCCGACAGGACAGAAAGCCCCCTCTCATCCACCCTCCATTTAAGCCTCCCCCGATACCCCAAAATATCCACGCCAGAGATAATCCCGTGAAATTCCGGCAAATCCTGATTTCTGCTGTCCGCCAGGGACTTGATAAGAAATCTGCCATCCCCCGGGGATTTTAACGCAATGGCATATATATTTCCATGGTTTACGGTAAAACGGTAATCCTCTGTGGTAAAAACCTGCTCCTTCTGGTCACTGAACTGACCCTCCGTTGTCTTTGTGGAGCCTTCCTCTGATTTTCTCCAGACTCTGGCCCCTTTTATGGCCTCCCCATTTACTTTCATCCACTGCCCCAAATCTTTTAAAATTCTTTTATCCTCATCGGGAATGCTGCCGTCTGCCTTGGGGCCGATATTTAAGAGGAGATTTCCGTTTTTGCTAACCACATCCGCAAGGGTACAGATAATCTCACCGCTGGTTTTATACTCTAAGGAATCTGTGTAACACCAGGAATTCCTGGCTACAGCAGTGTCTGTCTGCCAAGGGTAGGGCTTTGGCTCCCGAAAACCGCCCCGCTCCATTTCCACAATGCCGCTGCCAAACATGAAAGCGTCATGCTTATAGCACACAGATACCTCCTCCCCCCAAATTCTTCCCAGGTTATAGTAAAATGCCGCCAGCTTTTTTAAATAGGGTTTAAACGCCTGATGCTGTATCCACCAGTCAAAATATAAAAGTTTCGGCTGATAATTTAAAATCAGCTCCCCGGTTCTTGCCAGCCAGTCCTCTAAAAATTCCTCACTGGGATAAGGCTTGGAATACAAGTCCTCCGGGGCTGGCTCCGGCATGGCAGGCCAGTAAAAATCCCCCTTTTTCATGGGCTCTTTCACATCGCTGTCAAACTCCCTGCCATGCCCCATAAAAAACCAGTGTTCCGCCCTGTGGGAACTGGTGCAGAACTGAATCCCTTCCTTCTCTGCCGCCGCCTTTAACTCCCCTAAAATATCACGTTTCGGCCCCATGGCAAAGGCGTTCCAGTCTGACAGCCCGCTTTTATACATCTGAAACCCGTCATGGTGCTCCGCCACCGGGAACACATATCCCGCCCCGGCTTCCCGGAAAAGCGCCATCCACTCTCCCGGGTCAAAGTTTTTCGCCGTAAACAGGGGGATAAAATCTTTGTATCCAAAGTCTTTTTGCTCCCCGTAAGTTTTCCTGTGATGCTCAAAGGCCTCTGTGCCTTTTCTGTACATATTTCTGGAATACCACTCATTGGAATAGGCCGGAATACTGTAAAGCCCCCAGTGGATAAAAATCCCCAGTTTTTCCCGGAAAAACCATCCCGGCGCTTTGTTCTCCATAAGGGAATCCCACTCCGGTTTGTAGAGGCCGCTGTCTATCACCTCATCCATTTTCTTAAGAATTTCTTCTTCCGGATTCATATTGCCTCCTTTTCCATTTTCTCCTCAAACAAATGCAAGATTACTTGTCTTTTAACTGAATCAGCGCCACCCCCTTTGCCTCCAGGGAAACCATTGTCCCCGCTTCATACTCCCAGCCGGAGAGAAGGTCTGTGCCCCCCTGCTTTAAGGTAACGGAATCCACGCCGTCCCCATGATTTAAAAGAAACAGGAAACTCCCCTTTTCATTTTCCCTGACTGTAGCTTCGATGCAGGTCTCAAAATCTCCTGTGACCACAGGCTCTATGCCCTGCTCTTTTACAATTCTGTCAAAAAGATTACCGTAAAACTCCTCACTGGAACGGGTGGCTACATAGTAAGCTTTTCCTTTTCCGAAAGCATTTACTGTCACAGCCGGCATCCCCGCATAAAAGTCATCCTCATACTCTCCCAGGCTTTCCGCCCCTTCCAGATGGAGAAGGTCACAGAGAATTTCTGCGGGGTATATCTCATTTTCATAGTGGAAAGCATGTTCTGCCCCTGTTTTCTCTAAGGGAAGGGCATCGGATTCCTCCACCCAGATTCCAAGGATATCTCTAAGCCGTCCCGGATACCCCCCGGTAATAACCAAATCGTGGTCCTCCACATAACCGCTGAAATAGGTGGTTACAAATGTTCCCCCCTCTTTTACAAAGCTGCGGACTTTTTCGTCAAACCCGTCTTTGCACATATAAAGCATGGGGGCAATCACAAGCTTATAATCTGAAAGGCTATCCTCCACCCCTATCATATCCACAGAAATATGCATATTCAAAAGGGTGCGGTAATACTGGTGCACTTCCCCCAGATAATCGATAGCATTGCTTGGCCCTGCGGAAAGGCCGGCTGCCCACCAGTTGTCCCAGTCAAAGACAATGGCCGCTTTTGCCGGGGTTCTGCCCCCAAGGGTTTTATCCCCTAAGTCTTTTAACTCTTTTCCTAGGGCGGATATTTCTTTAAATACCCGGGTATGTTCCGTCCCCACATGGTCGATTACTGCCCCGTGGTATTTTTCACAGGCGCCGATACTCCTTCTCATTTGGAAAAACATCACCGTATCCCCTCCGTGGGCCATGGCCTGGTAGCTTAAAAGCCGCATCACCCCGGGGCGCTTTAACGCACAGTAAGCATGCCAGTTGCTCACGCTGGGAGTCTGCTCCATTAAGGCAAAAGTTTTCCCCTGTTTTAAGCCCCGCATCACATCATGGCACATGGCATTGTAACTGTAATCTGAGCCAAATTCCGGGTAGCTGTCCCAGGAGACAAAATCCATCTCTTTTCCCCACTTCTGGTAATCTAAGGGCTGGTAACATCCCATTAGGTTTGTGGTGACGGGAATATTCGGGGTATTTTTCTTTACCGCATCCCGCTCCAGCTTAAAGCAGTCTAAAATACTGTCGGAATTAAACCGCTTATAATCCAGGGAAATTCCCTGGAAATTTGTCCTCTGCACCCCGTCCCAGGAAAACTCTTCGGAGCGCAGATCCGGCAGAACCACATCCTCCCAGTCATAAAAAGTATGCCCCCAGAAACTGGTATTCCAGACACGATTTAACTCCTCTATCGTACCGTATTTTTTCCGAAGCCACACCCTAAAAGCCTTCTCACAGTTTTCACAGTAACACTCCCCGCCATACTCATTTGAGATATGCCAGGATACGATATTGTCATAATCCTTATAACGCCGGGAAAGTTTATCCGCCAATGCCACAGAATATTTCCGGTAGGTGGGGCTGTTGGGGCAGGAATTGTGTCTTGCCCCGAACTTCCTCTTAATTCCCATATTGTCCGTCCTTAAAATATCCGGGTACTTTCTGGCCATCCATGCCGGATGTGCCGCCGTTGACGTGGCAAGGCAGACTTTAATCCCATTTTTCTTTACAAATTCCATAATCTTATCAAGCTTAGAAAAATCATAGGTAACTTCATCTTTTTGCAGTGCCGCCCAGCTAAACACATTTAACGTCACCACGTCAATGCCTGCCAGGGCAAAAAGCCGCATATCCTCCTCCCAGATTTCTTCCGGCCACTGCTCCGGATTGTAATCCCCGCCGTACAAAACTTTTTTCACTTTTTCATGTTCAATCATATGTTTTTCTTCTCCTTTCAAAAAACTGTTACACCCATTGTAAAGTATCCCAGGAGATTTTTCTACAGTAAAAATTCAAGATAAAGCACAAGGAAAATTGCAGCAGTTTGGCCCAGGCCAGGAAGGAATCCCCCTTCCCTTGTTTGACAAAAAACGCCGGAGATTTTATAATATACTGACGGACAAAAAGATTTTTATTCTTTTGAAAAGCAGGAGCGTATCCATATGTATAAAATATTGATTGCAGATGATGAGGCAGTGATCCGTGAAGGGATTTCATGCCTGTTAGATTATGAATCCTTAGGCTTTGTCATTGCAGGGGAAGCGGCAAACGGAAGACGCGCTTACCAGGGGATTTGCGACTTAAAACCGGACGTGGTTTTTCTTGATATCCGTATGCCCGGTATGCTGGGCCTTGAAGTGATAAAAAAAGCAAGGGCCGACGGGTTTCAGGGAAAAATTATTATATTAAGCGGTTATTCCGATTTTAAATATGCCCAGGAAGCTATCCGGTACGGCGTAGAATATTACCTTACCAAACCCATTGACGAAAAAGAGCTGGAGGACATTCTTGTTCATGTAAAGGGAGATCTGGATACGGAAGCCGCCACAGAAAACGCCAGGGAACACTACCGCCGGAAAGCCAAAGACGCCATCCTTAAGGATATCTTGTCCGGTACGGCAGACTTTACCTCCTTTGACCCGGAGGAACTGCATCTTGACGCAAAAATCTATCAGGTTATCATTTATGAACCCTACAACAGAAATTCTTCCGGGGTAAACTACCGTTTTTCCGATTTGCTCCGTGTGGTAAACCAGGACAACAATTCCTACCACAGCATTGTCCATGAGGGAAAAGAGGCCGTGCTCTTAAAAGGGCCTTTCGCCATCCAGAAATTTAACGACTTTTTAAACCGGTACGAAAGCGAAAGCCGCCCCCAGAAATTTTCCCCCTTAGACAGCCTGTTTATCGCCTATGGCAGACCGGTTCACTCCTTAGAAGAGATATGCAATTCCTACTGTCAGGCCAAAGAACTTTCCTGCCGCCGTTTCTTCTGTGAGCAGGGACAGCATACCATGGGCTATATGCAGCTCACTAAAAAAAAAGACCGCCCATTCCTGTTAAACCATGAATTAAAAGATTTTTATGCGGGAAAACTTTTTGACTATCTCCAGGCATTTAACCGGAATATGCTGGCGGAAACCTTAAACGAACTGAAATCAAAACTATATGACACAGCGGACTCCATCCCGGAAATCCGGCTGTTTCTAACAGATATGTTTTTGCAGATAAAAGAACAGGCAAACCACCTTTACAACAGCGCAAATATTGCTTTTCCCAACAACAGTGAGATTATCAAATCCATAGAAGACTGCCTTTACCTTTACGAAATCTTCCTCTATTTGACAGAACTGTTTGAGCTTGTGATTTCTTCCATTGGCAGCACTTCCAGGGAAAGCGTGTTAGATGATATTTTACACTACATAAACCACAACTTTGCCAGCAATATCACACTGGAAAATATTGCCCCCCTCTTTAGGTACAACAGCTCTTATCTGGGGAAACTTTTCTCAAAAAAAATGGGTGAAAACTTTAATTCCTATGTGGACCATGTAAGGATTGAACATTCCAAAGAACTTTTGCTCTCCTCCGACATGAAAGTGTATGCCGTGGCGGAGAAAGTGGGCTACCGAAATGTGGATTATTTTCATGTAAAATTTAAGAAGTATGTGGGAAAAAGCCCGGCGGAATTCCGCAAAGAGAACCGGAGGGTATAGTATCAGAACAGGCTGCTGCACTTCTCTCCTTTCATATCAAGCGTCCGAAATCCAGGCATTTATAGTTCCACAGGGCATACCCAATGTGGTTTCTCTCAAAATATTCCGTCAAATCCCGTGCCCATCTCTTCGCAGCATCTTCGGGAGCATGGGCAATGACGCCAAATTCCCGGAGTACACTTCCTTTCCTGATGCTTCCATAAACTTAAAATGCATGGCTTAAAAGTTTTTCCATAAGAGCCCTGTCATTCTTTGGTTCTTCCCCTGTTAAAGCATGTTTCCTCTTCCAGTTTTCATGCTCCCCAAGGTACGCCCCAAAATCTGAAATATCATCGGGATATCCCACTTCTCTGTAAAACTCCCGCATCTCCTCTAAAAATTCCGCCTGCTGATGGGTAAATACCTGGGGCTCAAAGTAGTGGAAATTGTAACAGACGAAAGGGTCGTCTGCCAATTCCAGCTCTTTTAATTACACCACGCTGTTCTGCCCGCTGCAGTTTAAAAATTCCCAAGCCAGCAATTCCCAGATTCACAGAAACCTGTTCTTAAGATTTTCTTCTGTGAGAAGAGGCATGTGTTCCTCCATTGCCCCATACACATTTCCCCACAGGTCATGCAGATCCAGCACCATATATTAATTCCTCTTTTTAAAAACTCATAAACCATATCTAAAATCTCCGTAGAAAATCAATTATCCGTAAATCCAAAACAAAGGCAGGAGGTGACTGCAAAACATTACACCTCCTAGTATAATAATGGTGTAGTCAATCAAGACTACTTGGTTAATAAATTTCTAAAATTAGACAACAGA
>NZ_RAZG01000087.1 GCF_003612565.1 Roseburia sp. 1XD42-69 | reverse complement strand
TTAGGCCAAATCGAAAATGGTGTAAACGAAGGGGCAGTTCCCTGCAATGTCAAAACTGCTTTTTCGTTTACCCCATCATCGATTGTAACCTAAAGAATTTACTTCTTAATTAGTCGTTTAATTTTTGGAAGTATGAAACTCCCTAACAAATATAAATTACACAGATATACAAATAGATTTCCAATATACGAATAAAGAGTAAATCGCCCTTTCGTGATAACCTGTGCAGATAATGTCTTTGTATCAGACTGAAAGTAATCGGTCTGTGCCAGCACATTGCTTTTAAAATCTGAAACAATCGACATTCCCTTATTTGTATGTCTGATTATATTACTTCCATTTTCAACCCCTCGCACAATCGCCACCTTTGAAGCTAATAATGTCATTTCTTTCCAATCCGAAGCCGGAACAATCAGTATATCTACATTATCTTTACCTGCCTGCTGTATTTTCGACAAAAATGCCATATCAGAACATATAAATGGAGCAATTCTCCCGTACTCTGTATCAAAACTTTTTAATATTCCATCTCCTTTTTGGCACAGTTCTCCGATTGAACGTCCATACTTAAAATATTCTGAAATAAGTTCTCCTTGTGGATTAAATGCTACCGTTTTATTTTCCTTTAAGTCCACATAAGGCGTTTTCACCAGTAACGAAACAATCAAATAAATTTCTTCCTGTTTTGCCATATCCGAGGCTCGTTGTAGCAGTATATCTTCATCTTGTTTTAAAACCGCTCCATTCAGTTCCGACCAAAAAACAATCTTTGCCCCTGCTTGTGCTTCCAATTCTGTTTTTAGGAAAAGTTCATCAGCTACTAATGATAGTTTATTCCTTGCGTTTGTAATATTTTCATCAGTAAATGTATTGGTATAAAATGTAGAATATATATCTTTATCATCATTTAGCAGATGTGAAATCGGAACAGTTACACCAGCAATCCTAACACTTTTATCTGAATTTCCTACAAAATGAAACATAACAATTCCATAAACAAACACTAATCCAATTACAGAACCATATACGATGATATATTTTCTGATATATTCCTTTTTACTTTTATTGTTCCAAATCCATATAACCATTGACGCTGTCCAATATATTAAAAAAGTGATTCCATAAATTCCTGTTACCGTTACCATTTGTAGTAGATATAGATTTTGGTATTGTGTATAAGCGTCAGACAGCCCTCCCAATATAGGATATATCAGATAGATGATATACTCTATTGATACCATTATACTTGCAAAAATAATAGTGTCCTGAAATCTCATTTTTGATTTTGACCAGTAGATATACGGTAAAACTTTCAGAAAAGATAACAAAATTGATACCATTATACATATCTTTATGTCCATTCCAATAGCTCTCCCAAACTGGACAACAAATCCAATGGCATATATAGAACTAATTATAAGATATACTTTACGTGTATGATTGAGATAAACCATACACAAAAACAAAATTGGATAAATCCACGCAAAAATCGGAACACACCATTCTCCGTTGGACATTACATAAATTAGAAAACTTAATATTATAAAAACTGAAAAGTATTTATTTTTAAAGAACTTTTTCATATTTACAATACCCTCCTAAACATTGATTTTCGCTCTATTTGCTCCCCGACAAATCGGAATTTGTGGAGAGATTTCCTGAACTTTCCTTATTTTACAGGCTTTTCAGCCAATTAGATAGTGAAATGATATGTATTTTCCCTTATTTTTGCCCTTGTGAGGAATCCGCAAGGGAAATAAGGGGATTTTTTATTAAGCGTTGCTCGCTACTTTATCAAGAAGTCTTGCGGAATCCCGCTTTGCTTTTCTTGTTGAGTGAGCGTAAATGTTCATTGTGGTACTGACATCTGAATGTCCTAACAGTTCCTGTACATCTTTTGGAGCTGCCCCGTTTGAGAGCAGGTTGCTGGTGTAGGTGTGCCGTAACTGGTGAAAGTGAAAATCTTCAAATCTTTCCAGCTTCTTTGACACTGACCTACATACAATGCCGAGTGTACTCGGCAGTTCCAGACTGCCATCCGGTCTGAGGCAGACAAAGGATATTTCTTTATAATCTGCTGGGACTTCCTGCGTTCCGTCAAGGTGATAGTATTCATAATACACCCTGTTTTTTACATGAACTTCTTTGTAGTAGTTGCGGTGGTAAAGTTCTCCGTACTGCATCCGGCTTTTCAGTTGTTCCCGTCTGGCTGTTTTCAATATTTCAGTCAGCGTATCTCCAAAATCAACAATCCTTACTTTTTTTCGCTTGGTTGTTCCAATCACATTTTTATGCTTTGCACCGTCGTAACGGATACTGCGTTTTATGGTCAGGCATTGTTCTTCAAGGTTGATGTCCTGCCATGTAAGACCACAGGTTTCCCCGATACGAAGTCCTGCATAGTATGCAATCTGGATTGGAAGGATCGCAGGTGGATTTTTCTTTTCCAGGTACTTGATAAGCCGTTCATAATCTTCGTGTGAGATCGGCTGTGTGCCTTCTTCGACTTCATCATCGGAAAAGAGATCAACTTCCTCTGCCTGCCTTTTCAGCTTAATATACTGCATCGGATTGAAACTGATTAACTGTTTTGGAAATACTGCAAAACGGAATGACTGCTGTAACACTGCGGAAAAAGAGTGGATATAATCTTTGCTGTATCCTTTTCTCACTTTCCCGTCTGGAAACTCGCCACCGAATGTAAGCAGGTCGAGAAATGCCTGTAAATGTTCGGCGGTAACTGTTTTCAGTTTGCGTTCTGCAATCGGGTGCTTTTTGATACAGCGGATTGCACCAAGATAATTTTCCACTGTACCATTGCTGAGTGTCCCGGTTTTTAGTTCTTCTTCTGCCCACATGTCCAAAAGTTCACCTACGGTAAGGTTATCTGCTTTTGCAACAAATTTATTATCTTCATAATCTTCCAGTGCCTTGCGGAGAAGTTTTTCCGTCTCACTTTTGCTTTCGGTTCCGGCATATTCTTTCTGAACCATTTTGCCGCTTGCGTCCTCTACATAGAAGCGGTAGTACCATTTCTTTCCTTTCTTTCTAACAGATCCTTTTGCCATAATCATATGTCTCCTTTCGATATCAGACAATCGGAACTGTTGAAATGCTTCTTGCGTGTAAGTATATCACAACTCCGGTTGCCTTACTATACCGTTTCAGAATCCTCATACATAACTTCGGATAAAAGATTTGCAAGCCGTTGTTCTGCTGTTTCCGGTTTCTTGGAATAGAGCCTTACAATATCTGCCATGTCATTGAATGCGTTGACAGTATGGGTGATCTCCCTGAGAAACATGATCTCGTTATATTCATCATTCGATTCAAACCCCAATGTCTTGGCAATATCCGCTTCTTTGGTATTGCCCTTGTAATTTTTGAGAAATGCGAAAAATGTGACCGTACTGCTTACCAGAAAGCAAAAGAAAAATGCGATAACCGTAAAAGGCAGTTGGAAAAGAAATATAAAAAAATGACGATTGGTTATGAAAGTATCCTGTTCCTGCTGGCATGGTACAGCATAACTACAACACTGTTTACTGCTATTCTTTCGCCAGTTTTCCTTAACGACTGTAACATCTTTTTCGGTGCGCTAGGAAAAGGAATGGGAAGCTTGTTTCGGGAGTTTGTCATAGGGGCAGATTCTTTCGGACAGTTAAGCAGCGGAATACCTAACCGTATCCTTTCCGGGCTTATGTACTGGCTGATCGTAGCTATTGTTATGGGGATTTTATTCATAATAACCGGATTACTGATAGTTGGGATTGGTTATCAGGTAGGAAAAATCTACCGGAAATATTGTTGGGATATCATCAGCATTGTGGAAGTTATTACAAGCACAGCCATTGCAATTTATTTTGGAGATTGGATAAAATCTGTTATTTCTATAAATCTCATTACACTATTATTACTGGTGCATGTGGTTTATATTGGAATCAGATGCTATGTGAAAGACTGGATGGAAGAAAGAGGATACTGTTGATATGGAGAATTAGATTTTTAAGAGTCTTTCGATATGTTAGATGAGTGCTATAAGAGATATCTGTTATTAAGGGCAGAGGGACAAAAAGCCTCTCTGCCCTTAATGAACAAAGCACGTTCTTTTAGAAAAATTTAGTCGTTGACAGATAACATATCTTGCATTATAATACATTTAACAATTAGGCTAAATGTTAAACGAGGAGCGTGATGAATTCTTGGGTATACAAGATACATTAAAAGCACTGGCAGATCCAATACGACGTGAGATTTTAAATTTATTGAAGAATGGACGGCTTTCTGCTGGAGAGATATGTGAACATTTTTCAGTAACGGGAGCTTCTATATCCAGACATCTGGCAATATTGAAGGAGGCTGATTTAATCCGAAATAAAAGAGAGGGAAAATTTATTTATTATGAATTAAACACTTCCGTATTGGAAGATGTCATGTTGTGGATTATAGATTTGAAAGGAGTATCGGACGATGAAGGAAATGATAAAAAAATATAGAGGTTCATTAATTTGTTCTGTTCTGGTAATGCTCATCGGGGTTTTAGTAGGATTCACTAGTACACAGAGCATGTGGGCAAATGTGTTTTTTGTAGTGACGGATTGTGCGCTGGTGGCAATAATATTTTATGATAACCGGAACAGACAGCAGAGCCGCAAGATTATAGGAATGACGATGTGGATTATACCAATTATAACATTACTCTATAATGGTATTGCAAGACTGGTCAATATGGGTGCAGATATGGAAAATCTGTTTATGGCAGTAATTTACTATGGAACTGGACTGCTGTTTATGGTTATTGGAAATTATTTGCCAAAAGCGAAACAGAATAATACCATAGGAATAAGAGTTGTATGGTCTTTAATGGATGAAGAAAACTGGAATGCAACACATAGATTCAGCGGCAAATTATGGATGGCATCAGGTATTTTATGTATGCTTTGTGGACTTTTTGGGGAAAGCATGGCTGCACTGGTTGTGTATATTATAAGCATTATGGCAGCTGCAATCATTAGCATTCTCTACTCCTACCTTTTTTATAAGAAAAAGCTGACAACCGGAGAAGGCTTAAAAATTCAGTATAATACAAAAAAAAGTGTGATATATCTGATCATCGCAATTTCCGCTATTGTGTTTACTATATGGACTTTGTTTTGGGGAAGCATTCAGATTCGTTGTAATGATCGTGATTTTAACATTGAAGCAAAAGGATGGAATGATTATACAGGGGAGTATTCGCAAATTGACAGCATTTCTTATGAAGAAAATGTATTGCAGAACGATAATGATTACAGAACTAATGGTTTTGGAAACCTGAAGTATGCTATGGGAAACTTCAAAAACGATATCTTCGGAGATTATATCCGCTACACTCATGCCTCCTGCCATTCATATGTTGTCGTGAACATAGATGGAAAAATATTAGTTGTAAATGGGGAAAATGACGCAGAGACAAAGGAAATCTATCAGAGAATAAGTGAGAAGGTGTCAAAGGAAAGAAAATAGTTGTCGGAAACGCTGAGAAGAAATTATTCTCAGCGTTTTTGAGACTATTCTATTTTTCTCATTTAGCAAATCTGTTTTAATAGCGTTGACAAATGTGTAAAATGGAACGCTACATTGAATGCTGTGCAAAAGTCACCTCGAAAATCGTTCCCCCAGTCTTGCCTGATTTGATACAAATACTGCCATCATGTACTCTAACGATTTCACGGACAAAAGCAAGACCTAGCCCTACGCCACCCAGCTCCCGGCTTCTGGATTTATCCACACGGAAGAATGGCTCGAACACTCTCTCCCTAAGCTCCTTTGGTATTCCGCTTCCCGTATCTTCTACAGACAGATAAACATGCTTGTTTCTCTGATATGCGGTTACTGTAACCTGTCCGAGCGGATGATTATATTTGATGGCATTCTCAACCAGATTGTATACAAGCCTGTAAATAAGGATATCACTGCCTATCATAGTGGCATCCTCACATTTTCCAATCAGCTTTATATTCTTTTCCACGGCAAGAGGCTCAAGGTCTGCCAAAACCTCTTCAACAATAGCATCCAATATAATTTTATCATCCCTTCCCACCGTCTGAAGCTCACTCATGTCAAGAAGAGTCTTTACCATCCTGTTTAATTTATCATTTTGTTCCGTAACCATTTTTATGGTCTGCAAAGTGTCTGCATCATTTCCCGGGTGAGAGGCAGAATTATATAAATCAAGCTGTACCTGCATTAACGCTAATGGAGTACGCAGCTCATGTGCTGCATTTGCAGTAAACTGTCTCTGTATCTCAAATGCTTCCGACAGACGCTCAAGCATCTTATTATAAGAAATACCCAGCTGGTTCAGTTCCTTAACATTGTTTTCCTCTATTCTTGAATCAGACAGATTCTGAGCCTGTACCTCTTCAATTTTATCTGAAAACTCCCTGATTGGTCTGAGTGCATGCCCGCTTATAAAATAAGTGACGACACCTCCCAAAAGCGCCAGCAAAACCGTGATTATCAGACTGTTTCTTTTATAGTCGGCCTTATTATTGTACACCTGAACCGAAAATTCATCCGCAAACTCATCCCACTTATCGTCCGGTATGCTGATATATATTTCATCTGATTTGTTTCCTTTTTCATCCCCCTGTGACTCTACCGCATCCTGCAGAGAATCGATGTAATTCACACCATTTTTATAGACAAACATAGTCAGGCAGCCACATATAATAGCAATACACAATGTAGTAATGCACGTAAGTCTCCACTGTAGCGACATTCTTTTCATCTGTCAGACTCATCCCGTATTTTATAGCCTTCACCTACCTTGTTCTGAATGGGATCATATCCCAGCTTCGCCTTAAGCTTTTTTCTAAGTGAAGACATATGTACCCTGATTGCTCCGCTAAAGCTGTCTGTCGTGGCATCCCACACATGCTCTATCAGCTCCTCCTGACTCACCGGTCTGCCTATATTGATAAGTAAATATTCCAAAATACCATTCTCTTTTCTTGTCAGTGGAACCGGCTCTTCCTTTGCATATGCCTCGCGTTTAATCGTATCAAACTTTATTTCTCCGCATTTAAGACATATATCATTCTGTACAAATTTCCTTCTTGTCAGGCTTCTGATACGTGCCTCAAGCTCCTGCAGATGGAATGGTTTTTCCATGTAATCATTTGCTCCTGCATCCAGTCCCTCTACCTTATCAGCAATCTGACCTCTTGCAGATAATATCAAAACCTTAGTTTCATCATTGTATTTTCTAAGCTCCTTAAGAAGCTCCATGCCATCCATCCCCGGCAGATTCAAATCCAAAACTATCAGATCATAATTCTCCGACAGTATACATTCAAGAGCCTCTTTCCCATCATAACAGGTATCCACCTCATAACCGGCAGCATACAGACTCTTTGCAACCATATCACATATTTGTTTCTCATCCTCAACAATTAATAATCTCAAAATGTTCTCCTGCTTCTTAACAATAATTTTACAACCTATATTGTATAATACCAAAGTCAGCTGGTCAACAATACAACAAAAAGGAGCAACATTATGTTGAAATACCAAAAAACATGTCAAATCATTCTGCTTATCCTTGGTGTATCTATGATAAGCTATGGTGCAGTCAGAGGTGAGGCGGCTACAGTGCTTGGTAAAGCAATAAAACTATGTCTGGAGTGTGTCGGAATTGGATAAGGAAAAGAAATTACTATCAAGAAAACTGGCAAAAATACGTGGCTGGATACAGGCCGCAGCAACGCTGCTGACCAATATTCATATTCCAAATTTATTTAAGGGTAAAATATATCAGGGCAATGCAAAAACAGTATGCGTACCCGGATTAAACTGCTACTCCTGCCCTGCCGCGACAGGAGCCTGTCCAATAGGGGCATTTCAGGCAGTTGTCGGATCATCAAAATTTAAGTTTTCATACTACATAACCGGATTTTTTATTTTACTCGGTGTAACTCTCGGCAGATTTATATGTGGTTTTTTGTGCCCATTTGGATGGTTTCAGGATTTACTTCATAAAATCCCCGGAAAGAAATTATCCACAGCCAAACTAAAGCCTCTTAGGTACCTAAAATATGTCATTCTTATTGTTTTCGTTATACTTCTTCCGATGCTTGTAACGAACTCTATAGGAATGGGAGACCCGTTCTTCTGCAAATATATCTGTCCTCAGGGTGTTTTAGAGGGTGCTATACCGTTATCTATTGGAAATGCTGCTATCCGTTCTGCGCTGGGAAAGCTTTTTTCTTTCAAGTGTATGATTTTAATTGCAGTGATTGTACTAAGTATCTTATTTTACAGGCCCTTCTGTAAATGGATTTGTCCGCTTGGAGCAATCTACTCATTATTTAATAAGGTCAGCCTGCTCAAAATCACCGTTGATAGCAGCAAATGTGTCGGATGCGGTCAATGCTCAAAGGCATGTAAGATGGATGTGGATGTGTGTAAGACACCGGATCACCCCGAGTGCATACGCTGCGGTGCCTGCATAAAGGCCTGTCCGAAGGACGCCATCTGCTACCGGTTTATGGGAAAATCATGTCAAAAAAATGACAACAGATAGCTATTAAACATTTTACTATTATTTTAAAGGAGAAATTACTCATGAAAAACAAATTATCATTTATTTCTATTTTTACACTCTGCATAGCATTATCACTTACAGCATGTGGCGTAAAGCAAGCTTCCACAACAGATTCTAAGAACACTCAGACTGAAGCCGGCTCAGAAGCATCCGGCAAATCAGATTCCAGGCTTGATGATTTATATCAGCAGGAAAATCAGCTTTTTGCAGATCACGCTGATGTGTGGAACAAGGCATTTGGCATGATGAACAAAAGTGACGCCGATCCAAACGGAAATTATGCTGATTATCTTGCCGGTACCGTAGAATCAAACAAGAATTCATTCACAGACGATGAGCTTAAAACACTTAATGAGGATATTGAAACCATACGAAAAATTGAGGAACAGATAGCAGAGCTTGAAAACAAAAATACATCATCAGACGATAACAAGAAGGACAGCTCTAAAGCCTCATCTGTATTCAGTGATTTTTCCGGTGAGGATTTTGATGGCAATAAGGTTGATGACAGCCTGTTTTCCGGTAATGCAGTAACAGTCGTCAATTTCTGGTTTACCGGCTGCAAACCATGTGTCGCTGAATTATCCAAGCTTAACGAATTAAATGATGCTATCAAATCAATGGGCGGAGAAGTTGTTGGCATCAACACTGAGACCTTCGATGGCAATAAAACAGCTATCAAAGAGGCTGCCTCTGTTCTTGAAAGCCAGGGTGTCAAATATCGTAATCTGTCAATTGACTCCTCTAGTGCTGCCGGTAAATATGCCTCAGAAATCATGGCCTTTCCAACAACTATACTTGTTGACAGAAATGGCAATATTGTAGGCGAACCAATGCTCGGCGGAATTGATAACAAGGACAACTATGATGCCCTTATGAAGCAGATTCAGTCTGTAATTGATGCAGACAGCACAAATAAATAGAGGTCTACATATAAAAAGCTCCTGTGCATTGCACAGAGAGCTTTTTTTGAACATTACTATAATGTCAAGGAATCTTCTGCATCTACCCACATCTGTAAATTCCCATCAAGATACAGTCTCGCATATTCTAGTGGTTCATCAATGGCAAGTGTGTTTAATGCACAATCTGATCCGGGTGTGGTTCTCAAATTCTTTTCTGCTTCCCAGCAGTCAATGCGAAGCATATAGTCTGCACTGGTATAAACATCAATGCTGTTTCGTCCGGGATTATATTCTGCAAATATTGTTCTCATCGTATCTTATCTCCTTATCGTTCAATCAATTATTTGCTACAAAAATCAGAAGCATTTCAATCAGTTCACCATGTCACTTTTATTTTGTGTTATACTGTTTTATATAATTTTTTTGCCCTTGTATTTTCCCTTATCAGAGTTCGTAAACACTGGTGGGACGATATAACACAAGGGAAACAATAAGGGAAAGCTCACCTGCGACAAATCCAGTGTTTTCAATGGTTTGCGGAGAATTTAATAACAAAATATAACAGTTATTAAATTTCTCACCACTTTACAACTATTATAAATAGTGCTCCTTTTGTCGGACAAGATATTTCAATGTTCTCATAAGGGCA
>NZ_RAZG01000086.1 GCF_003612565.1 Roseburia sp. 1XD42-69 | reverse complement strand
GCACACCTTATATAGAAAAATAAAGTATGCAGTTAGTTTTATTGTATTTCTAACTTACACACTTTATTTTACACTCCCTAAAAATTCAACTGAATAATCCCAGCAAAAACCGCTGCTACATGGAAGCTAACAAACCATGCAACAGCGGTTTTTCTTTACCGTTTTTTCCTCTGGCTGATAGGCGTTCCCATTTTCTTTGACTTTTTGAGAATACGAATGAGCCAGCGAAATTCTTCGTCTGACAGATTTTTATAGTTGATACCAAGCTGCTTGCAGTAAAGTACAACGAGCTTTTCATCCCGGCTGCCCTTGAAATTTTCGACCGCTTCCAGATTTTCTTTCAGTTCATCAGCAACGGTAGTCTGGGGCGCACTCTCACTGTCCTTTTTGTGGGCTTCCCGAATATCCCGGATAATCAGGTTGAGGTCATCCAGAACCATGTGACTGAAATACTCATCATCACTGATATGGGCGGCTTGCAGCACTTTCAAATGGGGGTCATCTTCGCCGGGGCGATACCGTTCAATGATTTCATGCCGGACGGTATCGACAAGGGCGTTGAGGTTCTGAATCTGCATGGTGGCAATTCCATCCACATAAATCTCAATGTCCGCAAGAAACTTGATAAAGTCCTTATGGGTGGCAAGTTCGCACAGCAGACGGTTGTTAATCCGACCGCTTTTCAGAAGTGCTACCATCTCATCACTCAAATGCAGCTCCCTTAATGGCGTGTTGATCTCCGCCCGGTTCTCTGTCCGGCAAAAGAGATAATCGAGGGACACCCCATAAAAATCTGCCAGCAGGATAAGGTTGCCATGATTGATTTCCTTATAGTCATCTTTTTCATAACTGCCAAGAGCCGATTTTGAAATACCCGTTTGCTCAGCCAGTTCTTCCAGTTTTAATCCTTTGTTTAATCGTAAATCTTTTAGCCGTTCCTGTATTGTAGTAGCTCCGTTCATTGAAGCAGTTCCCCCTTTCTGACGACATTTATAACCGTTGAATTGATTATACCATATCAATTCCGCAATCGTGGAAATTTCTGATTTTTACCCCTAATTCCTACTTTGTGGACATACGGCACAGGGCACAAAAATGTTCTATGATACAGGTAGTTCATCGATGGATTATTCCAATCGAATGACCAGCCTGTGTGGGATATGCTTCCCCGGCGATGTAGTGCCATGACTTTTGGCAGGGATGTGGAGGAACCCTGACCGAAACGAGCGTACCAAAGGGAGCGATACGCCGCTGTGAGATTCAGGGGAGGAACGACACCGGGGAGAACTGGCGAACTGACACCGAAATGATACCGAAACACGACAATCTGATAAGGGGATAGTCTACCCTATCGCTGATACTTCGGGAGATTTTAAGCGGCTCTATGACCGTAATTTTGCCGAAAATCGTCCCGAAACCATACACTAAAACGGGAGGAAGCGCAATATGCCGAGAATGAGCAAAAAGAGGAAGAATGAGCTTTCCTTTTACCTCAATGACCGGGGGCGTGTCACTTACAACGAATTATGCCGGAAATGCCAGCATGGGTGCAAGCAGAGCTTCCGGGCGGTTGTGATTGACTGCCCCCGTTATTTATCCAAACGAGCAAAGAAAAAGGAGGAACACACCGAATGAATTTTGAATTTATGACGATAGACACACCATTGCCGCCCTGTATGGCTTTTCCAAGAGCGTTGACAGGATTTCCGGTCAGCAGCACCGCAAAGGTCATGTACTGCCGGATGCTGGACGCTATGCTATCCAAAGGACAGGAGGATGAGAACGGAATCCTGTTTGTCTGCTTCCCTGTTACAGCCATTGCCGCAGTCCTGTCCCGTAGCTCTATGACGGTCAAGCGTTCTCTGAATGAACTGGAAACCGCCGGACTTATCATGCGGGTGCGTCAGGGCATTGGAGAACCAAACAGGATTTATGTGCTGATACCGGGAAAGGAGGACGCTGCCCTTGCCTGATACCTCAAAGCTGGAAAAGCTCAACCGGGAGTTGGAAAAAAGCGAAAAGAAACTGCGGAAAGCCATCAATGATGAAAAGGCATTGCAGCACCAGTTAAAGCAGCTTACTCGAAAGGAACGGACGCACCGGCTCTGTACCCGTGGCGGTATGCTGGAAAGTTTTCTGCAAGAGCCGGAACGCCTGACAGATGATGATGTCATGGTGTTGCTCAAAATCATTTTTCACAGGCAGGACACGCAGGAACTATTGAAGAAACTGCTGGAACGGGAGAAGCCGGAAAACCCTTAGTTTACTAAGGGCGCAATTATACACCACCCAGAGGTTGGTGCATTGCGTTCTCCGAAGGCTCCTCGCCGGAGGGCTTTGATTTTCCGCAGTCATGGTCTGCTCCAAATCATACAGGGGACGCTACGCTTCCCCTGCGCTGGCTGCCGCCAGCTACCCTTTTGTGGACTTGCCATCTGGGGACACCTTGCAATGCAAGCTGTTCCCAGCCGACAAGTTTCATAAAATATGCTATCTTTTCGATAAGCAATAAAGTATAATGAAGTCAGTAATAAATTTAGAAATTGAGGTAAAGTTATGGCATCCAGCAAAGAATATTTAGAATTTATTTTAGGTCAGTTATCTGGCTTGAATGAAATTACCTATCGAGCTATGATGGGCGAATTTGTCATTTATTATCGTGGTAAGATTGTAGGCGGTATCTATGATGATAGATTACTTGTCAAACCAGTAAAATCAGCAATAAGTTATATGCCAACGGTTTCGTATGAGTTACCTTACGAGGGAGCAAAAGAAATGTTGTTGGTAGATGAAGTTGATAATAAAGAGTTTTTGACAGGATTGTTTAATGCTATGTATAAGGAATTGCCTACCCCTAAATCGAAAAAGAAAAAATAACAAAATAATAATTTGAGAGGAAGTGTTACTGATGGAAAAGTTTAAGCCGTTTATTATACCTGTGGCATTATTGGTTCTAATTGACCAGACGGTTAAAATAGTAATTTCAAAAGTATTTATGAAATGCGAATTTGATATAATAGCCAAAGTTTTAAGATTTAATCCAGAACTAAATACTCGTTTATCTTATGCTGGAAATTTCTTCGAATTATTATCAAGTCCGTTTGTTACCATTTTATTGAATGTGTTTGTTTTGTTCCTCTTTTTTTCAGGATATATGCTATATCAGGCAAAAAGAGCACATATAAGTTTTTGGGTAAAAATAATAATGATTTGTGGCATATCGGGATGTTTATGTAGCTTGATTGATAAGCTGTTTTGGGGTGGAAGTTTAGATTTTTTGCAGATACCTACCCTTTTTATTTTTGATTTGAAAGACTGCTATCTTACAGTTGCAGAAGTTATATTTGTTGCTATTGGAATTTTGAATAGCAAAGAAATATCGGTTAAAGAGTATTTACATTTTTGTTGTAACAAATTTAGCTTGTAAACTTCTGGTTTATTATTTCTTATACATCGGGTCAACTTGTCCCGAACTTTTACAACTAAATACCCGCCGCTCACACAGCGGCACACCGAGCAGGAAATCTGAAAAAGGTCTCCTGCTTTTTTTCTGCCCAAAATGAGGTGGTAAAACGCCACCCCATCCACCAAGCATAGAAAGGAGGGACACGAAATGCCCTGTCCACACAATGAAATCACGATTGTGCAGCGAAGCCAGCGGCAGTCTGCGGTTGCCGCCGCTGCTTACCAAAGCGGCGAAAAGCTGTTCTGTGAATACGACCAGCAAGTGAAGCACTACCCGGAAAAGCGTGGTATCGTCCACAATGAAATCCTGCTCCCGGCAAATGCCCCACGGTCGTATGCAGACCGCAATACCCTATGGAATGCCGCCGAAGCGGTGGAAAAACAATGGAACTCCCAGCTTGCAAGGCGGTGGGTGCTTACCATCCCAAGAGAGATACCGCCCGACCAGTACGCTGTCCTTGTCCGGGAGTTCTGCCAGAAGCAGTTTGTTTCCAAAGGCATGATTGCTGATTTTGCCATCCATGACCCCCATTAGCAGCATGGATGCCACAGTGAGCAGCGGAATCATGGAAAATTTCAGCCACTCCTTACGGGAAAGTTCTCCATAATTGTTTTGTCCTTTCCATATTTTCCGGACTATGAACACCAAACAGAGCCAGAGCATTTTTGAGGGCAGAAGCAGAAAAGTAAGCACCACGTTTGGGGAAATGGACATATTTTCTATCTGCAAGAAAAAAAGGTCTGTCAGAAACAGCAACGCATAATTCAGCCCGGAAAAGAAGATACGCTGTTTCCAGCCCGCTTCGTAAAACACTGTGCAGAATGTGATGGAAACAAGGATTATCAGCATGACCTTGATTCCCATTAAATCAAAATGTCCTCCTAATAGCGCCACTACCATGTCAGCAAAATACAAAACAACATATCTGCACTTTCCCAGCCACCCCACATCCGTTTTCTTCAAAAAGGTATCAAAGAAATATACGCTCCCCCATGCCTCTATCGCCATGATACAGAATGAAAGTACCCACAATGCCATGATCACTCCGCCCCCTTAAACAATGTATACTGCCGCTTCACTTCCGGGTATCTGGACTTCGGCACTGATATCTCCTTCCCGGTGGTCAGAACCATGACATAGCTGCTGAGTTTCCCGATGTACCTCATGTTGATAAGGAAACTCTGGTGTATCCGCACGAAGCCCATCCCCGCCAGTTCCGTCTCCAGCTCATCCATCTTCTTGTAGATGCTGTATGTTTCCCCCGCCGTGTAGAACACGTTCTTGTGCCTGCTCGTCTCAATATAGATGATGTCATCCACCCGCAGGCGCACGGTTCCCTCCACGAAGCCGAACTCCACCACCCGCTCCTCCCTTAGGATGTCATCCAGGCACTCCGGCAGAGTCTGTTCCAGGTCATCCTTTAAGAGGAACCGGCTGGCCTTCACCTTGTACCCGTCCAGCGCATAGTTCACATAGGCGGTCACCAGCACGATATGTACCTTCGGGCATTCCGCCTTGATCCTCCCCGCCGCCTCCAGCCCATCCATACCCTCCATGTTGATGTCAAGGAACACAATGCCGCATTCCCGCACATACCCCATATCCGCATAAAGCTCCTCGCCGGAACCGTATTCCCTTATTTCAAAATCATGCCCGCAGGCTTCCAGCAGCGCCCGCAGCGCACCCCTGTCCTCCCTGCTGTCATCACAGACCGCTATCTTCATCGCATTTCCCTCAATTCTGTGTTTATTTCCACCATAAATTATATCGGATTATGGGGTATCCTATCAAATCCTATTGCACGAAACTCCCATAAATTGCACGAAATGACTATAAGCGTACAGCCGATACTGGTCGTGTAAGCATATTACCTCTGATTTCCCCGCTTTCCAAATCAGGCCGCCCGGCCTGCCTGCGGAAAAGGCAGACCGCCGCATATGACGGATGATGGCCATAGTGCGGCGGTTTGTCTTTTGTAGGGTTTATTTCTCTTTGTCATATACCCAAATACTTTTAATCTGATTTTCAATTTCACTGAATGCCCATCTCCTACTGCTCCTTGCTACGCAATTAGGATCGTTTACCATTTCCTCTATATCCTCTTGGTATGCGTTTCCCGTCGCGTTTACGCGGCGTGCTATCTGGTTGACGTTGACACCGATTTTCTGTATCTCTGCGGTCATTGCCTTAATGTCGCTATGGTCTATCTGAATGATATACCCGTCAATGGCAATCTTCCGCAGATATGCCGCCATGTTCCGGGTGGGTACGAGCTTCATTTTTTCCAGTATTAAATCCCGTTCCGCTTCCGTCACTCTGAATTTGATTTGCACCGTCCTTTTGCGTCCGTCCATGTGTTCGCTCCTTTCCTTTCCGTTCCGAGGGTTTGGGACACTTCCCAACAAGCCATTTTCAACCGACGAGCCGCAGCGCGGGAGGGCGAAAATACGGAAGTGGGTACCCGCTTCCTATGCTTGCTACGAATGTTTTTATCCTTTAGGCTCTTATCCCTTACTACGGAGAAAAAGCGATTTTGCCAAACTTACGCAAAAGAAAAACGCTGCAATCTCAAAAAAGATTACAACGCTTTCTAAATCCTGTTCAGTTTTAAGCCGGACATTTCTATTCGCCCTCTTTTTCGACTTCGGAAATCTCTTTTGCCGTTGCGGTCACAATCCGTATGCCCGTATCGCTCATACCGTCAAGGAGCGCATCAAGCTGCCGCCGCTTTGTGTCCTTTACGGCGGGCGTGTCTAACAGGAATTGGTCTACGGATATATGGTAACGCTGTATCAGCTCAAAGAATATCTGTAAACTTGGGTGCTGCCCCTTGTTCTCAATGTTCGCAAGGTAGCGCGGCGAGATAAACATTTCGTCGCCTACTTTCTTGCGGCTCTCCTTACGTCCTTCACGCGCTGCCTTTATCGCTGCCCCGAAAGCCTTGAAGTCATATTTCGGTACTGGTTTTTTGCCATAGTTATTCACCCTATTACATTTTACTGTTCACCTTTGCTTTTGAATATGTCTACGCAGTTCTATTAGTTAGCCAAAATAAATCATATTTTTCTGCCGTGCAATTAAATACCGGCTGAATGTATCTTGACAAGCAGACGCAAAAAGAATATAATACATACCAAACGAATGAAATGGAAGGTGGTAGATACATGGCGCGTAATAAATATCCAGAAATAACCGTTGAGAAGATATTAGAAGTGTCACAGCGGTTATTCATGGAAAAGGGGTACGACAATACTACTATTCAAGATATTGTAAATGAACTTGGCGGACTGACGAAAGGAGCAATTTATCATCATTTCAAGTCAAAAGAGGAAATTATTGACGCATTAGGGGGGAAACTCTTTTTTGACAACAATCCATTTGTTACCGTACAAAATCAGAAGAACCTAAATGGTTTAGAAAAAATGCGTGAAGTCATTAAGTTAAACCACGCAGATAATGATAGGATTGAACTTGGAAAACAGAGTATACCTCTTTTGAAAAATCCCCGCTTGTTGGCTGAACTGGCTGATACAAACAGGAAATTGATTGCCCCTCTTTGGTTGCAACTTATTCAAGAGGGAATAGCGGACGGCTCTATCCAAACCGGGTATGCAAAAGAACTATCTGAACTTTTGCCATTACTTACAAATTTCTGGTTAATTCCCTCTGTCTATCCTGCAACCCCGGAAGAACTGCTTTCAAAGTTTGCATTTATCAAATATTTGTTAGATAGTATGAACTTGCCGATTATTGATGATGAAATTTTCGGTATGGCACAGAATTACTTTGAGCACTTAAACATAGGCGAATAGATAAAATTGCCTTGCAAAAGGCAGTTTTATTTTCAAACTATACATTCATTCGTAAGGTATTATTTTTTAAGCATATACATACCGTCTTAATGTATGAAAGGAGAATAGTATGTCAAAATTAGACCCAAAAATTGAAAATGCTGCAAACAAAATTGAAGTTGCCGCAAATGAAGCATGGAAAAAGCGGTCATTCCGCATTGTATCTAAGTCTATATCTGCTACGGCAGAAATCGGACTTATGATAGGGGCTGCACATTTATCCGAAAAAGGCTATAAATCAGCCGCCACCTGCCTGTTTGGTTTAGGGGCAGTAGGACTTGTCTGCGATATACTTTTTAACAGAAAATAGGAGGACACCGCTATATGATACGATACTTAAAACAATACAAATTCTTGCTTTTCCTTACCGCATTATTTACTGCAATCAGTTCTCTATCTTATGTATTTATTGCTATCTTATTGCAACAAGTTATGGATATTGTAGATATGGGCGATATGGACGGCTTTATTAGAATACTACTCTTTTCTTTAGCCTACTTTGCACTTATGGGACTATTCATGTACCTACAATCTTTGTTTAGCAAAAAATTTGTCTGTAAAATTATGAAAGCTGTCCGTTCTAAAACCTTTATAGGAATTGAACGTCACACGATTGAGGACTACTCTAAAAATAATACTGCTGATTATTTATCCGCAATTACGAATGATGTAAAAATGATTGAAGATAACTATTTACTGCCCCTGTTGCAAGTTATCCAGTATACGATTATTTTTATAGCTTCCCTTGCTGTAATGATTTACTTTGACATTATCGTTACAGTCTGCGTGATTATCGCAATCGCTATCATGCTTGTTGTACCCAGTCTATTCGGAGGACTACTCTCCAAACGACAGGATAAATATTCTGATATGCTGTCCGATTTTACAAACCATGTAAAAGACCTGTTATCCGGTTTTGAGGTTATCAAGTCTTATAGAATGAAAAAATATGTCCTCTCACGATTTGAAATAAGTAACGAGGACACTATAAAAGCAAAATATTCTGTTGACAAGGCGATTGCGGCAAATGAAGCGGTTTCTATGGTGCTTGCGCTTCTTGTTCAAGTGGTTGTTGTTTTTCTTTCTGCATATTTCATTATCATTGGTCGTATCAGTGCAGGAGCCTTGTTAGGCATGGTACAGGTAAGCAGTAACCTTGCAAATCCATTATTGATTATTTTTAGCAATATTCCCAAAATTAAGAGTATAAAACCAATTACACAGAAGCTAAATAACCTTTCAGATTACAAGGAACAGAACACAAATACAAAAAAATCACCCTCTTTCAAAAAAATGATTTATGTAGATGATTTGCATTTTTCCTATGATAAGGAAAACGAAGTCATAAACGGTATTTCACTATCCATTGATAAAGGGAAAAAATATGCTTTTGTCGGCAAGAGTGGGTGTGGAAAGTCTACATTTATTAAGCTGATTGCCGGATATTACTCTAATTTCAAAGGTGATGTACTATATGACGCAGATAGTCTTTCTGTTTTGAATATTGATAAAATAACTGCGCTATCGTCGGTCATTCATCAGAATGTTTATATGTTTGATGAGAGTATTTTTGACAATATTTGCCTACACGAAGATTTCAGTAAAGAAGAATTGCAATCCGTATTGTCTGATAGTGGTTTATCACAGTTTATTGAGCAAGTACCAAACGGACTTAAATATCACGTTGGAGAAAATGGAGATAACCTTTCCGGCGGACAGAAACAAAGAATTGCCGTAGCAAGAGCCTTAATTCGTAGGAAGCCACTGTTGATTTTAGACGAGGGTACGTCTGCTATTGATATGCAAACTGCGTATGATATTGAAAGCAGGCTATTGGCAATATCTGATTTAACGCTACTTACTATTACTCATAATATGAGCAGCGATATTCTTACACTCTATGACGAAATTGTATTTATGGCAGACGGCAAAATAATTGAACATGGCACATTTGAAGAACTTATTTCTAAACACGCTGCATTTTATGACTTCTATCAACTAAAGAAGTAGGTATCTTTAGGGGAAAGTTTCTTTGAACCGTACACAATCCTTAATTACTATTATCTGCTCCCCTAACGGGGAAAGAAAAAAACCGTTAGAGGAGCAGATATTTTTGTATGCCTTTTTACGCAATATCTAATCTATCGGCGGTTTTGAAATATCAAAGCCGCCGTTTCTTTTTATCTTCTCAAGAAATGACGCGGTATCACTGTTGAAAGCGGCGGCTAAAGGAGGTAGCCGCCATGAAGCACATACCATATCGACAAAATCCGACGGTCATTGACACATCAAAAAAAGCCCGACCACCGCCGGGGAAAACTACGTCTATCAATATGAACTGTCTAATCATCTGAATACCGCTTACAATACCCATACGCCTGTCCGGGCTTTTCGGACAGGCGTATTTTGCTACTCAAAAAATTTTTTGAAAAAAATCCGAAAATCTTCGGCGTTTTTTTCAAAAGGCAGTATTGCCCCGCGAAAAGGGGGAAGCACCACCAACTTTCCAACGAGAAAGGAGGTGAGAATGTGGAACCTAATAGCAGGGAGTTTTACAAACAGTGTGCTTTTCAGAAGTTTTGTAATACGGTATTGCACAATGAAGCGTGCGACACTCATAGAGAGCTTCGCAGACACAAGGCAAAGGAAGTGACCTTTTCCGACATGACCTTAGACGAAGCGCGGCAGCTTCATACGTTTGACGAATATTTCAAACGGGAAACCGCCGAAACCGTCTTTGAGAAAGCCGGGAAGAAAATCACGCCAACTTGTCCTTGCAGACTTGCAGCGCGTAACGTCTTATGTGAAAGAGTGGACCTATGTCAATACTTTGGACACAAAAAGTTGAAAGTTCATGCTGATTTTTTTAATTCCTCATCCTCC
>NZ_RAZG01000085.1 GCF_003612565.1 Roseburia sp. 1XD42-69 | reverse complement strand
AACGGAGGGTATAACCTCCTGCTGGATAAGGTGTTTGACAACAATACGGACAGGTATGAAGAATGCGGCATGATATTGATGCTTGGGAATAATGTCTATATGGAGTACGGGGCAATGAACATGAACCGTATGCCGGGAGGGGACAGTAAGCAGTCGTTGGGCAATAACCAGTCCGTTCAAAAATTGAAAGCCCAAAATAGTTCGTCTGGAATTAGGGGAGGGAATGTAGGTGATGGTTTTGGAAACGGAACATTATCTAATGGAGGTAGTGGGCAGACAAGAGCAGGGGTTCAGTTTGGGAAGAATGGTAACTTACACACTTTATATTACACTCCCTTATATTTATAATTAATCATTTAATAGATTTCTAATTATCTCTTTAGATGTTCTTATATGCCGGTATAGCCCGTTATTCCGGGCTTTTCCGGCACTTTTCATATCGGAAGAACCTCACAAATCTTTTTATTACCCCTCATGTTTTCGCTCTCAAAAGTAGTAAAAGCAGTAGTAAATTCTGCGTACTACTTATGCCGCCTTGGTTTCCTCGGCGCTTTCCGCCGTAGCTTCCGGCTTGGCCTCTGCGGTGGTTTTTGCCTTGGCTTGCAGCCGTTCCATTTCCTCCTGTGCGGAATGGAAAGTAGCGTGGGCGTAATAGTTCAGCGTCATTACAATGTTGGCGTGTCCCATGATGTACGGCAATGCCATGGGGTTCATGCCCGCGTTTGCCATTCTGGTACAGAATGTATGCCGCATGGTGTGCGGCGTCATCACATCGGGCAGCGGCTCCTTGTGGCACTTGTTGTACTTCTTGGCAAGGCACTTGAACATGGCGTCATAGTTGACGGCAGTTTTGGGCAGGCCGTCCCGGTTCAGGAACAGGAAGTCCTTATAACCGTCAACCTCAATGCACCTGCCGTCCCTGCGCTTCTTCAACACGCACTCAAACGCTTCATAAGCGGCTACGCTCATAGGCACTTGACGGAATCCGCTTTCTGTTTTTGGTGCTTCGATATAGTAGCCGTCCTCGGTGCTTCTCAATCTCTCTGGCTGCCCGCTAAACGGTAAGCGCCAAATATTAATGCGGTCAGATACAAAATTACCCCAGCCCTTTGCGAGTTGGAGTAATTCACTATAATTCACATGCAATTTTTGATAGATTGGAGTTTTTGACTCCAGGGTGCAAGCTCTGCTAGCTGATTATCAGTCATCTCTTTCGTTGGCCGACGTTCCAGCAGAAATTTTAGATATCCGTGGGTTCTGCATTGGCAAGAAAAACTGGATGATGATCGATACGGTTGCAGGGGCAAAATCCAGCGCCATTATATATAGTATTGCAGAAACAGCAAAGGCCAACAGCCTGAAACCGTATGATTATTTTGAATATCTGCTTACCAAGATCCCAAAGCATCTGGATGATACGGACCGTGGGTTTCTGGATGACTTACTCCCCTGGTCGCCGAACCTGCCTGCGAATTGCCGGAAGCCCGGTAAAGAAGAAGTGAAATAAAGACTGGAGCAAATCTGTTTCTATCATACAGGTTTGCTCCAGTTTTGTATAGGTACTCACTATCTACCGTTTACGTAAACAGGGCGTTAATCGCCCTGTGGTGTTGGTCTGAATGTTGTCGCTCATGTTCCTCCTTTTGGGCGTAAAAAAGACGCATGGTTTACAATTTACTGTTCCATGCGTCTTTACGCTATTATTTTGATATTAAATTGTTTTGCCGATTACGCTAACTGCATTGATTGACTTTCTAACTCTTTAACTATATCAAGGGATAATTCCGTAGCTTCTGCTATTTCCTCTAAAGTCATTTTACCTAACTTTATTAAATGAACCGCCGTTCTTTTTGCTTTATTTTGTTCCGCTTCATTCCTCATATCTTCCATAATTTTGCACATAGCCGCAACTCCTTTCTCGTCTTGCTTAAAATATCGTGCTTTTTTAGCAAGCGTTTCATAATTCATATCATCGGGATTAGTGCATGAAAAATCGTGCATCAGCTTTCCAATCTCATCGTTGCCCCTATATTTCCCATTAACATATATGATATGCGAACCATCGCCAAACAATACCTTGTTTTCCCCGATAGTAACATATCTTTCTACCGGATATATCGGCTGGTTTCCTTTCATTACATCATTTTCTGTTATGAAAATAACATAGCTGTCGGGAATATCCTCCGTATCATCACCAGCATTTAATATGTGTGCATCCAACAAGCTACTGTTATGCCTTGCCCTCTTTGCGCCTGCTCCTGCATCTTTCCTTTGAATTTCAACATCAAATTCCTTATCGGTGCTGTCAATCGCATGAACATCTAAAACAGCCGAACGTCCTTGCAAATTCTTCAATGGTTCTTGCGTCCTGACCGATTTAACTTTTATATCCTCCCGCCCTAAAACAATTCGTAGTATCAATTCCACACCTTCAAAATTATCTGCAAGACAGACGGACATGAAATCATCATCCATATATCGGAGTGATTTCAGACGTTCTAAATCCTGTTGATGTGTCTGCTCCGTTGTATTCAAAAATATCACCTTCTTCCACTGTTTTTATTATACATCAGACAATACCTTTTGAAAACTGAATTTGTCGTAAATTTTTTCTCAAGTTTCTATACGCTTTTGACGCTGTGTTACTTATTCTGTTGTGATTGGGGTAATGGTTATTTAGGCAAATAAGAATTTAACACTGTTTGTTATACTCAAGTTCAGTGGGAAGATTTTTCCAAAGTTCTGTCCTCGTTTTGTTTGTTTTCAATTTCTTCAATACATCTATATCAGGATTAGGATATACTATAAAACAGTCAACTTCTCCCATTTCTGAACGTATCGGAAATGCAAGCTGTTCGGTGTCTATTGAAAATTGTGCATTAACACCAGTTTTATTTCCTCTTGCATCAAGCCTAATCCATTTTTTATAATCCTTGATGTATACGCCATTTAGTCCATGATAGATTAGTACAGGAGCAGTTTCATCATCTAAAATTAACTTTTGATAACAAAAGCCTGTTGGAATAGCTTTATAGCGTAATAGTGCTGCTAGCAAGTGAGATTTAGCAAAGCAAATCCCATGACCTGCTTTTAACACTTCCGAAGCTGTACAAGTAATTTTATCTGCGTTTATATCTGCTGAATGTGAAATATTATCTCTAACAAATTCATAGGTTTTTTTAATGAAATCAATCTCATTATCTGCCTTTTTGAATAATGTATCAGCTAATTCCATAATAACTTTGTTATCATAATCAATCACACTGTCATGCTTTAGATATTCGTCCATTTTATTTGAGTATAAAATTATATCCATCTTCCCTCCACTAAAAAATTCCGATTTGTACCTCTAACAGAATACCACAATCACACTCTTATTTCTATCAGATTTTCATTAAATTTCTTCCTCCCTCCGCTTAGTCCTGTTTTGTTGCCTGTTGTGCTGTCGGTTCTCGTTCTGAAGCTCCCTCTCAAGGTTCTTCTTGTTGTAGCTGATAACTTCCGCAAGGCGCAGGCCAGGATACCCAAAAAGAAGGTCCGGCAGACCGTTATTGACCCCGATACCGGAAAGAAAACAACGAAACTGACCTTTGAGGAACAGGCAAAGCCGCCCTCCAAGCTGTCCCATGCGGTACGGGGCGCTCCGGCCAACGCGCTGCTTGCCGGGGCGCATAAGGAAATCCGCAAGTCCGAACAGGACAATGTGGGCGTGGAGGGGGCGCACAAGACCGAGCAGGCTGTTGAAGTCAGCGCGCGGCTGGTGTGGGAGGGATACCGCAGCCATAAACTGAAACCCTACCGCGAAGCGGCAAAGGCGGAGCAAAAGCTGGAAAAAGCAAACATCAACGCTCTGTACCAAAAGTCCCTGGCGGAGAATCCCCAGCTTGCCAGTAATCCCCTTTCCCGCTGGCAGCAAAAGCAGGCCATCAAAAAGGAATATGCCGCCGCCAAGCGCACCGGGCAAACGGCTGGGCATACGGCCCAGGCCGCAGGCCATACTACCAAAACCGCGCACAAGACCGGCAAGGCGGCAAAGTCTGTCAAAGAAAAAGCGGAACAGGCAGGCCGGTTTGTCATGCGGCACAAGAAGGGATTCCTCATTGTGCTGGCGCTGTTTCTGCTGGTCTGCCTGCTGATGAATACCCTGTCCTCCTGCTCCATGCTGGCCCAGAGTATCGGCTCGGCGGTGTCCGGTTCCACCTAT
The DNA here is from genome assembly GCF_003612565.1 of Roseburia sp. 1XD42-69. Lineage (GTDB taxonomy): Bacteria > Bacillota > Clostridia > Lachnospirales > Lachnospiraceae > Roseburia_B. Next base: position 6,403 of record NZ_RAZG01000085.1, on the reverse strand, counting down.
CCCTCCAATGACGAGGATATGCTGGGGACGGAAGCGGACTACCACTCATGATGTAGTTCTATAAAGCGTGTGGAGAAAATGACCGGATCAAGTATAGAAAAACTTCGGGATTATTTATTTGAACAGCTGACTGTTGAGTTTGGAAAGGGCTTTACTGTCTGTAATCTTCGGGCGATGCGTCAGTTCTATTACTTGTTTCCGATTCGGCACACACTGTGTGCCGAATTGTATATTTTCAATTTGTTCCACACTGTGGAGCGAATTGAGTTAGTCCTATTATCGGCTTTTGATGCGTGTTCAGGATAAACTGGCAAGGACTTTTTATGCAGAAGAATGTGCAAAATCTGCGTGGCGTGTCCGGCAGCTGGAACGGCAGATCAACACCATGTACTACCAGCGCATTTTAGCAAGTCAGGATAAATCGCTGTGTATGAGGGCGAATTGGGGCAAGCCTTGATTGACCATTTTCAGCACTTCCTAATTTGATCTTTTTCGTATCCCTTGCTTTTGCCAGAATATCTGATACAATAAAGGGGTAAGTTAATGGGGTAAGTTAATGGGGGATGTTCCACATCTGTCAGGAGGTTATTATGGCACTGCCAATCAATGTATCAGATTTAATTAACCGGCGTGTGATTGAGAGCGTGCGTATTGAATATAAGGGCGACTGGAATCCTGAACCAATTTTGCACTCTATTTGTGCTTTCGCAAATGATATTGACAACTGGGGCGGCGGCTACATCATTATTGGAATTGAGGAAGAAAGCGGAATGCCGAAGCTCCTGGTCAAAGGCTTAAACAAAAGTTCCATTGACCGGATCAATAAAGAATTGCTGCAAAAATGCAATCTGATTGAGCCGCGTTATATTCCGATTGTAGAGCAGGCTTCTTATGAAGGAAAAGAGATCATCGTTTTATGGATACCGGGTGGAGCTGACCGGCCTTATAAATGTCCTGTCGCTTTCCCAACAGAAAAAGCCGCAAAATCAGAAAAAGTATACTATATCCGCAAAATGTCCAACAGCATCCGGGCAAATCAGCTGGAGGAAAAAGAGCTGTTTATGCTGGCAAATAACCAGCCCTATGATGACCGCCCAAATCCAGCAGCCAGGCCAGAGGATTTGAAGTCCAGCCTGATTTCGGAATTCCTTTATGCAGTAAAGAGTGATCTGTATGAACGCTCGCTTACCCAGCCAGTTACAGAAACCGCAGCTTCCATGCGCCTGATTGGTGGGCCTTCAGAATGGAAACGGCCATTGAATGTAGGGTTGATGTTCTTCCATGAGCGCCCGGATGATTTTTTCCCGTATGCCCGGATAGAGGTGGTTGATAAACCCGACCCGACTGGCATTGGAATGACAGAAAAGATTTTTGCGGGTCCTCTTGACCGCCAGCTGCGGGATGCGCTCAGTTATATTAAAAACTACATCATCAAGGAAAAAGTAATCAAACTTCCCGACCAGGCAGAAGCAGTACGCATTTTTAACCTGCCGTATGCGGCGGTAGAAGAAAGCCTGTCCAATGCTATCTACCACAAGTCCTATCAAATCGGGGAACCGATTACGGTTACTGTCACGCCGGACCGGATGGAAATTACCAGCCTGCCGGGACCGGACCGCACGATCAGTAATGATGATTTGATGAACTGTCGGCTGATTTCCCGGCGTTATCGGAACCGGAGAATCGGAGATTTTCTAAAAGAGCTGAAACTGGTGGAGGGACGCAATACCGGAATCCCCACAATTCTCCATGCTATGGAAGCAAACGGTTCGGATATGCCATTATTTGAAACTGATGAAGAAAGGACTTATTTTACGGTGATTCTGCCCATTCATAAGAATTTTCTTCTGCCGGAAACTGCTGCTACCCCAAAGAAAAAGCAGCGCCGCAGTCTGCCGGAGCTGAAAGAGCTTGTGGTGGCCACTTTGACAGAAAACAGAACTCTTTCCACTTCGGAGCTGGCATCCGAACTTGGTTATACGAAAGTAACGTCCACCCTGTCCAAAGCATTAAAGGAACTGATGGCAGAAGGAATTGTTCAGTATTCAGAGCCGGAGAAAGTACGTTCCAGAAATCAAAAACTGTATCTTGTAAAGGAACACGGAGATGAATGACAAAGAACTGATTGGAAAAGTACATTCGGCTGTCTATCACCAATGTCAGCGGCGAGGGTATGCGGCTCCGGTGGATGTTCTGATGGAAATTGGTTTTCTGCCGAAACAAAAATATGAGGACTGGAGGTTTGGGCGCGTGGACTACCTGGAACGGGTCTGCATGGTCAACCTGCGAAAACTCTCTTTCATTATGTGCCAGATGCGGGTGTACGCACAGAAAACAGGACTAAAACCCTCCTTCTGCTATTATAAGCAGTGGGGTGAAAAAAGAAAAACGGCCAGGGGCATAAGCCGGTCATCCCGTTGCGGTTCAGTAAAAGCGGGGACTTGGAAATAGAAAAATGGTATGCAACACATTTTGTAGACAGCAAGAAAGCAGCAGAGCTAAAAGCACAACAAAATATCGAGAAACCGGATTGACCGAAGGACAGCTCTCATGTAGCTGTCCTTATTTTTTGAAGGGAGGATTCCATCATGGCAACCACACGCATGATGGTTTCCTGCATCCGGGCAGGGGTATAGCTTTTGGGAAAATACTTCCGCAGGGTGTCGGAGGTAAACGTCACCTTGTCCAGATCGCTTTTCTTTTCCTCGCCCATAATCGCTCGCATTACATCTATGGATAAACGCCCCTCCTGACTGAATTTTTTGAGCCGCTGGGCCTGGGAAAGAGAAGGGGTAGCCTGTTCGCTGTCCATAGCGTCCAAAAGCTGTGTCTGTTCTTCTTTTTTGAGAAAGGACAGCTCATAGGCCGGGTTCAGGGCAATTTTCTTTTCGTCCACCATGTTCAGCAGTTCGGGGATTAACTCGGTCAGGCGGATGTAGCGTTGCACCTGCCTTTGACTTTCACCAGCTTGATTTGCGACAAGCTGAATAGAAGCCATTATATAAGCTGCGACACGATTACACGCATTGTCCAAGAGGACATAAAAAGAAATGCTGTCCTGTTTGCAGAGGATACGGAACGGGCTGTCAAAGAAATGACAGAAAAGAAATGCTCCGACGATCAGAAAAAAGTGTCGCAGATGAAATCCGAACTGACCGCTTCGAGAAACCAGCTTGCAGGGCTTGATGCAAAGCTCCGACGGGCGTATGAGGACAACCTTTCGGGCAAGCTGCCAGACCATATTTTCACGATGCTTATTGGGAACTACGATGAAGAAAAAGAAACATTGCAACACACTATCCGTGAATTGGAAAAACGCATTGACAGTTCCAATGCCGCAATGTCTGACGTGGAGCGTTTTTCAAAGCTAATCCAGAAATACACCAGTTTTGAGGAACTCGACAGCTTCATGCTCCATGAGCTGATTGAGAAAATCACAATCTACGAAACGCCCAACATGGGACGTTACCGCAAAGGGAAAGAGAAAATCGTTACGATTTTATTTTGATTAAGAAGTCTTTTATATTTTATAACTCCGGTGGCCACCAACTGCACCAGAATCAGCACAGCGAACAGACCGAAACTCTCATAGTAGAACAGTTCATCCCAAAACAGGAGAACATCACAGAGAGCAGTCAAGGCAACCGTCCAGCGGATGTGCCGGGCCAGCCATTGCCGGAACACCAGCACAAGGACAACGGGCGGGACGATCAGCAGCGCCAGATTCAAAATCAATGTCGGGGTCAGTTCCATTGCATCGCCTCCTCTGATATTCTAAAAAAATACACTTATCGCAGAGCTTCCATCATTGATAACTTGCTTTGCTGCTTTAAGGCTCCTGTTGTAATCAGCACACTACATAAAATAACAATCGCACAATACAAGATTGTAATACCCAATGGAAATTGATAATTCAAATAGTTCATTAGGTTGTTTTTCAAAAATGAGCAAAGAACATATCCAATTCCTCCACCAATTATCACAGATAATACAAGTCCAATACCAACTACGATCAATCCCTCTTTATGAACCATCACGGATAATTGTTTTTGAGACATTCCCACTGAACGCATGAGAGAAAACTCTTTGCGCCTTACAATAATTCCCGTCAAAATTGTATTTAGCAAATTCATCACAGAAAAACAACCAATTAAAACAATGGCTATTGCAAGGGCTAACTGTGTTCCCTGCAAGAAGTTTTCATTTTGGGCAATCGCAGCAGAAAGCGAATCAATACTCAGTCGTGGATTATCTGATACAATTTGGTCTATTTCATTTTCTGCTTGCTGTTCAAAAGAATCCTCTACGCAAATTACATACTGATATGTTAAATTGCTGTGTGCAATTTTTTGCATTGAATCAACCGGCAATAACAGCATATCTATTTTATCTCCATTATTTCCAATCTTACTTTCGTCAAGAACTGCCGCAATCTCAAATTCCAGATTCTTCGTATGATCCCCATCAAAAATCTTTAGAGGCACCGACGAGCCGACTTCTGGACGAATACCAAAATACTTCTCAAAGTCATTCGGCCGGCCAATAACCATCTGATTTTCAGTTGCCATTTGCTCATAATCTGATATTTCTCCATTTAAGATACAGCTTTGCAACAAAGTCATATCTGCTTTCTCAAATCCTACAATTTCAGCATCTGATTCCATTGCTTGCAAATCATAGGAAACTGGTAGATGCTGATCGTTTATAATCCTTTGCACACCTGATAATTGTGAGAGTTCTTTTTCCACTTCCTCCGTAAAAGGACTTGATTTCTGTAATATCTCCAAAGGACTTTCCATTAGCTCCTGATTTGAGATTCTTAAAATGAACTGTCCTCTTGCAAACCCAGATAAAGACATATCTTTTGCATTTATAGAAGAAAGGACAGAAGATAAACCTAACAGTAAAACGCCAGTCAAGACAAGAGAGGCGACTGTCAGTATATTCTTTTTCTTATAACGCAGAGCTTGATTTACTGCCAAAGATCCCGGCGTTAGTTTGTGCTGCCTATGTTTACATTTGGGTTGATTATTTTGTTCATAGCGGGAAGCCTCTATGGGTGAAACGGTCGCAGCAATTTTAGCAGGTTTTTTGATGGACAGGCGCACAGTGGCATAGGTTAACGCAACAACAATCGGGCATATCCATAGCACATTCCATAATTCAAATCCATGCGGAATTAAAATATAAGCCACTACAATTCCCGCAATTAGTCCAATAGGAATTGCAGGTAACATCAGCAAAGTTCCCTCCCTAAGAACAAGTTTTTGAATCTGTTTTGCTGTCATCCCTATTGTGCGAAACTGTCCGTATTCTTTAATTGAATTGATAATGGAAATATAGAAAATATTGTATATTACCAAAACACCAGCGATTGCGATAACAACAAGCCCAGCAACGGCCGCCATAACCATCAATACCGAAGGCTGGCTAAGATTCAAATATGCTTCATTATAAGAAGGAGTCGCTTTACAACCTGCATCAGTCGCTATCTCTGATATTAAGTTTTTTACAACCTCAGAGTTCGTCTTTGCATCTAAATTTACACGAAGCATTACTGCCGGTGAAAAGTTATTCCATCCATCCATTTCTAAGAAATATTCTTCAGAAACCATAGCCGCATATAATGAACGGTCAGTGCCTTTAGCTCCTGTTTTCAAGTATCCTGTTATAATAAAGGATTTTTCCTCGCCGTTGTTTGGGTCTGGTAATGAAATGGTATCTCCAATTTTTGCATTTATCTTCTGTCGAATTAAGTATTCTTGTTCAATCAGTATTTCATTATCTTTCTCTGGCATTTTCCCCTCGGAAACAGATAGCCCGTTTAATGTAAGTGCATCGTTGTTGGAATACGAAATATTAAGACGATCATTTCCAGATTTAACACTACCAATAGAAGCTGTGAATCCGCATAAATCCACTCGCACATCATCAGACAGTTTTTGATATTGTTCTTTTTCTATGCTGGAAATAAGAGCATGATAGGAACCCGTAATGTTATTACCTCCATTTTGGTTCACTGTAATAATTCCAGAAGCCAGAAGCAATACAGACACCATCAAAAATGTTGCTAATGAAATTGCAATAATCGTAAAAATCTTCTTCAAACGCTCTTTCTTTAATTGAGCAGACGCTAATTTTTTAATAATAGCGCTGGTGTCATTCTCAAAAGGCCATGTCATAGCTTGCCACCTCCTTACTCCACAATCTTGCCGTCCTCAATACGGACAATCCGATCTGCAAGAAGGGCTATGTCGTTGTTGTGGGTAATCATCACAACAGTTTGCCGGAACTCCGCACTGGTACGCTTGATAAGTCCCAGCACCTCGGCGCTGGTCTTGCTGTCAAGGTTGCCGGTCGGCTCGTCGGCCAGCACAATAGCCGGTTTGGTAATCAGAGCGCG
>NZ_RAZG01000084.1 GCF_003612565.1 Roseburia sp. 1XD42-69 | reverse complement strand
TTATCTGCTGGACATTTTAAACTATAGGGAGGGCTGGTTACCTGCTTGTGTAGGTTAATCAGCAGACACTATATAACTTTAAGGCAGGCGGGGAGTGATTTTGCCGAAGGTGAAATATTTAGACAAGAATTGTTTTATGTCTGGGGAGGGCTGTTATGGTTACATTTATTCCACCGTATTTTGGGGAAGAGATAAAAAGTGATGCGGAACGTAAAATGTTTGATGTTTTACAAAATCTGGAACTTAACAATGCGTATGTGTTACATTCCCTGGGACTTCCCAGGCATGAGACAAAACCTTACGGTGAGATAGATTTTGTTGTTGTCTGCGAAGAGGGGGTTGCCTGCCTTGAGATAAAAGGGGGCAGGGTGGAATGTCAAAACGGCGTGTGGCGGGTTACTGACCGTTATGGAGAGCTGGCAGAAAAAAAGGAAAGCCCTTTTTCACAGGTTATTGATAATATGTTTAGTTTGCGGAAGGTTTTAAAGGAGAAATTCTGTGACAATAAAAGTATAAAATTTATCTTTGTAGCCTGTGGGGTAGTATTTCCGGATATTGATTTTCAGGCACATTCAGAGGAAGTGATTCCTGAGATTGTTTATGATAAAATGACTTCCGATATTTCTGAATACATGAAAAGGGTGTATGGGTATTGGCGGAGTAGGCTAAAGTGGGTCCCCAGAAAACTTTCACTGCCGGAGATTAAAGAGATTGTAAGTTTTTTGCGGGGGAATTTTTCTTTTATCCCTGTGCTGGGGGCGGGCCTTGAGGATGTGGATAAACGTTTGATACGGCTTACAGAAGAACAAACCTATGTAATAGAGGGATTATCTTTGAATAAACGATTGTTGATATCAGGTAAGGCAGGAACAGGCAAAACGTTGTTAGCCCTTTATTACTCCAGAAAGCAGGCTGCATTGGGCAAAAAAGTTCTGTACCTTACCTACAATACAAATCTGGCAGGGAGATTATCGGCGCAGCAGCCGAAATCAGATTGTTTAGAGATAATCAACATTCACGCTTTGATTAAAAAAATTCTTAATATTAATAAGCTTATGTTGAACAGAAATAAAGAGGAATATTTTAACGAAATACTGCCAGAAAAATTTTATAATTATTTAAAAAATTTGTGTTCAAAAGAATTGGAATCACTTCAGTATGACGTAATTGTGATGGACGAGGGGCAGGATATGTTTCACCCTATTTACTTGCAGGCTCTGGGGTATCTTTTGAAAGATGGTTTTGAGAATGGGCAGTGGGCTGTGTTTTATGACGAAAAACAAAATATTTATATAACCGATTACCAGAAAGGGATGGATATTTTAGAGTCTTATTCCGCCGTAAAATTTCAGTTGTATAAAAATTGCAGAAATACAGTCCAGATTGGTACATATTGCGAAAAGATAAGCGGTATAAATATGGCTGAATACATTCAGGAAAACGGGGAGGAAGTCAGGAAAATCAAATATTCGGATGATGCAGATTTTAAAAAGCAGATAGAAGAACTTTTAAAGAATCTGAAAAATGAACAGGTAGCCATGAAGGATGTGATATTTTTATCATCAAAAAAATATAAGAATTCCAAGATATACAATTCAGGGATTAAGGTGAATGTGCTGAATAAAAGATTTAATGCCAGTAAGGACTTGCCGGTATTTGCCACGATTCATGGATTTAAGGGATTAGATTCCAAAGTGGTTATTCTATTTGATGTGGAAGAGATACAAAAAAAGAATTTTTCAACATTATTTTATATTGCAGGAACCAGGGCCAGGACTCTATTATATATTGCTGCTACGGATAAATTTTTTAATAGGTACAAAGAATAGGAAACAAAAGCAGATAAAATTAATTGGGCAGACCGATGACTGATGGAGGATATGGAGTTTATGGATATAAATGAATTTAAGGACAGGCTGTTTGATGTGATTAACGATACGGACAACCTTTCCCTGCAGGATTTGATTTTTGAGGATAAAAAGGATATAATTCAAATTTGCCTTGAAGACGGGAGCGTATTTGAGGTTCGGATTAGGAAGGTTTGAAAACTTCTATTTCCTTCCGAATAAAGATTAACCGGAGAACGGTTAAAAAATAATTCTTATTGGGTGATTTTTGATTCTGTATGTTTTGCACCTCTGTTGTTATGATTTGATACAACGGAGGTGCAAACTTATGGATCAAAAGAGAAAAGATGCAAATATTCAAGTGGGGAAACGTCTCAGGGATGCCAGGACAAATCTGGGGATGAGCCAGGCAGAATTTGCCGCTGATTTTGGCGTTTCGGAGGAACATTACCGAAAATATGAATCCGGGGCCACAGGGGTGTCGGCGGATAAACTCCTGGTTTTATATAAAAATTACGGGATTGACCCTACATATTTAATTACAGGGCAGTGCATGAAAGATTTTGATATTGAATATTATATAGCAAACTGCAGTAAGGAGCAGAGAAATGAATTGTTTGACAGGATTTTGGCATATATTTTAAGGATTATGAAAAAGTAGTTGAAAAACAGGAGGGATAAAATTGGATAAACTGCTGCTTTTGGAGGATGATATCAGCCTGGTGGAAGGGCTTTGTTATTCCCTGAAAAAAAACGGATTCCAAATGGAAGTGGCCAGGACAATTAGGGAGGCGGAAAAGAAATTGGGAGAGAGGGGGGATTTTGACCTCCTCCTTTTTGACGTTACTCTGCCGGACGGAAACAGCTTTTCCCTGTGTGAGAAAATAAGGGAGAGAGGGGATATGGTGCCCATTATTTTTCTGACGGCATCGGAGGAGGAGACAAGTGTTATTTTTGGCCTGGACTGCGGCGGGGACGATTATATTACCAAGCCTTTTAAGCTGGGGGAGCTGTGTTCCAGAATCCGGGCACTGCTTCGGCGCAGCAAAAGGCCCCAGGGTGAAGGGGGATGCCTGAAATCGGGAAATCTAACGGTGAATCTGAAAGAGGGGCGGGTGCGGAAAAATGGAGAAATTCTGGAATTTACCGGTGCAGAGTACAGGCTTTTATGCCTGTTTTTGGAAAACAGGGGGCGGATTTTAACCCGGACAATGATTTTGGATAAATTGTGGGACGGGGCAGGAAGTTATGTGGACGACAATACGCTTTCCGTGTATGTGCGGCGTCTTCGGGAAAAACTGGAGGAGAATCCTTCCTGTCCCAAACGCCTTGTGACAGTGCGGGGAGTGGGATATCAGTGGGAGGAGTGAGGATATGGATTTTTTGCAGGAAAAAAAGCAGCGGGAGTATTTTGTGTTTCTACTGTGTGCCTGTCTGGCTCTGAGCTGTTTTCTGGGGGCATTAAGTTTTGCCGGGGTGAAATCATTCCAAAAGATTTTATCAGAAAAGGAGATGACAGCAACTTCATATCTTTTGGAGCAGGGGGTATCACCAGAAGTTTTGGCCCGGGCATGGAATCACACAGATGTTACCCTTCCGGGGCGGGACCTTGTGAAAAAAATCGGGCAGGGGGGCGATGCCCAGGGGGGAGTTTTTCTTTTTTTCAGGGAGAATCTGATGTCTGGCTTTTTTCTTCTTTTTTTCGGGGTATCTTTCTTTTCCGCAGGGATTTTGTACGGAACAGGCGTTTTTTTACGGGGCAGGGAAAAAATATATAAGGATGCCGAAATAGTTGTGAAAGGATATGCCGGGCGGCAGTTTGGAATGCATCTCCCCGGGGGAAAAACGGGGGCGCTGTATCAGTTGTTTGAGCAGGTGGAACAGCTTGCACTGTCCCTTAAGGCGGAGTGTGACACAGAGCACAGGGCGAAAGAGTTTTTAAAGGACATGATATCGGATATTTCCCATCAGTTGAAAACCCCTCTGGCTGCTTTGGAGATGTACATGGAAATATTAGCGGAGGAACCGGGGGAGGAAGAGACCGTGAAGCATTTTTCAGAAAAATCCCTCCTTTCGTTGGAGCGGATGGAACAGTTGATTTTATCTCTGCTTAAAATGGCTCGTCTGGATGCCGGGACAATCTTATTTGAAAAGCATGTGTGCTATGTGTCGGAATTGGTGGCACAGGGGGTGGGGGAATTACTGGAGCGGGGAAAACGGGAAGGGAAGGAGATTTTAGTGGAAGGGAATCAGGAAGAGACGGTTTTCTGTGATATGGAGTGGACGAAAGAGGCGGTGGGAAACCTGGTGAAAAATGCCCTGGACCACACAAAAAGAGGGGATGTGATTCAGATTCTCTGGCAGTCTTCCCCCATAATGCTTCGGCTTTTTGTGAAAGATACGGGCTGTGGGATTCTTCCAGAGGATATCCACCATATTTTTAAGCGTTTTTACCGCAGCAAAAAGTCCAGCGATACCCTGGGGGCCGGGCTTGGCCTTTCCCTGGCAAAAGGGATTGTGGAGGGGCAGGGAGGAATTTTGTCTGTGGAGAGTGTCCCCGGACAGGGCACCGTGTTCGTGATTTCCCTTACAAAACTGTAAGGTGGAATTCACCTTGCCGTAAGGTCTTTGTGTTAAGATTTGATTTGTCAGGAAAGTAAGCTGGCAGAAAAATAAAACGAAAGGCAGGCAAAAGTGTTGGAAATTTTAAAAGTAGAAGATTTGTGTAAAACCTATGGCACAGGAGAGGCGAAAGTGGAGGCGGTAAAGCATGTGTCCTTTTCCATGTCAAGAGGGGAATTCGGGGCGGTGGTAGGAGTCTCCGGTTCCGGGAAAAGCACCCTTCTCCACTGTATTGGAGGGCTGGATACGGCGGACAATGGGAAAGTGTTTTTAAATGGCAAAGACCTTTTTCAGATGACGGAAAGTGAGCGGACAATTTTCAGAAGGAGGAATGTGGGCTTTATTTTTCAGTCCTTCCATCTGGTTCAGGAGCTTAATGTGGAGCAGAACATTATTTTTCCCCTGCTTTTGGATTATAAAAATCCGGATATGGAGCAGGTTGAGGAGATGCTTGAAGTGCTGGGGCTTGAAAACAGGCGTTACCATTTTCCGGGGCAGCTCTCCGGGGGGCAGCAGCAGCGGGCGGCCATTGGCAGGGCTTTGATAACAAGGCCTGCGCTGGTTTTAGCCGATGAGCCTACGGGGAATCTTGATTCCAAAAGCAGCCAGGATGTGATGGATTTGCTCCTTAGGGCATCCAGGCATTTTAAACAGACGGTTTTGATGATTACCCATAATATGAACCTTACCACTTCGGCAGACAGGGTATTTCGCGTGGCGGACGGAAAACTGGAGGAGCTGGGAGGTGGGCAGGCATGAAAAACTATCTGGATTTAGTGAAATTTTCTGCAAAACATAACAAAAAGCAGGACAGGATGATACGGCTCTGCATTGTGTTATCCGTGTTTTTGGTGACGGTTATTTTTGGCATGGCGGAAATGGAAATGCGGGCCCAGCTTATCCAGGCGGAGAAAACTGACGGGAGTTACCATGCCGCTTTTCAGATGGACAAGAGAGAGGCGGCATTTTTGGAAATGCGCCCGGAAGTGGATGCCATGGCGTCTTACGGGTCAGTGAATTATCATTTGGAGGACGGATATACAATAGACGGGACAGAAACCTGCGTCCTGGGATTTGAGAAAGAATTGCTTTCCATGTTTCCCGCAGCAGATATAACGGAAGGGGACTTCCCCAAGACTGCAGAGGAGGCAGTTATAAATGAGATTGCAAAACGGCGGCTTCATGTGCAGGTGGGGGATAGGATTTCTTTAAAAACACCCCAGGGGGAGGAGAGAACCTACCGCATTTCGGGGTTTACAAGTAATACGGCCCTTATGGCGGAGCATGACGCTTTTGGGATGTTTCTCTGTGCGGAGGAGTTTGAAAAGCTCTATACGGAAGAGACGGATGCCGCCGGGGAAGTGTTGTATTTTGTAAAATTCCGTCCTTTTTGCAATATCAGCCGGGCAATCCGGGAGATTAAGGAACAGTTTGGCTTGGAAGACAGCCAGGTGCAGGAGAATGTGAAAGTCCTTGCCCTGATGTTTCAAAGCAGGGATTCCTATATGATGCAGTTTTATTTTGTGGCGGCAGTCCTGGCAGTTTTAGTGTCGGCGGCAGGGGTGTTGATGATTACCGCCAGCATGAACAGCAGTGTGGCGAAGCGGACGGAATTTTTCGGGATGCTGCGGTGTCTGGGGGCCACAGGAAAGCAGGTCAGACGCTTTGTGCGAAAAGAAGCCTTAGGCTGGTGCAAAACAGGGATTTTCGCCGGGATTTTGCTGGGATCGTCTCTGGTGTGGGTTCTCTGCGGGATGCTTCGGTATTTAAGCCCGGGGCTTTTTTCGGAACTTCCTGTGTTTGGGGTGAGTTTTCTGGGGATTGCGGCAGGAATTGTTGTGGGACTTCTCACGGTGCTTTTGGCGGCAAAGTCTCCGGCAAAGCGGGCGGCTAAGGTGTCTCCACTGACAGCGGTTTCCGGGAATGCAGACAGGGACCGGGGGATGAAAAAAGCGGCAGATACACGTTTTTTTAAAATTGATACAGCCCTGGGAATCCATCACGCCTGGGGCAGCAGGAAAAACCTGTTTCTGGTGTCCGGCTCTTTTGCCTTCAGCATTATTTTGTTTCTGGCTTTTAGCACAGCCATTGATTTTATGCACCGGGCCATAACCCCTCTGCGTCCTTCGGCGCCGGATATTTATTTTTATACTAAGGATGTCTCAAACGCCATTTCCAAAGGGCTGGCAGAAGAATTAGCGGATGCGGAAGGGGTAAAATGTGCCTTTGGAAGAAGTTTTGCAAAGGGCGTTGTAAAGGCCCATGGGCAGGAGAGGGAGATTACCCTGCTGTCCTATGACAGCAGGCAGTTTTTGTGGGGGGAAGATTCCCTTTTAAGAGGAAAGATAGAGGATGTGCAAAATGGAGAGGGGATGCTTTTGGTTTACCAGGAGGGCAGTGTGCTTTTGGACAGGGAAAAGGTTACGGTTTCCATCCAGGGACAGGATAGGGAGGTTTTGCTTTCCGGAGTGATTGGAAATATTCCCTATGACAGCTCCACACAGGAAATGGCTATATGTTCAGAACAAATGTTTGAGGAGATTACAGGGGAGGAGGGTTATGCAGTCCTGGATTTGCAGCTTTTTTCTGATGCAAAGGATTCTGACGTGGAACAGATCCGGCAGGCAGCGGAGAAGGTTTTAGGGGAGTCCATAGGTTTTTCCGACAAGCGGATTGGAAACCGGGAAACAAAAGGCGCAAGCCTTTCCATGGCGGTTTTCCTCTACGGTTTTTTGGCTGTGATTGCCCTGATTGGATTTTTTAATATGATAAACTGTATTGCCATGAGCGTTTCCTCCCGGCTTAAGGAGTATGGGGCCATGCGGGCCGTGGGAATGGGCATGGGACAGTTTGTGCGGATGGTGTCTGGGGAGGCAGCTGTCTATGCATTGTTTGGAAGCCTTTTTGGGTGCGGGATTGGGATTCCCCTAAACAGGAAGCTGTTTTTATCCCTTGTGACCTTCCGGTGGGGGGAGCCTTGGGAAGTTCCCTTGTGGGAGCTCTCTGTGATTTTAGGCGTGATGATTTTTTCCATTTTCCTTTCGGTTTTGGGGCCGGCAAAAGAGATAAAAAGGATGGATGTGCTTAAGTTATCTTAAAATATTTCTTCCAAAGAGTACTGTATTTGTGGTATTATATTTTATAAATGCCGGAATGAGGATATTTCCGGCTGTTTATAGAAAGGAGACGGGATTTTCCCGAGGAGAAATGGAAAAGAAGAGAAACTCATTTTCAGGCTCCCTGGGCTTTGTGCTTGCGGCAGCAGGCAGCGCAGTGGGGCTGGGCAATATATGGAGGTTTCCATATTTGGCTGCAAAGGACGGAGGAGGATTATTTTTAGTAATTTATCTGATTCTGGCCCTGACATTTGGATTTACACTATTGGCTGCGGAGGTGTCTATCGGAAGAAAGACAAAGCAAAGCCCCCTTACGGCCTATGCGAAATTAAAGGATAACTGGGGATTTTTAGGAGTCCTGGCATCTTTGGTCCCTGTGATTATCATGCCCTATTACTGTGTCATTGGAGGATGGGTGGTAAAATATTTTCTGGCCTATCTCACCGGTGAGGGGGCAAAAGCCGCTGAGGACGGCTATTTTACCGGGTATATTTCCGGTGAAGTGCAGCCCATAGTACTTATGGCAGTGTTTTTGTTTGTGGTGTCCTTTATTATATTCCGGGGGGTGAACAGGGGAATTGAGTCCTCCTCCAAAATTATTATGCCCCTTCTGCTTCTTCTGGTAATTGGAATTGCTGTTTTTTCCGTAACGATTCATTACACGGATGATGCGGGGGTAGCCAGAAACGGACTGGAAGGGTTAAAGGTGTACGTGGTTCCCAACTTTGAAGGGCTTACGTTAAAAGGATTTTTTACGATTTTATTGGACGCCATGGGACAGTTGTTTTTCAGCCTCAGTGTGGCTATGGGAATTATGGTGGCTTACGGCTCCTATGTGAAAGATGATGCCAATCTTGTGAAATCCATTAACCAGATTGAAATTTTTGATACCTTTGTGGCTTTTCTGGCGGGGGTTATGATTATTCCGGCTGTGTACACTTTTATGGGAAGAGAGGGGATGGAGGCATCCGGCCCCAGCCTGATGTTTGTTTCCCTGCCGAAAGTCTTTGCCTCTATGGGCAAAATCGGAAATATCATCGGGGCATTGTTTTTTGCCATGGTATTGTTTGCGGCAATCACCAGTGCAGTTTCCGTAATGGAGGCAGTGGTTTCCAGCATTATGGATAAATTCCATGTATCCCGGATAAAAGCGGCTTCTATTGAGACGGTAATTGCCCTTGCAGGAGGAATTCTGGTCTGTCTTGGATACAACAGATTGTTTTTCGATATTGTGCTGCCCAACGGCGCCCATGCCCAGGTTTTGGATATTATGGATTATATCAGCAACAACTGCCTTATGCCCCTGGTGGCAATCGGAACTTGTATTTTAATTGGATGGGTATTAAAACCCGGCGTAATTATTGACGAGGTGGAAAAAACAGGCTGTAAATTTGGAAGAAAGAAACTGTTTATCCTTATGATTCGCTATATTTCTCCAGTGCTTTTGGTGATACTGTTTTTGAAATCCATTGGAATTTTAACGGTGATTTAGGAGGAAATTATGAGGGCGGAGAGCAAAGGAAACGTTAAAAACAGTGTGGGAAGGATTACATTTGCAGGTCTTGCATTCTGTCTGCAGACAGGATGGATTGTGTTTCTTCTTGTCCGTCTGAATTCTTATTCGGCAACGGTATCCCTCATTAGCAGCCTGATGGCATTTCTCCTGGCCCTTGGGATTTATGGGAAGCCCAGCAATGCGGCCTTTAAAATGCCCTGGATTATGCTGATTTTGGTTTTTCCGGTTCTGGGCATCTGTATTTACGGGCTTTTTGGGCATAAAGATGCAACGAAGAGGGTACGGCTTAAGTTTAATGAAATCCACAGGGAGCTTATGGGGCATTTAACCCAGAAAGAGCAGGTGATGAAGGAATTAGAGGAGCAGGGCTATGATGTGGCAAATCAGTTCCGCTATCTTTTAAAACAGGAGGGATACCCTGTCTGCCGCAATACGGATGTGGAATTTTATCCTGATGGGTTGGAAGGGTTGGAGGCCCAGCTTTTGGCATTAAAAGAGGCTAAACAGTATATTTTTATGGATTACCACGCCATTGAGGAGGCGGAGGCTTTCGGGAAAATCAGGGATATCCTGGCAGGGAAGGCCGCTGCCGGGGTGGAAGTTCGGATTATCTATGATGATGTGGGGAGCATTGGTTTTATTACCCCGGAGTTTATCAAACGGATGGAGGCCCTGGGAATCCGGTGCAAAGTGTTTAACCCTGTGATGCCTGCTATGCAGATTTTTATGAATAACAGAGACCACAGGAAAATTACCGTGATTGACGGGAAAGTGGGATTTACCGGAGGGTACAATTTGGCGGATGAATATTTTAACATTATCCATCCCTATGGACATTGGAAAGACACTGGGGTGAAGCTTACCGGGGAGGCGGTGAAGAGCCTTACGGTAATGTTTCTTGAGATATGGAACCTTACAGAAAAGTATCAGGAGGATTACGGGCCTTATTTAAAAGATGTAACTTACAGGGCAGAGGAGCAGGGATTTGTCTGCCCCTATGCGGACAGTCCCATGCAGGAGACTGTGGGGGAAAATGTATACCTGAATGTAATCAAGCAGGCAAAGCATTATTTTTATGCCTCCACCCCATATCTGATTATCAGTGACGAGATGATACGGGAGCTTGCCATGGCGGCCCAGCGGGGGGTGGATGTGCGGATTATCACCCCGGGGATACCGGATAAAAAGGTTATCTACCGGGTGACAAGGTCATATTACGCCAGCCTGGTGCGCCATGGGGTGCGGATTTATGAGTATACCCCGGGATTTAACCATGCCAAGCAGACGGTGGCGGACGGGAGGGTGGCCACAGTGGGCACCATTAACATGGATTACCGCAGCCTTTACCACCACTTTGAAAATGGAGTGCTCATGTATGGGTATGAAGCGATTATGGATGTGGAAAGGGATTTCCTTGAGACCTTTAAAAAATGTGCGGAAGTGACTGAGAAGTACAGGCAGGATAAATTTACGGTGGTGACAGGGATTGACTGTATTTTAAGGCTGTTTGCGCCGCTAATGTAAGATTGCAGGGGTAGATGATGTAAGGGGCATAGAGGAAAGCCGCTTGTTTTTTCGACTGGATGATAAGCTGAAGAATTGACATTAAATAAAATCCTGTTTTTGACAGTTGAGAAAAAATAGAATCGCTACAATGCTTGAAAATACGGGCAGTGTAGCGATTTT
>NZ_RAZG01000083.1 GCF_003612565.1 Roseburia sp. 1XD42-69 | reverse complement strand
ATGCTTTTCATAATTTTAACATTTTGATTTTCCGTCTAAACAAGTTTGACTGATTTTAAAATATTTAGTTTTTTACATACTTACTACAGCTTTCCGCTTCAATGCCCTTCTCCGTTCAATTTCCCTTTCTGCTTCTTTACCAGAATTATTGTAATATGCAACTTTTTCCGGTACTGTCATATTTTTTGTCCGTTCATAATTCTGTTCTCTGATCTTATGAATATCTTCGATGGTAAAATCTGGGCTGATAACCAATGCTTCCATATCTACGCTTTCTGAAGTCTTGCTTCTTCAATCTCACGCTGAAATGCACGTCCTGCCTTATTATAATAATCCATCCGCTCCTTATCAGTCATATCTTTAGTCATTTCATAATTATGTTCTCTCAATTTATGAATGTCTTCAATCGTAAAATTCGGGCTTAAAATCGGTTTTTCCATAAACTATTCCTCACTTTCTAACAATACAGACGGATTCCAAATTTCAATCGGCTTATAGCCTTGCAAATTTGTAATTGACCTTACACCACGTATAGTCTTTATATTTACAATATGCTTAAAATTCCACGATATAATACAATCACAATCATTTACTACAGCAACTCCGATATGTTGGCAATCATCGAAACTTTTTTCCGTCAGTATCCGTGCAGTAATAATCTGCCTTGCAACTTCTAACGCTTCTGTTGTAATGTCAAACACATTATACTGAATCTGTTTCAAATAATTCCTTAATTCAGTTCGTTTAGGTTCCGGACAATCTGATATCTCCCTTAATGTTACTGCCGAAAGGCATACATCATATTTTCCATCCTTAAACATTTCCCATAACTGCCTTGTATCCGCCATCTTTTCAGGTACATCCTCCTGTAATAAATGGCTGATAACCGATGTATCTAAGTATACCTTTAATTTCCGCATAGAGCATCACTCCTTAAATCTGGTTTCATATGCCAACTCTGGTTTTAGATCAACTTTCCATTTAAATATTCTGCATACACATAGTATACATTAGATTTTGACATATTACAACTTTATCATTAATAACAGTCTGGCAGAATATTTTCCACCAAAATGTTATGAACTGCCTATACTTCAGACAGTCCACACAATCCGTTATTATCTTTCACTCTTCCCAACTAAACCAATCCACATATACAAGCCAGTCTCCACAATGGATTCCTTGCTAATTTCCGCTTGTGTTCTATTGTTGCCCTTTCCCTGCGCTTCATCCTGTCTATAATAGCAAGCTGTACATCCATTTCCATATATTCCACCATCTCACAGGGCGTTATTTGGCTGTAATAGGTTTTCTGCCGCCTGTCTATGATTTCTATTCCATCTGCACATTCAATTATCTTAAAATCAAAGTACATAATTTCCCCATCCTTTCTGTTTGATGAATGATTATCCCAGCGCATATCTGTTATGCATTATATTTCTGTTTCTGCCTTTGCTTATTCCGCTTATCTGCTTAAAATATTCCTCTAAACTGAATGAATATGCCCTGCTTTGCAGACAGACGATTTCCCCGTTCTTTCTAACTGTTGTCTGCGCAATTACAACATTGCTGTTCAATGAAAGATGATTCCTGATAATATTTTCCAATTCTTTCCGCAAATCAGCATATACAGTATTAACATAATGCTTAGAGCCTGTATCTCCTTTATTTACGAAAAAGATAATCCGGTATGAAAATCTATCCTCAACCATGTTATTTGCCGTACACCCACGGCTTATATCCTCAACAATATTTGATATCGTATACATTCCCTTCGCTCTCCTTTCATTCTGGGATGTCCATTTTCAGGACACCCCAAATTTTTCGCTATGCCGCCTTTTGAAGTTCCGTGAAATACTGCCCCATAAGTTCCACAAGGTAATCAATTTTTCCACGCACAACGCCTGCATCCCTTGTTGAGCGGTCTATTCCCAATTCGTTCCATGATTTTCCATCAATTACCGTTTTATTTCCACCGTTTACGAACCATTCTAGAAATTTTCCAAAATCAGAATCTTTACATCCTGATTCCGTGAATGCCTGAAATGCAGCAACAAAGATATGCGCATGTTTGCTTGTAAACAATTCCCTGGTTTCTGCTGTGTAATTGACTGCATCCGTCAATCTTACAAGCAGCTTATTAAGGCTTACAAAATCACTGATAGTCCCATTTTCATTTAACCACTTGAATCCCTGTTTGGTGTCTTTTCGGTACTGGTCAGGATAATTACAGAGCAGAACCATATCCCCTGCTACTCTTTCAAGTGTTCCGTTTTTCCTGTCATTTCGACTGCATGTATACACATCCAAAAAGAATCTATTTTCCGTGATATCCCTGATTTCCCTTGCAAAAGCGTCCACGTAGGTAAATGCCTTTTGTGCCTGGTTCATGGCTTTGTGGTTGTTGTATTTCCTGACAAGCTTAGAAATTTCCGTTGCCTCACAATCCTGGTGGATAGCGCATTCAATTTGATAGCTGTCAAATTTTTCCTTTAACTCATCCGGCAGTTGCGAATATGTCTTATTTCTTATGTCAAATTCGGCTATTTCCCAAATGATCTCACAATTTCCATCCCGTTTTGGGTTTCCATTTTCGTCTAAGGATTTCCGCTGGTATGTAACCATGTATTCATCAATATTCTTTGTGATTCTGGTATTGGCATAGCGGAATAAGGAAAGGCTTGAACTTCTCTGCAATCCATCAATAATCCACTGTTTTGTAATACCGTTTACTGTTTCCTCACCTAAAATAATAGGCGGGATATAACCATCTGTTAAAACTGTATAAAGAAGTTCGTTGACCATGTTCGCATTCCATTGCCCTGATAACCTCTGGCACTCCTGGTCGCTTCGGATTGTTTCTGACTGCATGAGTTTTAAATACTGGTCAAGACTGAATGTCTGCTTCCTGATTTTCATTTTAATTTCCCCCTAGAATAAAATTTTTATATTTTCATAGCTTCTCATTGTCTGCATATTGTCCGCATATTCCCTTTGGGATATTTCCAATAATCCCCGCACCTCATTCGGCTTATAGCCGTCAATTAAAAGATTTAAGATAGTTACCTGTAGATTGGATAATTTTGAAATGTACAACTGTACTTTATCCTGATACTGGCCGTTTTCCTGTGTCTTTGCCGCTTCCTCAAAGGTATCGAAATCGGATGCTATAAAATCTAACAGGCTGCACTCTTCTTCCTCCTGATTCACGGAATCCAAGGAAATAGATAACCTGTCAGCTCTGCGCTTTTCCCGGTTTCTCCTGGTGATCTCGGTCATAATCTTGTTTGAGAGACAGGAATATAGGAAACCATCAAATGATTGTGTATGATCATATCTTCTCATAGCTTGTACAAAAACTTCATTAGCTAAAGAATAAAAATCGTCCATATCCTTATTCGATAAACCGCCAAATTTGAATAATATCTTATCAACTACCTTGTGAAGTTTCCTGGCGTTGTCGGCATAATATGCATTGATGTATGGCTGTAATGCCGCTAATTTTCCCTTATCCATAGCCGTTTAAGCCCCTTTCTTTTTGGATTTTTAATGATTCATTAAATAGGGCGCATATGGAATTGAACCATATATTTTAGAACCATCCGCCCTTTGTCCAGTAAAACCTATTTGTTGATTTGCTTTGGCTTGTCTTTGTACTACTTGACAGATCCGCCCTTAAAATTGGTTTTCGGCTGTGCTAATACTGGCTTGCCTACCTTCTGTACTGTACCTTTTTTTGTTTCGACTGCAAATTCGATTGTTTGTGTCTGCATCTATGTTCACCTCCTGAATATTGACTCTGGGGGAATCCCCCAAAGCCATATGTTTTTTAGCTGACCCGTAAAACCGGATACACACTTACTTTACTTACTTTCTGGTAATCTTTCGCACTCAGCAGTTTCTTGACTTCTGCTTTGTCAACGGTTTCCCTCTCCATTTCGGAAAGTGTTGCTTTACAGATATTGCCGATATACTGCAAGATCTCTTTGCCCTTCTGGTTCGTGGTCTTGCACTCGTCTTCATTTTCTGTAAGGAATTTAATTGCTTTCATGTTCAAAGCCGTGATATTCGCTTCGGCTTCTTCCTTGATTCTCTTCCACTCCTGAATCTGCTCCATTGTCTCATTCATTTCTTTTACTGCTTCCATTGACATACACATATTAAATCCGTCCTTTCTTTTTCTGGCGGCTTATGGTATATTGGTTATGTGACCGCCGTGTGTGGTTGTTTAAGATTTTGCAGGGGTTTACTTGTCAGGGTTTTGCCCTTGCATTTCTTATTTTGTTTTACAACCCCTATACCACTTGCCTGACTATTGGTATTGCCCTGTCGCTCACTCACAGGTACGTGATATAGATTTATGGGTATTGTCAGCCCGGTTGCTATTTGGGGGACTGTATTACTACTATCCCGACTACCCTTGTTTGGGTAGTTTCGCCGGCTCTCACCGTTGCTCATCAGGGGATTTATTTCAAGTGGCTATCAATCTTTTTTTTCAGTTCTGGAAGCGTTTTTGCTGCGTCAAATACACCGTAGCTGTCTACTGGATAAGCCGTATAAATTATAGTATCTTTTTTAATCGTGCCATCTGGTTTCTCATCATAGGATTTTTCAATGTCAAATCCTTTATATGATTTTAATGATTTTACTGCCATATTGTTTACCTGCCTTTCGTTGTGGTTGTTTGTGGTGTTTTGTTTGACCTTGTAATGATATTGTACACTTAAATCACGTGTATGTCTATTGGAAATATACACAAATAAAAGGTGTATGTTTTGTGCATTTATGCACTTGTTTCGTGTGTATAATTATGATACAATAAAGCACTTGATTTAAGTGTACAAATGTGCTATTATGAATTAACTGGAAAAGGAGGTTTTTATGCTTAAATACAAAATAGATATATTGGAAAAATTAAAAGAAAACGGTTATACCACTTATAGACTACGAAAAGATAAAATAATAGGGGAATCCCAAATACAAAAAATAAGGAATGGAGAATTAGCAAGTAAAGAAACATTAAATACTATTTGTAGGCTCCTGCATTGTCAACCTGGAGATATATTAGAATATATAGAAGAAATAGAAAAATAGTAATTCCTAATTATACATATTTTATACACCTGTTTTGTATGTACATTATGCACTGAAAACAGGTGTATTTTTTGTGTAAAATATCAATATACATACACACAATATAGGTGTATAATAACCATATCAAATAAAACAAAACAACCCAAACAACAAACAAAAGTACCTTGACAATTCAATAGACTTTATACTCTGGATGTGATATACTTCTATTTAACAGATAGGGCAGTCATAAAAGGAGCGTGATATAATATGTCATTAACAAACGAAGATTTACAGGCGATTGCAGCATTGATGGATAACAAGTTAGAGCCTATAAATAGTAGGTTAGAAAAACTTGAATCAGAGGTATCAGGCTTAAGAACTGGGCAAGTTGCAATCAGAAAAGAATTAAGGGAAGTAAATCATAAAGTTTCAGATACTTACGAACTTGCTTTAGATGCATGGGGAAAGAGTACTGAAAATAGAACATGGCTTGAAGCATTACCCAAATAATACTTACATAAAAACATTATAAAATATATCACACCAAATAATTGAGTGTAAAGTCTATTGAATTATCAAGGGCTTTACACTTTTTTATTTAGGAGGAAAAAACAATGATTAAGAAAAATGTTACATTCTATCAGTACAAAATATTAAAAGTAATCTACCCAAACGTAAAAGTACTTAAAGCAAATGACAATACTGCAACAATCGTTATAAGCAAATAAGCCACAATAGCGGCTGTCTAAGTGAATCAGTAACACGCTGGCAGTTGAATCAATTAGTCGGCAGTGTGAAAAGTAACAAGAAGCTGTGAGGGCAAAATAAAATTTAGGAGGTTGTGGGATATGGGCAAATCAGTATATGAAATGGTAACAGAAAGAATTATTGAGCAGTTAGAACAAGGCGTTATCCCTTGGGAAAAGCCCTGGACAGGAATTAAAAGCGGAGCATACAACCGTGTAAGCAAGAAAAGCTATTCATTATTAAACCAAATGCTTTTGAAGTTTGATGGAGAATATGCAACCTACAAGCAATGGCAAGAATTAGGCGGTCATGTATGCAAAGGTGAGAAATCAGAAATAGTTGTATTTTGGAAGATTCAGCCTATTGAGGAAGTTAAGGAAGACGGCACAAAGAAAGTTAAGCAGATACCATTACTGAGATATTTCAATGTGTTTCATATTTCACAGGTGGAAGGTGTAGAGCCATTATCAAAGGATGCTTTAAACGACATAGAACCAATAGAAAAAGCTGACAATGTATTACATAACTACTGGACAAAAGAAAGCATAACGGTAGAACACACCGCAAGCAATAAGGCTTATTATTCACCAACACTTGATTTGATTCACCTGCCATTATTGGAACAATTCAAGAATGCCAATGATTATTACAGCACTGCATTTCATGAATCTGTACACAGCACAATGAAAAAAAGCCGTTGCAACCGTGCTGAGGATAGAAAAGGCAGACTTGTAGCCTTTGGCAGTAATGAATACAGCAAAGAAGAATTAGTTGCAGAGATTGGCAGTGTAAGCCTTATGAATATACTTGGTATCGAAACAAATAAGAGCTTTCGTAATAGCAACGCATATATTCAGAACTGGTTATCTGTATTAAAGAATGATGTAAAATTCATTGTATCGGCATCAAGCAAAGCGGAAAAGGCAGTTGATTATATACTTGGTGAAGCGTAAAAAAATGGGTGTAACCAATGCAAACGGCTACACCCTGGAATATAAGAAAGGAAGGTATAAAAGATATGATGACAATTAAAGAAGCTTACCAATGGATATGGAAAAACACAAATTTAATGCAAGATACAATGATGCTTGACTTTGAATGTCTGGCATATTGCGTAAAGCAAGGGATTTTAAAAGAAATAGATAAAGAACATTTTGAGACAATGCAAATTAAATATTAAACAAAGGAGATCAAAAGACTATGATAAAATCAATCAAAGCTATCGCAACTATCACAATTTTGGGAATCATGATGATACTGTCCTACTGGTTAGGAACTACTCAGACTGAGACAATCACTATAGAAAAAGAGGTTGAAAAGGTTGTGGAAGTTGTGCCAAACGGTTACATAGATATGTATTCAAGCGAATTTAAAGAAAACTATGTGGATATGAGGGAAGTTGTATATTTTGAAGTATTGGACAAAGGATTGCAGTTATATTTTGTGGATGGTTCTGGTTATTGGATGGAATATTGATATTGTTTATAAAAGACTATGGGTTTTGATGCTCATAGTCTTTTCTTTTGGTTAAAATTGTATCTGCATTAGCGATTATATAGGGCAAATACGGCTTTTTTGTTCGTAGGTGATAATTTATAGGGTAATGGATGGAAAGTGGCTAGAATCGGCTTATAATGCGTTGTGGTGTGTGGTGTTTTGTGTGTTTATATGGCATAAGATGCAGCAGGCGTAAAGGTGTACTAGGGTAGGTTTACATACTTTTTCGGAAACTTTAATGTGATAAAGCCCCTATCTATTGCTCTCACACAATACGCCCTAAATTTGATATCGAACGAACTATCCACAGAGGGTAGGGGGGTATGTTTCCGTTCGAAAATCAGAAAAGCCATATACAGGGTATACCCTATATAAAATATGCCATCTTAGTTTATACCATAATCAAATGCACATCTTAGGATTTCAGCATCAATATAATTACCTACCTTTTTATAACCTATTGCTATTCTGTCCAAAAATCTAATATACACCATTGATTAGAATGCAAATATAGGCATCCTCACCCAGGACACCATATAAGGGGAGGGGGTACTTTACAAATCCAGAATATAAATTCCAATATACAGGGTATACCCATATAGAAAATGCACCTTTAATAACACGAATATTCCAAAATACACGTTTAATTTACAGACATAATTATGATTGCTCTTTGCAACTTATCCCATATGATTATTCCATCTGAAATTTAAAGATACACCATTGATTATAAAGCAAGAATGAGCATCCACACAGATACAAGGATAAGGGTATGTTTCCGTTTCTATATATAAAATGCCATTATACCCTATACCTCATGCAAAAATAGTAAAAAAGTAGGGAAACGCCATAATCAGCGAATCCCTCACATCAAATCTTAACTAATTTATAGGTGTTATAGCCAATACATAAGAATTATCATCTGGCACCTCCGTAAATCGAATTCCATCTCTTCCATAAAAAAGTACTCCGTTCTTTTGAGCATCATCAAAAAGTTCCACTAAAAATTTTTGTGGAGAAGAATCTGTAAGTGAAGCTCCAATAACAGCATAAATTGCCAATATACTACTCTTGTCATTATTACTTCCTCTAATATACATACTTTCAACATATTCTTCTTTATTTTGAGAAATCATTATGTCCATTTTTTTATCTAAATCAATCATTACTGGTGTCGAAAATGCAACTCCACCATTTGGATTATCTGCTATTAGTGTGCCTATTGCATCCACTTCCGCATCTACATTTAGATCTACATTGTTTAAATACTCATCAAAATATTTTATAAACTCCACTGCACCAAAATTAAAATGATCTCCCTCAACTTTCGGTTTTTTCTTTTCAAACTTATTTGAGTTCAATATTTCATTACATCTCTCACATATTTCATATGTATAGCTAACATCTGTGAGCGTGGCCTTCGTTGCCATACTCCATCTTCCATTATGCCCTAACGGTTCTCCATCGGTCTTTTTACATCTTGAACAAGTTTTCGCTTCTGTACAGGTTGCTTCTTTCCAATTGTGCTCTATTGGTTCCCCTTGTTCCATACCACATCTTTTGCAGGTTTCAACTTTTTCACATTCACGTAACCATTGGTGATTCAACGCATTACCTTCCGTTTTTCTACATATCTTGCAAGTTTTTGGCTCAATGCATGTTGCATCTGCATATATATGTACCTGAGTATAAACTACTAAAAATACAACTATTAATATTACACAGGGAATGAAAAGCAACAACTTATGTTTTCCTTTAAGACGTTTATTTTTACCGTCACTATCTATAGTCTGTTTCACTGTATCTATCTGTAATACATTATCTATATTTTTATCACAGCATTTACACATCCTATTCCTTATACTACCAATATTATAACCACATTCACTGCATATATCAGTAGATGCAGTAATTTGATTACCACATTTTGGACATTTTTCTAAAATTCCATTACAATTTTTGCAAACTACATCTTCTAATTTACCAATATTTTTCCCGCAATTCTTACATATTCTTTCTCCATTTAACTCTTCTCCACATAGCGGACATTTAATAAAAGCCATATATTTTCTCTCCCTCATATGAAATTTGTTTATATTATATTCGTTTTTAAGAAAATATTCAAGTAAAGGAATATATTTGATTGTGTACTCAATATGTTTATTATTACTGTTACCATTCCACATATGGTTTCACTTCATACCTTACCAGCGCATCATATACTTTCTTTGGCACCTTATTCTTATATTTATCAGCCATAATCAGTATGTCAGCCTGTTTATGCCTTTTATATTCCTCAAATGCTTCCTCCGGCGTATCCCAATAAGACAACCGGATCACTTCATCATGCCCGTATGGTCTTATCTCTCCATAATACATCTTCATTCTGCTGTCATACCTTACGCCGAGCGGCAGGTCATTCCTTGCATTTTGGGACTTTGACCTATGTTTCTTGCAGTTTGACAGCATAGTGTTCAATGTCTGCGGCAGAATGCAGCACTTATCAGGCGCATATTCTTTATTGCCTGGAAACAGCAGATCCTTATCTGCAGCCATGGATTCACCGTCACACTCATAATATTCTGCACTCCACCATTCAGCAAAAGAATCTTTATCATATCTCCATAAATCACACATGAATGAACCATCATATACATCATCTCTTTTGTAACATCTGATATAAATGCCGTTCCAGATTGAATATGCCGTATTGGATTTCAGTGTGATATATGGTACATATACTTGTTGTCTTCCTAATTCTTCTACATACACAATCCCACGCTCTAAATCCATATATTCTTCATTATTCACCCAGATAAGATTCCTGTAATAGCAATTATTCTTATCTCTGTCTATGTGCCATATTTTCTTATAATTATTTGGATTTTCAAGGAAATGCTCTGCCACTAATTTATCTGTATAGGTTTCAATCTTCTTTTCTATTCCGCTGAGCGTATAATGTGCATATCCTGTTTTATGCATACGGAAATTTCCATGCAGATTATTTACTAATCTCCCATGGTTACTGATCCAGTAATTGTTTGTACCATTCACTAATACAAATATTTCATCATTGGCAATTAATTCTATACCGGATTTCTTTATATCTAATACCCTTTTGTCTGCTATGGATAAATACTCTCTAAATTCTTTTCTCTGTTCTGCTTTCTTTTTGTAACTCATTTTAGTTCTGATACTTCCTTTCGATATGATAATAGATAGCATTCGTTTAGATACGAACGCTAAAAAGAGCATCCAGAAATGGACACCCTGATATTTATGTAATTATGAAATTTTAGGTTTTCACCTTTACTGGCGATTATTCAAATCCGTGTAGTTGTGATATAACCACTCGTAATTTTGGTATGATTGGTTTAAATAGTGATCTTTTCAAAATAGGATACACTGATTTTCCTCCACTTGTGGGGGAATGATAGAATTTCAGATATATAAAGTATACTTGTGAGTTGTAAGTTATCAATAAAAAAATAACCCTTCCATATGGTTTTATGGTATCCTATAAGTTGCCA
>NZ_RAZG01000082.1 GCF_003612565.1 Roseburia sp. 1XD42-69 | reverse complement strand
CGCATGTCTGGCATCCTAACGCAGGGTGTCAGATTTCATTTATAGGGTACACCCTAAAACTATTCGCTTACATTTGATACATCTTTTTATTGCCGCTTTTGCAATTTTATTATAATTAAGGGGGCAGGGGATTTTTCCTCTGTTAGCAATTTTATAGAATTTCCTCATGGGAATTTTATAAAAAACTGTCTGTGGATGTCCATAGGCAGTGCTTGCTGTTTTATTCTGCGTATATACGCAGGCAGTGCTTGCTATTATGCTCTGTGTCATGACACAGGGAGTGCTTGCTGTTTCGGTGAGATGAACAAATGGATTTTAAGTTGTAGGGTTAGTCTGTCCAAAAACGATACCAGTGTTGCCGCCCATTTTGACAGAAAAATTTTGAAAAAGTTTTTGTAAATAGGAAGGAATTTTGCATATTTACTATGTAGAATAGTCTTTAAGGCATATGAAATAAAAGCCTGTTGGAAAACTGGATATTGCAATATGCGTACAGGACGTGAGGATATGTCTAGCCACAATGTAGGTGCGCCATGATATGCTCGCTTTAATCTATTTTCAGGCAAATGTGAAGAAATGGAAAACAAACCTCTGAAGCGAAGGCATTGAGCGATAAAAACCTGACAAAATGCACAGCAGTTGTGCGGGGCGATGAAGCATATCTGTGATAATGATACTTCTGAATTTTTGATTTAAATTCAGTCATATAATGACGGTGTGATTCCGATGTGGGCAGCGTAATGACCTGTCACTTGTATGTAGGTTTATGGATTAAAGTAAAGGAAAAATTGACGGGAAATTTGTAATTTTTAGAATGAAAACAGCGTAAGGGCAGTTATGAACGTAACAGTTTATAGCTGTCTTTTTTTGCGTTCATATGGGAGGGATATTTATGACTGATGAATGGAGCGGATTGGCAGATATGCTTGCAAATTTGATTGAAAAATATGCGTCAGATTTGGATATAGAAAATTTACCTGATATAACAGTAGATAATCATGTGGAAGAAAAAAATAAGGCAACAAAAGACTGGCAAGATGTTTCTTGCTAATAGCAAGTGTATAATGTATAATAAACATGATAAGTATGTCCAAACCAAATTTGGAAAAACATACTTGCTTATATTTGAGTGAAAGTACAAGGAGATGAGGTGACTATGGATTACAGAGATGAAATGGGAAAATCAAATATTATAATCTATACAACAGAGGATGGTTTGTCTAAGATTGAAACAACTTTTGATGGGGATACTGTGTGGCTGTCTATTGACCAAATGGCAGAACTATTTCAGAGAGATAAATCAACAATTTCAAGGCATATTAAAAATATTTATTCAGAAGAAGAACTTGTGCAGGAAGCAACTGTTGCATATTTTGCAACAGTTCAAAATGAAGGAAACAGGCAGGTAGAACGCAGCATTTGTTATTATAATCTCGATGTAATCATCTCTGTCGGCTACCGCGTGAAATCAAAACGCGGCACACAGTTCAGAATATGGGCAACCGGAATCTTGAAAGAGTATATGCGTAAAGGCTTTGCACTGGACGATGAACGTCTGAAAGATTTAGGTGGCGGTGGATATTTTAAGGAACTGCTTGAACGGATTAGGGACATTCGTGCCTCCGAAAAGGTATTTTACAGGCAGGTACTGGAGATTTATGCTACCAGCATTGACTATGATCCGAAAGCGGAAATATCCATTCAGTTTTTTCAGAAGGTTCAGAACAAAATTCATTATGCTATTCATGGGCAGACGGCGGCGGAAGTTATTTATACAAGAGCGGATGCGGAAAAGGAATTTATGGGGATTACCACATTTGCAGGAAATCAGCCGACTTTGCGAGAAGCTGTCATTGCCAAAAACTATCTGAATGAAAAAGAACTTCGTGCAATGGGGCAGCTTGTGTCGGGATATTTGGATTTTGCAGAGCGTCAGGCAGAACGGGAACAGACTATGACCATGAAAGATTGGGCGAAGCACTTAGACCGGATTTTGACAATGAGCGGCGAACAGTTATTGTCAGGAAATGGAAGTGTGACGCATAAGCAGGCGGTGGAAAAAGCAACTGGGGAATATAAGAAATATAAAGAGCGTACTTTAAGTGATGTGGAACAAGACTATTTAAACTCAATAAAAATATTGGGTAAAAAGTCAGATAAAGAATGAGAATTTACAGATTACGAAAAGAATATGGTTATCAAAATGTAAAAGTGCAACGGGCGTTGCACAAATGGAGAGATGATATGCACAGCGAGAAAATAAAGGTTTACACATATACAAGAGTATCTACAGCCATGCAGACAGACGGTTACTCCTTGGATGCGCAGAAAGCCAGAATGAAAGCGTATGCCGACTATAATGATTATGAAATTGTCGGTACATATGAGGATGCAGGAAAATCTGGAAAGTCCATTGAGGGGCGGATAGAATTTAACCGCATGATGGAGGATATCGAGTCAGGGAAAGACGGCATTTCATTTGTTCTTGTTTTTAAGTTATCCAGATTTGGCAGAAATGCGGCGGACGTACTTTCTACATTACAGGTTATGCAGGATTTCGGGGTAAATTTGATTTGCGTGGAGGATGGTATTGATTCTTCCAAGGATGCAGGGAAACTGATGATTTCCGTACTGTCAGCAGTTGCAGAGATTGAACGGGAGAATATCCGTGTGCAGACAATGGAGGGGCGTATTCAGAAAGCCCGTGAGGGAAAATGGAACGGCGGATTTGCGCCATATGGTTATCAACTGATAGATGGTAAACTTCAGATTAACGAAGAAGAAGCAAAAGCTATCCGCACAATCTTTGAACAGTATGTGCATACGGATATTGGTGCTAACGGTGTGGCAAAATATCTTGAAAACCACGGTATTCGTAAAATACAGAGACAGAACGGGAAAAATCCTCTTTTTGATGCGCACTTGGTTCGTCTTATCCTGAAAAATCCGGTATACTGCGGTAAGATTGCCTATGGACGCAGAAAGACAGAAAAAATTCATGGAACACGAAACGAGTATCATCTTGTGGAGCAGGATAACTATATTCTGGTGGATGGACAGCATGATGCGATTATTGAGGAAGATGTTTGGCAGGCGGCACAGGTAAAGCTGCTTGCACAGGCGAAAAAATACGAACATGTAAATAGAGGTAAAGACACGAAAACGCATCTTCTTTCGGGAATTGTCAAATGTCCGGTCTGCGGAGCGGGCATGTATGGAAATAAGAGCATTAAGCGAAAAAAGGATGGGACAAAATATAAGGATTTTTATTACTACGGCTGTAAGCATCGTACCATGACACGCGGGCATAAGTGCGATTATAAGAAGCAGATACGGGAGGAACTATTGGACGATGCGGTGGCGGAAGTCATTGTAAAGTTAGTTGGCAATCCTAAGTTTGCGGCAATGATGCAGGAAAAGATCAACTGCAAAGTGGATACTGTCACAATAGACGGAGAACTTGCAGATTTTGAAAAGCAGTTGCGGCAATATTATGTAGTCAAGCTAAAACTGGCGGAGGAAATTGATTCCCTTGATCCGGATGACAGACATTATATCAAACGAAAAGCAGACCTTGATGACCGCCTTTATCGAATGTATGATAAGATAGAAAATGTGGAAACACAACTTATTGAAACGAGGGCAAAGAAGCAGGCAATTGAAGCTGAGAAGCTGACGGGAGATAATATCTATAAAGTGTTGATTTATTTTGAAAAACTGTATGCTGTGATGAATGAGATAGAACGGCGGCAGTTTATGGAGACGTTAATTTCTGAGATACAGATTTATGAGGATAGACAGCCCAATGGACAGTGGTTGAAGTCTATTAAATTCAGGCTTCCAATTATTGAGGAAGATATGGATTTTTGTTTGGAAGATGATAAACATGTGGAGACTATTGTATGTTTGTCCCACAAATCACCAGATAGTGTTATTAATGTAAAAGTGGAATTTGGAGAAGGCGAGGGAAAAGTACCCTTAGATACAATAGCAGAGCGGGCAAAGAAGTATCAGCCGAAACCGAAAATTACATATAAAATGATACAGGAGTATGTTAAGAAGAAATATGGATTTAAAGTACATACTGCGTATATTGCAGAGGTGAAAAGGTCTTTGGGATTAACAATGTATGGTGCTCCTAATGCGGTAGAAGAATTAAAACATCCGAGGAAGCGTTCACCGAAAGAGAAGATAGAAGCGATAACGGATGCACTTAGATATTTTGAGGTAATTTGATGGATGAAAGGATTTATCAGAGTGCAGAGCATATAGTTGGGATACATCAAAAAGCCTATGAGGTTTATTTGCCATTGGTTGAAGATGTGTGTAGCAGAACCGTGTCAGAGGCTGAATTATCACATTTGCTTGATTATCTGCTGGACTTTGCATGTGACGAAAAAATATTGGGGTTGTATAAGAAAGTGTGTAGAAAATATTTATATGTATATCCGAGGTGCATCAAATTTTATATTGAAGCGTATCGGGAAATGTGGGAAGATGAAAACAAATGACTATTCGGCGGAATGTATCTAAGATAAGTGACAGTTACAATGCTTGAGAAAGTTTGTGATAATATTACAGGAGGAGCAATGGGAAAAATAATTAAGGATACAATTCATGCGAATGGGATAGATATTGGTATTTATACACAGGATTTTGAAAATGAATTTATTTCATTGACGGATATTGCCCGATATAAGAGCGATGATCCAACGGCGGTTATTCAAAACTGGATGAGAAATCGGGATGTTATAGAATTTTTGGGATTATGGGAAAGACTTCATAATCCAGATTTTAAACCCCTCGAATTCGAGGGGTTTAGAAAACAGGCAGGGGCAAATGCATTTACAATGTCACCAAAGAAGTGGATAGAAGCAACGGACGCTATTGGTATTGTTTCAAAGTCGGGACGTTATGGTGGTACGTATGCCCATAGTGATATTGCTATGTCTTTTGCAACTTGGATTTCTCCTGAATTTCAGTTATATATTATGAAGGATTACAGGAGATTAAAGACGGATGAGAATAGTCGGTTATCTCTAAATTGGAACTTAAACAGGGAAATTTCCAAGTTAAATTACAGGATACATACGGATGCCATTAAGGACAATTTGATTCCAGCAGAATTAACCCCTGCGCAGATAGCCTATACATATGCTAATGAGGCAGATATGTTAAATGTGGTTCTGTTTGGAAAAACAGCGAAACAATGGAAAGATGAAAATCCAACCGTAAAAGGAAATATGCGGGATGTGGCAACGTTGAATCAATTACTTGTGCTTGCGAATTTGGAAAGTTATAATGCAGTATTGATTAATCAGGGAAAGATTCAGAAAGAGCGGATGAGATTGTTGCGCCAATTAGCAGTACAACAGCTACAGACGTTGGAGGCAGTAAGCTTGAATAATCTTCCCCAATTAACAGAACGGACATAATTGTAAAAGTTGTATTGTGTGATAATGTAATGAGAAGGAGATAAAAATGAGAGGAAAAACAATACGACAATTTTTAATTGATGGACAGGCAGATGGTAGATGGGCCAGTGAGCTTTCTAATTGGACAGGTAAGGCATATAAAATTCCACGTACATATATTAATCAATGTACGGATAGAGATGATTTGAGTAATACGGGGGTGTATTTTTTATTCGGGTGTAATGATGAAACAGATGAGGAGCAAGTTTATATAGGAGAGGCTGAAAATATTTTTAACAGACTTAAACAACATCTTTCTGAAAAAGATTTCTGGACAGAGTGCATAGTGTTTATTAGCAAAGATAATAATTTGAACAAAGCACATATAAAATATTTGGAAAATCATCTTTATATTTTGGCGAAAGAATCTAAAAGATATGAGGTAGTAAACAGCAATGTGCCTACAGAAGCATCAATATCTGAGATGGATCGTGCAGAAATGGATGAGTTCATTGATAATATGCGGTTGATTTTAGGAGTGTTGGGACATAAAATTTTAGAACCGTCTATAAAGAGAAAAAGTGATGAGAAAGAGAATCTTTACATTTTACAAGACCGTACTGGAATCAAGGCGAATGGTAAACCGATTTCAGAAGGTTTCGCGGTGTTGAAAGGTTCTAAGATTGCTGATAATGTAGCGACATCTTTATCAAAGTCTGTTATCAATAAACGACAGCTGTTATTTGATAAAGGCATTGTTGATGAGAACTTTACTTTTACTCAGGATTGGGCATTTACGAGTCCTTCACTTGCGGCAGCAATAGTTGCAGGGTATAGTATTAACGGTAGGAATGCATGGAAGAATAGAAAAGGAATATCATTAAAAGAAATAGAAGAGGGATAAAAAATGATTTTAGTGGGAAAGAAGTAATACCGTTGAGACGGTAGTTTTGATGTAAAGGGTGGAAGGAAAATAGCTGCGAAAGCCCAGTAATACTGCGGTTTTCGGGCAATCGGGCAAATTTGACATCATCCAGACCAAGCGCTCTGCGGTAACTTATCCAAAGGCAAATCAGGTCAAAAAGTGTGAGAGTTGAGTTGCCACGATAGATGTCACTATGTTGAGTTGCCGAGTTAGATGTCAGAGTGGCAAATTGGGATTTAAGAGGACAATTATATGGCAAACAAATATGAAGTAATAGATGAATCAACATGGGAAAGAGCTATGCATTGCATGGTTTTCCGGAACAGTATAGAACCGGCATTTTGTGTGACTTTTGAAGCCGACATTACTGAATTCAAGAAAAAGGTCAAGGAGGAAGGCCTGTCTTTTACCTTGGCAATGGTCTATGCAGTCTGCAGGTGCGCCAATGAAGTCGAAGCATTAAGATACAGGTTTTTGGATGGCAAAGTCGTGCTTTACGAGAGAATTGATACCGCCTTTACCTACCTTAACAAAGAAACAGAATTGTTTAAGGTTGTCAACGTTCCGTTCATAGATAATCTTCCGGAATATGCGGCGTTGGCATTAAAGACAGCTGAGGAACAGCAGGAGTATTTTACCGCTCCTCTTGGAAATGATGTGTTTCAATGTTCTCCTATGCCTTGGGTGACTTATACGCATATTTCGCACACTAACTCCGGAAAAAAGGACAATGCGACTCCTCTATTTGACTGGGGAAAATACTACGAGAAAGATGGACGTGTCTTGATTCCGATTTCAATTCAGGCACATCATTCTTTTGTTGACGGTATTCATATAGGACATTTCGTTGATGCTCTGCAAAAGTTCTTTGACGAATATTAACAAAAAGAAGAATTTTTTCGGAATTTGTTGGAAGCTATGTATGAAGAACTGCCTGCTCCGAAGAAGAAAGGGAAAAGATGAAACTGAAGAACGTACTGATCGTTGTAAAAGACATCGAGAGAGCCAGACAGTTCTACCATGATCTGTTCGGCCTTGAGATGATCCTTGACAATAATGGAAATATGATTCTGACAGAAGGGCTGGTGCTGCAGGAGGAAAAATACTGGAAAGAGTTCCTTGAAAAAGAGATCATTCCGGAGAATAACTCCTGCGAGCTCTATTTTGAGGAGTCTGATATTGAAGGTTTCGTAGAGAAACTCGAGAAATATTATCCGGATGTAAAATATGTGAATCGACTGATGACGCACAGCTGGGGACAGAAGGTCATACGCTTTTATGATCCGGACGGCAACTTAATTGAAGTGGGAACACCGATGTAGTATGAGGGAGAGATATGGCTTTTGATTATAAGAAAGAATACAAGGAATTTTACATGCCGAACAACACTCCGTCCATCGTGACAGTGCCGAGCATGAACTATATTGCGGTTCGAGGTCATGGTGATCCGAACCCCGAAGACAGTGAATATAAGCAGGCGATTGGACTGTTGTACGGCATTGCTTTTACGATCAAGATGAGCAAAAAAGGAGATCATCAGATTGAGGGATATTTCGACTATGTAGTGCCACCTCTGGAGGACTTCTGGTGGCAGGACGGAGTATCCGGAGTTGATTATGCCCACAAAGAAGGCTTTAACTGTTGTTAGGGATAATACCGTAGGACAGAAAACATATGATGAGTTCTGTCCAAAGCGGGGTGGTTCCGAGCGTGTCTATACAAAGATGCTTGGGGAAAACAGCAGCCGAGATATTAAACCTACATATTGTGACTCTCCAGCTTTAAATGATCTCAACTGGAGGTCAGAGCCTGAAAAGGAAATTGATGCAGATGAGTGATGAGATCATTCCCTCAAAGGCGCAACTGCCTACATCTGGCGCTCCGACCAGAATTGATATAAATGGTGGCCAGAATACCGTTTATGGCCAGATTGGCACAGTTCAGGACAATAGGAGCAATGTCCTGATTGCCGGTGGACAGCAGCGTCAGCAAGGCATGCCGATGCGGACGAGCTGGGAATTCGATTATTACAATTTGTTCGTTATCGGCGGCGAGACATTCTATCAGTTTTCTCAGGGAGATTTTGTGGTACCCAAGGAAGATGCGCTGACGCGATTTGTCGCAGAAGATATAGCTGAGGAGATACAAAGGCTTGATAAAGCAGCTATGGACAGGGTGCAAGGATTTTTTTGTATTTTTGCTCCCAGAAATGCTGACTATGCAGAACCCGGAAATGATCAGAACGCTCTGCTCGGCGTAATCACAGAGATTCAGCGTCAGGATGAGGAATTCAAAATCATGTATCAAACATTGAACCCGATTCCACAGGCAAAGGCCAATAATGATGTTGTTGGAGCCCAGCAACAGAAGAAGGAAGAATGCAAGACTGCTGTTTGGGCGCACATTGCTTTCATTCTTCAGTCCGATATTGCGAGCTACAAGACAAGTCTTGCCCAGCTCAAGAAGGATGCAGAGGATCTGAAAAACAAGGCGGCACAAGCTCGTAGGGATTCACGGGTACTTGCGGAAGAAATCGCCGAGCTTAACAAACAGACTGTAAATACCAAGGCCGTAATCGACAGCATCAATGCCCTACTTCGTGATTCGGGTTTTCAGGGATTCAGTCTTCGTGAGAAGGTCGGAGTAGCAAATGTCTATGAGGTTATTCGTGAGGAGGATCTGTCGCAGAAAACCTGAGCGAGGGCGAGCGTAATTTCATAGCGTTCCTATATTTTTACAATCTTGTCAGGGGCAGTCAGAGCAGTGAGGTAGTGAAAGACAAGGTTGTAGTTATCGACGATCCTGTTTCCAGCATGGACTCCAGTGCGCTGTTCATTGTTGGCGCAATTGTCCGGGAGCTTATTACCATCTGCAACAACAATGTACAGATCGTCGATGATAAGATCACCGGCACTTATATCAAACAGATATTTATCCTGACGCACAACGTCTACTTCCATTGCGAGGTGACATAT
The DNA here is from genome assembly GCF_003612565.1 of Roseburia sp. 1XD42-69. Taxonomy (GTDB): domain Bacteria; phylum Bacillota; class Clostridia; order Lachnospirales; family Lachnospiraceae; genus Roseburia_B. The sequence goes on along the minus strand of NZ_RAZG01000082.1, from coordinate 1,708 downwards.
CATCAGGTTGAGAAATACAGAAGCGTTTCCTTCTATGTTATCCAGAAGGTGCATAACGTTTCGAACATTGGCGCTTCCAAGACACGCCAGAATCCAAATATTCCATCTGAGCTGGAGAACTACAATCCGGTACAGAACTCTTATGCAGCCCTATGGAATGAGCTTAAGGAGATCGATTCTCCGATATCACTTCTTAGCGTTATGCGAGAAGGATTCTGGAATATTACTTCATGCAAATGTACGGCTACGAAGGCGATGATCTGAGGAAGCTGGTGCTCGATGACCACAAAGAGGACTTCATCATCCCTCCGGAGAAGGAAGGCGACAAGGAATCGTTGAAGAATGTAAGCACAGTAACGATAACGAGGGAGTTTCCTGTTTTTACCGGAATGATGACGATATTGAAGGTCATAGACGTGTCATCGAATTTTTTATTAAAAACGGATTGATTCGTAAAACGAAAAAAGGCAAACTGTACAACATATCCTTTAAACATGATAGCCAGACTCTTGCTGGTGAGTATGGTGAGGATTATCATCCCGATATCAAATTAGAGGAATTCGTAAATCTCGAAACCGGAGAATGGATTGGAGATAAAACCGGACATTGACTGTTCGTTTTTGGTGTTATGAGAGTTGAGGCGATGGGATTTCAGACTTGTTCCCTCAGAGTGAAGTCTTGAAGCAGTCGGCACATCTGGGCGTTTGCATATTATAAGTAGGAGCAAGGCCTTTGACCTGTTTCCGAGAACACACAAGGGTAAAAATCGGTGTGTTTTAAGGCAAAAACACGCTTTGATAAATTCCTGCGAACGACCGCAAAAATCTGACATCAATCTGGAGCAATCGTTTCATGTGGAGACGGTTGTAATGCTTTCCCACAAAAAACCTGACAGTGTAATTAACGTAAAAGTGGAGTTTGGCGAGGGTGAAGGCAAAGTGCCGCTTGATAATATCGTCAAGAGAGCTGAAGCGTACAAGCCGAAAGAGCGGGTTACATACAAGATGATTAAGGAGTACATAGAAGCGAAGTATGGTTTCAAAGTACATACCGCATATATCGCAGAGGTAAAAAGGGAGTTAGGATTGCCGATGTATGATGCTCCTAATGCGGCAGAGGAATTGAAACAGCCGAGGAAGTATCCGACAACAGAGAAAGTGGAAGCGATAAAGGATGCCTTGAAACATTTTGAAGTTATCTGATAATCATAGGCGTATCATTAAGAAATGGTGGTAAGCTTATTTTTTTGACCCAATTTGCAGCTTTGAACATTCTGCCATTCGTCTATATAATGAAATCAAAAAAGGATGGTGGACTTTATGAGAGAAAAGAAAAATCATTTGTATGTGGACAGTGGGGAACGAAGCATTTTGCTACATAGCCTTGCCATATGCTCATGTACGGTAAAGAAGCAATCAACCGAAAACAAGAGATAGACCGCCAGCACCACATTATTCCAAACCAAAGACCAAAAGACAAGCATTATGGAAATGTGCATAACAGGCTATGGAATCATGGATAACTCTATTCACAGCACATGGAAAAGCTAAAGTGCAGCTTTCCCACGTCCTGCAAACAGAGTTACCCACAATTCCATAAGACAGCCAGTTATACACATTCCCACAATACCGACTACGGTGTTGTTTTCCAGATTAAAAGAGCCGCCAATCTTCAGATTATTTTAGCACCATATAAAATTGATGTAGTT
>NZ_RAZG01000081.1 GCF_003612565.1 Roseburia sp. 1XD42-69 | reverse complement strand
GCTAAATACAGAAGTATTCTGATTAAAATATTTACCGTCCAACTCGATTGCGCTTCCAACAACAAAAGCAATCTGTTGTTACCTACCATTATGCCCAAATCATTATAGAGATTATCTGTCAAAACATTGTCTATCGTTACAATATCCAGTGTGTCCTCTGTTGCATCCGTACCTCTGGGTGCAATGTCTTATACAATTTCAACAAATTCTTTTTGTCTTGGAAAAGGTCTAAAAACACACTGTTTTTTGCGGTACGTTTTGCCTTAACTTCCTGTGTCTGCTTTGTATCGTCTGACACCTTACCACCTCGATTTCTAAAAATTTGTGGTACAAGATATGATATATCCTGCTCATGCCACACTTCAATTATACAAAAAAACGCTTATCTTTACAATAAAATTCACATTAAATTTCTTCCTCCCTCCGCTTAGTTTTGCTTTGCTGTTTACTGTGCTTTCGGCTCTCGTTCTGAAGCTCCCTCCCCGAAGGGCGCACATACCACCTCTGGTGGTATATTTGTGCGCATCCTGTAAACAGGGTGGATACGTTACCTCGGCTTTCCAGTGTCCTCGCCTTTGTCATTCCGTACCGCCCTCGCTTTCGTTTTCCGCATTGGGGAGAGTGGATTGTGGGGGAGTGGTTTCTTGGCTTTCCGTTTTGATTTTAGATATAATCTGCTGACATTCCTTTGTCTGCAAGGCAACCGATAAGATACGACTCCTGAATTAGCAGCTGAATTTGAAGTTTCTACAAGAACAATTTATCGTGACGTAGAAGCATTAAGCAGTGCGGGTATCCCGATTTATGCTGAACCGGGAAGAAACGGCGGTATATACTTATTGCAGGATTTTATTTTGGACAGAGCAATATTATCCGAAAATGAGAAGCAGGAAGTATTGACGGCAATACAAAGTATATTTGCCACAGGCTATACTGGAGAAAAAGAATTACTAACAAAGTTATCAGCGATTTTCAATGTAAATACAAGAAATTGGCTTGAAGTGGATTTTTCACGTTGGGGAAAACGCATTTATGATAACTCAAAATTTGAAATTTTGAAAACAGCGGTGATTCAGTGTAGAGAAGTAAAGATAGTTTATGAAAACTCTAACAGCAGAAGAAGCACACGAATCGTTCAACCATTAAAAATATCTTATAAATCAAAAGAGTGGTATTTAAAAGCATTTTGTATGGAAAAACAAGATTTTCGCACATTCAAATTAAACCGTATATTAGAGCTGGAATTATTAGAGGACACATTTGTGCCAAGACCATACCCAGAAGAAAAAAACAATCTGCAACAGATATACCCTAAAATAGTCCTTTCGTTTTCAAAAGCTATTGCATATCGTGTCTATGATGAATTTGACGAATCAGAAATTAAATATCAAAAAAACGGTGATTTAATTGTTTGTACTGAAATCCCAGTTGATACATGGCTTACTGGTTATCTGCTTTCATTCGGGGCACAAGTTGAAGTCATTGAACCAAAGTATTTAAAAGGTATTTTAGCTGAACAGGCACAAGAAATATATAAAAAAAATAAACCTTGACAAAAGGTGTCAAGATATATGTGCTATACTAATGACCATAGCAATACAGCTATACAGAAACTTTAAGCACAACTTAGAAAGAAAGAGGTAACAAAAATGAATGAAATGAATCAGAAATTTTGTCAGTGCTGCGGTATGCCTATGGGAGATACTGATGAACTGTACGGAACAAATGCAGATGGCAGCAAAAATGAGGAATACTGCAAGTATTGTTTTGAAAACGGTAAGTTTACTTTTAATGGTACAATGGAAGAAATGATTGAGGTATGTGTACCGAATATGGCTGCTGCTAATCCTAATATGAGCGAAGAAGAAGCAAGAAAAATTATGCTTGAATGGTTTCCGACACTGAAACGCTGGAAAAACTAATTTTGATATTGTCATTTCTATCGTCCAATGATTAGTAAAAAAAGTGAAGTCATTTTTGTTGAAGGGTAATCAAGGGGCGGTAGTTAAAATTGCTATCGCCCCTTTGAATTATAAAAGCAGCCATAAACTGTGCATCGCCCTATGTGGGAGAAAGGGGGAATCAACTATGCCTTGCACAGAAGCATACAGAGAACATATCATGTATACGTTCAATGGCTTTTGCAAGACCGTCATACGCTTTGCGGCTATCAACGCATGGCGTGACAGGAGCAGGCGGCGGCAAAAAGAAATATCCCTTGAATACCTCACAGAAGAAAAGTTTTACCCTTTAGGCACAACAGATGAATATTTTGAAGCACCCTATGAAGAACACCCTATAACGATATGCGGTCAGACAGTTATCCTCACCAATAGGAAACTTGCCGCCGCCCTGTTATCTCTGCCAGAGAAGAACCGGGAAATTATTTTCCTTTACTTTTTCGGGCATTACACACAGCAGGAAATCGGGGAAATGTACGGACGCTGCCGGAGTACGACCGGGTATCAAATCCGCAGGACTTTACAGCTCCTGCATAAAGAAATGGAGGTGCTTTCACATGGGGAATCCGAACCTTTTGCCCTATGAAACGATTGTCCGGGCAACCAGCGGAGAGCCGGAAGCCGTGGACGAGGTTTTACGGCATTACAGCAAGCGTATCCGAATTGCCGCCATTGAAAACGGGCATATCGACAGAGATACCGAAGACAGCATAAAACAGCGGCTTGTTGCTTCCCTATTCAAATTTCGTTTTGATGGGCAGGAAGTATAAGGAATTGCTTTCATTTTTGAAAAAATGGAGGTATAATAGAGCAACGCTAAAAAAATTACAGAGGTGTGCTTATGGAATATATCAGAGTAACAAATGAGAATATAGAAAAAGAGCATATATGTTGTGCAATTTCAAACAATAATGATATTCAAGTGTCATCAAAAAAAGAATGGTTAAAAGAACGTTTTGATGATGGTTTGGTTTTTTTAAAAAGTGAACAACGGGGAAAGTGTTTTATTGAATATATACCCGCTGAAAATGCTTGGAATCCCATTGTCGCAGATGGCTATATGTATATTGACTGTTTATGGGTAGCTGGTTCTTTTAAAGGACATGGCTATGGGGCGGAACTACTGAATATTTGCATTGAGGATAGCAAAAACAAAGGAAAAAAAGGACTATGTATATTATCTGCGGCAAAGAAAAAACCATTCCTGGCAGACCCTAAATTTTTAAAATACAAAGGGTTTGACATCAGCGATGAAGCGGATAACGGTATTCAGTTATGGCATTTATCTTTTACCGAAAATGCTTTATTGCCAAAATTCAAAGAATGTGCAAAGCACCCTCATATTGATGAGATGGGATATGTTCTGTATTACACCAATCAGTGTCCGTTTAATGCAAAATACATTCCTGTAATTGAAAACATTGCGAAAGAAAAATCTATACCATTCAAGTCGGTTCACTTACAGAACAAGGAGGATGCACAAAACGCTCCAACACCAATTACAACTTATGCATTATTTTTAGATGGTAACTATATTACAAACGAGCAGATGAATGATAAGAGGTTTTTGAAATTATTAGAAAAGTAACTTTTCGTTTGTAGATTATAGTCAACAGAAAATAAAACAATTGCTGTTACATAAAACGGCATACCAAGACAGGAAATCAAGAAAAGGTTTCCTGTTTTTTTGCGCCCATTTTTGGCATTTTCAAAAATTGCCAGTATTATGCCGTGCAGAGGGAGATAGAAAGAAATTTCCTCTCCCGTTTGGCAAATCCGCAGGCTGTCCGTGGAGGGCGGGCAAAAAGAAATTTTCACAAATTTCCGCCTATTCCAGCTTGTGCGGTTTTGTAAGGAATAGAGAGATATTTCCGCAAATCACCGTCATTTTTGCTTTGCATGGTGTTGTAGGTAGTAGGGGGAGAAATATCGCCGCTGCTTTGGCAAAATCCCCGCTTGCGGCACTAAAGGTATTGAGGGAAGCCAGCACAGCGGAATCCGTCACTTTCTAAGAGCAAGATTCTACCACAGTACCAAATTTCGCTAAAGAATGTGACTGCCAGCGGAAACGCCGGGAATTGCTGAAAGCCGCAGACCGGGAACAGAAGCACCGGGAGGAAGTGGAACGGCTGAAAAGAAAGGGCTTCACCGACCCGGCTATGAGGGAATGGACTTTCGGGAACGACAACGGGAAATGCCCGCAAATGCACAAAGCCTATGGGCAGGGCAGATGATGATTGCAAAGAATAGGGTAAAGAAAGATTAAGGAAAATTTATTGTAATTGTGTATGCGTTTGTAGTAAGATAATGATATTGAACAATTCAACAAATCGGGATTTTGATGGCGATTGGGCATGGTGTGTCAATCCGTTTTCGGTTGATGATCCGAGGTTGAGAAATGGTGATAAAACAATGTCATTCTCATTATCTACATATTTAAACTCTAGTTTTGATTATGTCTTTTTTTCGTCAGTGGTTGTTGTGGATAAAACAATTCGTGAAGCGATACTAAAAGATATAACGGCAAAAGATTATTCTGTTATTGGTATTACCCTGACCTGTTCAGAGGAAACTTTGCGTGAACGTCATAAAAAACGTGGAGATGCAAATGAATGTTCTTTTTTCTGGCTACATTTAAAACCATATGAAGGCGATTATGTTATCAATACAGATAATAAAAGTGTTCAGCAAATAGTTGATGAAATAAAGGTTATTGTAGATAGTGAGATAAATGGCTAATGGAAATTAAAACAAATGATTTAATATTGCGAACCATGACTGAAAACGATATTAAGGAGATAGCAAGAATGAGGGAATAGATGAAACAACGATGGATAAGCCATACGAAGCATTAAAGTACATGGAAGATACCCATAGTAAGAATAGAAAAAGGAATGAGGTTAGATGATAACTATAGAAACTAATAGATTACTTTTGAGAAATTATAAAGTGACAGATTTTAAGGATATTTTAAAATATTTTTCCGATGAAGAAGTCAGCAAATTTGAAGATTTTTATCCAATGTCAGAAGAACAGGTAAGAAACATTATTGCTGAGTGGAAAGATACGGATAATCGTCTTGTTGCTGAATTAAAAGTAAAGCAGAAAGTTATAGGAAGTGTTGGTTATTGGATAGATGATGAAGGACATTATTGTATAGATTATGATTTTAATCCTAGATATTGCGGACAGGGTTATGCAACAGAAGCAAGTAATGCACTTGTTCATTATCTATTTGAGTCAGTTGGTATTAGTGTAATTTATGGAGATTGTGATGTGCAGAATGTATCATCATGGAGGCTTTTAGAAAGATTAGGATTTCAACGTATAAGTAAGCTTGATAATCAATCATATAAAAATGATAAAAATGGTAATCCAATTTTAATTAATACGTTTTTATATGAGTTGGATAAAGCCCAGTTCAATACGTCCAATATTTCTTTAGCGACAAGAAATACATGGTACTAGAACCATGTTATATGGGGGATAAGCTGATTATGAGTAACTTGATTTTTAGGAGAAACATAGATGAAAGAAATAATTGTATATGAAATGATATTTGATAAAACATTGGAGTATCGAAATGACATAATTTGTGTCCCATTTTTAAAAAGATGCTGGAATGAATATATGAAAATATATAATGAATAAGTTTTATCGCTTTTGTATTGGGATTTGTTGTGGGATTGGCGTTGCTGATTTATTCAGGAGCAAAATATAACTGCTAATAGAGAAGAAACTTCCAGTTTGTCGGAGTAAAACAGACAAATGATATGAAAACTGAATATTGTTTACCTTTAGGTAGCGATTATCTTAACAGACAATCAGCTACCTTTTTTATTTTCAGAAACTATTAACACAGCACAGAAAGAATGAGGTATCAGAAATGATTGAGAGCAAAAATGACACAAGCAAAAACTTAGAAAAGGCATAAGGAACAGAGATACCAAGAGTTGGAAACGGTACATCGTAAGCGCCAAATAATCCTGCGGATTCCCTAATCCGCTGTCTCTATATATAATTGTAGATGTTAGATAGTTAGACTATTTCACTACAATCAAGTAGGAGGACAGGTTATGGCAGCTACGCATAAAGTTCGTGTTCCCATGGCGGATCAGATCCCGCCACCGAATTACGGTCATCATGTGGAGCCTCTTCCAAAGCAGGATGTAGTTCCAATCGACATTGTTCCGGATCAATTTCCAGAACAGAATACAGCATCACAGATGCACCTTGACAATTCGCATACGATTGAAGTGACCATGAAGGACGCTGTAATCCGTATTCATAACAATGCAGATCCTACTCTGCTCACAAGGACACTGCGCCTTATACAGGAGACATTATGTTAGGTGATATCTCCGGTCTTGAAAAGATCTATATTGTCTGCGGCTTATCCTTAAGATATTTTTATCCCCATCTTTTTGAAACTGCCCGTATCCTTGGTGTTTAAACACAAAAAGATAAGGATAAAAATTCATCTCAGACCACAAATCCTTGCCAGCTCGTCCTCATTGTCTGTCCAAAGGGGTTCTTCCTCAGGCATACCTCCAATACTCCCTCCCATCGCTTCCTGCATCATTTTCATTGATGGCGTAGCATATATCCTCGTTGTCTGGGTCGATGAGTGGCCCAGTATCCTTGAAACCAGTTCAAGCTCAACGCCGTCCTGATAGAGACCTGTCGCCCGCATGCGCCTCAGCATATGCGGCCCAGGCCGCCTTGGCATTTCCGGATGTTCTTTCCGGACTTGATCGGCATATTTGGTGATGATCCGTTCCACATTCCCGGATGACATAGCCGACAGGTGGCCTTTTATCACCGTGTAGAACAGCGGCTTGTCCGGACACCCCTCAACATGGAACCTTGAGAGATATGTCCGCAGATGCGCGACAGTTTTATCTGTCAGAGATACAATCCGTTCCTTATCTCCTTTCCCATGGATACGCACATAGGGGATAGCCGCATCAAGATATAATGATGACAGTGTCAGCCCGAGGAGTTCGGATACCCTCATTGCCGAATCATAGAGAAGTACCATGATCGCCATATCCCGCAGGCCATTTTTCTTCTGCAGGTTGGGAGCTGCGAGCATTGCGGCGCATGCCCCGTCCGGAATGGTCTCCCTGATGGGCTTCGTTTCCTTCATGAACGGGACCCGGGATGCGCCAAGGGCTATACTCTGCAGAGACACATCCCCATCCGCCGCATACCATAAGTAGGATTTCACAGCGGCAAGCCGGTTGTTGCAGGTGCTTTCCTTACAGCCCCTGTCCCTGAGATGGGCCATGAAGTCGAGCAGAAAATCGTGTGTACAGTCGGAAAAACGGAACTTCTTCATGGATATTTTCCTTGTGTCCGTGACATACCTGCGGAAAACCGTCAGACCGTCAAGATAGGTTTTTACCGTGCAGGCACTTCTTACCGCCTGCGATGGCAGATAAATATTCAGAAAATCGTTTGTCCTTGAAAAAAACAAATCATTGCGGAAAGCCAAGGCGCAGGCCCAGCATCAGCATGGCGGCATTACGCAGTTCGATACCGGTACGGCATCCTGCCCTGTATGTATAGATGCGCTTCACTTCATCATCGGTCAGGACCACCGGCACCGTCACAGATTTCGCAGTGCCGGCCGTGAGCACGGTATAGAGTTTCTTTTCCTCTCCAAGGATGCCCGTTTCTACATACCACAGGAACTGGTTTACAATGGTTATCCTCGTGGAACGCCCTTTCAACGTGGCGTGATGATCCTGGGCTATATATTCCCTAAGCATCTGCGGAGTAATGTCCCCAAAGCCATTTATGCCGCAGGCCAGAAGGTAGTCGCATAAACTCCAGACGCCGTATCTATAGTTCTGAACAGTTGACTCTCTATGGAAACTGCGTGCAAGCCAATCCACATATCCGTTGACTGCGTCCGCACACCATGCCGGGTAATGCCCCATACGCTTCTCCTGGGCGGACGTCATCCCACAGTTTTTATGGAAGCGTATTTCCCTGTCTGCGGCAAAGCTGCCAAAAAGAGCCAGTACACGCTTCCACGCCCGGCGGTTACGGCCTATCCTGTCTCCGATCAGCGTGTACCATTCCCATGAAACTTCCGGGCAGTAGTCCAGACCATGCATATCCAGAAAAACATACAGACACCGGAGGGTATGGGTAACCCTCTTGATCATGGTGTAGGAATACCCTCTGTCACTGTACCCGTCCGCAAACCGGGCGATCATGGGATACATTTCTTCCGTAGTGCAGACAGAGTGCTCACGGCTCAGACGCAGCAGCTCTGTCATGACGGCACCATCGGACAATCCGGGGACATATGCATACTGGAACACGGAATCTTCTAACAGAATGGAGAATCCCCGCCGGAAACCATGCTTTTCATGAAGAAAGCCAAGCAGTTGGCGGCCATGGCTCAGGATCACCGATCTTTGTTCTGGAGTAACGTTCCAACGGCTCCGGAATACTGCCGCCAGCATTTCATAGGAGAGCATCTCCATTCTCATCATCCCTTCTGCGCAGAGCCGCAAAAGGAAGTTGGCCGTGTGCAGTTTTGCAAGACGCATAGATTCCGGGCTGTAATCCGGTTCGCGGGAAGCAAGATATTCATCGAGAGTGCCCCGTATCTCCGGGGGCAGCTTATCGTGGTCAGGCTTCACCAAAAGGAGATTCTCGATCCGTATTTCCCCTGTGCGGATGAATTCCCGGAGCTGTTCCATATACCTTGCAGTCACATGGTATTGTTGTCTGGTATTTGCCGGTTTTACCACCTCCTCAAGCCATTTTGAAACATTTTCATCAGAGTATACAAGTCCGGCCTCTGATAAATAGCGGCCAAAAGCTTCATACCAGCGTTTACGGGCAGTTCTTCCATACTCGCCAAAACCGCTTTCGACCATGAGATTGACCATCTCTTGGACATAGTCATTGTAGTGCTTAATCATAAAATCACCTCCAAATTTGTAATGGTGATTATATGATGGCATACGGATTGATTTTTATCCTCATCTTTTTGTACTTAAACACCAAGGATACGGGCAGTTTCAAAAAGATGGGGATAAAAATGTCTTAAGGATAAGCAAGTTATACACATTTCCACGGTGCTTGTCTTTTGGTCTTTAGCTTCTTTGGTTCGGAATAGTGTGGTGCTGGCGGTCTATCTCTTGTTTTCGGTTACTTGCTTCTTTACCGTACATGAGCATTCGCGCCAGGGTTGCTCCGTTTCCCACGGGGGATAACCTTTAGCTTGAAACCGAGAAACTCTGAATACTGTTCTTTCAGGTTAATCACCTTTGATTTTTCAGGACTGATTTCAAGAGAGAGCCTTTCATGGAGCCAGCTTTTGGTTGCGTGGAATAATTTCACCGCACTTTGATAGCTGTTGGTAAATATCTTAAAATCATCAGCGTATCGGACACCGGTGACCTCTTTCAGCCTTGTCCTTCGCAATGCGGCGAATTTATGGCTCTTGCTTACACTTCCATTGTAATTAACGGATTCCTTGTAAGGAAACTCCGTTGGCATTTCTTCCCATTGGCTGGCAAGCCACCAATCCAATTCGTTCAAAACTATATTGGAGAGAAGGGGAGAAATAATACCTCCCTGCGGCGTACCGACCTCTGGGAATCCAATTCCGGCCACCTCTGCTTTTAACATAGCTGATAGAATGCTAAGCAGTTTCTTGTCACGGATTCCCATTGCCCAGAGCTGTTTCAGCAGTTTTCCGTGGTTCACATTGTCGAAGAACCCCTTAATGTCTATATCTACAACATAGTGGAGATTGCTTCTCTGCATATCTTTATGAACCTGGGTGATTGCGTGCTGTTGGTTTCTGTTAGGGCGGAATCCATAGCTGTGGTCATGGAATTTCGCCTCACATATCGGCTCCATGACCTGCAATACGCACTGTTGTATCAGCCTGTCCATAATCGTCGGAATTCCAAGCGGGCGTTTCTTCGCCCTGTCAGTGCCTTTTGGAATTTCTACCCGCCGGACACTTTGCGGAACATACCAGTCTAATTTGCGCTGTACGGCACATATAAGCTGTTCATCAGAGAGCGTTGATAATTCTGTGATTGTTTTTCCGTCTGTGCCGGGCGTCGTGCTCCCGTGGTTTTTCTTGATGTTACGGTATGCCAACCGTATATTTTCGGGTAATGCAATGATTTCGACCAGATGTTTGAAAACTTTGCCTTTGTTGCTGTCGGCATACAGCTTATCTTGAATTGCCTGGAAGTCATAATACTCGGCGTGTCTTAACTTATCTTTCTTCTTTGCCTTTCCTGTTGCCATAGTCGGTTACTTATCCCCACTTTCGTTTGGATTTTCGCCTTTCTTAGTCCTACTCGAACCTATGCGTGTTTATTGAATATGATTTTGTTTCTGTTCCTGACTACAGCCCGTCCCTCCACCGCTTACTTTATTCACGGCTTCACAGGTAGCATGGCTGCTCTTTCCTCCCGGATTAAGAACGGTTATACCGCACCTCCCGTAAAGGCGGCACGGTTTTCCCGCCCATTGCTTCACTGTGTGTATCCACTCCACATCCGGGGCTTTCCACGTTCCGATATTCCTATCTTTGCATAATACCCTTAACCCTGCCCTTTAGGCCTGTATGCTTGATGATGCCTGTAACACCATAGGGAATTTCATATCGACAAATCTTACTTTACCCCACATACGCCGTTTTCACGGCTATGGCATTTCTACCATATCCCGTTATAGACCTGTACATTCGGGCTTTTGTCAGCGGTAGTCAGCCGCATTCTGGACATAGGTACTTTATAGACCTCCGGCCTAACACCCCCGGCCACCTCTGGCTCGGTTTTGCTTTATCCCCAAAGGGGACAGTTGCGGGTGCAGACAGCCGACTTCAGCGTGCTGTGTCAGTCGCGGGAAATACGTCCTGTTTCTTCCAACGCAGTATCAAGGGAAGCGTTTCAGGGCGTTACCCCGTCATTCCACTTCTCGGAATATCAGTTAGAAAGGCCGTAGCCTTTCCGTCACTTTTACCTCTTTGCAGGAAAATCCCACGTAGAGTTTATATGCGACAACGTGTCGCTGCACTGTCGAATGGGGCTAACTGGACCTATGTCAATACTTTGGACACAAAAAGTTGAAAGTTCATGCTGATTTTTTTAATTCCTCATCCTCC
>NZ_RAZG01000007.1 GCF_003612565.1 Roseburia sp. 1XD42-69 | reverse complement strand
GTTGCCGACATGCTATACTCCCCGTCGGGTTTCCCTTTCGGATAAGTCGGTTGATGATAGGAATTAGGCTTCAAACGAAGCCCTCACATTGAACCTACTATCTTGCTAAAGATAGATTACAAACAAGCCCGCGCAGAACGAATGGGTTCCGCTTACGAGCGCACTGCAAACTCGTCCAACAGCATCCTCACATGAACCGGGAGCCTGCCGTTATAAACATCATCTGCCTTGTCACAAAGTAAATTAAAGAGCTGTGAATACATGATTGACACCACGAAATTGAATGTGGCATCTGTATCTGAAATAATGACGAATAAAGCTGTCTTTTTTTCACCCAAAGTATCAAGCTCCAGATCATCATACTCCATAAGGTCACGCAGCTCTTTGATGTCAAATGGCGCTAACCTTGCGCCACAGCTAATAAGTATGCTTTTCGCCGTTTTGCCCGCCGCAAGTTTGTACTTTTTATATTGGCGGACAGCAAAGTGGTTCGGGTCTTTTTCCTCCAGTTCATCAAACAGCAGGTCAACGGCGTTTTTAAAATTTTCGTCATCTTCCCTTGCTTCGCTTGCATCAATCATATCAATCAGCATGGCGAAATTCTGTTCTTCCTCCGGGGCTTCATACCAGATGTAGGCGATCAGCGCCGTATAATACAGCTTTTCCGCTTTCACCCAGAAATCTTCCCCGGATTGCTGCCCCTCCCCTTTGGTGTTGACAATAATCGTGTTTACAAGTTTCAAAATGTCCTTTTCACTCCGTAAATAAGCGAAAGGTTCCGATAGGTAAGCCTTTGATGTTATCTCCGGCTTTTCCCCCGGCTAGCACCGGACATGCGACTTTCACCGCATCCGGCGCCCCATCAAGCATAGTTTCAGCAGTGATACACACTCACTCTTTCACATTAGCTAAATCAGTTTGTTACGATTTGCATTGACATTTCTGCCAATCCTGCGGCAACACGCAGTTTGTTTACTTTAGTAATTTGTGCCTTATTCAAATCATACTTCTTTGTCAGTGTAGCGAACTTTATACTGTCTGTTGTTGAGATAAGTTCATATCCAGTAGGTGATAAAAGCAACAGATTACGGTAACTGTCTCTGCCATTTTTACACTCATTCGATTTTCTGTAACAAATACAGTGAATCACTTCCAGATGTTCCCCGGTGATTGCACATTTACCTTCCTGTCCGGCATAGAGAGAGATTCGGTTATCATTGAACTGTACCGTTTCTCCTGTTACCGGGTGGCGCATGAGCCAGAGCATATCTTCAACGTTCAGTTTCAGATTGCTGTGGATTTCCATTCTTCCGTCCGGAGTATATGGATTGATTTTCCTGCTCTTGCGCATTGGTATTTTAAACTGCACATATGCCAGAGGTACTACTGGTGTATCTCCAATCCAGCGCATTTGCTTCGATTTTCCATACCGGTTTTTTAAATATTTGTTGTTTAGCTCGCCCTGCTTTTTATATCCATCTATCCGATGGAGAAAACGACCGTTATTCACATGAGCCATTCGGCTGAAATTCAGATTTATCCTCGTAGCAATGCAATAATAGTTCTGCATACCTATGACTTTGGCGTTGTATTCGTGAATGTTGCTCTTTATGTTACTTGCTGTCTTGCTGTTTTGAATCTCTATAATTGCTTTTGAGAGTTCTTTCTGCATATGCGACATTGCCTTGTCACAGACATTTGAACTGATTACCCATGTCCTGCGTTTCCTTATCAGCTTCATACGGAACCCCAGAAATTCACTGTCTCTTTTCCTGAGATTTGTGACCTTTGATTTTTCATCAGAAATTTCCAGTTTGAGCCGCTTTAGCAGCCAGTCCTTAACCGCATGGTATGCTCTGTCAGCGTCCTTACAGTTTCTGCAAAAGATTTTAAAATCATCTGCATACCGGACTATACGCATTTCCTTGAGATTGCTCTTTTTGAGCGCCGTGTAGCTGTTGCACTTTTTCTCTGCCCCATTCGGATAATATGTGACCTTACAAGGAGACTTCATATGGTCTGCCATACCCTCCCACTGTGACGCTATCCACCAGTCCAGTTCGTTCAGGACAATGTTGGCTAACAGCGGGGAAAGTATGCCGCCCTGAGGGGTTCCCCTGTCTGGATATAAGATTTCTCCATCTGGCATTTGAATTGGCGCTTTCAGCATTGCTTTGATTATCTGAATCAGTTTGGTATCCCGTATACCCAGCGTCCATATCTGCTGTAACAGCTTTCTATGATTTACGTTGTCAAAGAAACCCTTTATATCCACGTCTACCACATAGTGGAGCTTATTCCTTTGAGCCAGTCCGTAAGCGTAGGAGACAGCGTTTTCAGCACTCCTGCAAGGTCTGAAGCCGTATGAATGTTCATAAAACTTTGCTTCACAGATTGGCTCCATGACCTGCAATATACATTGCTGTACAATCCTGTCTATGATACACGGTATACCCAACGGTCTAAATTTCCCATTTGGTTTGGGAATCTCTACCCTCCTTACTGTTTTTGGCACATACCTTGTAAACTGTTTTTGAATAAGAGAGACGAAATCTTCTTCTGACATATCTGCCAGGGATTCTATCGTTCTCCCATCTGTGCCGGCGGTATGGCTCCCATCATTACTTTTAATATTTCTGAAAGCAAGCATGATGTTATTTGGTGCCGCAATGATTTCTACGAGATTATTGAATATTTCTCCATCTTTGCTTTTTGCATACAGTTCATCAAAGATGTTCTGCATGTCGTAGTATTCCGCATGGCGCAGTTTGCTTCTTTTTTTAGCTTTTTGTGTCATGTACATCACCCCATTTCATTGATTCGAGTGACAATTTCTTATTCTTACTCGACTGCATGATTAGAGAGTGTGTACTGCTGATTTTCTGCCTGACTTGTGGCCATTCCTCCGTCGCCCTCTTTTTCGCAGGCAACATCGACAGTTCGACCACGACCTTTCAGCAGGGATTCATCCGCTTATTGTTCTTCGCCGGATTATCCATAGGACTCTCTGCCTTTCCTTGTTCCGATAATTCTATCTGTACATATATACCCTTAGGTGTTCCCTCTAAGCCTGACAGCTTGCATGTGCCTGTAACACATCACGGTGGTTCGTAACAACCATTCCTACTAGACCGCACTGTCTGGGCATGAACCCACACATACATTTCTGTATGTGGCACTTTTAGACCTTTACATTCGGGAGTTTCGTCAGGCATTGCTGCCATTCTCACCTTAGGTATTTTATAGACCCCCGGCATATGGGGTGCGCTGTCCACCTCTGGACAGGTTTCGTCAGCGTTATCTGTTACGGCACCTTTCTGCCGACTTTACCGGGCTTCACACCTCATCACAGAGTGATGACGCATGCCGGAGTATCAAGGGAGGCGTTTCAAGGCGTTACCCTATCATTCCACCTCTCGAATTATCAGTTCACAGAACTGGTTAAAAACAGCGCTGTGCGCCGCCTTTTCAGCGGCGAACAAGTCGCACGATTGTAGTGCATGGACTTTGCAAAGTTTATGGTATTGAGGACTTTTATCTTATAGCCGCCCTTTTTGAGCATTTTTCCGCACTCGATCAGCACAGTGCCTTTCGGGTCAGTGACAACATAGCTGCTGTGCATCTGCATCAGGTTCGGCTTCACAAAAAAGCGTGTCTTGCCGGAACCGGAACCGCCGATAACAAGGATATTTTTATTCCTTGCGTACTTCGGCTGTTTTGGTCTGCCCGACATCATCAGCCTCTCCGTCTGCGTCAGCAGGATATTGTTCTCAAATACGGAATCCATGTAAGGTTCTATGTCCTTTTCATTGCCCCACCTTGCGGAACCGTACTCTACACCCTTACGGAACTTCTTGGCATTCTTGGATTTGAAATACACTGCAAGCCTTAAAGCAATGCCGCAGCACACCCCGATCAGCAGATCTCTTGGATAGAAACTCGGCAGGGGATTAGAAAATAAACCTTCCAGTCCTGCCATGACTTCCATCATCTTTGCGGAAGCGTCCTGCCCCGGAGATACCCGCCACAGACACGCCACTTTGTCACAGAAATATCCGGCAAGCACATAGGGCAGGTTCATCAGGAAAAGTTTCTTTTTGTCAATATTCCCCGTCTTTTCCTTAAATTTTTTAGGGATTGATTTTAAGTCTTTGGCAATGCCGTTTATAATATTACTCATAGGCTCTGCCCCCTGTCCTTGTTCTTCTCCCTACTCCGTTCCCGGTTCTTATCCTGCGATACTGCCTCCTTGAAATGCTTCAATTTCTCTCTCAGGGAAACCCTGCCTTTCTTTTTCTCGTTACCATAAACAAATTCCTTGAATGCCTGTGCTACCACGTCGGCATCCCTGCCCTTGAAAAAGACCAGATATTTCGGCGGTTCGGTTGTCTTGTCTTTCTTTATGGCAAAATCAACGTTGTACTTTTTTGCAACACGTTCAAAAGATTTGATGTTGCCGTCCGTGACTTCAATCGACGATACCCCCACGCCATCGCCAACGAGCTTTTTCACAGAGGTTTTTCCGTGTGCTCCCTGTGCTTTCTGCTTATGGTGGTTCAGATACATCTTCATAGCAGCTTTCAGCACGCTGGCATCTAATTTTGCGGTCTTAATCACAAGGGCGATTGTTTTCTGTGTTACTTCCTCCTGCATGAAACACCTCCCTGTTACGTTCCTGTGAAAAGCCATGCACTAAGGGGGAATCCCCCGGCAGATAATGTCACAGATAATTTTTTTCCTTCCCGTACAGGGCATTTTAAGGACTTGTACCAGCTTTATTTTCAATCCCCAAAGCCCTGATACTGCTGTTACAAAAAAACTCATATTTCTCCTTTCCGCATCTGCATTTTATCCCAAATCCTGCTAAAACTTTTTAACTTTCTTTTCTGTTCCCGTAAGAACTCCGCCGTACTGTTTCATCATTTCCGCTGTCATTGCGGTTCCTGTGCCTTCCATCATCATTTTTATGCCCCCGGAGTTTCCCTCCATCATCTCCACATACCCCTTTATGCAGGTAAAAATACCCTGCACGGACATCAGGCTGCATAATATACGCCAGAGTATTCCCTGCGTGTTTTCTGACCGTAACCTGTTCATTTTCCGAAGCATAAAGTAAAACCGGGCAGACAGCCATGCTGCTTCAATATACTTTTTTAATATGCTTATCTGTTTCCTAATCCGCATACATTCCTTTCCACTTCTGGACATCATGTCCAGAAGTTATCCTTTTTCTAAGCAATAGATTGTATAAAGATTGGCAGACAGCTTACCATTGCCATATTCCACATCATCAAGCAATAACGCCTGAAACAGCACGTCCCCTACACCATCAAGAAGCACGATCTTCTGCTCCTGCTCCGTAAGGTGTCTGTACTCCACACCGTCTGGAACAACAGATTTCCTTGCCGCTTCACAGTGGGTAAACAGACCGAGGATATATCTGTTTGACATGATAAAGGCATAGGTTTCCTGCCCGTCATGCGTCATTCGGTATTTTTCCGCTTCCCCCTCCGGAAGCGTGAAAATGCACCGCACTGTTTCCAGACAAAGTCCTCTGCCATAATCCGGCTGCAACCGCTTTTTATACCTCTGCGCCCTTGCATAAATCCCTTCCCGGTCTATGACGGAATGGGTGCGCTTAAACTGTGGATTTTTACAGAGCATATCCAAGTCCATATACACGTTGTTGATTATGGTCTTTTCTGCATACTGACGGAAAGTCTTTATCCTTAACAGCCATGCAAGCACTTCATCCAGCTTTTCTTCCGACGAAATGGTCTGGAAAGGCTTCATGCCAAACTCCAGCCTGTCAAACATGAGCGGGCAGCTCCCTTTCTTTACCTCTCGTTCCATTGCCCTCCTGACATCCCGTAATGATTCCATAGTGACCTCCTCCCCGTTTTCAGTTTAGATACCCTGAACGGAAACAACAAAAAAGGGCAGCTATAAATCTACTGACTCATAACCGCCCTTACGCTGTTCTCAATTTATCATTTTTTTAACACAGAGGGCTTCACCCTCCGTACCTCCTGAAACCTTGCCGGAAGTGTGATTGAAAAGATAATCACACTTCCGGCAAGGCTCGAAAATGCCACCCGCCACACTTTGGCAGGCTCACATGATTTCTATTCCCGCTGTTTTTGCGAAACGCTTTTTTCTGCCCATAAGCTCATTCTGCCTTTATACATCCGACAGGACGCCGATCCTTGAAAGCCTTTCCATAAGGGCATCGTCCGGCTCCAGTTCCCACAGCAGGGAACTGTCAGCCAAAACAAACTTCTCCTTATAACGTTCCAGCATTTCCATCAGCATCAGGAAACAATCCTGCTGGTAGAGGAAACTGGCAAGGCAGAGCAGTTCGCTGTCGTTTAATTCGTCTATCCTAAAATAATTCTCAAAATCATAACGGTCTGCAAATTTGCAGAAAGCCAGCTTTTCCAATAATAGCTCCCTGCCAGTGCTGTCCTGTTCCTCATACTTTTTTTGCAGTTCTTTTTTGTCCATATCCCTTTACTCCTTTTCTTTTAATCTCCGATTTTGGTAACTATAACCATCTCCATTATAGGAGCATAATTAAACATATTCAAGCATAAACAGAAAGGAAATACCGCATATTATGATTAAATTCGACAAACTTTTCCAAACCTTGAAGGAGAACGGAATCAGCCAGTACAGCCTCTATACCCATTATGGTGTGAGCCGTTCACAGATACAGCGGCTGAAAACCAACCAGTCCGTCACCACCCATACATTGAACATGATACTGAATATCTTAGGCGAAGGCTTTTCCCTGAATGACATCGCCGAATTTTCACCGGATACAGGGCAGGCAGAAGATTGAGCTGCCCTGTTTTTTGTTAAGTAATCCCTTTCTCTGCCCACCCTCCGCCATACATATCATGCTGCACCTCCTGCTGGTAATAATGGTTCATGGTTGAAGGGGCATTGTAAAGTGTCGTAATCAGGTATGCTCTGATATTGGCAATCTTTGTAGCCGTTCCTTTCATACAGCCCATCACATACTCCACATGGCTGCTGTTCAGCTTCAGGAAACGGGATTTTACAAGCTCATAAGGGTAATCCTCCCCGTTGATACGGATTGTTTTCCGTTTCACACATACCACATCACAGACAGTTTCATAGATTTCCTCGTACATCTCCTTATCTCTGTACTGGTCATATTTCATGTGGTGTTCATATTCCAGATTTTTACGGATCAGTGCCATATATGCGTTTGTTTCATCTATCGTATCAGTCCCATCCATCATACCGTCTTTTTCCTGTGAGCCTGCGCTGTCCATGCTTCCTACAGATTGATTGATAGGATTGGTATAACTCATATCAGTATAATTATTGTTAGTCTGATTTTTTTCAGTCTGGCTATAATCAGTATAATTATAGTCAGTATAATTAGGGTCTGTATTTTGAACTTCTGCAAGTTCAGTTTCTGAACTTCTTGAAGTCTGTTTTTTGAACTTCTGCAAGTTTGTTATTTGAACTTCTTGAGGTTCAGTTTCTGAACTTCCAGAAGTATAATTATTGAACTTCTTGAAGTTCAAATTTTGAACTTCTGTGGATTTATCGGCATTTGCGGCTGTATTTTCCGGATTTATATCTGAAACTGCCGCAAAATTTTTTACATATATAATATCCGGCTTGCCAAGCCCCCTGCGCTTTTTTTCTATCAGCCCGATACCATTATCACTGTCAAGCTCCTTGATGACTTTTGCGCAGGTTGCCCTTGCACAGCCCAAATCTTCCATCATATTGTCAACAGTATAGATAATATATGCCCTGTTTTCATCATCCAGCCACCCGTTTTTCATGGAAAGCGACATCCGGTCAAGCATCAGACCGTACAGGAGCTTGGCATCGCTGCTAAGCCCCTTAAAACGCTCGTCCTTAATCAGCAGGCGGGGAACACGGTAAAAAGAAAACTGCTCTGCTTCTACGCCATAGTAATAATCAAACTTCAATGGCTCGCCCATTTTTACCGCCTCCTTTACTGCTTACCTTTCCATTCCTCCAAAAGCCGGATAATGACGCTCTCTATATCATCATTGGAATATTCCTCCGGAAAATACTTGTTAATCTTATCGCTCTTAATCGTTACTTTTCTTTCCTTTGGCTTTTCCTGCTCCAGTATCAGCCTGACCATTTCAAGTGTAAGCCCGCCATTTTTTCCATATTCCTTTAGCGTTGCCGATTGGGAAGCGTTCACTGCCGCCCCTGTTTCCTCAAGGATAACAGCTACCCACTGCTGGGCTTCTTCGGACAGGAAAGAAATATCCACGCCCTGCGCTATTCCTATCTTTTTCTTGTCCACCATGTCAAGCAGCTCGTCAATGAGCCTTGCAAGCCACACATACCTCTGCACCGTCTTTCCGCTTTCCCCGGCAGCTTCCCCCACTTCGTCAAGGGTGCTGCCGCCTTTGCTGCCCTGATGCTTCATCGCTTCGTACTTCATGGCATAAGCCTTTGCTTTTTCACTCGGCAGAATGTCCTCACGCTGGATATTGGAATCCACCATGATGATTGTAGCTTCATCGTCCGTATAATTTCTGACAATAACGGGCATCGTGTCTAACCCTGCCCTTTCAGAACCCCGTTTCCTACGGTGTCCGGCGATGATCTCATAGCCGCCCCCTGCCTTCGGTCTTACAATTCCGGGTACAAGCACACCGTATTTCCCGATGCTCTCCGTGGTTTCCTCCATTTTTTCATCATCAAGGACACGGAAAGGGTGTCCCTTGAATGTATGTAAATCGCTCAGCTTTGCACTGATAATCTGCTCTCCTGCTGTATTCTCTGCGCCGCCAAATAAATCATCAAAACTGTTCAGTTTGACTTTTGATGCGCTCCCTGCCTTACTGCCCATTGCCAAGCACCTCCTTTGTCAGGGACTGGTACGCATCCGCAACCCTGCCTTTCGGGTCATGCTGGTAAATACTGATGCCCTCTGCGGAAGTTTCCGCAGCCCGTACCGACATCGGTATTCTGTTTTCAAATATCTTTACTCTGTTTCCATAATTCTCAACCAGCAATGCGCTGATGTCCCTTGCATAGTTTGTCCTGCTGTCCACCATTGTCAAGAGAATGCCTTCAATTTCCAGTTTCGGATTAAGCTGGCGCTTTACCCTGCCAATGGTCTTGATAAGCTGTTCCAGTCCCTTTACGGGCAGGTATGCCGCCTGAACGGGTATGAGTACGCTGTCAGCACAGGCAAGGGCATTTATAGTCATCATGCCAAGCGATGGCATACAGTCAATCAAAATATAACTGTATCTGTCCCTTATCTGCTCTATGTAGGAACGAAGCACAAGCTCCCTGCTCATGACATTTACAAGTGATACTTCCAAGCCCGCCAGTTCAATGTTCCCCGGCAACAGGTCAATCCCCTCGTCATGTTTTAAGATACCATAACCTGCTTCTGTTTCCTCGTCATTGATAACGTTCATCATTACCCTGGCAAGTGTTTCTTCCAGCTTGTCCGGCTCCGTGAAGCCAAGGCTTGCGGTCAGGCTACCTTGTGCGTCCGCATCAATTACTAAGACTTTCTTTCCCTGCTTTGCCAGCCCGATCCCTAAGCTGCTTGTTGTGGTGGTCTTGCCGACACCGCCTTTCTGGTTTGCGACTGCTATAACTTTACACATGGTTTTATTCCTCCGTTTAGTTAGATTTTTCTTTGATGTTGGCTTTCTGCACTTCCACATAAGCCCGGTAATACCTGTTTGTACCTTTATTCCGGTACAGTTCCGAGAACTCCGTCACAGCCACTTTGGGCTGTCTTTTCAAAATCCTCTCAAACCACTTAATATCATTCTTTGTTCCCATCAGTCGAATTTTCAGCACGTTTCCTCTCCATTTCCGCAAGGATTTCCTCGACGGACTTCTGCTTTTGGCAATATTCCGGATAACGGAGCCTGATGCCCTGCCAGAAGTATACCGCATAGCCGCAGCAGAAAATATTGCCCACGGAATACTCCCTGCTCTCGCTTATCTGCTCATCCCTGCTCTCATAATCATCAACGCCTGGCGTTCCGTCCGTGTAAAGGTTAAAGGCAAGCCTGACAACCCTTACACTTCCACCTGTCTGCCAGCCCTGATGCAGACATTCCGTTTTGATAAGACCAGACTTAATATCATAAATCTGACTGAAATGATTTCTTGTATCCTCTGATATTCCAAGAATGTAAATCAATGCCTTGTGATGGCTGTCCTGATATCTCGCCTGTTCCAGTTTCTCATAATAAAATTTTTCATGTTCCTCGTTTGCAAAAACCATGTGTGTGTCGTTGGTGCTTTGCACCTCTGCTCTTAACGCTGTGTTGTTCATGTGTGAACCTCCTTAATTTAATTTCTGATTTTTTAACCATAACAACAGAAAAAGGACACTCTCCGTATAATTGGAAAATGTCCCTTTAATAGCATTAACTATTAAGTTGTGAGTATACATCTATTCTCTGTTCACACCATATAAGTCCAAATATATCCACCAAAGACTATCAGTTTTGATGTCAAACTGATGTAAATTGAAATAAATATCTAAAATATAAGGCTGTAACCATTGATTTTACGGCATTTCATGTTTTGTCGGCAACAACCGTTGCCAAAATGTTGCCACGCATTTATTATAGCAAATCCCGGTAATTTAGCAATCCATTTTTGAAATGTTACGCATTAAAAGCCGTTTTTGATGATAAAAGCACAGAATATCTCCTACGTCCATTTTATATTTGAAAGTTCTCACAAAATAAGTCTTTCAAAACGTCTAATGCATAACATAACACCGCTTTTCCCCTTATCTGCCCTTAATACATGGTGCTAGCACCATGTATATATTGCCAACAGGGAAAAAACATTTTTCATTACCACCACTGCACAGCAAACATATAGTTACATTTCTGTTTTCAGCAGAGAATACATCTTCATGTCGATAACCTTACCATTTTTTACGGCATTGCTTCTCAATGTACCCTCATACTGGAATCCCGCTTTTTCAAGCGCTCTGCAGGACGCTTCGTTTTCGTATAATACACAAACTCACCCTCTCTCTTATATTCGGTATAACCCAACTTTTGATAAAAAGAATTTGTGCGAATGTTCCAAATAGGAGTGTCAAGATAAAATTCTTTTACAGTAGGAAACATTCCTTCGATTTCTTGCATAATATAAATGCCATACCCTTTTCTGAGATGTTCTGGACTAATAAAAATTCTTCCTATATTCAACTTTTCTCCATCTATAAAAAGGATAGCGCCTCCTATAATATGCCCATCAACTAACAATTTGTATAAATGATTTAATCTTGCCATCTTTGTATGAAACTGTATAGACATATACCCAGGAGGACCTCCCTTAGAAGGTGCTCCTATCTCTACATCGCTATCGAATGAACGTTTAGAGATAGCATTTATCACCAAAGCATCTGATGTACCAGCCTTTACCAATTCAATCATTATGTCTGTCTCCTTTCGTGAAAAATAGGATACAGTACTGTATCTCGATAAGAAAATAAATAAGAATCTCTTTTACGCTGAAAACAATTATTCATCTATAAATAATTCCAAATAAGACTGAATCCTTGCTCTGCCATATAGTTCATCCATCAGCCCAAATTCTGGATCATAATATTTTCCATAATAATACAAAATCCAATGGCTATATTTTGGTAATAATACTTTCAGAATACACACTGATGGCAATGGTGTGGAATTATCTGCCTTTGTCATTGTTTTCGCCTGAGTGATACCATAATGCTCCAATGCTTTTGCAATATCTTTTTTTCCAGTTCCTTTATCATTATGCATCACCTGAATAACATCATCTACCGGAACATTCGCAATCATCGCAACACATGCCTGTCCGCACAAATATTTCGTTGGTTGTTTGATATATTTGATTTCTCTCATTCCAGTCTCCTAACAACTATTTCTGCGCACTAATGCACATAAATCATAAAATTTTTGATTTGTCGAATTGTTTAACATCATTATCTTACCATAAAAACGCACACAATTCCATCCAAATTTACTTAAAAGGCATAGCAACCGCCACACCCCACATTTCTTATCGTTCCAACAATTTCTCAATCTGTTGTTTCTGCCCTTTCAAATCGTTCTGTTTTTCATAAAGATTGTTCCGCTCCTTGCAGGCTATCTGCGGGTGCTGTGACATTACCGATTCCGGTAATGGTTGTAATGGGGGATTCCAGTTTTTCCATGATGCCAGCGATTTCAGTTTCCGTTTCTTTTACCTGTTTTTCAATAAAGGCTATCTGTTCAATCAGCGCTTTGAGCTGAAAGGTAAAGCTGCTTTTGGCGAAAGTAACGCCAAAGGAACAGGATGCGGCAGCCTTTAACTGCTCTGCTTTTGCAGAGCCGACTTGCTTACGGCTGAGTTTGGCCAGCAGTTCTGCAACTCATACGCAGAAAGCTTATTAGAGAGAGGGATCAGTCTTTCAAGTACGAGCAGAACTGCTCAAGGAGGGAACGATCATCCTCTCAATCTAATAAAACTATTATCTCCTATCAGACAGGAGATGTAAAGAAGCAGGTCTGAGGGTTTATAGGCATCCCTTGAACAACCTAAATACATTATACAATGTGACGTTTGCGAAAGCGGCCTGCCGGTATGCGGCGGCACAGGGGTGTACACCAGTGGCGGTCCACCTGATGTATCCCCGGTTTCTGGATGACCGGGTGCCAAAGGAACGGGAGGCCGGACTTAAGATGGGCCGGAGGGTCCTGGCTGCCTGTGAGGAGATCTGGCTGTGTGGGGAACGGATGTCTGCCGGGATGAAAGCAGAGGAGGCAGAGGCCCAAAGGCTGGGGATACCCATACGGAAAGTGCCGTCTTCGGATATCTGTTCCTTCCAGAAGCAGACAGAGGGACAGCGCCGGGAGGAACCTGCAGGGATCGAAAAGTCCTTAAAGGAGCAGGGTTTTTCCGCCAGCCGGGCGGGGAGCGAGGATATTAAACGGATCATGGCTGTGTATTACGAGCAGAACGTGACCAGCGAGAAGTTTGAGGACTTTGACGGGGAACGGTGGATCATCCCGAACGATTAAGGAAAAATAGTGGGTTACTACCCTGGCAAAAGTGTGGTATACTCTGAAAGAAGGGACAGAAGGGAGGACAGCCTATGGATTATCAGGAATTAGTGCGGAAACGGGATGCGTATCAGGAAGGAAAGCATCTCATACCGGAGCTGACCATTGCCAGCTATGAGCGGGCGTTCGAGATAGAATATACCCATCATTCCACTGCCATAGAGGGGAACACCCTGACGCTGATGGAGACAAAGCTAGTGCTGGAGGACCGGATCAGCGTGGGCGGCAAACGCCTGCGGGAACTTTACGAGCCGATAAACCATGAGAAGGCATTCCACTATGTGAAAGACTGTATTGGCAAAGGATATGCGCTGGACAAGAAGATCATTAAGGATATCCATGCCATGCTGATGCAGAACATCATGGCAGGCGGAGTATACCGGAACGTGGATGTGTATATTTCCGGCGCACAGCACACCCCACCGTCCCCCAATGAGATGTACCGGCAGATAAAAAATTTCTATGCGGATCTGTCCTGGAAGGGACAGCAGCTGAACCTGATTGAGCTGGCGGCATGGACCCATGGGGAGTTTGTAAAGATCCATCCATTTCCGGACGGGAACGGCAGAACCTCCAGGCTCATCATGAACTATCAGCTGATGGCAAACGGCTTCGCACCCATATCCATCGCAAAGGAGAACCGTCTGGACTATTTTAATGCGTTGGAAGCCTATGCGGTGGAGGGGGATATCTCACCATTTGCAGAGATGATCGCAGAACTAGAGGAAGTACAGCTTGACCGGTATCTTGCCATGATTGAACAGGCCCAGGGGATGAGCCAGCAGTTGTAAAAACAGGATCATAATAATCTGAAACGTCAGATGTGAAAAGCGTCTGGCGTCTTTTTATACAAAAAATTCAGGACAGGAGGAAGAAAGTTGAGGAATACAAATACAGACCAGCCCGGATATCCAGAAGATATTCGTGTGCAGGAGTTTCTGGATATGATCGCCCCTTCATCTCCATCCCGCCCATGAGAATGTCATAGTCGATATTGTCCTTGATGATTTCCCGGTAAATCTCTACTGCGCTCTGTGTGGACGCTTCCTTTCTTTTCCGTTCCGGCTCTTTTGCCGCTTCTCCGGCGTAAGGAAAGGGCTTACGGACGCAAAGTCCAAGAAAGGAAGCCGATATACCGATTGCTCCATCATTATACAGCTTAAGCAACAAGATGGATAATTCCTTATTGGCTGTAAGGGATATTAACCATAACTATATTGTAGTAGAAAGAAGAAAAGAAAACAGCTAAAAAAAAACAGAAATAAGCATAAAAAGACCTTGCCGATATTCAGTTTCCATATCTGAAAATCAGCAAGGTTTTCTTTATGCCATTGATGTAATTATTTAGTGCGTGATGTGAAAAATGTTGCCAAATCGTTGTCATTACCTAAACAAATTTGCTTGTAACCCGCATAAACACTAAGTTATCAAATCCCATTTCATCACTCATACTCCATCATTGCAGAACCAATACCAAAATTCTAATAAATTTTCTTATATGTCTTAGGGTCCGAAACTGACCATTGACGCCCGCCGTTGACAATTTTGAAAGAAGATATTCATATACATCTCCTCTCACATTACTTTAAATAACTTTATTACAGAATAGCAGTCTATTCCTTTCAAGTCAATTTTAATTTCGTTATTACTTTCTAATTGATGCAATTAACCTTAATAAGCAGCAATTCCATATTTACCTTGACAGATGAGGTATATTGGTTTATGCTATATATTGCCAACAGAATTATCACAGAAAGAAAGGGGAAAGAACTATGTCTATTACCTCAGACATTCTACGGGGGCATACGGAGGCCATTATACTTTCACACCTTTTGGAGCATGACAGTTATGGTTATCAGATAAATAAGGACATTATGAAGAAAACCAACAATGCCTATGAACTGAAAGAGGCCACGCTTTACTCTGCTTTCCGGCGGTTAGAGCAGGCAGGCTGTATCAGGACCTATTGGGGAGATGAGACAGTGGGGGCCAGGCGCCGCTACTATTCCATAACAGAGAAAGGCCGAAAGGCATATGCAGACTACAAAAGAGAATGGCAGGAAGCCAGGGAAATTATAGACCAACTATTAAACTAAAACCACTATCACAACTTTTATTGGAGGAGAAAAGAAATGAAGGAAAAAATCATACAGCATTTTAATGAAATATTCCGGGATGCGCCCAAGACAAGAAAAGCCCTTGATCTGAAACAGGAAATGATGCAGAATGCCATGGATAAGTATGACGACATGGTTGCGGAAGGCTATTTGGAAGAAGACGCATATCACAATGTAATAAATTCCATCGGAGACGTCACCGATCTTTTTTCGGAGACGGAGGAGAAAAATCTTCTCACACTCCCGGAAGAAGACAGAAAGAAAAGGGCCATGCTAAATGCCGTGGCAGTAGGATTATACATTTTTGCCGCAACGGTATTTTTCTTTTTCGGCTCAATGGGAAACAACTATTGGGGATATAATTTTGCCTCCTTTGGTTTTGTGATAGCTTTGCTGATATGCATTGCCCCTACCGTTATGCTGGTATATGCGGCAAATATGTACCCGGACTACAGCAAAAAGGAAAAAAGCGACATGGTAGACGCATATAAAGCCACAAAATATTCCAAAAACAAAGAACTTGCCGTAAAAAAGTCCATTTACTCCGTCATATGGAGCCTTACGCTGGTACTGTATTTTATCATCAGCTTTCTCACATTTGAATGGCGGTATACATGGATTCTCTTTCTCATTGCAGCCTGTCTCCAGGCAATTGTGAAACTTATTTTTGATTTAAAAAATGTAGAAAAGGATGACGTGCTATGAGAAAATTTAAAATTGGATTACTTTTGATGTTATGCTTTTTCACTGTCTTTTTATGCGGAATTTTTCTCTATGGCATCACAGGGCACAATATTATTTTTAGAAATCACCCCGCCATATATGAGAAAAATAGTTCTTACTCCGACATGCATGTGGTGCTGGAAAAACAGGTGCCCCTTGAGGGAATAAAAGACATTTCTGTCCTTTATGACATGAATAGCAACGATATTTTCATCTATGAAAGTGAAAATAATACCCTCAACATAAAAGAGTACAGCCAGACAGATCTCCAAAAAAGCCAGCTCTCCACCGTGACAGTTGAGGGTGGAAACCTATTGATAAAAGGGAAAAAGCGAAATCACAGGATGATTTTTAACCACTTCTTCGGCTTTTCCACAGGGGGCGGCTATACGGAAATTGAACTCCCCTCCTCCTACAGCGGAAAACTTAATTTAAAAACCGTAAGCGGTGATATCTATTCCCAAATAAATCTCTCACTGAAAGAAAGCTTCACAGTTGAAACCACAAGCGGTGATATTTTTCTGCCGGACATTTCCGCTGAAACTGCAGAAATAGAAAGCACCAGCGGCGATATCAAAATAGGCGGTATAAGCGCACCCGAAAATAGTTCAGGAGAAGATATCAACATCGCCTCCACCAGCGGCAGCATTTCGATAGACAAAGTTATGGGCGACACCATGGTAAGTACCTCAAGCGGCGACGTAAAAATTCTTGAGGGAAATGGCAGACGGAATATTTCCACAACTTCCGGTAATATTACCCTTAAAGGGGATACCATGACATGGGAACTCTGCTCTTCCAGCGGGGATATCCGTATGGAGGCCGAAAAAGGAGACGGAACCTTAAAAACCATCAGCGGAGAAATACGCCTGGAACTTGAAACCCTCTCCGGCGCACTTACTGCCCAAAGCACCAGCGGAGACGTGGACATCGTTTTGTCAAAGGATAATTCCTTTGCCTTTGAAGCATCCACTACAAGCGGCGATATTAACACATTCTTTGACGACAGTTTAAGTTTTTCTAAAAAGGGGAACCATGCACAAGGATCTTATGAAAAAAATCCTCAGGAAAACATGATTCAAATTAAAACTGTCAGCGGCGATGTGCGGCTTGTAGAGTAAAAGCCACTGTCACACTGCCTTGTCAATGGCGTCTTTAATGCTTTTCACGCCGATAAGTTCAATTCCCTGTATTTCCTCTAAAAATTTCAGGGACACCTCCGGCAGAATACATGTAGTAAACCCCAGCTTCTTTGCCTCTAATATTCTCTGCTCTGCCAGATTTACCGCCCGGACTTCCCCGCTTAGCCCCACTTCTCCAAAACAAATGGTTTTTTCCTCTACCGGGCGGTTTTTATAGCTGGAAACTAAAGCCAGCACAATCCCAAGGTCAATGGCAGGCTCATTCATCTTTATCCCTCCGGCGATATTCACATAGGCATCACAGGCCCCCATTTGAAGCCCTGCCCGCTTTTCTAAAACAGCCATCAAAAGATTAACCCTGTTAAAATCCGTTCCTGCCGCAGTTCTTCTTGGAATTCCAAAATTACTGTGGCACACTAATGCCTGGACCTCTAAGAGAATGGGCCTTGTCCCCTCTATGGAACAGGCCACCACAGAGCCGCTGGCACCTTTGGGTTTACCCCCCAGCATAAACTCTGAAGGGTTTTCCACTTCCTCCAGACCGTTTCCCCGCATCTCAAAGACTCCGATTTCATTTGTGGAGCCAAAACGGTTTTTCACCCCCCGCAAAATCCGGTAAGCAGCATGCCTATCCCCCTCAAAATAAAGCACAGTATCTACCATGTGCTCCAAAACCCTGGGGCCTGCCACTACCCCTTCTTTTGTCACATGGCCGATAATAAAAAATGTAATCCCCAGACCCTTTGCCATTTTAAGAAGGCTCCCCGTGGTCTCCCGCACCTGGGAAACGCTGCCGGGGGCGGAGGAGACATTCTCATTATACATCGTCTGAATAGAATCGATTACCACCATTTGGGGCATGTCCCGTCTTACAATCTCCTCAATAACCTCAAGATTTGTCTCGCAGAGGAGGGATAAGGATTCCCCGAACTCTCCGATGCGCTCTGCCCGGATTTTTATTTGCTGCAGGGATTCTTCCCCGGAAACATAGAGGATACTGATTTTTTTTGCTGCCAGATTTTTGCATACCTGGAGCAAAAGTGTGGATTTTCCGATTCCCGGATCGCCCCCCACTAAAACCATGGAGCCTGTGACCATACCTCCTCCAAGCACTCTGTCCAGTTCTGCGATATCTGTGCATATCCGTTCTTCCCTGGCCATCTCGATATCTTTCAGTTTCGTTACCTTTGCCCTGCCCTCATTCTGAAAAGAGGAAACGGTTTTCTTTTTTGAAACCCTTTCTTCCACCATTGTATTCCACTCTTTGCAGGCAGGGCACTGCCCCATCCACTTCCCTGACTCAGCCCCGCAGGACTGGCAGAAATACATAATTTTTTCCTTTGCCAATATGCCCTCCCTGTCACTCTGTAAAATATCCCAGCGGAATATTCGCTGGGATATCACCATAACATCTTTATCTACTTTTTGGTTATTGATACATGGACTGCCTTGCTGCCGTCCATCTCCACGCTGAAACTTAGTTTTCCTCCAAGATTGGTCTTCATCGTCCCTGCGTCTGTGTCATCAATGGAAATATCATATTCTGTGCTCTCTTCCAACTCCAGGGTAATCTGTGTGTCCTCCGGGCCCTCCACAGTAAATTCTACCTCAGATTCTGTAGCCTTAAATCCCTGCACTGCCGTACCGGGTACAGATTCATAGACAAACATTCCGTTGCGCTCCAATTTGGTAATCTCTGCAAAGGTTTTTACTTTGTATAAATCACCGCCGTGGTCAAAGTTATCCAGCTTTGCCTTGGAACTTAAACTGTAATCCCCAAAACTAATAGTTCCATCCGCCTCTGTGCGTATCAATTCGCTAATTACAGACATTTTTATCCTCCTGTGCCATGTGCCGCCGCTTCTTCTTCCGGAAAGCAGCCGGCTTCTGCTATCTTTATGGCATTATTATACAATATCCCGCTTCTTTTTTCCAGATGCTTTATTGAAATTTTACGAATTCTTTTTGTTACTTTTCGTTTTTCACCGTAAAGCAGATTTCTCCTTTTTTCATGCCCACGTCCACAGCATCCCCTTTTTTGATTTTCCCTTCCAAAATTTCTTCCGCCAGGGTATCTTCTATCTCATTTTGGATTTTCCGGCGCAGGGGCCTTGCACCGTATTTTGGCTCGTAGCCTTTTTCCACAATATATACTTTTACAGAATCCTTTATGGACAATGTTATGCCCATCTGAGTTTTGCAGCGGTCTATTAACGTTTGGGAAAGAATAGTAACAATTTTTTTCATATCTTCTTTATCCAGGGATCGGAACACAATGGTATCGTCGATACGGTTTAAAAACTCCGGTTTAAAAATCCGTTTCACCTCTTCCATCACACCGGACTTCATACGCTCATAATTCTGCTTTTCATCTTCCCCTGCGCCAAATCCCAGTTTTTTCGGGGAAATAATTGCCTGTGCCCCCGCATTGGAAGTCATAATGATTATGGTATTTTTAAAATCCACTTTTCTTCCCTGGGCATCTGTAATATGACCGTCATCCAGCACCTGAAGAAGAATATTAAAGACATCA
This sequence comes from Roseburia sp. 1XD42-69, assembly GCF_003612565.1. Taxonomy (GTDB): domain Bacteria; phylum Bacillota; class Clostridia; order Lachnospirales; family Lachnospiraceae; genus Roseburia_B. The sequence goes on along the minus strand of NZ_RAZG01000007.1, from coordinate 104,793 downwards.
GGATGGGCCTTTTCTATCTCATCAAAGAGAATGACAGAATAAGGGTTTCTCCGAACCTTTTCTGACAACTGTCCCCCCTCGTCATACCCCACATAACCGGGAGGTGAGCCGATCATCTTAGAGACACTGTGTTTTTCCATATATTCAGACATATCCACCCGAATCATAGCCTGTTCGTCCCCAAACATAGCGTCTGCCAGGGCCTTGGTAATCTCTGTTTTTCCCACGCCGGTAGGTCCCAAAAAGAGAAAAGAACCAATGGGACGTTTGGGGTCTTTTAAACCTACACGCCCCCGGCGCACGGCTTTTGCCACAGCAGAGACTGCTTCCTCCTGTCCCACCACACGTTTGTGGAGGGTTTTTTCCAGCCGCCGCAGTCTGGCTGCCTCTCCTTCCTCCAGTTTCTTTACGGGTATTTTTGTCCAGCCGGAGACAATATCCGCCATTTCCTCCGGCCCCACCACCAATTTCTTCCTTCTGGCATCTCTCTTATATTTTTTTAAGAGTTTTTCATACGTCTCCTCCATCTCCTGCTTTTCGCCGCTAATCAGAGACGCCTCCTCAATATTCCCTTCCATCAAAAGCTGCTCTAAATCCCTGTCACACTGTTTCATTTTCTGTTCCAGTTCCTCTATCTGCCCGGGAACCTTATATCCTCCCAGACGCACTTTAGAGGAAGCCTCATCCATTAAATCAATAGCTTTATCCGGCAGAAAACGGTCGTTGATATAGCGCATGGACAAATCCACCGCCGCCTCCACCCCACTATCGGTGATTTCCACCTGATGGTGCTCTTCATAATGGCTTCTAAGCCCTTTTAATATCTCAATGGCCTCTTCCCTGTCCGGCTCCTCCACAGTAACAGGCTGGAACCGCCTCTCAAGAGCCGCATCTTTTTCTATATGTTTCCGGTACTCTTCTATGGTTGTGGCACCGATTAACTGGATTTCCCCCCTGGCCAGGGACGGTTTTAAAATATTGGAAGCATCCAAAGCCCCCTCCGCTCCTCCGGCCCCTATAATTGTATGAATCTCATCCACAAACAGCAAAATATTTCCCGCATGAATCACTTCCCGGATAACCCGCTTAATCCGCTCTTCAAACTCCCCCCGGTATTTAGAGCCGGCCACCATACCGGACAAATCCAGGGTCACCACACGTTTTTGGGCCACCGGGTCCGGCACAAGGCCCATTTCAATCCTCTGAGCCAGACCTTCCACAATGGCAGTTTTCCCCACGCCTGGTTCCCCGATAAGGCAGGGATTGTTTTTTCCTCTTCTGCTCAATATCTGAATCACTCTTTGAATTTCATTATTTCTCCCGATTACCGGGTCCAGTCGGTTTTCCGATGCCAATTTTGTCAAATCTCTGGAATACTGGTCCAGCATAGGGGTGCTTGTGGAATTTTTCCGCCTGTTTGGCTTTCCATTTTGAAATTCATCTTTGTACTGTCCCGCATCTTCTCCCATGGCCACCAAAAGGTCTGCAAACAGCTTCTGAAAATTTACCCCAATGGTATTCATAAGTCTGGAAGCAGCACATTCACTCTCTTTTATAATGGCAACTAACAAATGCTCGGTTCCGATTTCCCTGCTGGAAAAACGGTCTGCTTCCCTCCCTGCATTTTCCAGTATCTGCCGAGCCCTGGGCGTGTAACCGTCCCGTTCCTCAAGAGCTGCCCCCCCTGCGGGGGCTATTAAATTTTCAATTAAGTCTAATAGCTGCTCCGGGTCAACCCGGTTATCCACCAGCACTCTGGCAGCCACCCCTGTGCCTTCCTTTAACAGGCCCAGGAGTATATGCTCCGTACCCACATAATTGTGCTGTAACGACTTTGATGCCTTCTCTGCAAGCCTTAATGCTTTCTTGGCTTTATTCGTATATGCTTTCATGTTTCTGCCTTTCTATTGCTGTTCAATATGTCTTACAAATCATTTAAATCCAGGAATTCAATATCGTCATCCTCTTCTTTCGGCATAGGAGGCTCCGGCCTCCTTGTGTCTCTTTTAGGAGGCTGTTCCACTCTCTTTGGCTCCCTCTTCTTTTGGCCTGTGTGCCTGGAAAGAATACTGGGTTCATCCTCAAATTCCGTCATAATCTCCTGGGTATCCCCGGCATAAAAGCTTGAGGCATCATCTTCCTCTTCCATTCTGGCATATGCCCTGTCAGGCTTCTCCTTCACGGGCTTCTCCCTTACCGGTTTTTCCCTCACCGGCTTCTCCCTTACCGGCTTTTCCCGGAGCGATTTCTCCCTCGCCGGTTTTTCTCTGGCAGGTTTTGCTTTCCTCTGGACATACTCCTCCTCGTCCTCATCAAAGCGCTCCCTGTTATGGAGTATTATATTTAAAATTACAATCAATAATACCACCGTTACAAAAATCAGTACGGCTATCACCCTCCTGTCCTTTGTCTTTGTATCTTTAAAACGGGCGTCCAATTCATTATAAGATTTCAAAAGGGTTTCATAATTTGCCGCCTCATCCTCATCACTGGCTGTGTCCGTATTCAATCTCTGGTAGGTTCCCTGGGTTCTGTCAAACTGATACCAGCCTGCCACCCCTTCCGGGTCCATGCCGTACAAGAGGTAAAAATCCGAGCCGGTACTTCCCTCCGGCATCTCAGTATCCCCCAGATTTACAATCTCCACATCTTTACCAAAATACTGGTAAGCAGGTACGGTAACATCCTGAATCACCACAGTGGTCTCCCTGTAATCGGGAGGGGGAACCGCTCCGTTTGGCACAACCATAAGGATTATAAAATGCTCCCCTGTCTGAAGCCGCACATAGGGATAAAATCCATCCCTGTCCGCATCATAGACAAAAAACTTTCCTTCCCCCGCATCATTGCTAAGGTAGTACAATCCCATGTGGCCGCTCTCATAGGACAATCCTTTGTGTTTCACGCCTTTATACTCAAAGTTTGCGGGAGAAAAACCCTGGGGGATTTCACTTTCAGGAAATTCGTCTACAATGTGATAAGCCTGTCCGTCTATTGTAATGGAATCTCCCCCCGTTCCTGTATCCAAAGGCGTCTCCCCCGGCTTCTCCTCGCCCTCTGTCCCCTCTCCTGTATCTGTCTGGGGATTTGTGGAACTTGTGGTTACGGTATCACTTTTTGTCACTGTGATTTTATAGGTTGCCGGCGTGCCGTTTTCCGCTTTCACCGTAATGGAAATCACGTTTTCCCCTGTTTTTAATCCAGTATTTCCTGTGATAGATTCCACTTTGGCTTTACTGTTGGAAGTTACCGGAGTCACAGTAATATCATTCACATCACTGCCCACCGTTGCGGTATAATTGGTCACGCTCCCTTTAAATGCAGGTGAGAGGGTTCCTGCGGACAATTTCAGGGACGAAAGGGAGTTGTCCCCGGAAAGAGTCCCATTTGAGGCGTCTGCCTCATCCTTTGACTCAAGGTCAGAGGATGCGCTGCCGGATACGTTAATGTGGGCTCCCGCAGCCGTTACTCCGGTTCCTTCCGCCTTGACATAAGCGTCCCCGGAAGAGACGGCCTTAAACTTTACATCCACAGTGGAACCTGTAGCCTTTACAGTTCCACCTCCCCCGCTGGCACCTCCCCCGCTGGCGCTCACATACTCCAGTTTGGAAGAGTCATAAGTTATGGTCATATCTGAGGTGGCCTCATCCCCGCTGGCATTTACCGCATATACGGTCACTGTGATATTTTCCCCCGCGGACACGGAATTGCTGGAAACTGCTATAGACAGTGAGCCTGCCGCCAGGGCCGGTGTCTGGCCTGTCATTAAAATAACAATACCAACCCACACTGCTATTATAAGTTTAACTGTACTGAAATTTTTCATATTTACCTCCATAGAATTTGGAATGGGAGTTAATAACCCAGTTTCATTATAAAAAAACAAGTAAATCACGTCAACCTCTATCTTGCGTTTTTCACGGATTCCTCACAATATGGGTTATCTTCTCATCTTTTGGCCTTTCAGATAAGAACATCCAGCCCATATAAAGCCGCTTACAGCGAGGGGCTGGATGTTTTGAAACGCCGCAGAATCTCTTTACACAGCACTAATCTTCATTTAACAGTGTCTGCAATATCATAATATGATATTCTTCATCTTTGATAATTCTTGCCAGGGTGGCATTCACACAGGGGTCATCTATCATATGCATATGCATTGTATACTGCTCTATAGCCTTTTTCTCCCCTTCCATATCAGCCAAAAGCATCGCCTTTAACTGCTCTGGAAGGGTGAGATACTGAGGAGTCCACATTCTTCTGCGGTTATCCTGGTATTTTGCCACGAAATCAATATTTCCCCCCAGCAAAACAATCATTTCCCCTAATTTCTGCAGATGCATCATCTCTGCGATTGCTATTCCCAATATGGTTTTTGCCACAGAACAGTTCACACAGGAAATGCGGTTTTCATTATTGATATACCGGGCGATAGTTGAGAGCTCTGACACAGCGCCGCAGTAATCCACACTGAGCAGGTTTGCATGGGACAGATTCTTCCGGCTCACCTCCATGGGAGGATAGGGCAAATCCATCATAATCGGGGCAACGTCCCGAAAACTGCAGGTATTCTCTATAGGACAAGCTTTTTCTTCCATAATCCAGTCTCTCCAAAATTCCTTTTTCTTATCATATGTTCCAGATTGAAAAAGGTTCTGTAACCATCACAGCTCCTGTCATCAATATATACGTCCGCAAATATTTTTCTGGAATCCGATCCGTATTTCCTCAGGGTTTCCGCAACATTTTCATTCACCGCATCAAAGTAAAGATGATACTTTCCGCACCATTCCACCGCCTCCCCCAAAAGTTCCCCGCATCTGCATGTCCAGAGTATTAACTGGCACCCCTCTGCCTTAAGCCTTTTTAACAGGGCAATTAAAGGCAGGTTGGGGGCACCTATCCCCGGATAAATATCGGCACACAAGGTACCGTCAAAATCCACTGCAACAATCCTTATCTCTTCCATATCTGACTCCTCCTTTTTCCATATAATTGGACTCCTCTGCCCCGGGAAAATCTTGCATTTGTACTGACAACAGTATAAAAAAACACCTGTACCATATGAGGGACAGTTTAAAGTTGAATTTTCAATAAAAATGAGATACAATGAAATGATAAAAAGGAAGGTGACTGATTTTGGAACATGAGACAAAAGAAAATTTAAAATCTTATTTGAAAGAGCAGGGGAGAGCGGAAAAGAAAAAATTGAAAACAATGCCAATGGGAGAAAAAATTGATTATATCTGGACGTATTATAAAGCCCAGATTATCATTGCCGCATTCATTATAGTTTTTTTCATTTCCCTTGTCCACCATCTCTTAACCGGCAGTCAGGAGACCATTCTCTATTCTATGGTGATAAATTCCGACGTATTCCAGGATGATGCCACCCCACAGATTTATACGGATTTTATGGCGGAAAAAGGTTTTGACCCCAAAGAATATAAAGCGGATTACCATGCGGGACTGACTCTTGCCTTAAATGAAAACGGAGAAGCAAACGATTTACAGATGTTTTCCGTGATTGCAACCCTTCTAATGAGCGGTACAGTGGACCACATCATGACAGATGAAGATGTGGTGGTGATGCTAGGGGAAATCGGATATATTATGCCTATGGAAGAATATCTTCCCCAGGAAAAAATTGCAGCGTATGAAAGGGAGGGCAAAGTCATATACGGCACTCATCCGGATACCAAAAAGAAAACTGCCTTTGGCATATCTTTGGCGGAAAGCAGCAGAATCAAACAGGCGGGCCTTTTTTCCTTTTCCCCGGTATATGCCATGATTTATGCCGCTCCCCACCAGGAAAATTCCATTGATTTTCTGTACTTCCTGGAACCTTAATTCAAACGGGGCGTTCTAAAATGCCGCAGAAAAGGTGGGAGATTACTCTCCCGCCAGTCTTATAATGGCCTGAAGGTCTGATATCAACCCTCTGGAATATTCTTCCGTCTCCCTGCACAACTGCTCCGCACGGGGATACTCCCCATTATTTAATGCCTGAATTACCTCCGCACCATATGCATGGAAACGTTTATGTTTCTCACCTAAAGCATTCCATATGGTAAGTACATCCGGTATCTGGGGTGTAAGGGCGTAATAGAAATGGCCGAACCCGCATTTGGAGGAATCTAGCTGCAAGGGCATAACCGTGCGCTCCTTCACCATATTTTTCAGATTGAAAAGCCATGTATTATGGGCTGTGATTGCATTGCTCACATATTTGGAAAATTCAAAATTTTCCAGGTGATAAAATGCATCTTCTGTCATATCTCCCATCTCTTTTACCGCATCATCTAAAGTTTTTTCAATATCCACCACCGGCTTCACTGCCTGGCCTAAATCACCGCCTACCTGCTTCATAAAGCCGATACTGTCTCTGAGCTGGTTTTCCATCTCAGACATGGAACTGCTGAGCTCCTCACTGATTGCAGCAATGGAGCTTATGGACTCGTTGACCTTAGAGACGGAACCCTGGTTTTCGTTGTTTAACTCCCATACATTTTTAATCTTATCCGCCATGCTGCTCAATGCATCCATGGTATTTGTGGTGCTGTGAACGCTTTCCTTGGAAGCCGTCCGGATTCCCTCTAAAAATTCGTTCATATTGCCGGTCATATTCTGGGTCTCCTCCGCAAGGCTGCGGATTTCTGCTGCCACCACGGCAAATCCTCTTCCCGCCGCACCAGCTCTGGCCGCCTCAATACTGGCATTTAACGCCAAAAGATTTGTCTGCATGGAAATGGTATCAATCCCTGAAATAATCTCCCCGATTCTGTCAATCATCTTAAACAAACCGTCCATATCATTCTGGAGTTTCTCAGAAATCTGAATTGTCTGGTCAGAAAGTTCCTTTATGGTGGTAAGTTCATTCTGCCCTTCCTCAATTTTACGGTACACATGGTCTGTCTCCGCAGACACATCAATAATGGTATTGGTCAGTTCCTCATGGCGGCTGTTGTTATCCCCCATGTCCCCAGAGTCAATGGAAGCGCCAAAAATCGTCTCAGATGCCTTCTCAACTTTACGGGAAATATCCATGATTTTTTCTGTCTGATGCTGCATGGTAAGGTCGAGAGAACTAATCTGCATCACCGCTTTGATATTCTTATCAAATACCTCTGCCAGTTGACTGCGGCCCTTCTCCAACCGCTCATACATATCCTTTAATTCAGGAACCTGAGCATAATCCGCTTTCTTTAATTCAGACAAAGATTTGATGAGTGTTGATTTTTTTCTGACTGCCATAACTATACCTCATCCTTTCGTAAATTATGTATCTATATACTATATGTATTATAATACGGGATTTCCTGGTTTTTGCAAGCTTTTTTGTAAAAATAAACACAGGAAAATTATGTTCCTCTCCACAAACAAAGCCCCATGGGCATCTTCCAAAATGAAATGCATCCCACAGGGGCTTTTTCTTTATACTGCCATACTTTTTTTTAGTTCCTGGTATTCTCTATTTATCTTTTGAATCACCACCGTATCACCGGAAAGGTTATCCGGATGGAAAATCTTTATCAGGTCTTTATACCTTTTCTTAAGAGAAGAAGCCGTATTGACACCGGAAAAGAATCCGGAGACATCCACATCATTTCTATTTGATTTCCTGTTGTCATATTCTTCCACACGGGCATAAAACTGCCGCTTCAGCTTGAGCTGCTCCTGTTCCATGGCAAGCTTGCGCCATTCTTCCTCCAGCATCTTCCACTTTGTATCAAACAGGTTCTTTTCATACTCCAGACGCTTCTCCTCAAAAGCAACGTTTCTGGAAAATGCTTCCCTTTCCAGTTCCAAAAACTTTCTCTGCCGTTTCAACTCCTGGATCTCCTCCAAGATTTCTCTTCTTTCTTTTTCCAAATCCTTTTCATTTAAAGACAGGTTTTTCCCCATGTCAAGAATTTCGTCTGCTGTCATACATGCCTCGCCCATCACTGCCTCCTTTATAAATTAAAACAGTTTCCTAAATCTAGCATTCGCACATTTTTTAGGATACAACATATAGAAGGCAGCGACAATAGGCAAAAAGTACTAAAGTTCCTCAAAGGTTTCTTTGATTTTATCTTTAAAGCTTTTCTTTTTTGGTTTAGAATCCTTTTCTTTTTCCACATCCAGAGAATTTTCTGTGACGGCATCGAATTTCCGCAGGGCTTCTCTCGCCTCCTCATTAAGGCCTGTGGGTACCTGGACAACCAGGGTGACATAGTGGTCTCCCCGGACCGCTTTGTTCCGAAGGGAGGGTACCCCCTTCCCTTTCAGGCGAATTCTGGTGTCTGTCTGGGTTCCCGGCTTCACTTCGTAGAGTACATCCCCGTCCACGGTACTGATTCGCACTTCCCCGCCCAGGGCCGCCTGGGCATAGGACATAGGCGCCGTAGAGTAGATATTCATATCCTGTCTCTGGAAAATCGGATGCCTGGAAACATGAACTTCTACCAGAAGGTCTCCCCTTGGCCCGCCGTTTGTCCCCGGCTCACCTTTATCCCTGATACGGATACTCTGGCCGTTATCAATACCTGCCGGCACCGTAACTTTTATCCGCTTCTTGGAAGCGATATATCCTGTTCCCCGGCAGTCCGGGCATTTTTCTTTTACAATCTTTCCTGTTCCCCGGCAGTCCGGACAAGTCTGCACATTCTGCACCATGCCAAACAGTGACTGCTGGCTGTACATAATCTTTCCTTTGCCCCCGCAGCGGCTGCAGGTCTCCGGGGAAGTCCCCGGTTTTGCCCCGGTGGCATGGCAGGTTTTACAATCATCTTTTAATACAATTTCTAACTCTTTTTCACATCCTGAAATAGATTCTTCAAAAGTGATTCTTACGCTGGCACGTAAATTGGCCCCTTTTCTGGGCCCGTTGTCTGCGGAACGCCTGCCGCCCCCAAAGAAATCCCCGAAAAGGTCCCCAAAGATATCTCCCATATCCATACCGGAAAAATCAAAGCCTCCGCCGCCTGCACCGCCGCCTTCAAAGGCTGCATGGCCAAACTGGTCGTACTGTCTCCGCTTGTCCGGGTCGCTTAATATTGCGTAGGCTTCCTGTATCTCTTTAAACTTTTTCTCCGCCTCCGTATCCCCAGGGTTTACATCGGGATGATATTTTTTTGCCTGCTGGCGGAAGGCTTTTTTTAAAGTTGCGTCATCGGCATTTTTGTCCACGCCCAGCACTTCATAATAATCTCTTTTATCTGCCATAATATCCCTTTTCCTTTACAAACTAAACAGATTCCTTACTTGAAGATAGGGCTTTAGAAACACTTCTAAAACCCTTCTTCCCTCTATCATTTAAATAAATCTTTTATACTTCTTTAAAATCAGCGTCCACTACGTCGTCTTCCGGAGCGGACTGCGCTGCCCCCATATCCGGGCCTGCCCCCGCTGCGCCCTGTGCTGCCTGGCTCTGCTCATACATCTTTGCAAATACCTTCTGTGCGCTTCCGGTAAGTTTCTCCTGTGCGGCTTTCAGCTCGGCAACCTTATCCTCCGTCATTTCCTCTGCATTTGGATTTGCCTCCAAAATCGCTTTTACTGCTGCAATGTCAGCTTCCACTTCGGATTTATCCGCCGCATCGATATTAGCCCCAACTTCCTCCAATGCTTTCTCTGTCTGGAATACAAAGGAATCCGCATCGTTTCTTGTATCGATGGCTTCTTTTCTCTTTTTGTCCTGTGCCTCAAACTCAGCCGCCTCTTTTACAGCTTTCTCAATATCCGCATCGGACATATTAGAGCCTGCGGTAATGGTAATATGCTGCTCTTTTCCTGTTCCCAGGTCTTTTGCAGACACGTTTACAATACCGTTTGCGTCAATGTCAAAAGTAACCTCAATCTGAGGAACACCACGGCGTGCAGGAGGAATTCCGTCTAACCTAAACTGTCCTAAGGACTTGTTGTCCCTTGCAAACTGCCTTTCACCTTGTACCACGTTAATGTCAACGGCTGTCTGGTTATCTGCCGCTGTGGAGAAAATCTGGCTCTTCTTTGTAGGAATCGTTGTATTTCTCTCAATCAGCCTTGTGGCAACGCCTCCCATGGTCTCGATGGATAAGGACAATGGCGTTACATCCAGTAAGAGGATATCCCCTGCACCTGCGTCTCCTGCCAGTTTTCCACCCTGGATGGAAGCGCCGATTGCCACACACTCGTCAGGATTTAAGGATTTGCTGGGCTCTTTTCCTGTCAGCTGTTTTACCTTATCCTGAACAGCAGGAATACGGGTGGAACCGCCCACTAAAAGCACCTGGCCAAGATCTGCATTGGTAAGCCCTGCATCTTTCATTGCATTCTGTACAGGGATTGCTGTTTTTTCAACCAAATCATGGGTTAACTCGTCAAATTTTGCCCTGGTTAGGTTCATATCAAAATGTTTCGGCCCCTCTGCTGTTGCTGTGATAAAGGGCAGGTTAATATTTGTAGTGGTTGCGGAAGAAAGCTCTTTTTTCGCTTTCTCAGCCGCCTCCTTTAATCTCTGCAAAGCCATCTTATCTGAGGATAAGTCCACGCCCTCTGCCTTTTTAAACTCGTCAATCATCCACTGGGTCACTCTGTTGTCAAAGTCATCTCCTCCCAGACGGGTGTCCCCGTTGGTGGACAACACCTCAATAACGCCGTCCCCAATCTCGATGATGGATACGTCAAATGTACCGCCTCCCAAGTCATATACCATAATCTTCTGCTCCTTTTCATTGTCAAGACCGTACGCAAGAGCTGCTGCGGTAGGCTCGTTGATAATACGTTTTACATCAAGTCCTGCGATTTTACCAGCATCCTTTGTAGCCTGACGCTGGGCGTCGTTAAAGTAAGCCGGAACGGTGATAACTGCCTCGGAAACGGTCTCTCCCAAATATCCTTCTGCGTCCGCTTTTAATTTCTGGAGAATCATAGCGGAAATCTGCTGGGGAGAATATTTTTTCTCGTCAATCATGCGGCCCTTATCCGTACCCATATCCCTCTTAATAGAAGAGATGGTTTTCTCTGCATTGGTGACAGCCTGACGTTTTGCAGGCTCACCTACAAGCCTCTCCCCTGTCTTTGTGAAAGCTACGATAGAAGGTGTTGTCCTTGCCCCTTCCTGATTGGCGATAACGGTTGGCTTGCCGCCTTCCATAACAGCTACACAGCTATTTGTTGTTCCTAAGTCGATACCAATAATTTTACTCATAATATATTTCCTCCTAATATAATTAATTTGCTACTTTTACCATACTGTGGCGCACCACGGTATCACGGTACATATATCCTTTTTGGAGTTCTTCGGCTATCACATTCTCCCCGAAACTTTCATCCTCCACATGCATCACCGCATTGTGGAATTCCGGGTCAAACTCCGCCCCCACCGCTTCGATGGGTTTTACCCCCGCTTCCTCTAACATAGTCATTATCTGCTTATATATTTTGTTCATACCCTCCACAAAGGGGTCAGTCTCATTTTCTTCCGGCACTGCCATAAGGCCTCTTTCAAAGTTGTCAATCACCGGGAGGACTTTTTCCACAATACTCTTTGCCCCCATATCATACATCTGGGATTTTTCTTTTTCTGTCCTCTTGCGGAAATTCTCAAACTCTGCCATCTGGCGTTTCAGGCGGTCTGTCAACTCTTCAATCTGTTCGTCCTTTTTGTCCTTTTTCTTTTTCTTAAAAAGGCCCTTTTTGTCTTCCGCCTCTTTTCCCTCTTCAAAGTCTTCCGGGACGTCCTCCTCTTTCATTTCCTCCGTCTCCTGACCCACGTCCTCTAAGGGCTCTTCCCTGGTTTCCTCTTGGTCTTTTTCCTCCGAAGTATCCTCTAAAATGTCATCCTTTACTTCTTCACTCTTGTTTTCTGCCACTTTTTTACCACCTTTCTTATGTTGGCTTTTTGAATATACTGTCTAACTGACTGGTTAAATCTTTTAGATGGCCCATGACCTTTTCATAATCCATTCTTTTTGGCCCGATAATTCCAACAGAGCCTTTCATGCCATCCCCCAATTCGTAAGTTGCAGTTACCACGCTGCAATCTTTCATGGTTTGAATCGGGCTTTCATCTCCTATATAAACCTGGATTCCGGTATCTTCATTTTGAAGGCTTTCCGTCACCAGGGATGCAAGCTGCTGTTTTTCCTCCAAAGCATAGATAAGTTCACTTGCTTTTTTGGTATCCCTTAATTCCGGGTATTTAAAAATATTGGTGGCACCGCTGGTATAGATTTCCAACTCCTCCCTGCTGATGGTCTCCGCCACCCCGTCTAAGACAATTCCCACAATATCGCTGTACTCTCCCGCCTGCTCCTTTAACTTGCTGATGGTGCCCAAATTAATCTCCGGGATAGACAGGCCGTTTAATGTGGAATTTAACAAAATATTTAACTTCAGCAATGTCTCATTGTCAAGTTCCTGGGTCAGAGGGATTATTTTATTCTTCACCAGATTGCCTTCCATGACAATTACCGCTAAGAGCTGTTCCTCATCTACCATAGAAAGCTGCACAAATTTCACCTTTCCTCCGGTGCTCTTTGGAGTTGTAATCATGGTTGCATAATTGGTGGTCTGAGCAAGCATTTTTGCAACCTGCTTTAAAACCTGTTCCATCTTCTCCGTATGTTCAATGACAAACTCTTTCATATCGGAAATTTCTTTGTCCTTGCGCAAAAGCAGATGGTCCACATAAAACCTGTAACCCTTATCGGAAGGAATTCTCCCTGCGGAAGTATGTGGCTGGACAATATAACCTAGCTCCTCCAAATCCGACATCTCATTTCGTATTGTGGCTGAACTTAAATTTAAATCTGTGTATTTGGAAATGGTACGGGAACCCACCGGCTCCCCTGTCTCTAAATAAGTACGGATTATGGCATCCAATATTTTTATTTTTCTCTCGTCCAGTTCTTCCATGCAATCACTCCTGCCAAACGGGGGATATAAAATTCATCCTTCCAATTTAGTATATGTCAGTACTTGCCTCTTTGTTAGCACTCACTTCTTTGGAGTGCTAATATTTATGTATTAAAGATAGCACCCAACTAATCCTTTGTCAACAGTTTTTTGCGTTTTTTATAATTTATATCTTTTGTCAATAGTTTTGCGACAAGTTTTTGAAAAAATTTTATGCCAATTTCTGTAACTCTTCCTCGAATAGTTCCGCTGATGTTCTGTAATCAAAGATTCCCCTTGGATAATTGTTAATCCATTTTTCTATATACTCTATCTCTGCGTCCTGCCTGCCGTCAAAATCTTCCCCTTTTGGTATGTGCCTGCGGATAAGCCTATTGTTATTCTCGTTGCTTCCACGCTCCCAACTGCTATAAGGGTGGCAATAGAAAACAAAGGTACGCTTTTCCTCTCCGAACACGGATTTTTCCATACCCTCATAGTCTGCAAACTCCACCCCGTTATCTACCGTAATGCTGCGGAATACCTTACTAAACATATCCCCCCATTTCCTTTCTAACCGGTCCAACGCTTCCACTACGGACGCTGCCGTTTGGTCTTTCAGCTTTACTATGATTTCATCACGGGTCTTTCTTTCTGTCAGCACAAGCATACATGATTTTGTAACCCCACGTTGCCCCTTTACTGTATCCATTTCCCAATGACCGAATATCTCCCGGTCCTTTACCTCTTCGGGTCTGTTTTCTATGCTTTCCCCTGCACTTGCCCTTTTCTGTACCTTTACCTTTTTATTATGCTTTTTCTTTTTACTTTTAATAGGTAGGTCTTTGTTTGTCAGTTTCAAGAAAATTCCATTGTCTATATATCTGTAAAGCGTCCGCAAACTGATAGATGTTTTAAACTGCTTTTCCCCTTTTGCAATCTCCGCTAATGCTGCTTCCGGGCTGTACTTATCGTTTACTATTTTATCCTCTATGCACTCCGCCAATTCCCTATCATTCCCTATTTTTAATGCCCTGCCTTTTCCCTCTTGGGCGTAGTCGTGTGCTTTCTGCCCCAAGTCACTACTATACCTTTCCTCTTCCGTATAATCAGAATTACGGTGCATATATTTACCCTTGTCATATTCCCGGTATATCGTACTCCTATGGAAATGTAATTGCTTTGCTACCTCCGCTTTGGAATGTCCTGCATTTAACAAGGCTTCCATTTTGATACGGTCGTTATGGCTCATTTGTTTAAACAGCTTTCCCATGCCTGCTACCTCCTATGATGAAAAGGGGGCAGCGGGTAAAATGTCCTGCTGCCCCCTTTGGATTCCGCCTTACCGCCTTTCCCATAGTGAAATAGAGCATAAGTTTAACCCATGCTGCCAATCCCTCCGGCTTTTTGTGTCCGAATCGGTCTATTGTGTCTTGATTTTTCCCTGTTCTCCTGCTATTATTTCTTTAAACACTAGGGGCGGTTAGCAGGAATGTTAAGAAGTCCGCCCCCTGTGTGAATCCCTATTTAATCTTCAATATCCTTTTGGGTATCCTCGATTAAATCATTTATGAGCCTTTCGGCTTCCTCCGTGTTCTTTTCCTTAATCGCCTTTTGCAAGTCTTTAAGGTCCCTCATTAAACGTCTTAGGTAACTTTTGAATACTGCCATTTCTTCGGTGTTCTCCATTTCTTTAACTCCTTTCCTGCTATCTCCTTGCTACAATTATATTATATACTTATATAAGTATATTGTCAAGGGTTTTTATAGATTTTGTGCTACAAATTCCTGAATATGTGCTACAAAACTTTTTCTTTGTTCTTGGCGTATTCCTCAACAATCTTTTGCAACTTGTCCGTGAAATTCTTCCCCGGACTTTCTTCTATGATTCTGAATATCTCCGGCTTGAATCTTACCGTTTTATGGATATTGCAATCATCATTAGTATATACGCCGTCCTTATAAGCGTACACCCTAACCCTCGCCCCTTTCCCTTTTTATTTTTTCCTCAACTGCTGCAACAATCATCTGATTCCGGCTCTTGTACCCTAATTCCTTGGCTATCTCCGTCCACTCTTCCGCCCTGCCTTTCGGTATGGAAGTAAGTAGAAAAGAATCATAGTTATTCTTATTCCATTTATTTTTTGCCCTAGTCGCAGGCGTTCCGCCTGCCTTTTCCTCTGCCATTACGCAATACCTCCTGTCCGCTCCGACCGTTTATAGTTTCCTGCTGAAATTGTATCATACTTTTTATACTTATACAAGTATATAATATGCACAATATTCCCCATGTACTTATATAAGTATTTTGTGAACATTTCCGGGATTGCAAATATACTTATATAAGTATATAATATACTCATAAGGAACGGAAAATAAAGTACATGGAGGAATAAGGAAATGACAAATACAGATATTATTATCAGTGAAGCGGTAGCAAACGGATTATACACAATGGAACAAATCGAAAATATACTTGCAGGCGGTCATATGATACCTCTGCACACATTCCAAGCATGGAAAAGTTTTGGATACACCGTAAAAAAGGGAGAACACGCCCGGATTACTACAAGGCTTTGGAGATTCACGAACAAGGCAAAGAAAAATGAGGACGTGGACGGAAACACGGACGGAACGGACAACAACCATTATTACCTTGCAAAGGCATTTCTTTTTACCGCCGACCAAGTGGAAAAATTAAAATAAAAACAACCCCCAAGGCATAGAGCCAAGGGGGCATTTTTTCTTCCTGCGGTATCTTATTTTATAAACCTGTCCTTTAATTCCTTGAATGTATCCCAACCATACATTGAGATATACGCCACTACAAACGCTGCGAATACCGCAAGTGCCACATAGTACCACAAAAGCGGTATGCTTGCATAGGCAACGTATATCAACAACGCTGCCACGGTCACGATTAAGGAAATAAGGATAACAAACGCCTTTGTCGGCACTTTCTTAATCCCCGGCAAGTCCTTTAACAGTTCCGTAATGAGGGATACGGCAAACGCCAACGCCCCCAAGATACCGATAATCAAAACTGAATTTTCCGCTAAAATCTTCATATTCTTCTATCCTCCGTCTTTGTGTCCGAATCGGTCTATTTTACATCCGCCTTGTCAACCCAACCGTAAACGCCTTTTCCGTCCTGCGATATGCAATGATACGGGTGTGTGCCTTTGGTATTTATGGCGGTCACTCTGCAAACGCTTGTTACTTCCCTATGTACGGCTGCCTGTGCTGCCGTAGAGGACTTGTAGACCGGTCCCCCTGTGAATGTTACCGTATCCCCTTTTGAAACGCTTTTAGGGGCGTTTCCTGCGGTCGTGGATACCTCTTTTACAGATTCCGCATTGACCCAACCGTAAACGCCCTTTCCGTCCTGCGATATGCAATGATACGGGTGTGTGCCTTTGGCGTTTACCGCCGTTACCTTGCATACGCTTACAACGTCCTTTTCCTTGGCTGTCTGTGCTGCCGTAGAGGATACATACACGCCACCGCCTATAAATGTCACTGTATCGCCTTTCTGTAATGCCCCTGTGGCGTTCTGTGTGCCGTTTCCTGCGGGTTTTTGATTGTCAGCGTCCTTTTTATCGTCTGCCTTTTTTAAATCGCTTAAATTGGACGCTTTGACAGCTTCGTATACCTTGCCCCTACGGCTTGCATACTGCCCCATTACGCTATCTTTTAAAGCGTAGGCGTGTATTTCTTCAAGTCCTACCTTTTCCACCCCTCCAAGGTCATTTCCTGCGGTCGTGGCTATCCTTTTGCTTGCACCGCTTCCCCCTTGATTTTCCAAGTCCGCATAATAGGCAAGTGCCTTTAAAGACGTAACGCCGACCTTAACGCCGTTTTTGACATAAACCGTAATATCAGTGTCCGCCAAATCGTCCTGTATTTCTTTCCCCTGCGGTGTAGTAAGCAATTCAGAAATTACCTTTGCTTCCGCTTCGGTGGCTTCCCTCTCTTTTTTATCCCACGCTTTCGGGCTGCTTCCGGCAATCTCGTTATAAAGGGATTCCCCCAATATCTCCTTTGCCTGGTCCCGGTCCTTATTTACAACCGCCTGCAATAAAGGCAACGCACGGCCCCAATATGCGTTCCATTGGCATTTCCCTATACTCATGCCGTGTTTATTGTCGTTTCGGTTTACGCTGCCGTAATTGCCCTCCTGTGCGTAGATGATACCGCTTGCTACTTTTACCACTTTTTTAATCTGTGCTGCCGTAACTGCCATTGTGTACCTCCTATTTCTTTACGCTTGCCTTGTCAACCCAACCGTAAACGCCCTTTCCGTCCTGCGATATGCAATGATACGGGTGTGTACCCTTTTCATTGATTGCCGTTACCTCACAACGGCTTGATACGTTTTTGGTCGTGGCTGCCTGTGCTGCCGTAGAGGACTTGTAGACCGGTCCCCCTATGAATGTTACCGTATCGCCCTTTGAAACGCTTTTAGGGGCGTTTCCTGCGGTCGTGGATACCTCTTTTACAGATTCCGCATTGACCCAACCGTAAACGCCTTTCCCGTCCTGCGATATGCAATGATACGGGTGTGTACCTTTGAGGTTTACGGCGGTCACTTCGCACTTGCTTGTTATGCCCTTGTTTACGGTCGCCTGTGCTGCCGTAGAGGACTTATAGACCGGTCCCCCTGTGAATGTTACCGTATCGCCCTTTGAAACGCTTTTAGGGGCGTTTCCTGCGTTCTGTTCCGTTCCGCCTGCCGTTGCGTTTCCTCCCATAGCTTTCTTAATATCCCTGCGGAATTGTGCCATAGTCAAGCCGTACTTATTCCAAATATGTTCTACGTCGCCGTGGTTGCTTGCAATCCCCCTTTTGTGGCCCTCGGAATGTGAAATAATAACGCCGTCCTTTTCCGGGTCAAGGCTATACTGCTTGCAGAGGTAAGCGAAAAGCTCTACCGCCGTCCTGTACGTCTTGGCTACAAAATCCTTGGTTGCTGCCGGGTTTAAATCCTTAAAGCTGCTTCCGCCTGTGTACTGAATCGTGTCCGGCTCTGTCATTTCTACGCCGATATGGGTATTGTTTCCGCTTCCGTTGCTTCCGCTTCCGCAATGCCACCCCCTGCGATTCCACGGCAACAACTGTAATACCGTTCCGTCCGCCTGTAATACTGCGTGTACGCATACATTGGCGTTTGCGTTATTCCAGTTATTCGCAAATACGGACGCTCTCGGCTGCGGACAACCTACGGAATGAATCATAAGGCCCTTTACCGTAATTGTCCGTCCGCAAGTGTAACACGGATTCTTGGTTACAATGTTCTGCTTAATATTCATGGTGTTACCCTCCTATAACGTGATATTGTTTAAATCAACGGAAATATCCTTTGTTTCCTCCGGGTATCCCTGCTTGATTTTAATAATGTTTTCTGCCTTGGCTTTCCAACAATACAAGGCAATTACCGTAGTTGTCGGGGTTGCTATGTATGTGGCAAGTACCCCGAATTGTGAGTAGTCTATAAGCGTCACTCTGATACCGATATACAGACCCACAAAGTAAGTAAAAAGGACTGCCACCAATACAACCTTTGTAAAGGTCGGCTTTCCTCTTTTCTTTGCCGATTCCCTTTTAAAAAGCTGTTTCCTGTTGGCAATCCTAAATAACAGATAAAATATAAGGAATCCAAGGACAACGCCAAGGATTCCGCACAAAATATACTTCATTCAGTTTTCGCCCTCCTAATCCTCCTGCCCGTGTGCCTTTTGGTTTATGTGTTTCTCCACTTTCCCGATTGCTTCGGTCACGGGGCCGTTGCACCCCTGCTCTTTCAGACCCTTTAAGCAGGCAAGCACGGCATAGGTAAGCAGGCACATTTCGTCATTAAGCTGTTTCAAGTTTTCTTTGTCCTGCTTTCTCAATTCCTCTATGTCCTTTGTCTGCTTATCCTGCTGCTGAAACCACTTGACAACCTTATATGCAACGGTCCCGATTGTGATTAAAGCGCCCAATACGCCCGCAACGGTTATTATTGTTGATGAATCAATGTACATCCCGGCTACTCCTTTCTGATAAAAAGACGGTTAAGGCTCTGCCTCATGCCGTAGCTGTTGCAATGTGACAATATGCCCCGGTATGACGCTATCGCACGTTCCATTTTCTCCCTGCTCTCTTCCCCGTCTTCCACCTTTTCTACATAATGTTTCATGCTCCGCTTGATTTTTAACGCCGTTTTCTTCTTTAATCGGCGGTGCGTGGCCCATATGCGGAATCCTACAAAATCAATCCCCATGCTGCAAGGTCTGATTGCCGTTTTATTATTGAGATTCAAGCGTAGGTTTTCATCAAGGAAAATGCGTAAATCCTCCTTAACCTGTGCAAGATACTTTTTATCGTGATGTAAAATAATAATGTCGTCCATATACCGTATGTAGTAATGCAACCCCAACTCATGCTTTGCGTACTGGTCTACCTCGTTAAGGTAGATATTTGCGAACATTTGAGAGGTAAGGTTGCCTATCGGCATACCCTTATTGCCTAACCTGTCCTCTACCTCTACTTCGTCCGGCTCTTTTCCTATTGGCAAGCCAAATTTTGTAGTTTCGCAATTTATGATTTTCTCTAACAGATTAAGCAACCTTTTATCCTTTATCCGGCGGCCCAATATTTTTAATAGTATCTCATGGTCTACCCTGTAAAAATACTTGGATATATCCATTTTGAGGTAATAGTACCGCTCCGGCTTCCTTTCCGTTTGCCGTAGCCAATACTGTAACTTGTCGGCTGCCTTATGCGTTCCTTTCCCCTGCCTGCAAGCGTAGGAATCGGAAATAAAGGTTTTCTCGTAGAGTGGGAAAAGCTGCTGATATATCGCCCATTGTACTATCCTGTCTTTGAACGGCAAGGACATAATCAACCGCTTTTTCGGCTCAAACACATAGAAACTATGGTATCTCCCCACTTCATACGTTTCATAGATTAGCTGATTCTGAATCTCTATTAAATGCTCTTCGTAGTTACGGTTGAAACTCAATACATCCTCCCTATACCTCTTTCCCCTCCGTGCCTTTTCCCAAGCCTTATGCAGATTTTCAAAATCGTATATTTTCTCATAGATATTTTTGATACTGTGCATTTGCAACCTCTGATTCTTATAAAATTTTGCCGTACAAACCTACTAAGTTTTTAACCCTTTCGGACGTGACAAATATAAATCTTTTCGGCTTACGCTTACTAACTGTCTTTACGGCAATACAATCTTTTTCCCGGAATGTCCGGGAATGGAAAACAACCCCTTAACCCTTTTTGCACTGTCCTTACGGTCGTAACCGTAAGGCTTCTTGGCATAGGGGCAGAGCGGAGCGGAAACCCACGTTGTCGTTAGAGTTGGAACGGGGATTATTCAAGTTGAGGGCGGACGGTCCCGAATTGGACGTATTGTTGAAACTCGACCCCCGGATAGGCAGCCACCTATACAAATGTGATTGTTTCCCAATGTATTTTTATTTCTGCTTCTCCCTGCTGTTTACCCACTCCATATAACCGCCAATCATACAACCGATTTCGTTTACCTTTTTAATCCATACTTCCCAAGTATGGAAGTCCAAACAAGGCTTTTGTTTTGGGTATAGGTTCGGGTCTTTCGCAAGTCTTAGCAGATTCCTTAATACATCTATTTCAATATCCAAATCCTGCAAGGTCGTTTTCTTGTGATATTTCTTTTCAAGCCGTACCGCCATTTCCAACGCCGTATACATTGATTCCCTTATTTTGCCTGCCAGTACATACCTTTCAGTCTTTGGAAAGTCTTTTAAGGCAGGGTTGCCGTATAATATCATTTCGTAGATTTTCTCTTTTATATGGAAAATCCCGTTTCCGTTGCTGGTTCCGGTCCCCTGCGTTCCCTGCTTCTCTTCCATGTTCCCCCTGCCTTGCTGATATATTTTTTCAAAGGGTGTGCTACCGCACACCCTATCAGTTTATCAGTATTCAGTTTACAGTTCGCAAAAAGCGGAGCGGAAACCCACGTCGACGAAAGAGTAGGAACGGGGATCATGCAAGCAGAGGGCGGACGGCCCCGAATAGGACGCAGAGTTGAAACTCGACCCCCGGAAAGGCAGCCTTTCGCCGTGATTCCGCATCCAAATATGGTCGTTTCCGTATCCTGTAATTCCACTGTCCGGGAATACCCCCAACGCTATTAACAGTTTCGGGATAGTTACCCCACTTGCTGCCGTAAGCGTCTTGAACGGAATATATCTATATGTATCCCCACTTGTCGGATACTGCACTGTTGTATTGATTCTGATTCCTGCGGTTGCACTCGTTTGGTCTATCTTTAAAGTGCCTGCCGTACCCGGTGCAACCAATGAGCCGTTAGGCATGATTGCTTTCCAAAGGGTGCTGTCCTCGGACATATCGCAATCAAGTTTCATGCAGTTACCGTAGGGGATAATCTGAATTTCCCCATTCATAAGGCGGAATCCGCCGGTCCACTCCCACACATTGCCGTTAAGGTCTGCAATGCCCGACATATCGTGATTGTGATACCATGTAGGGCCACCGCTGCCCGTAAGCGTCCGCCCTGTTTCTCCCTGCGGTTGTATTCCATGCTCGTAGGCGTGGTAATAATCCTTTCCGTAGTTGGTGTTTCCGTGCGGTACGGTCCCCATTTTCTGCGATAACAGATTAAGCACGGCAAAAATGCCCGTCTGATTCAAATGCCAACCGTTGCCCTTTGCCTTGCAGGCTGCTACCGCTTGGTCGAAAGTAATGTAATTCCTCGGCAACTTCATACCCAAGGAATACGCCCGGTCATTCTCCACGATATTAGCAAACTTGGAAACATAGATAGCTTCCTTTTCCTCGCCGTCCACAATGAAAAACGGCAATACTTCCTCCGTACCGCCCGTGATAATGTCGGAATACTTCATCTTGGGAACGCCTACCATAATGGACGGCATACCAATATCATCATAGATAACCTTGTTTCCTGCCCCAAACTGTGCTACCGCACCCTGTAAATCGTCAAAATTTGCCATTGTATATTATCCTCCTTAAATCAGATTAGATTAACGCCCATAATGTCAACGTGCATTTCTTCATGTCAAACGGCAACGGGTTCTTTTCCATAACCGGGTTGCCGTCCTCATCCTGCTTCCCCGTGTCCGTAATCTCATATTCACGGGCGGGGATTGTGACCTGTGCCACATATTCCGTAGAGGACGTATTGACCCCGACCGTCAAGCCGTTTTCCTTGTCCTTGCAAATGTCAAGCGTTGTTTCATAGTCACGCTGCCGGGTTTTCAGATTTACCATAAGTTCATCTTCTCCAAAGATGATTTTCGTACCCGATACCTCGTAGGGGATTTTCCCGCCCTCGTTCTTCTCAACCACAATAATCTTAGCTGCTGCCATTACCTTTTACCTCCCATTCTCTGTAATTCCTTGTACGCTTCCTCGGAACGTACTGCAATATGCTCGGCTGCTTCCCTCTGTGCTACGGTCGCCCTGCCACCGCCCACGCCGTAGGCGTTCAATACCGCTGCCGTCTGTGCCTTTCTTTCCGCACTTTTGATAATCACGTTTGCCATTATGCGTAACCTCCCTGTACGGTGCATTTTACGGATACTTCCTTGGCGGCCCCGGTAAACTCAATCTTAAAACCGTTCAACTGCTTATCGGTTATCTTGATTTCCCCTATCCCGCCTGCGTCCTCCGTGCTTGATTCCACGAATACGGTATAGTCCAAATTGCCCCTCGGTGTTTTGAGTGCAAGGGTCTTTTTGGAATTGTTGAAAGGGTACTCTTTGGAATTGGTTAAGGTCGTTTCGATAATCTCTCCTGCCAATCCCTCAACCTTGCTTTCCACCGCCCCGACCTTTAACATAGCAAGTCCGGCAACCTCCCCGGCTGCCAAAATACGCTGCTCCATATCGTTAAAGTTCTTTGCGTTCTGTGGTGTACCCTCCTGTATTACCTCGCCCTCTACCGCTTCATGGGTTATCGTGCCGTCTGCGTTGTTGATTTCCTTGTAACGGTTGCTAAACTGCGTTACATGGTCTTTCCAAATCTTGAATAATCCCATTTCCGCTATTCCTCCTTAAAGTTGAAACTAAAGCGGTACAGTACGCCCTGCTGCACCCCTTTTAACTTGATTGCTTCGGTTTTTTCCGCCCACAATTTATTACCAATATCGTACAACTGAATCTTGGTTATCGTGGTGGCCCCCGATACCTCCGGCGTAATCGGTATGCTTAGTGCTACCCTGCCGTCCGGCAAGCGTTCCCGGCTGACAATCTCCGCTTTATGCAGCACACCCTCATACTCGACCTTTGCGTATGCAATGTTTGTTTCAATGAATTTCTTGAAACTCTCAAAGGCTCTTTCTGTAAGCATTTCCTTAATCTCCTTTACTTTTATTTGCTTAACCGATTAGCACCGCAACGCTTGACCTCGTATTGGTAACTGTCGGTGTCTGCCGTCTGTGCTATGCCTTTTACCCCCTGTGCCGTTTCTACGGCCCTTTCCGGCTTCGTGCCTGCGGTTGCATTTCCCGTTGTCGGCGTTTCGTATCCGTACCCTGCGGTATCGGAATCCGCCACGACTTCCGCCGTCTGCCCCGAAAATACAACATTTCTTTTCGGCTTCGTGCCTGTAAAGGCATTTTCAAATACATAGGCTTCTAAATCCGCTTCCCCCACCGCCTGCACGTCCACGGAATCAAATAAAATATTTCTGTCCGGCTTCGTGCCTGCCAAATCGGAATCGAATTTATACCCCTGCCCTGCTGCCGTTGCCGTCACTCCCTCGCTCCCTGCACCGCCTACGGTGTCTATGTATGGGGTTGTGCCTGCTTTGGCTTTTCCTGTCTGATTGCTCGTAAACGGATAACCTTTCGTGTCCGAATCGGTCACAATCTCGCTATCCTGCGTGGAAAACACTATATTTCTGTCCGGCTTCGTGCCGGCCCTTACGGCTTCGGCTATATACCCTGCTGCCCTTACGTTTATGCTGATAACCGCATTTTCTACCGCCCCCTCCGTGTTCCTGTATGGCTCTGTTCCTGCCCTTAACTGCCCTGTCATAGGCGTAGAAAATAAAAAATACTCCGTGCGTGGCATTACTACCACACAAATAGAGCATTGGTAATATAATCCGTCCAAATGAGCCGTAAGACGCTTGTATATGTCAACCGTCTTTACAATCTCGTCATAGTCTGCTGCAACCCTTGAATTTGTGGTATCAAGCACTATGCGGAAACAATACGGCTTTCCGTTGTATGAAAACCATTCCTCAATTTCGCTCTGTGGGTGTATCCCTCCTAACGCCCTTTCTACCGCTGCCTTAGTTCCTAATTTTTGGTGTACCCTTACGCTGTCCTTTATGATTGCCCTTTTTGCTTCTATCGGGTAGTCGTAATCGTACCAATCCACATGCAAATCATAGGCTAATACGTCAAGCCACGTTTCCGATAAGCTGTCTATATTCGCATATATGACGTTCTTTTCTGCTTCCCATGCGGATATATGCAATTCCTCCGCAACCAACCGCCCCAAGGCAAGCATTTTTTCATCTTTTTTCAATGCAGGCGGAAAGGACAGTAAAAAATCTGCCGTTTTAATATCATTCATCTTCCACACCCCCGAAAGATATATTGCAATCCCTTATGACCGCAACGCTTCCCTTTGGAATTGTCGTAAATGCAGGCTTTGTAATCTCCACCCTTTTAATGCCGGATTCCATAAGCATAGCATTAAAATAGGACGGGTTAATATCCCGCCCCATTTTAGAGGTCTGCCATAATATGTAATTTTCCTCCGCCAAGTCAACGGCCCTTTTGATTTCCTTTGTGCTTGCCGATTTATCCCTTGATATATAATAAACCGCTTCAATGTCAAATGGTATCGTGGTAGGTGCTGCCACTATTACCTTATCTGTCATTGGTCTAATATCGTCTGCACTCAAATACTCCTGTACCCTGTCTATCAATTCCTTGTCCGGCAACTCCCCACCGTATAGCATGATTCTAATATCCGCTATTCCGGGTTCCGGGCTTTCCGCCGAAACATCACTTATTTGTGAGGATACCGACTTGGCATGATAAATATAGCTTCCACGGGGTCCGGCGGTTGTGTATGATTCCTCGCTTTCCCTCATGCGGTTATAAAATGCCGTATCGCTTTCCTCTTCGCTCCCTCCTGCCGTCACGGTCGTATTTGATACCTCTTTGAAATACAGAAATTCATCTGATACTAATTTGTTTACCTGTCCGGGTACAAAGTCATTCCCTGCCGTTCCTGCGGTCGTGCATACTGCCTTTACCTCTGCGTAGCTTTCGCCCGCCTTGAATATCAGATAATCCGTTGTGGCAAAGTTTATAAAACCGTCTACGGTTACTTCCAGTGTGTCCGTTATTATGTAATCCTGCTCTAAAGTCGTGGTAATGTAGAATCCAAGCGTTGTACTCGCTGCGGTCGGCTGCAATCTGTAAGTGTTATGGAAAATCTCACTAAGGGAATCCAAGTTTTTACCTACCGCATACCTTGGAAGATTCTGCTTTGCAGATTCATTTATCTGTACCCTCTCCTGCACTAATACACTTGCAAGCCATAATATGAACGCCCTTACCGGGTCTGCCGGGTAAAGCGTCCTGCCCGTGATTTCCTCGTACCCTGCTATAAGTTTATTTACCAACGCTTCCGTGTTGGTATCCACAAACTCGACTTCGGGAAGATTACTCGGTATATTCCTCTTTTTCGTATTCTCCATTTATTTCTACCTCCACTATCGGCTTTAATATGCCCCTTTCATAATCCGCCTTAAAATCTATGTTTGTGATTTCCGCCCTCGGCTCGTATTCCTCGGTCTTATCGTAAATGTCCGTTGTCGCTAATGCCTTGGCTGCTTCTATCGGCTTATCTATGTATGTGGCGTTTAATCCCAATGCCCGGTCTAACGGTACATCATATTCCAATGAGGAATACAAAAACCAAAGATTCTGTATTACTTCCTCTTCCACCGTTCCGGGTGCAAGGTTTATATTTTCCTTTTCCGTTGTGTCTATGACGTACCCCATACAACCCTACCTTTCCGGGTATTCCTCTAATGATACCTTGCTTTCCGCAATCAATAGATTCCCTTTATTGTCGAACCTCTTATAACCTTTGGAATGTGACGTAATAACCCATTTCGTGCCGTATTTCTTGCCACCTATAACCAAAGTAAGTATTTTCCCCTGCTTGCGGTACTTATCTATTTTTTCCTGCATTGTCTTAGGGTTTACCCCAAGAAATGCGGACAGATACATGGAAAAACTCGCCGTGTCCGTATCATTGTACTGAAATTCCAACAACGGCTTTTTGTTATGCCTTGTATGCTTTGCGTAATTGGTCTTGCTTTCAATCTGCAATCCATCAAACGTCTGTACCGTTTTTTCAGACACTTTAAAAACAATGTCGCCAAGCGTTCCTACCTGTGCCATTAGATACCTCCCAATATAAAGCCGTCGCCCTCCCCATCCGGCTTAAACAAGCACAAAACCCATTGCCCTACTTTGGGTATCCACGGCTTTATTTCAACCTCGCAATCCGCCGGGCAGCTTCCACTTTTAATTTTTATTTCCGCCTTTGGCGGATTCTGCACTATCTTTAAATCCCCCGTCACTATTCCCTGGTCCTGTATCTTTACCCTCGCCGTCATTGCCCCGGCGTTCACGCTGCTTACAATCCCGACCCTCACAATATCCTTTAATTCCTGCATATCGTTATCATCAAACTGCTGCAATCAATATCCCTCCAAACAACTACGCAATTTTATCTGTACTTTGTAACCGCCCGTGATATTATGCGTTGCCTGCTCTACAATGTATTTTCCGTTAAATTCCCCATACCCATATACCCTAACCGTGATTCCTGCCACATAATCCACGTCGCCCACAAGCGTAAATTCTGCCGTTGTTTCCCCTTTATTCTTGGCTCTTAGGGATTTCCTCGCTAACTCCTTGGCTTCCGCCACGCTTGACACTTTCCGTTTTACTTCCAGTGTTTGACCGTCTGAATTGGCGTTTTCCGGCGTATAGGTTGCTTCTATGGTTTCCTTTGTGTTCGGGTCTGTATAAATGACGTGGCAGGACGAATAGGCGGTATCCGCCGTTTTCGTGGTAAAATTATAGCTTATGATATTTCCCTTTCCTGCTTTTATCTTTTTTACCTCTGCCTTTTTCTCAAAGTCCGCTGCGTCAAATAATACGATTGTCTTTGACGTGACTTTTAAGGATATTCCCGCCCTTTTGCACATCTTTTTCAGAAATGCAATGTCCGTCATGTTTACCTGTTCTTTCCGCTTGTAAACCGGGTTAGCGTTTGACAGATACATAAGTTTCATATTGCTTCGTTTGGCTATCTTCTCCGCCATATTTTTAAGGGTCGTATTCTCCCATTGCCTGTTATACTTCGTCTGCCTTAATTTTGCCTTATAAGGGATTGACGTAGCCTTTATTGTCAGCTTTTGGGGCGGCCCCGAATAGTTTACGCTGTCAATCTCAAAAACCCCGCAATCCAATACCTTATCCTTTCCGTCCGAATATGGGTTTTTCTGAATAACCATAGCGTGTATTTCCGTACCCTTAAATGCTCTTTTCTCGGATACCTTGGTTGTTTTGGTCGTTGTGACCGTTTCGCCCTCAACGTCTGAAGCATTGACCCAACCGTAGACCCTCGCCCCGTCCTGTGATATAAGGTGGTAGGGGTGGGCGTTTGAATTTGCTATCGTACATTTACATTTACTTGCACCCCTTGTAACGGTCGGTGCTGCTGCCATTGAGGATATGTATACCGGTCCCCCCTTAAACTGCACGATATTACCTACCTTTATTTCCCCCTGCGTGGTAACTGTTTCCGTCTTGGTCTGTGCTGCCTTATTTGTGTTTAACCAATCCTTAATCCATTTACCCTCTCTATCGTCAAGCGATATAGAAATATCGTCCGTTTCGTCCTCTTCCTTGTCCGTAAAAGAAAGGGATAGCAGATATTTTGAAAGGTCCTTTGAAATATCCCTGCCCTTGAAATAGAGTTTTACCGCCGTCCGCCTTGCTAATGTCCTGTCACTCATTTACCGCCACCCCTCCTTTCTTCCACGGTGGCAGGGAATCGGATACCTCCAACGTGATTTCCGGCAAGGTCAAAATGACCCCTGCCGGAAAAATAAAGGTATCCTTATGCTCTAAATTCGCCTTAATCAGAGTATCCATATACATTTCGTTTCCCCATACCTTGTAGGCTACCGTATCCCATGTATCCCCCGATTTCGTGGTATATGTATCAAGCATAAGCTACCCTGCCCTCCTGTTCTCTCTGCTCTTTTAGAATCGTGCGTATGATTTCCCGCAACTTCTCTAAAAATTCCTCGTCATACTGCTGTAACTGCTCTTTGATTCCGCTTGTATCCCCTCCGCCTGCTACTGTCACGCTTGGGGAATTTGTAACGTGAATCGTGATTGTACCCGCCCCTCCTGCGGTGGCGTTTACATTGTTCGCCGTGTTGAGGTTTCCGGCTTGTGCCATGTTGTTAAATATCTGCCCCGTCTGTGCTGCGGTAAATACTTTACGGTTGGCAGCGTCCGTTATCAACTCCGGCCCGTTCTCGCCTGCTATAAAAGTGCTTGGTGTCCTATTCGTACCTTTTGCAAATCCCGGTATTTCTGGTATGTTGATACCCATACCGCCGATTCCCGGCACCCAATCCGGCACTTTCAGCTTGTTAAGTCCACGGATAACCGTGTTTATTACAGATACGATTACCTTAAACGGTGCTTTGAAAATCTCTCCTAATCCGCTGAATACACCGCTAAAAATACTCTTGATTCCCTCCCAAGCCTGCGACCAATTCCCGGTAAATACTCCCGTGATAAAGTCAATCAATCCTTGGAATACCTGCATAACACTACTTACAATGTTTGCTATGCTCTGTAATGCCGTTCCTAGCACATTTGCGAAAATCTCCGCCACCAACTGTATAACAGGTATCAACGCCTGCAAAAGCTGTTGTAGCACGGGCAATATTGCCTGTATGATGTTTTGGAAAATCGGCACTATCGTATTAAGCAGGCTGATGAACACTGGTAATACTGCGTCCACAATCTGCATGATGATAGGTAAAAGCGTCTGTATCAACTGAATAATAACAGGCAAAACCGCCTGTATAATCTGTACCAAAACTGGCACAATGGTATTGACTAATTGGATAAAGACGGGCAGAACGCTTTGTACTATCTGCAATACCAAAGGCAGGATAGCAGATATAAGTTGTACGATAACGGGCAGGATTTCCGCTATTAGTGACGCAAGCACCGTAATAACCGCACTTAACAACTCGCCCAAAACCGGGAGAATTGCCGTCACAAGCTGCCCGATAAGCGGTAGTATCTGCATAAACAAATCTGCAATCATTGGCAGGATAGGAAGCAACCCAGTCTGCAATGTGTTTATGATTGTTGGCAGAATACTTTTAAGGGTGTCAAGCACCCCCGAACCGCTCGCAAAAAATGCGTCCTTTATCGCCGTTCCGACCTGGGTAATGATTCCCCAAAGTTTATCGAATACGGCTAACCCCTCATCTCCGAAAGTCTTTTGTATAAACCCTCGTACCTGTTCTAAGTGGGTGGATACATAATAAATCGCACCGCCCACCGCTGCAATCACTCCGACCAAAGGGGCAACCTTTGTAAGGATTCCTCCAAACCCTCCGCCCATGTTGCTTAGATATTTCGTGATACCCAAGCCTTTAATCATTGTAAAAGCCTTTTGAACGGACAGGATACCGCCTTTTACCTGTAAAAATCCAAGTTTGGCTATCAATCCGCCCGCTTTCAAACCTACTAAGCCTGCTGCCACTTTTGCAACCGTGGCTATGACCTGTGGGTTTTCCTGTGCAAACTCCGAAAATTTTGTTACTACTTCCGATACCTTGTCGGCAACCATTCCAACATACGGCAAAAGCATATCGCCTAATACCGTTCCAAGGTTGGAAATGCTGTTTTTCGCCTTTGCTACCTTTGTTTCCGTGGTATCCATCATCTTGGCGTATGCTTCCTCTGTCGCACCGCAAGAATCAAGCATACCCTGTACGCTCTCATTAAAGGAATCCACGCCGTCCGCCATTAAGGACAACGCTGCTTTCCCTGCTTCCGAACTGCCGAACATATCGGACAGTGACATACCGCTGCTTTCCGCCCCGTCTTTGACTATCTGCAATACGTCCGCCAAGGAAGAACCGCTTGCCATTAACTCCTTAAACGACTTTCCCGTTTTCTCCCTCAACAATTTATCCGTAGTGCTTCCCGTCTTGCCTAACTCGTTCAACATACCATTCATGTACGTTGTGGCTTCGGCGGTTGCTATACCTTTTGCGGTCAGCTTTTCATATCCTGCACAAATCTGCTCCAACGCTACATTGTTTGCGTTGGCTGTCGGTATGATTTTACCCATGCTGCTTGCCAATTCGCCTACGGTTGTTTTACCTTTGTTCTGCGTATTGATAAGCATATCGGAAACGTCCGTTACCTTTTCCGCTTCCATGCCGTAAGCGTTCAGAATGGTGCTAAGAACGTCTACCGCCTGTGCCGATTCTGCGAATCCTGCGGTAGATAGTTTTGTGGCGTTGGTAACAAACCCTACTGCGTCTGCCGTATCCTGCCCTGCTGAAATTGCACTGTATACGTCCTCCGCAAGGTCATTTACGCTTTTCCCCGTTTCGTTGGATAAAGCTATAATTTCCTGCCGTAGCTGTGCCAACGGTACTACGTTTGTATCCGCAATGGTCCCGACTTTCGCCATTGACTGCTGAAATTCCTGTGCGTTTTTCACGGGGCCGGCATAAATGGCAGCGCCAATAGCCGTAACCGTTCCAATCAGACCGCCCAACTGTGCCTTTGTCTGTGAAATAGCCTGCTTATTGGCTGCCTGCTTTTCTGTAATCTCCTGTACCTTTTTCTGCGTCTGCTCCAAACGCTCGTACTGCTGCCGTAACCCCTCCGTATCACGCCCCAAGTTGTCGGTATTTACCCCGGCTTCCCGTAAGGTATCGCTTAATTCCTGTAACCTTTCCTCTTCCCTTGCCGTTGCGTCCTCGGCTTTCTGCAAGGCTCTTTCATTCGCCTGTAACTGCCGTGTGAGTTCCGGCGTTGCCTGCCCGGTTTCCTCGATTTCCCTTGTAAGCCGTTCATGCTCCGCCTGCAACTCATTTACCCTTGCCCTGCTTTTGGCTACTGCGTTCTGCTGTTTCTGATATGCGGATACGTCCTTTAATTTCTGGTCCGCACTCCGTAAATCATTTTGCAGGGCGTTCATGGTCTTAGACGCATTTTTAAAGGATTGCGAAAAGTTCGGCCCCAGTCTTGCGGTCAACTGAAATAGTAACTCAAACTGTTTAGCTGCTGCCACTTCCCGCTCCTTTCTTCTGCTCTTCGACAATCTCGTTATACTCGGCAATCCAAGAATCTAATTCCCTTGGTGTCCGGCTTAACCAAAATTCTAACCCGGTATGCGTTTCCTTGGATAACAGTAGGCTATTTCGTTTAAACCATTTGATAGGATTCTGCCTTAGAATCCCGTGCTTATTAAAAAATCCCTGCTCTTATTCTTGATTTTCCCAAAATCACGGATAGGCATATGAGCGATAACGTCACTTCCTACCCCTGCTGCCTTGGCTGCCAAGCGGTAAAGGAATGAGGTTGAAATTTCCGGGGATAATGCGTATTCCCCGACCGCTGCCATTTCGTTTTCAATGGCTACAAGGTCGTCGCCTATCAGTTTTTCAAAGTCGAAAACCAACCTTGTATAGGTCTTTTCCTCGAATATGTACGGCTTCGTAAACTCATGCACATACGCCCCCTCCGGCGTGTCCGAATCGGTCACAACTTTAACCGCTTCCTTTGTTTCCTCTGCTGCCTGCTCGTTTGCTGTTTTCTTAATATCTTCCATTTTCTAATCCTCCATAATCTGATTTTAGGCAGGAAAAAAGCACGGCTTCCCGTGCTTACTTTCCAAGTGCCTTTCTTACATCCGCCAAGTAGTCCTTTCCGTTCACAAAATAGATATAATTCAGCGGGTCAATTTCAAGCATTTTCTTACCGTCAATGTATGTAGCGTAGTATGAGGTCGCATATTCCCCGCTTACCTCCGCTGCGCTCGCCGTAGCCACCTTTCCGGGGTTAAGTTTCTTGGGGGTCAGTACCAAAATGTGCTTAACCCTCACTACCTCCGTTGTGCCTTTTACGGTATCTTTCTGCTGCTGTGCTGCCCTTAAATCAATGTTGTGCTGTCTAGGCTCATTTAATTTAATGGCGTTCTTTGTTACGGTTCTGAAATTGAAAGTGGTTGTCATTGCTTCGATTGCACCCAAGATAACGGATTCAATCTTACCGCCAATGCCTGCCCCGCTGATTTCCTCGGTAATGTTGGAAATTTCGGGCAACGCCACCTCCGACAACCCCATATACTCGGTTGCGTCCTCATACACCGCAAACCCTATTACGGTTTCGTCAATCTTCGGCATATCCTCTTACCTCCTTATGCTGCGAATAGATTTTCAAGGTAACTTATGTCATATTCAAGGACAAAATCAAGTTCCTTGGCAGGACTAGGCGGGGTAAGGTAAATGTGGAAATGAGCGATACCCGCCATTAAATCCGTGTCGGTATTCTCTTCCTCCAAAAACTCAATACGCCCTCCTAAAATTACCTCTTCTGCCATTAGACCGTTAAGCCAAAGGTTAAGGCTCTGTACCACGGATTCTATCAAGCGTCTGTTTAATTTCCTGTCAACCTTATTCCACACGGAAAGGATAACAGAATTTGCCACCCAACCGAACATACGGCTTACGCAATAGAAATAATCCGTCACGTCCGTATTGGCAGGATAGCAGGCGGTTTCATTTCCCCAAGACACATAACCGCCCATGAGGTTTAACCCTGTTATGATACCCTGTGAGTTGAGGTAGTTCGCCTTGGTAAGGTCTAACAGTACCTCCGTTCCGTCCGCTAACGCCATGCCGTCAATCTGCAAGGTCTTATTGCTTGCCGATTCACACGGCGTACCCTTTCCCAAATCTTCGTTAGCGTCCGTTGCCGACATACTCCCGGCAAGGTGTGTAGAATAATGGTACAGTTTACCCCCAAGCGTCAGCATGGGCCACGCCAACAACTCGGACGGCTGCGTAATGTTGTTCTTATTCTTCCACTCCACCGCTTCCGTGTATGTCGTGGCTTCCGTTGTGTCAACGTCAATAATCGCTTTCCCCACAAACAAGCCGTTTATGTTCTCCGCCTTGGCTGCCATGATTGTAGCTACTTCGCTGTCATGGGAAAAATTGGGGGCAAGGAAAAGCGTAGGTATAACCCGGTATTTCGGGAAAACGGAATCCACCAACTCAAAGCCTTTTGATTTCTTCGTTGCGGTATCATATCCGCCGATAACGTCCGCTTTTGTAACCTTGGACGGGTCCACGGCGTTAAACTTGATATTGAGTTTTGCGGTGTCAGACGTGATTTTTCCGCCCTCGATACGCTCCAAACGTAAAACGCCGTCCGTATAGATAAGGTCGTAATCAATCCCCCTGCCGTAATCCTCGGTCAATTCTTCCTCTCCGTTGTACCCCCTCACAACCACGGAATCCGCCAACGCTTCAAACGGCAAATCCGTAACGCCTGCTGCCAAGGTCATATCCTCCGTGTTTTCCCCTGTCAAATGCTTTGCAGGGTCCAGGACATTGACCATGACAATAGGCCCATTCTGATAAAGCCGGAAACTTGCATAGATTTCCTCGCAAATATCGTATTTCTTCCAATCCTCGCTATATCCCATTGCCTGTACTGCTTCGGCGTAGGAATGTGCTAAAATCGGCTCGTTTACCGCACCGCCTACCGTATGGGCGGGGGCAGCACCTACGATAAAATGAATACTGCTGTCTGCGGTAACAGGCGTTGAAACTGTCGTAGCCTGCTTACTCGCTTTCGCTCCATGATAATAAGCCATTCTTAACCCTCCTTATTCCTGCTTGACAGGCTCAAAACGTCATTGTAATACTTGTTAAGTAACGTGCCTGCCTTTCTTACCTTTGCCTTGTTTACTGCAAGGCTTTCCGTTGCCACGATAAGCAACCTTACCTGTGGAATCTTTTCCAAAGTGTCCTTTAAATGCTCTTCGACACTCTCACGGCTCCCGGAAAATATGGTATTCTCCACTAAGCCGGTCCTTGTGGTCGGCCCGATATAGATAAATCTACCCTCTGTGGCTTCCGTATTTGCCGTTTCCTGCCCCTTTTCTGCTTTGGGGGTAGGATTTACCGCCTTTTCATTTTCAACCGCCTTTTCGGCGGTTGTACGCTTTCCTGCTGCCATTCCGGCTACCTCCTTACTCCAAATACTGCCTTACGTTCCTTTCCGCTTTCTGCATTTCCCAAATAGTCATCATTTCTCCAATCTGGTATACCTCCAAATCATCATCATACAAAATTGATTCAATCGGCTTTTGGCAGGAATAGCGGTTGTCTATTACAACATCCTCCAATAGCTTCGTTTCAATCCTCGTAAGAAGATTCAGACATTGTATGTAATTCTCCTGCTTATCCTCGGAAAAGGTCACGCAAATAATACGCACCCTGCATACGCTTTCTTCATCATCCGTTTTCTTTGTGAGAAGTTTTAAGAGTATGTAGGGTGCTGCTTTTTTCTCCGCTTCCTTGTCGGGCAGATTGCCTATAAAGGTTTTTGGCGGTCGCTCTCCTGCTTCGGTCCCATTTTCCGGGACCCTTGCGACCAACAACATATCCTTTGTGATTTCCTCGCAATATGCTTTCAAGGATTCCAATAATTCCAACGGTGTCATTATCAACCTCCGCCCTTATTCAATAGCCTTTCTATTTCGTGGTCTATCCTTTGGTTTATTACCTCGTTTACCCTTTCTTCCACGGTCTGCATAACTTCATCATTGCCGACCATCTGCGGTACTGCCGGGGACAACAATTCTTTCAGTTTTTCCGTGTGCTTGTTTTGACCGCTCCCACGGCTTGCCGAATATTCCCCCGATTTCCTTTCAAAGATACCGATATGCCCCGATTTCATTTGCTGCACGAAAACATTGTTTTCCCTGCCAAACTTTACAAGGCTGCTCGCTTTCAATACCGCTGCACTTGGGGTCTTTTTCCGCTTCGGCGTGTTCGGGGATACTTTGAATCTGATAAGCGGTATCACTCCGCCGGAATACTCAATACTCCCTACGATTCCGTCGCCCCCTTGGCTTACGCTGTTATACTTCATATACCCCCGGCTGTTAAAATCCCCTGCCGATATGTGGTAAGTCTGCCTAACCGCCTTTCCCGCTGCCGTCTTTCCTGCCATTAACCCCCTTGTCAATGCAGGCTTTAATACCTTTTTGTCGGCATTTTCAACCCCTTCAAGTATGGCGTGTATCCTGTTTATGGTCTGTTCTGATACCTCAATCATTACTCGTCAAACCTTTCCAAGTCTATGATTAACTCGTTATACTCGTTTAGGACGCTTGCCACCGTGAAAAGTTCGTTTTCAAGGTAAAACCTCGCCCCCTGCCTTGGCTCTTTCCCCATATCGCTTAAACGGACCCGGATAACCGTATACCTCCCATAAATACCCTCTGCATGGTCGCCCCCTGCTGCATTTCGTTCCTTTGTTTCCTCCGAATCGAATATAACAGGAATATTTTTTACGATACCGTCATACTTGACCCGTTTGACCTGTGCAAATTCCTCCGTATTGTAAAAGGTTGTATCCAAATCCTTATCAAGCATTTCCTTAAAATTCTTCATGGGTTGCCACCGCCTTTAGCAGACGGTAGCAATAAACCAAGAATCCACCTCATGCGGTACGCAAAGAGGGGCAGCGGACAACTGCAAGAAACGCCGTGCCGGGCGTCTTTCTACCCACTGTTCGGGGATTCTTGACCCCTCGACAACCGCAATCGTCTTTCCTGCTTCGTCCACGATACCGACCGCCCCATAGTACATGGAATAATTAGCTTCCGTGGATAAAAGGGCAACGATATTAGCAGGCAGCAACGGCTTATCCTCCGGCTTCGCTTTGTTCGTCCAGTTATCAAGATACCACTCGTTATAGGTGTAAATATCCATTGCTATTTCATGGATAGTACCGATATAAGTAGCACCGTTAGGCAATTCTTTAGGTGCAATTACCGCAACCTCAAAACGCCTTACGTCAAGCACTTTCTGTACTTCCTCGTCCTGCAAGAACGCTTCCAGTGCGTCCGACCCCATAAGGCAGATATTACAGTTTACAAAACCCGTTTTCTGCACCTGCTTACGCCATGCCTTTAACTGTGCAATCTTACCGCCTTTCTTGGTTTTCCAACTGTCGGCGGTTTTAAGCGTTTCCTTGTTCGTAAACTGAAAATCTATTTCCTCCTGTATCGCCTTTCCGTCCTTGTCAAGAATCGGGATTTTGCCCGTAAATAATGACTGGCAGCACATCCATTCTTCCCGGCGTGTAATCATTTCGTCCAACTCGGTAAAATCACGCTGCATTTTCTCAACCGCCCTCTGATTGGGGGATTTACCGTTATAAAGGCTCTCGCCGGGTGTCCTCTTCAAAATATCGTCCACGGTCGTAATCTTGTTGGGTGCTACAAGTGGCGGTTCGTAGGTATTGGTCTGAAAACCCTCGTTGTCGATTGTTGCCCCGCCAATCTTCTTATGTACGAAAGGGGCCAACTGCCGATTTCCTTTTTTAAAGTCAACGTCAATTTTCTGCGTATCGAATGTTTCGGTATTGCGGAAAAAGGTTGACTTGATGAAAGTATGCACTTTCGGCATACGCTCCACTAACTTCCCCATTGTCCGGGGGTCGTAAATACTGATTGCCATAGTTTTTTATCTCCTTTTCTGCTCTTATTCTGTCTTGCTTTCCTCTGCACCTCCGCTTGTGGCTACTGCGTTTTCCGTATCCACTAAGAAGATACACAGCTTTCTAAACGGTGCTTTAAAATCCGCTGCCGTAGTTCCTGCGGGTACTTCGATTGAATCCCCGAAAAACTCCCCTGTAAGGTAGATTACTACCTCCTGCCCTGCGTCTGCGTTCTCTGCTGCCAATCCGTAGACATTTGCCACCGTATCAGACGTGACGGCTTTTAATTTGCCGTCCGTACCAAGCACAACGGGCATAAGTTCCAAGATTGTTTCGCCCTCTGCCACTGTGCCCGAATCGGTCACAACGGGGTAATCCCCTGCGTGTACCATTTTGGGGTTGTAACTTCCCAACAACTCTTTTCCTGCTGCCATTTTTCTTTACCTCCTGCTGTTATTTTGTTTCCGGGTACAACTTGTCGATAAGGTCGCCGTAAGGGTCCTCTTCCTCTCCGTTATGCCCTTTGTTCGGTGCGGGTGTAACGTCCTTTACGCCGGAATCGTTTATATCGTCCTCACGGTCATTCAGAAACGACTTGCCCGCCTTTTTCTGTGCTGCCACAATCTGCATAGCGAACGCTTCGGCACTTACAGGCTCTTCATATTTCGCCTTGTTTGCCATATCCTCGAATCCGGGCAGGGTAATTTCATCAATCGCCTTTATCCTTGCCCTCTCTGCGTCCACGGCTGCGGTCTGGTCCGTTCCGCCCATGCCTGCCATAATCTCATTTTTATAGGCATTGGCTACCTCTGGGTGGTCTTTTTTCAACTCTTCCAATGTCATTTTTTTATCCTCCTTGCTGTTTTCTGCATTGGGTTTATTATTATGGCTATTGGCATAGCCTAATAATCCTTTTGGCACGGTATGGAATCCGCTGATACTGATAGGGATTGAATTAACAATTACCTTTTCTGCGTCCTCTACCTCCGTCTGTACCTCCGTAAACATGACTGCTGTACAAAATCCGGCTTCTACCGCTTCCTGCCCCGTGTACCATGTTTCATCTGTCATAAGGCTTTTTATTTCGCCCTCGGACTTATCCGATACCGTCATATAGCAATTAACGATTGATTGTTTTATGGTTTCCAGTTCGTCCGCTATCTTTTTCAGTTCGTCCGCCTTGTAATACCCTAATACGCCTGCTGCCGGGTCGTGTATCATAAAGATACCGCCTACCGATATTTCGATTGTATCGCCTGCCATAGCTATAATCGTGGCTGCGGACGCACACCAACCGTCAATCTTGACCGTTATTTTCGCCTTATGCTCTTTTAACCGGGTGTAAATGGCTACCGCTGCGAAAACGTCGCCACCGCCCGAATTGATACGCACGGTAATTTCTTCAACCGCCCCCAAGGTTTTAAGGTCGTTGTTAAACTCCGCCGGGGTTATCTCGTCCCCGTACCAAGAATAATCCGATATTTCGCCGTATAAGAGAAGTTCGGCGGTGTTCCCCTCTTGGCTTGCCACAAAATCCCAAAACCTGTGTATCTCGCTTTTATTCCTCGGTTTCTTCCTCTGCTGCGTCCTGTCTGTCTGCGTCTTTGTCGGGGTCTGATTCCATATCCCCGTTATCCGCATTGGCTTCCTGCCTTTTCTGCCCTGCATTTCCTCTAACCTCCTTTAACAATTCTTCCTCACGCTTGCGCTGCTTTATATTCCTGTAAAAGTCCGTGCCTGTAAGTTCTGCCGTTTCCCTCTGCCGTGTAGAAAAACCGCCCTCTACCCTTAGTTCTGCTGCTTCAACCTCTTTTTTCGGGTCTAACTGCCTCATGCCCGGACCGTTCCACTCTGCGGTACAGTATGCGTGTTTAATAATCGGGTCATTGAAAAAGCCGGGGGCGTTTACCCTGCCTTTCGCCACGGCTTCGCTCAACCATTCCTCATAGATTGGTTGGCAGAAGTCCGCCACGAACCACGCCCGGTACATCTTGATAACCTCGAAAAACTCCAATATAGCGGCCCTTGACGCTGAATAATTGTTGCTAAACGCCATAATGAGGATTTCGTAGGGTATCTCCAAGGCTGCCCCAATCTGCTTAATTACCGCCATTACAAAGGGGTCAAAGTTCGGGTTGGGTCTGCCCGGATTTACCATGTTTGCCTTTTCGCCCTCCCCAAGGTCAATTACCGCTCCGGGGGCAAGTTCTATACTGTTTTCGTCCTCTGCGTCTACTTGCATTTCGTCCGGCACGGATTCCCCAAGCGGTATATCATCACTCGCCCCCTCCTTTTCAATGAATACCGTAAACAATCCATTGATAACGGCTGCTAATACCTCTGCGTCCGTATACCGTCCAAGCTGCTTTATGGTTTCAATAACAGGGGATAAAAAAGGAACGCCCCGGACCTGCCCGATACGCTCCCGATTCATAACGTGTATTGCGTTCCTCCTGCCTGTTTTCTCTCCAAACGCCTTTACCCTTACCCACTCCCTCGGCTGCCTGTCTTGGAATGAAAGAGGGTGGAATTTTGAGATATGATAGGCTACCACTTCCCCGGCATTGTTCTTTTCCACTCCCTCGCAAAATAAAGGGTTTACCCTCTCTGCGTCCGGGGTGCTTACCCTGTCAGCTTCCACAAGTTCAATCCTTAAATCGTAAATACTCCCGATTCTCTTTGTGGTTGTCATAAGTGCAAAGGAATCCCCACTAAGCAGGGCATTGAGTAACGCCAACTGCTGCAACTGATAAAAATTATCTATCCGCTCAATATCGCAATTTTCAGATTCCGCCCAATGTGCAAACTCCCTTTCTATCGTTTCCTCTAACTCCCTTGCTTCCTCCTGCGTTATCCCTAAAAATTCCTCGTTGATTGTGCTTTTAAGGTGCAACCCCGTACCTACTGCATTTGTCCTAAGCCGTTTTACCGCCCCTGTGGCAATGTTTGACCCTCCGCAATATAAATCCCTGCTTCTCTGCCGTAACGTGTCTACATGCTCTTCTATGTCCTCTCTGTGGCTTCCTCCGCCATGCGTCCACCCTATAACGGCTTTCTTGGTGGAATTTGCCCCATAGTTCCCATATCCGCTATTGATTAGGCTTAACCTCTGCCTTGCAACCTCTCTTTTCAATGCCCTTTCGGGGGAAATTGCATTTACCGCCCTGTCTAACCAATTCACAACGCCCTTACCTCCTTTCCGTGCTACAATCTTTCGCATGAAAAAAGCACCTTAGAAACGTCTGTGCGTTTCCTTTGGTGCTTTTGCTATTTTATATAATATCATAAAAAATCGGGCAATGGCGGGCAATCTTTTATTTTCTTTCCTCGTAGGTGTAAACCCCCGAATTATCGGGCGTTATATCCCCTATTACCTCTTCTGTCCTGCCCTCATTATCTATTTTCCCATACTCCGCTACGTTTTCCATTGAGCCTACAAAACAAATCCCCGTGCCGTCATTACAGACAATCGTAAACCAATTATAACCGCTGTCTTTTACTACGGTATCCGCAAATTCCTTAAAATCTTCCTGCGTGACGTTCTGCAGGTCCTCCTTGCCGATTTCAATATAGGCTCTTTCCCCTATCTTTTCCGTTCCGCTTCCGTTCATTACCTCCGCCGTCTTTACCTTTGCCTGCGTCAGAGGGTTTTTATGTACCGCCGGGTAAATCTGCTCTGTACCCTGCATTACCGTATCTACGGCATTGTCCTTTAAGGTCACTTCCAACTGCAATAAACCGGCCCATACTGTATAGACGTTATCGCCTTTTCCCTTGAAAACATACTGTGTCTTTTCATCTACGCCACATTCCGTAACAAGGATAGTAAAGACGCTATCCGCTTCCTCCTGTGACAATCCCATAGTGCTTTTTATGGTTCCTATGGAATCCTCGTAAAACTCGTATTCCGCTTTCAGATTTTCGGATAAGTCAGAAGTGTTTACCCCCCCCCCCCGAACAAGCGTTCAGTGTCAGCATTACGGCGGTGGCGACCGCCAAAACAGAAAACTTTTTCATGTCCTTATTACCTCCTAAAATTTTTTCTCCATTATACCACGTCCGCCCTATGATGTCTTTAGGATTTAAAAATTTTATAAATCCCTCGGCACAATCCTATATACCCTGTTCCTCCCCTTATTCTTGGCTACGTTCTCCAATGCAGATACCTTGTTGCTCCAATGCTCTATCTGCCTGCGTATTTCGCCCAAATCCGCCCTTGTAAAGGATTTACCCCCTATTGTATAGGCTTGGTTGATTGCAACCTCTGTTTCGGCTTCTAGCCACGTTTCCAAGTGCTTCTTTGCTACTTCTAATGTGATTGCTGCCATTATGTGATACCTCCGCTTCTATTCCCCCGCCGTCTGCCCCTCTTCGGCGGTGTCTGTGTGCTGTTTCCTGTTGCCTTTTTTGACGGCTCTTTGAGGGTCAAGCCTGTTATTTCTATTGCTGCCTGTGCATAATTACGGCAATCCAAAGGCTCATTACGTTTCGTTTCCCCTGTCAGTTCCCAAACAAAGTACGGTCTGCCTTTCTTATACCGTAATACCTGTTTCTCCGCCGTCAACCCCTTAAAATAATCCTCGTCATACCCCCGGATATATCCGTTTTCGTCTTTCGGGAAGTGGCAGTATCCCGGTCCCTCTTCCTCAATCTGCAACCTCTGCAATAGCAAAGATTTCCCGGTATCTACCCCCAATGTGAACAAATACGCCTGCTCTCGGTTATTCTTTGACGGCTTCGGGATATACGGGCGGTCTGTGCCGTCCTTTCCCTTTATGGCAAATATCTTTCTTGCTGTCCGTGCCTTGCAGAATCGGTAAACCTTATTTGTGAAATGTCCGCCGGAATCCATGCAGGCACATATTATACGCAATTCCGTACCGTCCGCTTTCTTGAATTTCTGCAAAAGAAATTCATCAAGATTTTTCCATATCTCGGCTTGCTTCAAATCCCCATATATCCTCTTGTAGACGATTCCGTAAGATTCATGCCCTACGCCCCAACCGACAACCTCAATTTCAAATCTATCGTCCTGCGTGTCAATCCCTGCCGTTATCGCTATGACCTCTTCCGGCACTTCGCAACGGTATTTCTCACGCCGTTTTAACAAATCCTCTTTGTTGGCACTTTCGCCCTCTTCCTCCCAAGTCTGCCCCAACTCGGTATTGACCCAAGATTTCATCAGCTCCACATTGCCCTTTTTTAGTGCCTGGTCCGCTTCGATAAATCCTTTTACAATCTTTTCCCAACCAAAGAACGTAGACGCTAAAGAATTGAAATGAAAACCCCTCACTTTTCGGTTAGGGTACTTGGCTACATATTTCCCCTCGTTAAAATGGTCTTTCCATTCAATTTCGGAATGGATGCAACCGCACTTTGCACAAGCGTATGTAATGCTTTGTACCTCCCCGTCTGCGTCAACCGTGTATGTAAGGTTTCCCCATTCCAACGGCTGCAACTCCCCGCAACTCGGACAAGGTACATTCCATTCCTCCATTGTGGAATGTTCATACTCCATTTCAATACGGGATACGCCTTTTATGGTAGGGGTGCTTGTGTCTACCTCCTTACGATTCCAATATGTCGTTAAACGCTTCCCTGCAAGTATCAGAGGGTCCCCCTCCGCCCCTGCTGTCGGCGGGTATGCGTCTATTTCGTCCGCAAGCAGAACACGGATAGGACGGCTTCTAAGTTCTGTCGGGGAATTTGCCCCGGTCATTGTGATACGTCCGCCGGGAAATGCCTTTTTAAATATCGTGTTTCCGCTCGTCCTGCTCTTCTCGTTTATCTTATCCCTTAAAGCCGGGGTATCCCTTACCATTGGCATAAGCCTATCTTTGCTCATGGTTTCCGCAAGCGATAATGTCGGCTGCATACATAGCATTGTGCAGGGGTCATAGTGCATATAATAACCTATGGTATTAAGCAGAAAAGCGTCTGTTTTCCCCATTTGTGCAGCACTCATTACCACGACCTTTTCAATGGATATATCGGTTATAGCGTCCATGATTTCCCGCTGCCACGGTGCTTTTGATGTATCCCAACGCCCGCCCTTGCTGCCGGATTCAGAGGAAAGACGGCGGTATTTGTCCGCCCATTGGGATAATGTAAGGTCGGGCGGTGGCTCTAATACCTTAAATATCCGATTGAAAAGGTCAATCGTTTCCCTCTTCATCTTCTTTTATTTCCTCCTTAAAAACTTCCTCAAAATTTGACAACTCGGCTAACGCTTCCTTTATCCTGCCGTTGAGGTATACAAAGATTTTCGCCTTGTCTGTCATGGTCGCCAACTTCTCGGCTTCCTCTGCCGGAATCGCACTTAAACGGCTTTTAAAATTTATCAGAGTGGCGGACATTATTTTTTCTATGTCCTCCGCCTTGTGCAACTCCCCTTTTTTTACCGACAAGTCCAATTCCTCATTAAGCCTTTTTGCCTTTGTCAGCTTCGCCCGCTCTTCGTTAAGGTCTATATTTTCTTCATTCTCCGGGTTGCGGTCCCTCAAATACTTTATGTAAGCGTGGGTCGCTTCCGTCAATGAATACAAACCGCCCTGCTTGGTCTGCAAGATTCCCTTTTCCGTCAACCTCTGCACATTCTTAGGGGTCATATCTAGGAATTTTGCCACCGCATTTTTATCATAGAGTTTCAAAATCCTACCCCCTTAAAAAAATTTCCGGAATTTTGGAAGTCGATTTTTCCGCCCGGAATCTAGGCAAGTCTTGGGGTCACAGCACCCGCAAGGCTTTCCGCCCCGTCACAGTACCTTTTGCCCTCCGCCTGCTGCCCCGGCGTTGCTTCTTTCCTGCTGATTATTCTATATCGCTTAATCCTTCTTCGTCCTCGGTGTATGTGTCGTCTATCTCCCCCGTGTCCGGGTCTACCTCATACTCTCCCTTTAGTTTCTGCTTCATCAGTGCGTACCGCTTCTCTTCCAGTGAGATACGGCGTTGCTCCAACTCATAGGAC
This sequence comes from Roseburia sp. 1XD42-69, assembly GCF_003612565.1. Classification (GTDB taxonomy): domain Bacteria; phylum Bacillota; class Clostridia; order Lachnospirales; family Lachnospiraceae; genus Roseburia_B. The sequence continues at coordinate 61,105 of NZ_RAZG01000007.1, read as the reverse complement.
TTAATGGAATCCAATAGCTTTATAATGCGTCCGTGTATCTTGTTTATTTCTGCTTCTAATTTCATTGCCCTTTCAAAGGCAGACGATTTTATGGTGGTTTCCATAGCCACATCAAGTGCAGGCTTCTTTCCCTCTCCCTCGCCCCCTGCATACTCCTCGTATGGGTCGCCGTCCTCATTATCTGCCTTTTTCGGGGTACGCATTTCCACGACCTTATCCGTGTATAGCTGCCCTGTATCGTCATTGTTAAGGCTGTTTATACGCTTCTTTAGGTCGTTTTCCTTGGCTATAAGGGTCTGCAATTCCCTTAACATATTATCCTCCGTATCAAGGGTAACGGATTCTATAAGGGTCTTTTCTTCCTCCGTCAATTCTTCAAAATAGACCGTGGAATATGCCCCGTGGGTTTCTGCGTTTTTATTCCTCGGTGGGGCCCCGTGGCCCTTGGCGTTTTGGTTGCCTTTCTGTCCGCCCTTTTTCTTCGGCTTGTTTTCAAGTGCTTCTTTCCACTTGTCTATACACTTCCATTTGCGGACCTTGGCAGAATCCACGCCCAAGGCTTCCGCTATTTCCGGGTTGCTCATTAACCCCTCGGAATCTAAAAAAAGCTGCTTTGCCTTTTCCCGGTTTTCGTCCTTTTTTCGTGCCACGGCAAAACCTCCTTTCGTTTGTTTCTCCATTTTCCGCCGTTCCATTCCCTCGGAATCATCACATTTTTTCAGAATTTCAAAAATGCAACGTCAAAGGGCAGCGGGATTTTAACTTTATCCCTGCTGCCCCTGCGGTATTTTACTTTTGCATTATATCACAAAAAATCGGGCAATGGCGGGCAATCTTTACTTGATGATTTCGCCTATAATTTTGCTTCGTGAAATATTCCTATTTCTTGCAAATTTTCCGCCCAAGGCTTCCAAGGCAACGCACCTTATATTTTTACTCTGCCTTACACTGTAACTAATTTGTTCCGCTATGCGTTCCCATTTTTGACCTTTTATGTAGAATCCGCTGATAATGGTTTTATGTATCGGCGTAAGTGCTGAAATTTCCTTGAAAATCTCCGTCCTAAGTTTTTTCAACTCCTTAATCCTCTTTTTCAGAGTGTCGATACTCTCCCTTGTGTCAGCTTCCGCCAATTTTACGGCAAGTAGAGCCGTGGAATCGGATAGAGTGTTACCGTGGGGCATACCGTCATAGACAACGGCCCCAAGCGGATTATACCCGGCTTCGTACTGCTCTAGCCACTCACTCGCCACCTTTATATCAAGGTCAACATATCTGTAAAACTTTAAGATTGCTTCCACTTCCAAATTTTTCATAATTGCATATCCTTTCTTTTATGGCGGTCTGTATTTCTCATGCCATTTGATACTTGCTACCGCTTTTCTTGGCTTTCCTGCCTTAATCCTGCTGCCGTGCCGTGTCCTCCTGCCCTTGCAGGATTCGCAAATATCTTGTGATACCTCCAACAATCCGCCTATTCCCTCCATAACATCCTTTAGGCTTGCCATAGTATCATCAAAGGATTGCATTAACTGATTCAGTAAATCGCACGTTTCACTTACTGTTTTCCTGCCCGTGGCAGACAGGACAAGTATAACCGTTTCTAACTCCGTTCCTGCCCTGCTGCCACCGTAATATATGATTCCCTCCCTATACTCGATACGGCCCATACTGCACCGCCTAACTCTGTAAATACTGCTGATACTCTTTTGTCTTGCCCGATACCCAAACAGATAAGGCGTTGGTTACTTTATTTTCCCATTCTGCCGGACAAGGCATATTCCCTTTGTTTGCTTCCAATACGGACGCTATGACCGCCCTAACCTCCTTTCCGATAAGCGTATATTGACCCATGCCGTATTTTTTAGCAATCCATTCCGTAAAACTCAATCCCTTTTCCTGTACCTCCGGCACATAATCCGGGTAATCGCTCATATCCTGCTGCCCCGGCAAAGGCTTTTCTTCCCCCTGCGGTTCAACTGCTGCCGTTGGCTCATTCATGCCGTTAAATGCTTCCCCGGTTTCTCCCTCTGCGTCCTCCGCTTCCCCCTGCACTTCTTCCGGGGAATCGTCATAAACCAAATCGCCGTTTTCAATCATCAACGCTACAATCCCCGCAAGGTCGGCGTACTCAATCAAATAATTCTGCCATTCCTCATTGATAATCGTTATTCCCTCTGCCGCAAACCTGTAAACAAAATGCCTGCCGTCCTCCAAGTTGATTTTTGAGCCTTTGAAAGTCCTTTCAAAATGCTTTCTAAGCATTTTTTCTATTCCCTCCAAATTATCCTTTGCCTTGAAAATATCCCGGTTGGCTTCTCCCTTTATAGCGTCCGTGATAGCCATTTGCACACGCTCCGCCTGTTCGTCCGTGATTTCCGCTTTCTGCTCCTGCTTCACGTCCTTAATGTGCATTTCCCCTTTTTCTTCGTACTGCTGATAGGCTTTTGCCTGCCCCTCCCCGTCAAGCCTGCTAAGTTCATGGGCGGTAGAAATGCCGATATTGCCTTTTTCCAACTCCTGCTTAAATTCCGGGGATAAGTTGTTTTCTATGGCTTCCATTCTGCCAATCTGCGTAGTAGACGTGTTAAGCATTTGTGCCACGATTTCACGGATACGCCCCATTCTTACCCGCTCTTCTTTCGGCTTATCCTTGTTTTCCTCCGTCAACGCCTTTTTATACTCGGTAAGAAGTTCCTTTAACTGCTTTGCCTGCTGCACCTTTTCCCAATCGGTCAATTCCCTTGCGGTGGCGTTGGTAAGAATAAGGCTCAACTTATCTTTTATGGTGTCGGATTCATGCTTGATACGGCACGGCACTTTTCTATACTCTTCCTTGCCCTCCCCTATCAGTTTCAACGCTGCCAATCTCCGGCGGTGTCCTGCGATAACCTCATACTTTCCGTGTGCTTCCGGCTTTACAACTAAATTCTGCTCGATACCGCCCGACAACTCGATAGCGTCCGCCAACTCGTTTATTCCCTCGGTTGTGTAGAAATTATCCTTGCTCGGCATTAAGTCCTCTACATCAAGCATTACAACCTCAAAACTGCTTTCCTGCCCCTCTGCCGGCCCCGTTCCTGCTACCGCTGCTTCCTGCTTCTGTCCTGCTGCCCCTTTGCTCTTTCCATTCAGCAAACTGTTAAGGTCAAATCCTGCCATTCTCCATTACCTCACTTTCTTTTTTTCTGTGTCCGAATCGGTCACGCTACGCCATTTTGTCCTAAGTTCTTTTTTCTGCTCTTCTGATAACTGTAATAAATCTTCCATTACCTTTTCCGTGATTTCATCAGCTACCATTTTTGTAACAATGTCCGTATGTCTGTCTATTTCCTCCTGCCGGTCCCTCTTCCTTTCTAATTCGTTTTTCAGATTTCTAATATGGTCCCTCAATTCCCATATCTCCGTATTCATACGCACATTATCATCTTTCAACCTGTCGTACACTTCCAATGGAATTTCCACGGTCGGCCCCTTTACCTTAAATTCGATAAACGCCCTATATTCATCTAACGGAATCTTTACCGTTGGTACAATCTCTATCGGGTTAAATCCTGCTAATGTAACGGATTCCTGTTTTGCTTCCTCCGTGTAATTATTATCTTTCAATTCCTGCTTCCTCCATTTCCTTTTCAATCTGTTTTATCTCCTGCATTGTCTTTTTCCGTCTTGATATGTACCCCTCGCAATCCTCGGTATCTTTCAGCAAAGAAAACTTGCAGGGTCCCATATATGCCATGCCCTTAGAAATATGCCTGCTGCAATCTCCATTACAACAATGATTCCTGCAAAATGTAGGCATATTGCTTGTGTCAACCATGATAATAGGTCTACGCTCCATACTCTCCCTCCTTAACAAATTTCAGCGTCCGGCACTTGGATATATACTATAATCGCTTCTTTCCAATCCAAGGAATCAACTTTTGCCCTCATTAGTGGTAAGGCTTCCTCGTCCGGCAATTCTTCATCTATGCCACATTCCGCATAGTCAAAATACTTTTCAAAAATATCGACCGTATCGGGTTTTCCCTCTTCGTAGAAGATAACGCCGTAATCCTCATGCACAATATATTTATCAATAAGGCAGCTTCCCCAACTTCCCATCCAGTAGCAACAACCATCATCTGCCACAATCTCACTATCTACCATTGCCACTATTGGCAGGTCCGGGCGTTTCTTTATCAACCCGAATAACTCTTTGAGGTTTTCCGTCTGCTTCTCTATCTGCCCCTTTGCACGGTAGATACTCTTTTTAAGTTCCGCCCTCTGCTCTTCGGGTTTCTTCAAATCCTCTAAATTTATAAGCATTACCTGTACTCCTTTCCTGTTTCCTTATCCTTTAAGACGATACGCCCGACCAACTCAAACCCGGCAAGGCTGATTATCTGCTTTAGCATTGTGATAAGCATACTCACGGCTTCGTTATGCTCTTTCCGCCTTTCCTCTTTCTGTACCTCATGTATCGCCATTCCTGCGGTCGGGTCGGGGTATCCCTCTGTATTCTTGTACCCTCCCATGCTAAACCTCCAAATACTCACGCACAAACGCCTTGTAATCCCTTGCGGCCCCGGAACGTGGGGAATACTCCATAAGGCTTTCATTTGTAAAAGTAACCTCGTCCGCCTTTTCCGTCCTGCGGATATGCGTTTTAAATACCGGGTAACGCTGATTCTGCAACCATTCCTCCCCCTGCCTGCATACCTCACGGTTATAGAACATTGTCACAAGGCAACCCCTCAATTTCAGTTTCGGGTTAAGCTGTTTGGCGTTGTTTATCTGCTCTTCCAGTTCGTCCATGCCGTCAAAGGCGTAGCCGTCAATCTTAATCGGTATAATAACCTCGTCCGCTGCCACAAGGGCATTGATAACGGAAATATTTATATCCGGCGGACAGTCAATAATGCAATAATCGTACTCGCCCTTTACCTTTTCCAATTCCCCGGCTAATATGGTTGCCTGCTGCCGTTCCTCGTCCTTAATTACCATGAGGTTAGCGGTCAAAAGGTGCATATTTGCAGGAATCGCCTTTAACCGCTCCATGTTCGTTTCCTGCGTCACGGATTCTATGCCCTGCTGCCCGGTCAGAATATCCGCAAGGCTCGGCTTCTCATAACTCCATACACCGCAAGCCTTGGAAAGATTGCCCTGCTTGTCGTTGTCAATAACCAATACCTTTTTACCGTAGTCCTTGGCTAAGATATGAGCCATATTTACCGTTGTCGTAGTCTTGGCACATCCGCCTTTCATGTTGATAACTGCAATAGTTTTCATTCTTCCTTACCTCCTGTTAATATTTTCTGCACTTCCGCAAAGTCCTTTTTCTTAAACCCTCTTAGTATCCCTGCAAATATCGCCCCTGCCCGCCTGCCTAACTCCTTATTCATAAAATCAAGGTCGCCTTGCGTGAATATCTTTTTTATGTCCGGTTCATTGATAACCTTGGTTGCAAAAATCAATTCCATACCGCATAGGGTCTTTACCCCATTTTTGAAATACGCTTTATCCTCCTGCGTCATTTCCACTTTTCCCGCTGCCATTTCCTCCCTCCCTCTCAATCTCTATCAGTTCCCAAGATTCAAAGTTGCTTAACCATATATCCCATACCGTGCCGTCCTCACGGATAACAACCGCCTTATCTATTACCTTTTCCGGGGTCAGCACACGGCATATATGCCCCGCACACTGTTTTTCCTGTGTGTAACAATACGGCTCGTTACCTCCCCTTTTCGCTTTCCCGAAAGAAACGTAGGTATTCCCGTTTTCCGCCCCTCTTCGGTGGTAAAACGGCATATCCTCCACACGCATTTTTACCGTATTCCCTTTTACCAATGTCTTATCCTCCTTTAGGTGTGCTTGCACACTTTATACAATCCCCAAGGCTTGCACTCTATAAAATGTGCAACCGCCTTTTCGTTTCGGTGGTCCCCTTATCATGGAATCCAACCGCCTTTCCGGCATTTGTGATAGGCGTTGCAATTTTTCACATTAAAAAATTACGAAAAACCTGTTGACCGTCTACACACTCTCTAGCTTGGTGTGCCCGCTGCTATTTTTTCACTCTATCCCTGCTACGGCTATTGGCTTGCCCTCGTCAGAAAACAGGTTGCCGACCTGTCTTGATAGCGGATAAACCGCTATTTCGGCTATTCAACCGTCCTTTTAATCTGAAATATCATGCCTAAAGCACAATGTAAGAAGAAATCCTTTATTTCCTTTTCCTCTGCTTCGTAATCGGTGGCAACTATCAGAGTGCAATTACCCGCCCAATTACTCCAAGAAATATCAAAATTCATGTAACTGTACCCCTGCAAGCTGTCCTTGATTGCCTTACATTCCCTTTCTGCAAAATATCCCAATTCCTCGAATGTGTATTCTTTCTTCATATCCGGCTACCTCCGTTTGCTTTCCTTTGATGATTCTATTATATACTTATATAAGTATAAATACAACCCGGAAACATCCACAAATATACTTGTATAAGTATAGCCGTTCTTTGTACAATCTGTATACTTATATAAGTATTATTCGGATTTTGCCCTTTTCCCCTCCAACTCCTGCCGTTTTCCGTTCAGATATTGCAGATATTCCCCGTATGTCATGCCCTGCGGTACTATCCGCCTTTCCGCTTCCTTTGCCTGCTGCACCCTATCCCTCAATACCTCCGCCTTGGATACACTCTTAGGCTCTTCCTGCTTTGGCGGTTCTTCCGCCTTTATCCCTAACCGCCTTGCCTGCCTGTTCGGCTTGTATTTGTTGTATGTAACCTTATTGCTTTTCGGGAACTGCTGCCCCTTTTTCCTCCTGCTCTTCTTTGCCAATGCTACCGCTCCTTTCCAAACCCTCCGCAATCTCCAATATGCTTTCCATGCACTCCTTTATGTTCGTGTCGGTCCCTGCCGTAATGCTTAAAATGCTGCTAATCTGCTTTAACCGCTTTATCTGTCGTGGGTCAACTGCTGCCCTCTGCAAACATTCCGGGCAGACTTCCACGACCTCCAAGGCAGGCTTACCGCAAATACTACATTTTTTCATACCCTCAACCCCTGCCCTAATCCTGCTGCTTCCCCACACGCCAACAAATAAGCCATTAACCATGCAAAGGCAAAGAATCCAACCGCAACAACCAACGATACAATAAACAACTTGATTAAAAACGGCTTTAACTTCTCCCTGGTCCAATACCGAAACACGGTCTTATAAAATGTTTTCCTTTTCTCTTTCACTTTCTGATACCTCCGTCAATGCGTCTAAAATCCCCAAATACACCCTTTCCGCACAAAAGACACATATACTATTACCTATTGCCCTATAACGTGCCGTATCGGCTATTTCCGTGCCGTCTGCGCCGTATTTCGTCCAGTTATCCGGGTATCCCTGCAACCTCTCACACTCTACCGGGGTCAATCGGCGTATAACATAGATAACACGTTGCACCGCCTTTTTCAGAATGTCCTTTATGCTTCTTGGCTTGCTAGGGGTATTCTCCTTTGTCCTGTGGCTCTCGGTTATGATTGTTTCCGACCCTCCGCCGTAATCCCCCCCTGCTGCCCTCAATGTTCCGCTTGCGTCCGTTTCCCTGTATCCGCCATGCTGATTCAATTCAAAGGCTTTTCTATTCTTTTCAACGATTATCCCCGTACCGTTATTTACTATTTTTGCCTGCCCTGCTAATACCGTTCCTGCAACGTCCGATTCCTTATAGTTTCCGAACTGCTGCCCCTCATAGTATTTAACCTCTTTGCAGACTAAAGGCGTATCGCCCCTTATGGTGCTGTTTTGGTCTGCCGTAAGCGTACCGCTTGTGCTGCTTTCCCTATATCCGTGGTGCTGATAGGCTTCGTAGAAAACGCTGTGTACGTCCGCCGTGGTAAGTGTCGGGCATGGTCCCCCGACTTCCCCAACGCCTAATCCGTTGCTTGCCTTATTCCGGGTCACTTCATCACGCAAGGGGATAACACTTTTCTTTTCCATGAATACCGCCCCTCTGCCACCTGTCATAATGGTAGGTGCTTTTTCTTCCTCGAATCCTAACCCCTTGCCCTCTCCGCCTTGGTTATATGTAAAGCCTGCCACCGTCCGCCTTTCGTGCATTACGCAAGGTATTTGACCGCCTGCACTCCCCATATTCTGTAATAACGTAGGGGTCTTATCCTCGAAAGTCCTTACTACGCTGTCAGCGTGTGCAAAGTCCAACCCGATTATCTCCCCCCCTATTCCGCTATTTTCTGCTCTAAGGCTATCCGTAGATTCTCCGGCAACTTCCGCCCTTTCGCCTTTGCTCTTCGTATGATACCCAAGCAGGCTTTCGGACTTAAAGAGTATTTCTCCGGCACGTTGTCCTCCAAAATCTCCGACAAGGTAGATTCTCTTTCTACGTTGGGGTACTCCCCAAAATTGAGCGTCAAGCACTCTCCAAGCTGCGTCAACCTCTCCCCCTCTAACCATTCCTGCGGTTGCCCACCTGCCACTTGCAGGCATTGGAATACTGGTTTTTGTGACTTTTTCAAGCACGGCTCTAAAATCTGCTCCGTCTGCTGATGAAAAAGCACCGGGTACGTTCTCCCAAATAATGAAAGTTGGATATTTACCATTTGTTGCTAACCTCATTTCCTCTATGATTCTGATTGCTTCCATGAACAACCCGGAACGGTTGCCCTTTAACCCCTTTCTCTGCCCTGCTATGCTTAAATCTTGGCACGGACTCCCGAAAGTGATTATATCCACGGGTTGTATTTCGTCGCCTTTTAACTCCGTCACGCTCCCAACGTGCATAACTTCCGGGAATCGGTAGCGTGTTATGTCAATACAACTCGGCTCAATCTCTGCGGCCCATATCGGCGTTATCCTGCCCGTTAGCTGTGCTGCGTAGCAGAAACCGCCGATACCGTCAAATAGGCTGCCAAGCGTTAATCCTGCTTCCATACTCTCCCCCCTTACACATTAAAAGAATAATCCCATATTCTTTCTTTTCCTGTCAGTTTTATATCTCCATTGTGCATATAAGCCTTGCATTTAAAAAATGCTTCCGAATGGTCGTAAGATTCTGCAACCTCGTTTTCGTCCAACTCAATTTCTATAACGCTCATTTCTTTCATTCCTCGCATTATAAGAAATTTGCACGAATCAACCGCTTCTTTGCAGAGGTATACCATTCCGTCCCACGATTTCTTGATTATCCCCTCACCTGCAATCTTTACCATTATTTCCCTTGGTGCTGCGTGATAATATTTCATTCCTGCCAATCCTCCAATTTCTTAACCCTCGCCTGCAAGTTTGCTATGGTTACTTTCATTTCCTCAATCTGATAGGGCAATACGTCCGTATTCTCAAACATATAGAGGACTTCAACCGCCCTTTCCGTGCTTACTCCTGCTTTCAGCCTTGGCTTTTTGGTCTTGGGGTCAACCTCCGTAAGCCTGCGGTTTTCATAGTTCTTTCTGCTCTTCTTTTCCGGTCCAGGCATTGCCTTTTTCATCATGCCGTAGCAGGGAATACAACCGCTCAATATCCTGTCAACTGCTGCCATAGGCTACCTCTTAAGATTCCAATATCTCGCCCATTTGATTTAAGAGCGATTCCGTTTTACCGACTGCTGCCGTCTTGCGGAAATATACCTTTCCCTCTTCCTCCTGTATCTTTTTCCAAAGAATCGGTATCAGTATCTTTGTAGAAAAAATCATGTGCGTTACGGTAGGTGCTTCTACGATACGGTCACACATTTGTATGTAAATCTCTGCTGCCGTTGCGGTGTTGACCCAATCCGGCGTTTCTTTCTTCGCCTGCTCATATATGGGCGTTTTTCTGTACTTCTCCGCCAAGTCCATAATGATTTCTTTTGCACGGTCGGTAAAATCTACCGTTCCGTCCTCTGCAACCTCCGCAATCCCCAACAACTCTATAATCATATCCTTATCGCTCATGCCTGCCCCTCCGTAAATATTCCCGTGTCTATGTTCTGCAAGAAATGTACCGCACCGTCAAACCTTACCTTGTATTCCTCTATATCATCTGCTTTCAAATACTGCCGTCCGTACATTTCTTTCATATCACGCCACACATTCCAAGGGATAAAGAAAAAATCATCTTGTATACAGATACAGACACCGCACAACGCCCCTAATCGGTTGTGCTTCTCCAATACATCCATTTGCGTATCTGTAAGGACGTTCCGGGTTATCCTGTCTTTCCCGGTCCTCTTCGCTTCAAACATGATAGAGCGACCGCCGTATAAGGTCCCTTGAAAGTCGGGTTGTGCGTGTGTGCTGAAACGCCCCGTAAATTCCCCCGTCCTATGGTTCTTGCTTGTCACACGGAACGGCTCCGGCGTTTTGTCTATCGTGGCTATGCCTTTCTGCTCGTACATCCTGCACCCTGCAAGTATTTCACGCTCAAAATGCTGCCCTTGGGCGTTGTTCTGCTTGTTTTTATACTGCTGCCTTATTTTCTCTGCGTCTATTGGCATATCCCTTGCCTGCTGCCATTTCCGCAATTCTCTTTCCGTGTCCGAATCGGTCACAAATCCGCTATTTCTCACGCTTTAATACCTCCCAATCAACTAATTTCAGTACCTTTGTATCGTTAATCTCGTACATAAAGGTTACTTGATTCCTTTTAACGGAATGTACCGCAAATATATCCGTTATTGTTACCTCTGCGGACCTTGCCGTAACCGGTCCGCCGACTATCCCTATACCGCCATGTAATGTTATATTGACCTTATCCCCTACCTCATAAGGAGAATGTGCTACAAATCCTGCTGCCTGCATATCAACAACCGCTCCTTTCTGTAATCTCATGTATTTTCAGTGTGTAATACTCTTTCCCCGGCTCTGCTCCCCACTCTTCCCGACCTGTTTTAATATCCAAGGTGCAACGTGCTACAAATTCCGGCTTATCTTTTCCGTATCCATTCCTAAATTTGATTTCCCTTTTATCGGTCCCACACGGTATATTTGAATGAGGGAACATATCAAATATTTTCTTGAAACGACTTGTGTAATACGGCTTTATCTCCCTGTATTCCTCCCCCTTTCCCCCGGACAGAATCATATAAAACCATTTACCTATTGTTGGCAGGGTCAACATTTCTTTTCCCTCCCCTCTTCCATTTTCTTATAGCAATAAAGGGTTGCTTTTGCGTCCTCTAAAGAATCATGTGCTTTAAACTCGTATCCGTAGTAGTCCGCACATTTGCTAAGTTTCTGCCATTTGTACGAATCGTGGTAGCTGTCGTATTCTCCGTAGATTCTCGCAAAGATTACCATAGGGTCAATCCATTTTCCGGGGTCTATATAGATACCGTAGGCTTTCAAGAATCCGTTTTCAAAATCCGCATTGTAGGCTATCACGTTATCCGCCTTATTCAGAATTTCCGTTACCGCCTGCACATAGCAGGAAAAGGGGCAGCAGGCTTTTACTTTCTGCGGTGTGATTCCGTGTACCCTCTGTGCGTCCTCCCAACTGTCCTTATTGTTCGGTCTGCAATACGCATTAAGCAGGGTATTAAATTCTTCGTCTATGATAGACACTTGTAAAACTTCGTCCTTTCCTGCTCTGAATCCCGTTGTTTCAAAATCAATCGTTACAATCATTTGATACCTCCAATCTCTGCTTTACCCAAGGTCTTTTATTTATGTACTCTTTCCAAGTTTCTTTCCTATACAGATTTCCATATATGTAGCGGTTGGTAAATTCAAGCTGTGCTTTGTTCGGACGGATACCCAAACCCTCGTTACGCTCCGCCTGGGCGTATAGGTGTATGCCCTTATGTTTCCTCAACTGCTGCACCCTATAATCTGCTTCGTCTAGGTCTTTCCTCACAAGCAGATAGACAAAGAGCCGATACGGCTTGATTCCCCTTTCCGCCAATAATCCCGCCACCCTGTTAATGTGCTTTACTTGGCTTACGGTATCGCAAGAAAAACGAAAATACTTTATCCATTGCAGGCTTGCCAATACGTCCGCTATTTCCTCCGTTACCAACCGTGCGTCCATTCCTTGATTGAGGTCGATTCTCCACCCCTTGCCTGCCATATCCTTTAGCTGCGATATTCCGTATTCGCTTGCCAATATGTTATTATCCATTAAAATTAAATCCGGCGTATCGTACCGCACTAACTCCGTCCACCGCCTGTAAGGCTTTATATTGCCCTCTTTCCTCGGAACATAGCACCAAGGGCATTTATTGGGGCAACCCCTAGTAATGTAGCCTATCGCATAATCACAATCGGGGTATATGGAATAATCCGGGTACATATCATCTATTTCCTGCGGTAGTTTCTTCTCTATGTCGTAGCCTGTACCGCCTTTTATGGTATCCGGCGGTAGGTCTTTGTTTTCCTCCGTAAAATCGAATATCTTTGACGAATAGACCAAATCGTAATCTTTTGCAGGGTCCCACCACTCCACGGAATCCCCCTTTGCCTTGTGGTATGCGGATATTTTCATAAGGGCGTAGTTAGGGAACGTCTTTTTGTGTTTGAAATGCTCTTTTTCACTGTCATGTAGTCCAATAATCAATCTTTATTCCTCACTTCCTCAATATCCTTACCCACCGTGTTTTTAACTCCTGCGGTATCTCCTGCCCTCTATCCCTTGCCCCTGTCCAATGCGTTCCCCCTGCTGCCCCCTCGCAAATAAAATTACTTGCTTTCAAACTCGCTCCGTCCTCACTTTGCAGAATATAAGTGATAATTTTCCTATACCCCATTTCCTTTGCTATCCTGCAACAAGCACCATATAGCATTGAACAAGCGTTTTTTGTTCCGTCTGTGCATAGTCTATTTATTTCACAAGTAAAGCCGTTATCTAAATATCTGCTTACAGGTCTGCCACATACCGCACAACCTATAATCGTATCTCCTTTATATAATCCAACGGCAAACTTGCAGCCTATTGTAGCTTTATGATGTCTGTGATATTGGTTGATAAAATCGCTTGCCTGCTTTAGGGTTATTGGTCTAATTTCCATTTTTACCCCTTGCATTTTTATCTTTTCTCTTATCAACTGCTTTATATCCTGCTGCATACCGTCACTTCCTTATTTTCCGTAACCGTAGGTAGACGCTCCACCCGGTATATTCGTTATACTGAAAATCTATCTTTGTAGGCTCATACCCTTTATATTGCTTACGCCATATCTCTTTATCTTCCGGGGTCTGTGCCAATGTCCGCAACTTTCGGAAACTGTATTTATGGTCGTTCTTCTTCTCTTTTGGCTTTTTCAGATTCATAGAGGTAGACCACTTTTTGCACCCCTTTTTCCTCTTGTTGATATAGTTTACTAACCCCTCTATACCGTTCTCGTTTGGCTGCAATCTGTCACAATTCACGAATCCCAAATAATCTACGGTTTTCCTATATTCCGTGTCATTCTGTGCCTTTTTCCAGTTAATCCGGGTCGCACTCCACATCAATTCCAAATCGTCACGGCTCAACCCTCCATTCAAGATAATATGGTGGTGGATTCTAACCGCCCTTGTCTGCTTATCCTCCATGCCCTCTAGGGTCAACTGCCCCTCTTCCTCTTCCGGCGTATACTCCGTGACAAGCATATATTTTAAGTCCTGCCCTGTGACCCTCTTCATTCTCCTTTTTACCCTGTCAAGATAGTTGTGTACGTTCCTTTCCGCTTCCTCCAAGGTTATAGGCAAATGCTCTTCGTTATAGGTTGCTGATATATGTAAATCATCTGCCCCAAAGTTGGTATTGGCTATCTGCACGAAACGCCTTTTACTCCGCTTGTCATTCAGATTCTTTTGAGCCTGTGAGGACTTCCCTTTTTTTTCCTTGCCTGCTTCCGGCATATTGGTAACGGGTACTATATCAACCTCTAAATATTCCTCCCCGCAATAAATCCTTTTCTCTCTTATGAATTTTTTTCTTGCCATTCCTGCACTCTCCTTATACTACCCAACCCCTCCCCTCATAAAGGGTACATCAACCTAACCATATACTTATATAACTATATGTACTTATATAAGTATATAATATAGTATTGCCCTTGATGTTAATACCCCATACAAGGTCCGAAACGTGCCATTTCTTACACGTTTTCAGAGGTTGCTTATTGACTTTCCATAAGCCTTATAGTATAATTTGAGTAGGTTTAATTATTTGCTATAAGGCAATGAAAGGCGTTTGCGTATGCCACTATGCAAACGCCTTTTCTTTTTCTCCTTTCCTGTAAATCTTCGTTGCAAAATCCATTGTAAAGAATCCGCCACAATCCTTATGCCGTGCCACATAACAGCAACCAAGCGTAACATATCCGCATTTTAAGCAAGTCATTTTCAGAAACGGTAACGGCGTAGCCATTACGTCCAGTGAGGGCAGATAAGGCACATTCAGACCGTTTTCAACGTGGTATCTCATACCCTCTATAAAATCCGGGTAATCTACCGTGTTGCCGACTATGCTTATATCCCCTGCCTGCAAGCGTCCTAGTGCCACTATTTCGCCCCAAACCACATCAACCGCCGTTTCTTCGTCCTCCACGACAAAGTACCCTATTTCGTCCTCTGCTTCGTGTAAAAGAATGTCCTGCGTGTATATCCTGCTGCCCCTGCCGTCAACCGCTGCCGTGCCTTTGCAGAGGGTGGAAATATCCACGGCGTACACATTCGCACCCGGATAACCGCCCTTGTCTATGTAGTGACCCACGGGGCGTAACGCCCCGTTTGGTCGTTTTGGCGGTTCTGTCAGATATTCGCCGTACACCCATATAGGGTAGGGCGTACCGCTACTCTTTGCCCTTGCTTCCATTACCGCCCCTTTCCGCCCTTGTGTGAATATCCCCGACAATCCGCATACGCTCCGTATCGCACACGCCTTTCTTATCCACGCACGGTAGCAGGATATAGTCTTTTCCGTCCTGCTGCCACTCAAAGGCTATTACCCCCTGCAACCTCACTTTCACGGTCTTACCGTCAAATCCGGGCAGTGTGTTATATTCCCGGTCAACCGTAGTTTCGATTACCGTAAACCGCCGTTTTTCTCCGTCTACTTCCAACTCCGTAATATCGCCCGTGAAAATTTCCGTGCCTGTTATGTCCGTGTAGCCGGTCCCCCTGCCAAGGGTTGTGGGGTTGATTTCCGTAAAATCGCCGTCCGGCGTTCCCATTTCCCCGATTTCTTCCGTATCGAATCCGTAAGAGGGCAGACCGTAAACATAATAAAATCTGTCCTCCGCCTTGTTGTACGCCAACGCCCTATACTTCATCTTCCGCCCCTCCCTTGCCTTTATTGAATAAATAGCCGTTCCTATATGAGATATTGCCGTTGTCAAGCTGCACTTTGTAGAATCCTGCACTTTCTTCCAATACCTCGTACTCCCTGCCCTCGGTCAACCCAAAATCGCTTACCTGTGATATTACTTTCACTTTCCGCCCTCCTGCTTTTTCTTAGGACACCACGCCGGGGACGTTTTTATAGGCACTTCGCTTGAAAACGGCTTACCGTACCCAAGGAAACCGGGCATTTTCTGTATCCTATGGTCTTTGAAATAATCCAAAATATATTTTTGGTCGGGGTGTTCGCAAGAAAAACTCGACCTGGTATTACTCGCTTTCCTAAACCCCTTGCAATGCTCGCAATCCGCACATCTGATTTTATCCGCCACGCTTACCTCTCCTTTCTTCTCATGGGGTGCTACCGCACCCCTAAACAGTTATTCAGTAATCAGTTTGCCGTTTACCTCATAAAAAGCGGAGCGGAAACCCACGTCGCCGCTAGAGTAGGAACGGGGATCATTCAAGCCGAGGGCGGACGGCCCCGAACCGGACGTACTGAAGAAACTCGACCCCCGGATAGGCAGATATTCCCCCTCGGTAGCGTCAAACCATACATAGGTATCCTTTTCCTCTTTTACGCCGTTTTCGGGCAGGATTCCCAAGTAGCATAACGCCTGCGGTATCTCCTGCAAGTCAACCTTTAAATCCTCCCAAGATACGCCGTCATAGTCCGGGGTGTAGTCCTCGCCTGCTGCCTTGTCGGTAATCGTGATTTCCCCGCCCTCGACATTGACCCTCACGGCGGTTTTTCCGCCCTGGTCCGTGGTAATCCCCTGCCACTTCTTGCTATCCCTTGAAAGGTCGCACCCTGCCAAGGCTGCGTCATTGTTCGGTATGTACTCCAATACGCCGTTTACGATACGCACCCCTGCCAACCATTCCCATACCAAGCCGTTAAGGTCTGATACGCCGTATACGGTGTGGTCGTGATTCCATGTATCCGGGCCGCTCCCTGTAAGCGTCCTGCCGTATCCGCAACCCTCACGCTCCCCCTGCTCTTCCTTGTGGTAATAATCATTTCCCCAATCCGTATTACCGTGGGGCAACGTGCCTTTCTTCCGGCTCTCATTTAACACATATTCCCACTCGGTAGCGGTCATTAAGTGCCACCCCTCGCCCTTTGTCCGGCAAGCTGCCAAGGCTTCATCAAAGGTAATTTCCGTTGTCGGGTCTACCATTGGCAGACTGTACGCCCTGCCCTTGATTACCTTATTGGGGTACTTGGAAATATAGATAGCGTCTACCTCTTTCCCTCCGATAATGAACATTTCCGGGGTAACTGCTGCCCTCGGATTCTCAAACCGGACCATAATAGAGGGAATCCCCCTATCATCAAAAATCACTACGTTGTTGTGCTTGATTGCTTCTCTCATTTCCTCATTTCCTCCTATTCTTCATAAAAAGTATTTAATTTGCATTTCATACAGATATTGCAAGGCTCGTCATTATCTGCCGACTTTTGGAATCCGTCACACTTCCCGCCCTGCTGCCGTGGCTTGACCCCCATTTTGGTAATCAGTCCACAATGTTCTAATGTCCGTTTCCCGGACCACGGATATTTACCCATGCCCTCCCTCCTACTTTTTAGAATAAATTGAATGTAACTTTATGCTTCCTCTCCGCCTTATGCTTTCCTCTGTATGCAATCCCGAATCAAAGAACGCACAAAACGTAGTACCGCCGATTATGCTTGTCGCCACGATATGCGACCCGATATTATGAAACTCACACTTTTTCACGTTCCTGTACGCTACCGTGTGCTTTTCCGTTTTACTCGCCACGCTACCCCTCCTTTCCTGCGGTCATTCTTTCTATTGCCTGCTGCTCTTCCTGCATATCCTGTACCGCCTGCCTAATCTGCCTGCAATCCTCTTTCAGACAATCCGCCACGGCTTCCAATACCTCCAACGGCAACGCTTCATCTACTACCACGCTACCGACCATATCCGCCAATTCCCTAGCCTTTTCCTGCAACGCTTCCCCTACCATTTCCATACCTATACCGTCCTTTGTGCGACTTCCGCCCGATAGGGTGTACCTCCACGCTTTAACTCGTTGTAGATAGTCGCACGGTGGACCCCGATAGTGTCAGCAATTACAATCACTCTCGCCCCCTGCTCTTTCATTTTTTCAATCCGTTTCCTGTCCTCATAGTTCAATCGCCTATTACCTTTTCTCACGCTTTCTACACCTCCTATCGCTCCAAAATAAAAAAGGAATGTGCCAAAAGTCCTAAACCCTTGACACATTCCCTATAAAAGCGTATAAAAAAAGAAATGCGATAGAGTTTATTAACTCTTGTCGCATTTCATTTTACAATGAAGCGTTTTTTATAATTTATTTAGAATTCCAGGACTAATCTAATAAAAACTGGGCAAGGGCGTAGTTGCTTAAATCCAGGCCCTTTTCGGTGAGCCACACCCGCTCAGGATTTTGCTGCAAAAGTTCCTCCGCTTCAAGCCTTGCAATTACCCTGGAATAGATATTGTCCACGGTAAAGCCAAAGGACTGGTAAAACCGGCTCCGCTCTATGCCCTGTATCATCCGAAGTCCCAGGAACATAAACTCCTCCATCTGGGCATTTCTCTTTAACTCCTCCGCTTTTTCATGGAGAGTTACTGCCGGCAGTTTCTTTTCCGTTTTTTCGTCTATAAACAAACACTCCTTAATGTTGTCCGCCTTTAAGATATAGGTATCCAAATCCCGCAGATTATTGTAGCGCAGGTTTCCTCCTATGAGAGAAGCGGCACCAAGGCCCACTCCCAGGTATTCTTCCCTCTGCCAGTAACCGATATTATGCCTGCAGACAAATCCTTTTTTTGCATAATTGGATATCTCATACCGCTCATATCCTGCCTCTTTTAGCACATCCTCCGTCATTTTCCCGATTTGGTACACCACATCTTCATGGGGAAGAACTTCCGGCTGAAATCCGGCCTCCTGTCTCACTGCGTCAAATTTGTACTTCTCATAAAAAGGCGTGCCTTTTTCAATCATCAGGGCATAGGCGGAAATGTGTTCCGGCTTTAACCCTGCTGTTTTTGTTAAAGTGTGATAAAACTTTTCCGTGTTCTGTCTGGGCAGGGCGTACATAAGGTCTATATTAATATTGTCGTAACCACACTCCCTTGCCAGCTCATAATTTCTCAAAAACTGCTGGAAGGTATGGACCCTCCCAAGAACTTTTAATTCCTCGTCATCTGCAGACTGCAGCCCAAGGCTTAAACGGTTGATGCCAAAATCTTTGTAGCTATTAAGCTTTGCCCTGGTCAATGTGCCTGGATTGCACTCAATGGTTATCTCCGCATCTTTTTTTATGGAAAAAAACTTATGCACAGTCTCCATAATCGAAGCCATATAATGTTCCTGGAGCCAGGAGGGAGTGCCCCCGCCAATATATATAGTGGACAATTCCCCCGCTTTCAATTCTTTTCCATAAAATTTTATTTCTTTTTTTAATGCCTCCACATACGCAGACTGCGATTTTTCATCTGCCGGGGCGGATAAAAAATCGCAGTAGTTACACTTTCTCATGCAAAATGGAATGTGGATATACAATTCCAATTCTCTCATATTTTAATCCTCGTCTAATTTCAGCACGCTCATAAATGCCTCCTGGGGGATTTCTACATTGCCCACCTGGCGCATCCTCTTTTTGCCTTCCTTCTGTTTCTCCAAAAGCTTTCTCTTTCTTGAGATATCCCCGCCGTAGCACTTGGCCAATACGTCTTTTCGCATTGCCTTTACGGTTTCCCTGGCAATGACTTTTCCTCCCACAGCCGCCTGGATGGGAATCTCAAAGAGATGCCTTGGAATCTCGCCTTTCAATTTTTCACACATTTTTCTGCCTCTGTCATAGGCGCTGTCTTTAAACACAATAAAGGACAGGGCGTCCACGGTCTCCTTGTTGATCAGTATATCCAGTTTTACAAGTTCCGACCTTACATAGCCTTTTAATTCATAGTCAAAAGAAGCATATCCCCTGGAACGGGATTTCAATGCGTCAAAAAAGTCATAGATAATCTCGTTTAAGGGCAGGTCATATTTAATTAAGGCCCTTGTCTCCTCGATATATTCCATACTGATATAAATCCCCCGGCGCTCCTGGCAAAGCTTCATAATGGCCCCCACATATTCGCTGGTCACCATAATCTCCGCCGACACCATGGGCTCCTCCATAAAATCTATCTCCGAAGGATCGGGAAGATTGGAGGGATTGGTTAAATCCATCACATCTCCGTTGGTTTTGTGCACCTTATAAATTACCCCCGGCGCGGTAGTCACCAAATCCAGGTTAAATTCCCGCTCCAGTCTCTCCTGGATAATCTCTAAGTGCAAAAGCCCTAAAAATCCGCACCGGAACCCAAATCCCAGGGCAAGGGAAGTTTCCGGCTCGTACTGCAGGGAAGCATCATTAATCTGCAATTTTTCCAGTGCATCCCGAAGGTCGGGATATTTTGCAGAATCTGCAGGATACATGCCGCAGTACACCATAGGATTTACCTTTTTGTATCCCGGCAGAGGCTCTTTGCAGGGCTTGTCCGCATGGGTAACCGTATCCCCCACCCTGGTGTCTCCCACATTTTTTATTCCTGCGGCGATATAGCCTACCATCCCTGCACTTAATTCCTCGCATGGAATAAACTGCCCGGCTCCAAAGTACCCAACTTCCACCACGTCATCCCTTGCGCCGGTGGCCATCATACAGATACTGTCCCCCACTTTCACTGTTCCTTCCATAATCCGGCAAAAAACTATCACCCCTTTATAGGCATCGTAGACAGCATCAAAAATTAAGGCCTGCAAAGGTGCGGATGCATCTCCTGTGGGAGCGGGAATTTTTGTGACAATCTGCTCTAACACCTCATCAATGTTTAAGCCTGTCTTAGCGGAAATCCTGGGGGCATCCTCCGCTTCAATTCCAATAACATTTTCTATCTCCTCTATCACCGCCTCCGGCTGGGCGCTGGGCAGATCTATTTTGTTTATCACAGGCATTACGTCCAAATCATGGTCAAGGGCCAGGTAAACATTTGCCAGTGTCTGGGCTTCCACCCCCTGGGCGGCATCCACTACAAGAATAGCCCCGTCGCAGGCGGCCAGGCTTCTTGAAACCTCATAATTAAAGTCCACATGCCCCGGGGTGTCAATCAGGTTAAAAACATATTCTTCCCCGTCCTTTGCCTTATATATGATGCGCACAGCCTGAGATTTTATGGTAATCCCCCGCTCTCTCTCCAAATCCATATTGTCCAATACCTGAGCCTGCATTTCACGGCTGGTTAAAAGCCCGGTATGCTCGATAATTCTGTCCGCTAAGGTGGACTTTCCATGGTCGATATGGGCGATAATACAAAAATTGCGGATTTTGCTCTGATCCAATGTTTTTTCCTCCGTTGGTTTTGGTCTGTACTTACCATTATATGATTCCCTCCCCCCAAAAGCAAGGACAATTTCGCAAAGGAATTATGACGTGCCACTGTGCGTGAAAAAAGACCGCCTGGAAACCAGACGGCCTTTCTGCTTTTAATTGTATTTAATCGTAGAATTAGCCCAACTCAGCCTTTAATGCTGTGGTAAGTGCCGGAACGATTTTATTTAAATCCCCAACGATACCATAGTCAGCCACATCAAAGATAGGAGCATCCTCGTCTTTGTTGATAGCAATGATAATGTCAGACTCTTCCATACCAGCCACGTGCTGGATTGCTCCGGAGATACCGATGGCAAAGTATACGTTTGGACGTACGGTTTTACCTGTCTGTCCTACCTGTACATCTACCGGTTTCCATCCGTTCTCAACTACTGCACGGGAGCAGCTTACAGTTGCTCCAAGCACATCTGCCAAATCCTGAAGAATCTTAAAGTTCTCTGCAGAACCTACACCACGTCCGCCGGATACCAAAATCTTAGCTTCCATGATATTTTCTGTATTTTTTACTGCCTTTACAATGTTTAAGATTTCCACATATTTGTTGTTTGGAGTAAATCCAGGATTGTACTCTTCCACATTTGCTTTTGCGCCTTTGTTTGGCTCGATTTTCTGCATAACGCCTGGACGAACGGTAGCCATCTGAGGACGGTTATCCGGGCAGGCAATGGTAGCGATGGTATTTCCGCCGAAAGCAGGACGTGTCATCAAAAGCTGATTGTGTTTCTGCTCGTCTTCTTTTCCCGGTACAGGGTTTAATGGGAAATCACCAATCTCAAGGACGGTACAGTCAGCGGTAAGACCTGTCTGAACACGGGCGGAAACCCTAGGTCCAAGGTCACGGCCGATAGCTGTAGCGCCAACCAGCATAATCTCCGGTTTGTATGTATTGATTACGGATGCCAGTGCGTGTGTGTACGGCTCTGTTCTGTAGTCTTTCAGTTCCGGATCGTCCACGACGATAACCTTGTCTGCGCCGTACTCTGCCAACTGATCTGCCAGACCTTTTACGCCGGAACCGATTAATACTGCTGTTACCTCAGTATTTAAATCTTTTGCCAAGTCTTTGCCTTTTCCAAGCAATTCAAATGCAACGCCATCTAATACGTTGTCTACCTGCTGTGCAAAGACAAATACTCCTTTATATTCTTCTAAACCCATTTTGTTCACCACTTTCCTTAATTTAAACGGTTAATCCGTGTTTATTCATGCAACATCTTTTTGCAAGTCATCCTCTCGCTGCAAAGCAGCGGGAAATGTCCCTCGCGGGAATCCAAAAGAATTAAATGACATGTTTCTCTTTTAATTTACCCATAATGTAAGATACGCCTTCCTCTGCATCCTGGGCAACAATTTTTTCACCTGCACCTTTGCGGACTTTATCAGAAGCCTTTGCAATCTTGGTAGGTGAGCCATTAAGGCCGATATTGGAATCGTCTACATCCTTTAAGTCTGCCCTTCCCCAAACGGTAACTTCTTTGTCATATGCATCAAAGATTCCTCCGGGTGTCATATAACGAGGCTCATTTAATTCAGAAAGTGCTGTAATTAAACACGGCATCTTTGCTTTTAACTCATGATATCTATCCTCATACTGACGCTGAACAATCACATAATCCCCGTCAATTTTAATATCCTGTGCATAAGAGATAACCGGAATATCCAAGTGCTCGGAAATCTGAGGTCCTACCTGTGCGGTATCACCGTCGATAGCCTGACGTCCTGTGATAATCAAATCATACTCCAGATTGCGGATTGCTCCTGCAATAGTTGTGGAGGTAGCCCATGTATCAGCTCCGCCCAAAACTCTGTCTGTTACAAGAACACCTTTATCTGCGCCCATTGCCATAGCTTCACGGAGAACTTCATCTGCCTTGGGAAGTCCCATGGTAACTACTGTAACCTCTGCTCCATACTGCTCTTTTAATCTTAAAGCTGCTTCCAAACCTGCTTTGTCATCCGGATTCATGATGGTAAGCATGGCAGCTCTGTTTAATGTACCGTCCGGGTTAAATTTAACGCCGCCTTTGGTATCTGGTACCTGTTTTACACATACAACTATTTTCACGGTATTCACTCCTTATAATATTGTTTATTCGTAATCCATTCTCAATCCGCTGAAATCACGTCTACTTTAATAATGCGCCAGAGATAACCATTCTCTGAACCTCAGAAGTTCCTTCGTAGATCTCAGTAATCTTGGCATCACGCATCATACGCTCTACATCGTACTCTCTGATATATCCATATCCGCCGAAGAGCTGAACACATCTTGTGGTAACATCCATCGCTGTCTCAGCAGCAAATAATTTTGCCTTTGCAGCTTCCACAGAGTATACTTTCTGTGTAGCTTTTGCCATAGCAGCCCTGTAAACCAGGAATTTCGCTGCGTCAATCTTAGCAGCCATGTCAGCCAGCTCAAACTGGGTATTCTGCTGAGCTGCAATGGAACGGCCAAACTGTTTTCTCTCTTTGGTGTAGGCGATGGTTGCCTCTAATGCACCCTCTGCAATACCAAGAGCCTGTGCGGCAATACCGATACGTCCGCCGTCAAGGGTATGCATAGCGATTGGGAATCCTTTTCCTTCCGGTCCTAAGAGATTCTCTTTCGGAATTTTGCAGTCTTCAAAAATCAACTCATATGTAGCAGATCCGCGGATACCCATTTTCTTTTCCTTTGTTCCGAAGGAGAATCCGGGAGCATCTTTTTCTACAATAAATGCGGAGAAGTTCTTTTTCTTTCTGCCTCTCTTATCCTCTGTCACGCTTGTGATAGCGATTACAATGTAAACGTCTGCCTCTTTACCGTTTGTGATAAAGCATTTGCTTCCGTTTAACACCCACTGGTCGCCGTCCAAAACGGCTTTTGTCTGGCATCCCTGGGCGTCTGTACCTGCGCCGGGCTCAGTCAGTGCAAATGCACCTAACTTTTCTCCTGTTGCAAGGGCACGGACATATTTCTGTTTCTGCTCTTCTGTACCGTAGGTCATAATGGGATCTACGCAGAGAGAGGTATGTGCGGAAACGATAACGCCTGTAGTACCGCAGACTTTAGAGAGTTCCTCCACACACATAATATAGGTCAACGGGTCACAGCCCTGTCCGCCGTACTCCTTTGGAACCGGAATTCCCATAAATCCTAATTTCTGCATTTTTTCCACTGTTCCTCTTGGGAATTTCTCAGTTTCATCTACTTCCTGAGCCAGAGGTTTCACTTCGTTTTCAGCGAACTCTTTAAATAAAGATCTCGCCATTTCATGTTTTTTATCTAAACCGAAATCCATGATTACTATTCCTCCATGTCTATAAATTTACACAATTAAGTATCTCTTGCCTGTCGTCCTACTGAGCGTCAACCGGTGTCTTTGTACGGTCTGCATTGTAAATGTAGAATCCTTTTCCGCTCTTAGCGCCGAGATTTCCACCGCGAACCATTTTGCGGATTAACGGGCATGCACGATATTTGCTGTCCCCAGTCTCATTGTACAGTACGTCCATAATAGCAAGACAGATGTCAAGACCGATAAAGTCGCCTAACTCCAAGGGTCCCATTGGGTGGTTTGCACCAAGCTTCATAGCTGTGTCAATGCCGGCGATATCGGAAACACCTTCCATTTTGATAAATGCAGCTTCATTAATCATAGGAATTAAGATACGGTTTACAACAAAACCTGCCGCCTCATTTACCTGTACCGGAGTCTTGCCGATTTCCTCGGAAATTTTCTTGATAGCGTCAACGGTCTCAGCCGGTGTGTTCACACCTGCAATAACCTCGATAAGTTTCATGCGGTCTGCAGGATTAAAGAAATGCATACCAATCATTGGACGGCTTAATCCGTTGCCAATCTCTGTGATGGAAAGGCTGGATGTATTGGAAGCAAAGATACACTCAGGTTTTGCAATTTTATCCAACTCTGAGAAAGTAGTCTTTTTCACTTCCATATTTTCAAAAGCTGCCTCTACGATAAGGTCGCAGTCTGCACATAAATCTTCTTTTAAACCTGCGGTAATTTTTCCAAGGATAGCGTCAACCTTACCCTGATCCATTTTGCCTTTCTCCACAAGCCTTGCATAACCCTTCTGGATTTTTGCTTTTCCATTGTCAGCCCACTCCTGTTTGATATCGCAGAGTGCAACTTCATATCCATCAACCTGGGCAAATGCTTTGGCAATTCCCTGTCCCATGGTTCCTGCACCGATAACTCCTACTTTCATTGTAGTTCCTCCTTAATATATCATGATTTAATTTTAGGTTAATTAAATATAAATCCTAATTCATGTTAGAACGATTAATATTTCTCAACGATAGTTGAGCATCCCATTCCACCGCCGATACACAGGGTAGCAAGACCTCTGTTTGCATTTCTCTTCTGCATCTCGTGTAACAGTGTAACTAAGATACGGCATCCGCTGGCTCCTACCGGATGTCCAAGTGCGATAGCACCACCGTTTACATTTACTTTAGACATATCAAAGTTCAAGTCCCTTGCAACTGCGATAGACTGAGCAGCAAAAGCCTCATTTGCCTCGATTAAGTCCATATCGTCGATGGTAAATCCTGTTCTCTCCAGAACTTTTCTTGTGGAAGCAACGGGTCCCACACCCATAATTTCTGGTGCAACGCCGCCCAGTGCTCCTGCAATCCATGTAGCCATTGGTTTTACACCCAGCTCTTTTGCTTTCTCTTCACTCATAACAACCATAGCTGCAGCTCCGTCATTGATTCCGGAAGCGTTGCCTGCTGTAATCATTCCGCCCTCTTTTCCGGAGCAGCATTTTAAGTTTGCCAAAGACTCTTTTGTGGTGCCAGCACGGGGGCCCTCATCCTTTGCAAACATAACAGTCTCTCTCTTAACTTTAACAGGAACCGGAACGATTTCATCGTCAAATTTGCCCTCTGCCTGAGCCTTCTCACATTTCTGCTGGCTGTTTGCTGAGAACTCGTCTAATTCCTCACGGGTAATTCCGTATTTATCACAAACATTTTCTGCTGTAATCATCATGTGATAATGGTTGAATGCGTCTGTCAAAGCGTCATTTACCATGGTATCAATGATAGTTGCATTGTTCATACGATATCCAAAACGAGCCTTTGTCATTGCATATGGAGCCATTGACATATTCTCCATACCTCCGGCAACAACGATATCTGCCTGACCGGCCATAATCATATTAGCAGCTTCATTTACACATTTTAAACCTGAGCCACATACTACGTTTAATGTAAATGCAGGTACTTCAATGGGTAAACCAGCTTTGATTGCAGACTGACGTGCAACGTTCTGTCCCTGTGCAGCCTGAATAACACATCCCATCATAACTTCGTCTACCTGCTCAGGTTTCACACCGGCTCTGTTTAATGCCTCTTTGATAACAATAGCACCTAAATCAGCTACTGGAGTGCTTCCCAAAGCTCCGCCCATTTTTCCGATTGCTGTACGGCATGCGCCTGCTAAAACTACTTTCTTTGCCATTTTCTCGTCTCCTTATCATTCTTAATTGTTCTAAAGCTGTTAATTTTTTAACAAAGTGTTAAAAAAAAATAAAACCTCATGAACTGCTTGTACTTTAAAAGAATAGCATATTTCAAGCTTCTTTGCAAGGATTAAATTGTTAATATTGTCTAAATTTTACTGAAACAATTTCCTATTAATATCAAAAATGCCTACCAAATATAAAGCAGCGGTAAAAGCCAGTGGAAACAATGCATTTTCCGCCCCCCAGGTACGGGCAAGGCATGCACCAATCTGCTGTAAAATCCAGAGGAATACTCCTGTCCCCACACAAAACTTACGCAGATACCCCCTGCGCACTGCCAAAAATTCCCTTTTGGAAACCGGCATCCACTTTAATTTCACGTAAAGGCTGACGCTTTTTCCGTTTTCCACACATCTCATATAAGGGGCGATGTAAAAGTGCATTGCCCCTAGAAAAAGCATCACGGAACTTACCAGGGCCCAGGCAGACGAACCGAAAGGCAAAAGCATCAGGCAGGAACCGATGGAATAAAACAGCACAAGGCAAACACGCCTCATCAAAAACTCCCAGGCGTTTTGCTTTTTCCACTCCGCATCAAATTTTCTTACCGCTTCCATTTCTCCGTCTCCTTTCTGTACTCCGCCTTTCCCCGGCTAAGTCCCACCACATAATCCATATGACGGATAACTTCCTCCTCAATGTGGGTACTCATGAAAACTGCCGTGTCTTCCCCGGCAATCAATCGGTGAAGCTCTTTAAAAAATTCCTTTTTGAAAACCGAGTCCATCCCCGCCGTAACCTCATCCATAAGAAACAATTTACTTTCATGGGCCAGTGCAAAGGCCATCTGAAATTTTATAAACTCCCCCCTGGAAAGGCCGGATAAATTTCTTCCAGGCACGTGGTACTCCTCCAATTTTGAGCAAAACAAATCGCAATTAAACTTATCGTAAAATCCCTTTAATAAATCAACATTCTGCATTGGCGTATAATTTTTAAAAAATTTCTGTTCCTGGGAGATAAACCCGATTTCCTGCATAAATTCCTGTCTGTGCTCCCGCAGCGGCACTCCGTTTATGTATATTTCTCCGGAATATCTGGCATTTTCATCCATAATCTGATGAAATAATGTGGTTTTTCCCGCACCGTTTTCCCCTACAAGCCCTGTGATGAACCCCTCAGGCACAAGAAAAGAAATATCCTTCAGGGAAAACCCCTTGCAATGCGTAGTCACATGAGAAAATTCAATATACATTTACTTTCTCCTTCCACAAAATTTTATGATGATTTAATTTTCAAAAAATAAGTTCTTCCACCATGGTAAGTATCTCTTTTTTACTCATACCGGCACTGGTGCAGTCCCTTAAAAGTTCTTCCATCCGCTTTTCCAAAAGTCGGTAGTTTTTCTCTTTCAAATACTCCCTGTTATTTTCGCAGACATAAAAACCTTTTCCTGCCACAGAGTGAATCAGGTTTTCTTTTTCTAACTCCTCATAGGCACGTTTTGTTGTTATTACGCTGATTTCCAATTCACTGGCCAGAGAACGGATGGAGGGGAGGCACTCTCCGGGGGAAAGTTCCCCTGTCAGAATGGAATTTCTAATGTGGTTTACAATTTGTTCATAAATAGCCAGAGTCCCCTTGGGATTAATAATTATCTTCATAACATAGTGCACGCTCCATAATTATTGGATATAAGTTCTTTTTCATAATTATATACAACAGAACTTGTAACAGAGTAATTGTCCCCTCATATATGTAAATCGGTACCCATCGGCTTCCCTCAAAATAGAGAGCCATACCCATAATTTGACCAACTTCCAAAAGCTGGACTGCAATCTGGAAAATTTCCATTCCTTTTACCGGATACCGGCGAATAGAATCATCCCTTCCTGTTTCCGGCATACAATAAATATTGATACACCTAAAATAAAAAAACATCCACAAGCCAATTTCTATTATAAAAAACGGAGATATCACCTGCAAAAACAGCCAGACAGTCCCTGCCAGGACATAAAAAAGCATAGGCACCCCAACCTTTAACCGATACCCTGTTTTGACATACTGAATTTTTTCTGCCTGGGTAAGAGGGCATAAAAGAAGCGTCTTTTCCAATTTTTCCGGATACATCCGCGAGATGAAAAAACCCAGAGACAGAACGCCAATGGTATACCCGTACACAAACAATTCTGCCTGGAGAAAATATTCCCATGCAAAGTCCATAAACCAAGGCGCCCACATAATACCAATAAATAAAAAGTCCCAAAACCACAGTACTATATCCGCACCTTTCACCCTTTTCCATCCCTCTTTGATTTCCCCTGCATAGTCTAAAATCACGAGATGCAAAATAGTTAAATTTTTATTGTTATTTCTCATTTTAGTGTTTTCCTTTCAGAATAAAGTACATCAGTTCCTCCAACAATGGATAGGTAATATTTAATGCATCGTCATATTGGCTCCACCTGCCATGCTTTACCAAAGCCCTGGTTCCATACTTCCCGGCCTCTTTATAGATTATATTTTCCTTTGGCAGGAGGTTAATCTTATACTCCTCTCCTGCGGCCATACGAAAATACTTATTGATACTTTCCCTGTCCATAGAAAATAAAAGCCTTCCATGATCTATAAAAGTAACATAATCTGCAATCTGCTCCAAATCCTCTGTGAGATGCGTGGCAAGAATTACGCTTTTTCTGCCGTCTTTGATAAAATCCGTTATAATACATAGAAATTTTCTGCGAAACTCCGGGTCAAAATTGGCCGTAGGCTCATCTAAAAGCAAAAGCTTAGGTTTATGGGAAAGAGCAAAAGCAAACTGAAATTTCAGATATTCTCCTCTGGAAAGTTTTTTTACTTTTATATTCTTTAACCCGAACTCACTGGCATAATTACAAAAGAGAGACTCACTGAAATTTTCATAATATTTGCCAAACAGCCTGGCATTTTCCAAAAGATTCATTTCCCCTAAAAACAATCCGTCCTCGGCAAGAACATATCCCACATTGTTCTTTATTCCCTTTTCATTTTCCTCATAAGTTGTGCCAAAGATAGAGATTTGGCCTTCTTCCGGCGTAAGTATTCCCAAAAGAAGTTTTAAAATGCTGGATTTCCCTGCGCCGTTTTCCCCTATCAGGCCCATAATATAACCTTCCCGCAGAGAAAAGGTAATGTCCTCCAAAAAGAATTGGCCTATTTTTTTCTTTACATTTGTCAGCTGTACCATGGATCCCCCTTATGTAAATTTCAGATAAAACAATTCCCGTACATATACTGTATATAATTATATATACAGTATATGTACGGGAATGTCAAGGGTAATTTATAAAATTCTTTCACCTATTCATGCATTTTCAACAGCTTTCAGGGAGCGAATTCCCAAAACCAAACCAGCAGCAACCAGCATCATTGCCCAATAAACCTTGAAAAAAACACCCCATATTTCTCCCAGGCCCAAAGGGAATTTCCCATAGAATATAAAATAAGATACATCATAATCTGAACGATAACCGCCCCGGCAAACATATATCCCTGCCCCAGCATAAGCTTTTTTCTGTCCCAGTCATCCTTAGTATCAAAACAGCCAAAGCAGAATCCCAAAAGGACGGCAAGGGCTAAAGCAGCCCCGCTTCCTGCAATAAATAACAGATATACCGTATCATCAGAAGATCCATATTCATATTTGTTCCACAATACATAACTAAAAAAAATGAAAACCGCCAGGGAAAGGGCGATTTTTATTCCTCTGTAAAGGTTATGTTTGCTTATCCTTAAAACGATTGATTCTTTTTCCATAATTATCCTCCATTGTCTAAATAATCTATCTGTACCTCCTGAGTTGAAATAATAACTTCCTTTTTCCTATCAATCTGCATAATGTCCTCTGTTTTTTTCAAACTTCTCCCGTTCAGCATTGACGCCCCATTCATTATCTGGAGCACTGTCTTTTATTGCCACCATAAACCACATTCCAATCCCCGCTACAACAAAGGACAGCAATATGCACAAAATAAGATACCAGGTACTATATCCCGCATCATGGAAACGTTTCGCACTCAACAAAAAACGGTATACGGCTAAAAATACATTTAAACCTGCCAGCGCAAAAAAGAATACGCCAAACCCATATGACTGCCATACAGCAAACCAAAATGCCAGAAACATATGCTCCAGAATCATCAGGGTAATCCATGCTATCCAAAAATACAGCCTGTCAATCCTTTTCACATTCCAATTTAATACTTTCATACCGCTGTCCTCCAAATATGAATAAGGTGCTTTAAAATCTATGCGGTTGCAAACCTGCACATAAAGATATTAGTTCTTTTTTCTTCTTACTAAGCTGTAAATCATGTTGCTGAAAAGGAAACAGCAAATATAAGGTATGACAATAAAATGAAATGGCTCATATACATCCATATTTCCTATAAACATATCAAAAATCACCATGCTGTAAAGAATGCCGATTCCCTGTATAAGATAAATATAAAACCATTCTTTCTTATTCCGCATCTTAAATACAAGGAAAGCCAATCCCAGCAAGGCAGCCAGCATCACTGCCCAATAAACCTTGAAAAAAAACGCCCCATATTTCTCCCAGACCCAAAGGGAATTTCCCATAGAATATAAAATAAGATACATCATAATCTGAACGATAACCGCCCCGGCAAACATATATCCCTGCCCCAGCATAAGCTTTTTTCTGTCCCAGTCATCCTTAGTATCAAAACAGCCAAAGCAGAATCCCAAAAGGACGGCAAGGGCTAAAGCGGCCCCGCTTCCTGCAATATATAACAAATATACCGTATCATCGGAAAATCCATATTCATATTTGTTCCATAATGAATAACTAAAGTAAATAAAAACCGCCAGGGAAAGGGCAATTTCTATTCCCCTGTAAAGGTTATGTTTGCTTATCCTTATAACGATTGATTCTTTTTCCATATTATCCTCCTTGCTAAATATCTTCAATTAACAGGCTATACGAAATTAACTTGCTCTTCCTCTGCTATTTACTTTAAGACTTACAGAAAGTTTCTGCTTTCGTGACACTACATTTGAAGCTGTAAAACTATATTTAAGGCTATTACCTGTTTTGGTTTTACTTTCATTTGTAATCTTTATATACTTGCCTGTATTCTTATAACCGTATTGCGGTGTTTTTAATTTCGATTCGCCATTACCCCATACAAAATATCCTCTTACCCAATATTTTGTCTCGCCTGCACCGCCCTTCCATTTATGCACTTTTTCCTTTTTATACCAGCCCTCCCCACTCATCACTGGCATGTCATTAAATCTTGTAGTATAATTCTGTATGTTATTCGATGGCTTCGCTGGAACAAAATAGATTTTTTCTGTAACTTCTGTACCCTCTTTATCCGTATATGTAGATTCCAAAATTGGTTTCCCATAGGAAATAGGTTCGCCGTTCAAATTCGCCTGAACAGCAGTAATCCCTGCCCCTGTTTCCACGGCACTTATAGACGCTGCATTTACCGGCGCTGAAAATGTTCCTGCCAAAGTTGCTGCCACTAATAAAGATGCCAATGATTTTTTGATATTCATAGCTATAATCCTCCTATCTTTTCCCTGTTCTTTGTTTTAGTTTTTCCTGCTGGCAGATGCCGATACCGATTCGCCGTACTTAGCATTTTTCCCATACACTTTTCCGGAAAATGACAGCTTATAACTATGTCCCTTTTTCACCGCTGCGGTTTTTGTTCCGCTGTAAACACTGCCCGATTTGGAAATGCTCCAGGTCTTCACGGTTTTTCCCTCTGTAGAATCATACAGTTTCAATGTACCGGAAATGCTGGACGTACCGTTTCTGCCTTTCACAACTAACTGACAACTTGCAGTCTTACTATTAAATGACAAATTAAGCATACATCTGTTATTCTGGACAGACATAATCGAAACCATATTTTCCTGTGCCTGTACCAGATTCGGCTGTGAAAAGCAAAGCACTGCCCCAAGCATCATCAAACACAAAAATCTCTTCCAAAAATTCTTCATAACTTTTTCCTCCTTCCGCTCAATATTTGGAACTTATCTGCGTTCCTATATAGTAAACGCAGAAAGATGCTAAATCACTACCAAATTTTTCAAAAAATTTTCAGATTGCTCAGGCAATAGCAGTATTTTAAAATCAATGCCTCCCGAAAAACCTCCGGTATCTGACTTAAAGCCCGATGCACAAAGGCTCCCTCCTCCTTCTTTTCCGCCATAAAAGAGGCATTGTGCTCCTGGCACTCATCATAAAGTATTAGATTTTCCAATTCCTCCTCACTGTAGTGATTCGCCCTCCGGATTATGTCTATTATTTTGTTCTTCACTATAGAAACGCACAAACCTGTCATTTCACTACCAGATAAGTGCAAATATTTTTCAAATTTTTCCGCCAGGGACAAAAAAGCCTCCTGGACGGCGTTTTCCGCGTCCGCCTGGTTTTTTATCATTCCAAGAGCCACATGGTACATTTTCAGATAATTTTCTTCATAAATTTCCCGAAACTTATTCCTGTCTTCCTCCGTGGGGATGGCGCTTAAAGCTATCATACTGTTATTCTCCCAAATGCTTCCGTCTTATTTTAATGTTATAATTTTCCTGCTAAAGCATAGCACATGTGTCAAAAGTGGTCAAATTTCCTTATGAGGGCCTGTACATAAAAAGCAGAAAAGGCTTGTTTCCCTTCAAACCTTTTCTGCTTAAGGAATTTATTTATGGTTTTATCTCCCTTTTAATGATGAAACAGCCGAATCCCCGTAAAACTCATCACCATCCCATACTTATTACATGTCTCAATCACATTATCATCCCGGATAGATCCTCCCGGCTGAGCCACATATTTCACCCCGCTCTTATGCGCCCGCTCAATATTATCCCCAAAGGGGAAGAACGCATCGGAGCCAAGGGTGACATTTTCCATCTGGTCAAGCCACTGCCGCTTTTCCTCCCTGGTAAAAACCTCCGGCTTTACTTTAAAAATGTTCTGCCATGCCCCTTCCGCCAAAACATCCATATAATCCTCCCCGATATAGAGGTCGATGGCATTGTCCCTGTCTGGGCGGCGGATACTGTCCACAAACTGGAGTCCCAGAACTTTTGGGGACTGGCGCAAAAACCAGTTGTCCGCTTTCTGCCCTGCCAGCCTGGTACAGTGGATGCGGCTCTGCTGCCCTGCACCGATGCCGATTGCCTGGCCGTCCTTTACATAACACACGGAATTGGACTGGGTATATTTTAAAGTAATCATAGAAATGGCCAAATCAATTTTCGCCTGGTCTGTAATCTCCTTGTTTTCTGTCACAATATTTCCAAAAAATTCATCGTCAATTTTCAGCTCATTTCTACCCTGCTCAAAGGTGATGCCGAAAACCTGTTTCTTCTCAATATTTTCCGGCACATAATTCTCGTCAATCTGAATAATATTATAATTGCCTTTTTTCTTGGATTTTAAGATTTCAAGTGCTTTCGGTTCATATCCCGGGGCAATCACTCCATCGGATACCTCACGTTTGATAATCATTGCCGTGGCCTCATCGCACACATCGGAGAGGGCGATAAAATCCCCGAAAGAGGACATGCGGTCTGCACCTCTGGCCCTGGCATATGCATTGGCAAGGGGGGTAAATTCCATATCCATATCATCCACCCAGTAAATCTTTTTTTCAATATCCGATAAGGGAAGTCCCACTGCCGCCCCTGCTGGTGAAACATGTTTAAAGGATGTGGCCGCCGGAAGTCCTGTGGCATTTTTCAGCTCCCGCACTAACTGCCAGCCGTTAAAAGCATCCAAAAAATTAATATATCCCGGTTTTCCGCTTAACACTTCAATGGGCAGTTCCCCCTCTTCCATATAAATCCGGGAAGGTTTCTGGTTTGGATTGCACCCGTATTTTAACTCTAATTCTCTCATTGTATTTCTGCCTCCTACTGGTTTTTGTTTACGATTCTCGTCTCATATTTTCCTGTGGAAATTTCAATGTAGCGTACAAAAAGGGAAACCTTATTTTCCTCATTTAAATTTTCCCAAATCATATTGGTAAAGGTATCGATATCCCCCTCTATGTTTACCCATTCTGGCTCCCCTTCAAAACTTGGGAGAGGATTGCCGTCACCCATGTAGGTATGAATAAAACGTCCCTGGCCCTTTTTGGGATTCTCATAGGCAAAGGTATAGCGGTTGCAGGAATCCGAATCCCCGTTGTTGCTCTTTAAAATAGACATGGCATAGTTGTACATACCGTTTTCCACATGCATAATACCGGAAATCCTGGGGGTAAAATTAGGGCCGTCCGGCTCAAATTCCCGGGTGCGCAAAGACTGCTCAAAAGTCTGCTGCCTGTCCATCAGCTCATACACCGTATCTGTCTGATCCCCGTTTGTCACAATAGTTTTATTTCCCAAAACCCGTACCGGAGCGTAAATTATCAGGCTGGGGTCTTCCAGTTTCGCCGGGTCAAATGCCTGGGTACGGATTCCCTCCCCATCCTCCACAAAAACCCGGTTGCGGCTGTTGGCGCTTCTTCCCATAATAAAATAAGCAGTTACCGCATATTTGTCATCCTCACTTTTGCCGATGACAATCCCCCTCCCAGGATAAGGATTTTTACTTAACTGTTCTGCCAGAGACATTATTTCCATAGATACATTCCTCCTGTAATTTTGTGGGCGGAACATGCAGAATACTTTCCACAAGATAAAGAAAAGCCCACCGTCCGAGCACATCGCCCAGACGGTCGGCTTATTTCCGTTATACTCCATGTGGTTCTTTCCACGTTCCGTCAGTCATATAACTGTTCTTATTTAATCATGAATTGTGGGAAAAGTCAAGTAACTATTACATGAAAAACCACCCCGCCAGAAAAGCCGTCCCGCTGGCAAAGACTGCCACGGGAAACAGTCCCTTCCCCCGGTAGGCAAGTACAAGTGCTACAAAAACGCCAGCCATTGCCCCCGGCAGGGAGCCTGTGGCATAAAACACCGCCGGAAAGGTCATAGCCCCCAAAACCGTATAGGGAATATAGGCCAAAAAAGAACGGATATACCTGCTTTTTATCTTCTCCCGGAAAACCACAAAAGGGAGCACCCGCACCAGATAAGTAACTCCAAACATGATAATCACATAAATCCAAAAATGATTCATCCCTTAACCTCCTCTTCCTCCTCCACAGGAAACAGCCATGCCCCGGCCCCGGAAGCAATCACGCTTGCTATGATAATGGCAAACCCACTGGAAATATTTTTTAACCCCGGCAGATAGTAAAGGCAGAAGCTTAAAAACACAGCAAAAAATACAATGATTCTTATCTTTTTATTTTCTTTTACCACAGGAACCACAATGGCGATAAACATTCCGTAAATGGCAAGCCCCAAGGCGGAAACCAGATTCTCAGGTAAAATGTCCCCAAGCACCGCTCCCGCCAAAGTTCCCAGATTCCACCCCAAAAGGGGCAAAACCGTAAGCCCCGCAAAATAGCGGCCGGAAACTTCCCCCTTACGGCTAAGGGCCACCGCAAAGATCTCATCTGTCACTGCAAATCCCAAAATCATTTTTTTCTGCCATCCGAAATTCCTGTCCACTTTCTGGGATAAGGATATGCTCATCAGGGCATACCGCAGATTTATAACAAACTGGGACACCGCCATCTCTATGTAGGTACCCAGGGAGGCCATAATGGTTATCCCCGCAAACTGACCGGCAGATGTAAGGTTCATAAGTGATACCACAAAGGCCTGCCACCAGTTAAGGCCGCTTGACACCGCCGCAATTCCAAAAGTAAAGGACACAGAGAGATAGCCGATGCCTATGGCGCTGCCATCCCCTATGCCCTGTAAAAACTCGTTTCTTATATATGTATGATTTTCTTTCTGTAAGCCCACTGTGCCATATCTCCTGCCGCTACGCTATTTGTTCTACCCGCTCTTTTACTCTCCGCAATTCATTCTCCAAAATGGTTACACGGATAGCTATCATTTCTTTTTCATTGTCTATCTTTAACGCCTCATCAAGTTTAGCAATGATAATATCAAGTTTTTCGTTATTATCCATGATATATCCCCCCCCTTTTGGAAAAGCATACCATATACCCAGGAAAAAATCTACTGCTTTGTATTGGGTTTCAAGCATAGATTTTCTGATTTTTGAATGATATTGGAATAATTAGAAAAATAGAAATTTATTACGCTTTGTTAAGAGTATAGCATAGTATATTTTATTTTACAAGTAGAGAAAATCATTTTATTTCTTGTGCTTAAAATCAGCTTTATAACAACACTACATCAGCCCCCTTTTCCGAAGCACCCGGTTCTCCAAAGCCGTAAAAATACACTTATCAATCACAACCCCCGCAAATATAATCACCAGCATCACAAGCATGACCTGATTGATATCCGCCATATCCCTTCCGATGATTAATGTCTGGCCAAGGCCAATGGTGGAGGACATAACTTCCCCGGACATTAAGGCCCGCCATGCAAAAGACCAGCCCTGTCTTAAAGCCGCAAGAAAGGAGGGGACACAGGCCGGGAGAATCACTTTTAAATACAAATCCCCCTGGCCTGCCCCCATGGTTTTCGCCGCCTTAATATATAAGGGAGGCACATTTTTAATACCGTCATCCACCCCAAGGGCTATGCTGAAAGCAGAGCCCATTACTACCACAAACAAAATAGCACTGTTATTTAACCCGAACCACAAAATGGCAAAGGGCACCCAGCAGATACTGGGCAGAGTCTGCATCCCCATAATCACAGGCTTTAAATTCCTGTTCAGATAGGAAAAATGATGGATAAGTATCCCCAATATCAGTCCTGCAATCACCGAAATGGCAAAGCCCGCCACCCCCCGGCCAAGGCTTTTTAAAAGGGCCGACAGCAAAACACCGCTTTTTAAAAGACTTGCAAAGCTAAACGCCACCCCAGCCGGGGAAGGGGCGGAGTAAGGTTTCCAGATTTTAAATACATCTACAAAGAGCATATAAAGAATCTGCCACAAAACAACAAGCAGAAATAAAAACAGGGCCAGTTCCAGCCCCTTTTTAATTTTTGTCGTACTCTTCTTTTGCAAACTTTTCTACCTCCTTCTTCACGGACTCTAACAGCCTGTGCCGCATATGGACAAATTCTTCCTGGTCAATCTGCCTGGGACGTTTTAAATCACAGGATATGATTTCTTTTATCTGTCCCGGATTTTCTGAAAGCACCACAATCCTGTCCGCAAAATACACGGCTTCCTCCGCACTGTGGGTGACAAACAGCACCGTTTTACTGTGGTCATTCATCCAAATCTGTTCCAGCTCCCCCCGGAGCATATTTGTGGTCTGTTTGTCCAGGGCAGAAAAAGGCTCGTCCATAAGCAGAATCTTGCTGTCCATGGAAAGCGCCCTTGCAAGGGCTGCTCTCTGACGCATCCCCCCGGAAAGCTGATGGATAGGATACTCTGTAAACTGGGAGAGATGCACCATTTTTAAATATTTTAAGGCCCTGTTTTTCCGCTCTTCTTTTGGTATGCCCAAAAATTCCATGCCAAGCATTACATTGTCAAGTACATTCAGCCAGGGGTAGAGGGCCGCCTCCTGAAACATTACTACCCGATCTGCCCCGGGGCCTTTCACCGGAATGCCGTCCAAAAAGATTTCTCCCTTTGTGGGCTCTTCCAGTCCCGCCACAAGATTTAAAAGAGTAGTCTTGCCGCAGCCGGAAGGCCCTACAATACAGATAAACTCCCCCTCCTCTATCGTAAGGTTTATGTCTTTTAACGTCCTCTTTACCGTGTGGGGATATGTTTTTCCCACGTTTCTTAATTCCAGCATTACTTCACCTCTTCTATCATGTCATCTCCGGGCAAATCTGAGATAAATCCCTGCTCTAAGCCGATATCTGCAAATCCTTCCATAGATTCCCTGTTCATGCCGGAATCTGCCCGGATTCTTTGAAAGGCATCCTCTAATATGGAATCCTCCAGTTTTTTCTGGGTAGCCTTATAAATCTCCTCATTTACCTTCTCCCTGGCTTCCGTCTGTTTTTCATTGATATAAAGAGTGGCATTTTCATGCTGCTCTAAAAAGATTTTTACAATATCGGGATGTTCCTTTTTAAATTCCTCCCGCACCACCACAACTGCCACGCTGTAATTTCCATCCAGGTACACTTCATCCTCCGAAAGCACCATCTGAGCCCCTTTGGAAAGAAGGGTGGCTCCCCAGGGCTCCGGCACCAAAGCCGCATCGATATTTCCCGAATCCATCATATTCGCCACATCCGCATTGGCCACAGCCACCACATCCACCGTGCCCCCATCCGAGAGGGGTTTTAGGCCGTTTTCGGAAAGAAGGCTTAAAAGGCACAGATGCTGGGTATTGCCAAACTGGGGGACAGCCACCTTTTTACCGTCTAAATCCCCCACATTAGAAATCTCTGCCCCCTGTCTTTTCACTAAAATCGCCCCGGCCTTTGTAGCACCGGCAATGATGCGCACTTCCCCCTGGGATTTTACATTGGCATTGATGGCAGGGACAGGGCCGATATATCCTATATCGATGTCCCCGGCAAACAAAGCTTCCACTTCCGCCGGACCTGCGTTAAAGGAAACCCACTCCACCTTTGCCTTATCCCCCAAAGCTTCCTCAAGGCTTTTATCCGCCTTCATAACCAATGCCTGGGTATGGGTTACATTGGGGAAATACCCCATATGCAGGGTAAGCTCTGCATCGGAACCTCCTTTTGCCCCGCAGCCCCCCAAAACAAGGGTAAAGGCCAAAAGCCCTGCAGCCAAAATCTTCCTGTCTCTGTATTTTCCTGTGAGTATAAATTTTCTCATATGCATTTCTCCTTCTGAAATATTAAACTCTTAATCTTCCTCAACATGTCTGGGAAGGTGGAGCGTAAATGTACTTCCCCCGCCAAGGACGCTTTCCACGGTGACAATCCCATGATGCTTTTCTGCAATTCTTTTCACCAGGGAAAGCCCCAGCCCAAAGCCTTCGATAAGTTCGCTTTTTTCCACACGGAAAAATCTTTGGAAAATTTTTTCCTGGTTTTCTTTGCTGATACCCTTTCCCTCATCCTTAACATGAAGCAGGTATTCCTCCCCGGTTTCCTGGGACCATATCCATACCCTTCCCCTGTCAGGCCCGTATTTTACCGCATTGTCCAAAAGATTTTGAATGAGTATGGTCATCAGCCCAATATCCGCATATACATTAAACTCAGGGGCAATGTCTATTTTAAATTCCACCTCTTTTTTATTCTGAAGGCTGATATCGTCACAGACTGATTCCACGATTTCCCCAAGGTCAATCCATTCCAGATTCACTTTCATTTTATCCTGATCCAGCCTAGACAAGTTTAACATCTGAACGATAATACAATTCATTTTGCTAATCTGCCGCTCAATCACCTGGAAGGCTTCCCACACTTCCCCGTCTCTGGGCATCATCTGTCCCGCATATTCACACTCAGCCATAAGTACGGTAATTGGCGTCCGCAGTTCATGGGCCACGTCGGAGGTAAAGCGCTTCTGTGTCTCAAACATTTCCTGAATCTGCCCTAACATCCTGTTATTTGCCTGCACAAGACTTACAATCTCCGCAAATCTGCCATCGTACTCAATACGTTTTGACAAGCTTTTGTCCCTGCCAATCTGCCTTACCACTTCTACCACCTGGTTGATCTGACGCATCTCCCGTCTCTCCAGCAGTTTCCACATCCCAATGCTGATTCCCATAATAAAAAGCACAAATCCCCAGGTATAATACACAAATTTGTCATAATCACTGTCCACCTTAGATTGCTCTATCACGCACCGGAGAACCAGGGAAGAATGCAGGGACTGCCTGTCCTGAAAGTAGTAATCTATGCCCCCGGCTTTCATTGTGCGAAGCTTTCCGCTGTTCACCTCAAGCCCCTCCGGAAAGCCTTTGGGATACCTCCCCTCTAAAAGTTTTCCTTTATCGTCCAGAATCACAAAAATATAATCACTTTCCTGGAATAGAAATTCCTCATCCAACTCATAACCGCCGTCTTTCACATGCATATATTTGGCGTTCTGCCGCAGCTCAACGCCCATCTCCCTGCGGATGCTGCTGAATGTTAATTGCCTGGATAAAAATACCACAAAGCATATCATTACTAAAGCCAGAACCATTAATAATGCAAAAAAATAGTTGGCCACATATTTTACGATTGAATTTTGTTTTTGTCTTCCCATTTCAACATATACCCCGCTCCCCGGATGGTGTGTATCAGTTTCTCATCATATCCGTCGTCCACCTTTTTCCGCAGGTAACGGATATAAACGTCAATAATATTGGAAGAACCTTCATAGTCCATATTCCAGATATTATTTTCAATCTGGTCTCTGGTTAGTACAATATTCTGGTTCCGTATCATATAAAACAATATGGCAAATTCCCTGGCGGATAAATTAATTTCCTTTTCCCCCCGCCTTACTGTCCTGTCATTGTAATTTAAGATAAGGTCCCCGCACTGATACATATTTTCCCGTATCTCCACCTTCTTTCTTGTCATCACCCGGATTCTGGCCAAAAGCTCGCTAAAGGAAAAAGGCTTTGTAACATAGTCATCCGCCCCGGCGTCTAACCCTGTCACCACATCCTCCGTGTCGGTACAGGCAGTTAAAAACAGCACCGGGGTCTGGATATCCTTCCCCCGGATTTCCTTCAAAACCTGAAACCCGTTCATCCTGGGAAGCAAAACATCTAACACCACCCCGTCGTATTCAGCGGCTAAAAGATAGTCAAGGGCGCTTTCCCCGTCAAAACAAAAGTCCACGCTGTACCCCTCCGCTATAAGGTTTTTCACAATGATACGGTTTAAATCCTTCTCATCTTCCACCACTAACAGTTTCATGTTCTCACCTGCTTACAAAAATTTTAAAAGCTTTTCATACAGCTCATCCACACATTCCAAAAGTGTCCTTCCCTCTGTGTTTATCACAATCTCCGGTTTCACCGGCACCTCATAAGGACTTGTTATCCCTGTAAAATTAGGGATTTCACCTCTTCTTGCCTTTTCATAAAGACCTTTCACGTCTCGTTTCTCACATTCCTCCAGGGAAGTGGACACATAGACTTCCACAAATTCATCCCCGATAATTTCCCTGGCTTTCCTTCTGTCGGAGGCGTATGGGGAAATGGATGCCGTCAGCACAATGAGCCCCGCCTCTGTCATAAGCTTTGCCACCTCGGAAATCCTTCTGATATTTTCAATTCTGTCCTGTTCTTTAAATCCAAGATTTTTGTTAAGGCCCAGACGCACATTGTCCCCGTCTAAAAGCATGGTGTGTTTCCCCGCTGCCACCAGGCGCTTTTCCAGCTCATTGGCAAGGGTGGATTTTCCGGCCCCGGAAAGCCCGGTAAACCAGATTACCCCAGACTTCTGCCCTAATTTTTGGCAGCGGATCTCCTTGGTAATCTCCATCTGATGGTAAATCACATTTCCGCTTCTGTTCAGGGCATTTTCCACTACGCCGCAGGCCGCCGTCATATGGCTCACCCGGTCAATGAGTATCAGAGAGCCAAGAACCTGGATGTTATCAAACCTGTCAAAAACAAGGGTATCCCCCACGGAAATCTCACATTCCGCTATCTCATTTTTAAATATCTCGTCGGCGGGAATTTCCTCCCCGGTATTCACGTCAATCCGGCACCGAATGGCCATTACCGCTGCGGGTATTGTCTTTGTCCCAAGTTTTAAAAGATAATTCTTTCCCGCTACCAGGTGGGAATCCTCCATCCACAGGATTTTCGCCTCAAACATATTCCCCGTCATGGGCAGTTCCCCCCGGCAGAGTACGCAGCCTCTGGAAATATCCACTTCCCTGTCCGTACAAAGAGTCACAGGCCATCCCGAAAATGCTTTTTCCACATCTTGATCCCCTCTTAAAATCCGTCCAATCTTTGCCTTCTCTTTTCCCGGCAGAACCGTGATCTCCTGGCCAAGGGCAATGCTGCCGCTCTCAATCTGCCCCTGAAACCCCCGGAAAGCATGGTTTGGCCTAACCACCCTCTGTACCGGCATTAAAAATCCTGTGCCGTCTTTTTGCCTTACTTTTATCTCTTCTAAGTATTCCAAAAGAATTTTTCCCTTATACCATACCATAGAACGGGAAGGTTTTGTAATATTATCCCCCTCTGTTGCGGATACAGGTATAATCTCCACAGAGTCATACTCAAATTCCGCCAGAAGAATGCGAATCTGCTTTTTTATTTTGTCAAACCGCTCTTTGCTATA
Organism: Roseburia sp. 1XD42-69; assembly: GCF_003612565.1. Lineage (GTDB taxonomy): Bacteria > Bacillota > Clostridia > Lachnospirales > Lachnospiraceae > Roseburia_B. The sequence continues at coordinate 18,646 of NZ_RAZG01000007.1, read as the reverse complement.
GTTTACCAGATCCATTTTGTTTACGGCAATGACAAAATGCCGGATTCCCATCAGGGAACAGATTCTGGCATGGCGCTTCGTCTGTATCATAACCCCCTGGGATGCATCCACAAGTATCACCGCCAAATCCGCAAAGGCTGCTCCCACCGCCATGTTTCTGGTATACTCCTCATGCCCGGGAGTGTCCGCCACAATAAAGCTGCGCTTTTCCGTTGTAAAATACCGGTACGCCACATCAATGGTGATTCCCTGTTCCCGCTCCGCCATAAGCCCGTCCAAAAGCAGGGAATAATCAATTTTCCCCTCCCTGGAGCCAACTTTAGAGTCCAGTTTCAGAGCTTTCTCCTGGTCTGTAAAAATCAGTTTTGCATCGTAGAGCATATGACCGATAAGAGTTGATTTTCCGTCGTCTACACTGCCGCAGGTAATAAATTTAAGTAAACCGTTCATATTAGAAATATCCCTCTCTCTTTCTCTTTTCCATACTTGCCCCTCCCCCATCGGAATCAATTACACGGCTGGTGCGCTCGGATTCCACAGATGCCAGCGTCTCCTCAATAATCTCATCTAAAGTTTCCGCCTCCGATTCTATTCCCCCGGTAAGGGGATAACATCCCAGGGTGCGGAACCTTACTTTTTTCATGACAGGAACTTCCCCGGGCAAAAGGCGCATCCTCTCATCATCCACCATAATGATATTGTTATCCCGCATGACCACCGGCCGCTCTGCGGCAAAATACAATGGAACAATTGGAATCTCCTCCTGTTTAATATACTGCCAGATATCTTTTTCCGTCCAATTTGACAGGGGAAATACCCGGATACTCTCTCCTTTATAAATTTCCGTGTTAAACAGTTTCCACATCTCCGGCCTCTGGCTTTTGGGGTTCCAGGCATGTTCTTTGTTCCGGAAAGAAAATATCCGCTCCTTTGCCCTGGACTTTTCCTCGTCCCGGCGGCCTCCCCCGAAAGCTGCGGTAAAACCATACTTGGTAAGTGCCTGTTTTAACGCCTGGGTCTTCATAATATCCGTGTAGGCGCTGCCGTGGTCAAAAGGATTGATGTTCTGCTTTACCCCTTCTTCGTTAATATATTCTATCATTTCAATCCCAAGCTCCGCCGCCCTCCTGTCACGGAACGCAATCATCTCCTTAAATTTCCAAGTTGTGTTCACGTGGAGAAAAGGAAAGGGGGGCTTTTCCGGATAAAAAGCTTTTATGGCAAGATGCAGCATAACGGAAGAGTCTTTTCCGATAGAATATAACATCACCGGCTTTTCGCACTCCGCCGCCACCTCCCGCATAATATAAATAGATTCTGCTTCCAGCTCTTCTAAATGATTCATCGTCTGCAAATCTGATACCTCTTTCTTTCCCATACTTCTTTTATATCCTGATACATTGTATAGATGGTTCATTAAATCTAAATTAAGATTTAGATGGTACAAAAAAAGAAGAGAGCGTCTATGCACTCTCTCCATATGGTATATACCCTTTAATATTTAATTCTTAAAACTGTGTATAGGGGCTGGAATCCTGCCCCTGCGGTTAATGAAATCATCACAGGAAAATTGATTCACCGGCATAATAGGCGCATATCCAAAAAGGCCGCCGAACTCCACCGTATCTCCCACTCCCTTTCCGATAACGGGAATCAGGCGGGCCGCAGTGGTTTTCTGATTTACCATGCCAAGGGCCATCTCGTCTGCAATGATGCCGGAAATTGTGGTTGCTTTTGTATCCCCTGGAATTGCAATCATATCAAGGCCCACGGAACACACACAGGTCATAGCTTCCAGTTTTTCCAAGGTAATGGCTCCCGCAGAAACAGAATCAATCATTCCCTGGTCCTCGCTTACGGGAATAAACGCCCCGCTTAAGCCTCCCACATAGGAGGACGCCATCACGCCCCCCTTTTTCACCTGGTCATTTAAGAGCGCAAGGGCTGCGGTAGTTCCCGGAGCCCCTGCATATTCCAGGCCAATCTCACAGAGAATATCCGCCACGCTGTCCCCCACCGCCGGGGTTGGGGCAAGGGATAAATCAATAATTCCAAAGGGAATCTGAAGCATCCTTGATGCCTCTTTCGCCACGAGCTGGCCTACCCTTGTGACTTTAAATGCCGTCTTTTTAATTGTCTCGCACAAAACCTCAAAACTCTCCCCCCGGACTTTTTCCAGAGCCGTCTTTACCACTCCCGGGCCGCTGACGCCCACGTTAATCACAGCATCTGCTTCCGTGACGCCGTGGAAGGCCCCTGCCATAAATGGGTTGTCGTCCGGGGCATTGCAAAAGACTACCAGCTTCATGCAGTCCACACTGTCCCTGTCCTTTGACCTTTCCGCCACTTCTAAGAGGATTTCCCCCATAAGCCTGACTCCGTCCATATTTATCCCTGTTTTGGTGGAGGCAAGGTTTACGGAACTGCACACCCGCTCTGTCCTTGTAAGGGCCATGGGAATGGAGCGTATCAAAAGCTCGTCCGCCTTTGTCATTCCCTTTGACACCAGGGCGGAATACCCTCCGATTAAATTCACCCCTACAGCCTTTGCCGCCTCGTCTAAAATATCCGCTATAGAGGCAAAGTCCTCCGGGGTTTTACAAGCGCTGCCCCCCACAAGGGCTATGGGTGTCACGGCAATCCGCTTATTTACAATGGGAATGGCAAATTCCTGCTCAATTTCTTCCCCGGTTTTTGCCAAATCTTTTGCCACCCTGGTAATTTTCTCAAAAATTTTTTTCTTTAACGTGCTAAGGTCCGGGTCTATACAGTCCAAAAGGCTGATTCCTAAAGTGATGGTCCTCACATCCAGGTTTTCCTGTTCCACCATCTCATTGGTCTCTATGACTTCTCCAATATTAATCATATGTCTCTCCTTAACAGATGCACTATATGCGGTGCATTTTCTGGAAGATTTCTTCTTTCTGGCATTTTATGGAAACGCCAATCTCCCCGCCTAATTCCTCTAACTCTCTCACACAGTCTCCAAAGGGCTTTGTCGCCCCTGCCATATCGGCAATCATCATCATATTAAAATACCCCTGAACAATGGTCTGTGAAATATCTAATATGTTAATTTTATTTTCTGCCAGATACGTGCACACCCTGGCAATAATTCCCACCGTGTCTTTTCCCACAACGGTGATAATTGTTTTTCCCGCTTTTTCCATGGTTATCTCCTCTCCAAACACGCAGCATCCTAATGGTTACAAAACCTGTATCCGTCCGGAAACCTCATCCCGCTTTGCCACATACACGGGAAAATCATCTCCCCTATAGGGGTTTTCCCCCAAGGTAATTTCCAGTTTTACCGTCTCGTAAGCCAGTTTTGCATAGTTGTTTTCTTTGCTCAAATGTCCTAATACCACTGCCTGGAAACCATCGTGGAGAATCCTCCCCAAAAGCTGTCCCGACAGCTCATTGGACAAATGCCCCCTCTCCCCTAAAATCCTCTGTTTCAAAGGATAGGGATAAGGCCCCGCCTGGAGCATATTTACATCGTGGTTCGCCTCTAAGAGAAGGACGTTGACCCCTTTTATTTTTTCAATCATATACTCATCATATTTTCCCAGGTCTGTAATCACCCCCACAGACTTGCTCCCGCGCCTTAAAATATAAGCCACAGGCTCCGCTGCGTCATGGGAAATTTTTACCGGCTCGATTTCCATTTCCCCAATAAGGAACGTCTCATTGGCCCTTACCGGATGAAATAAAGACTCATCAATTTTTCCCACGGATTTTGTATGTAAAATTGCCTGGATAGTTCCTTCTGTGGCATATATGGGCAGTCCATACCTTCGGGCAAGGACGCCGAGGCCGCTAATGTGGTCTATATGCTCATGGGTGACTAAAATTCCCTCCATCTCCGAGGTTTTTAAGCCCAGGGAATTTAAGCCCTGTTCAATCCGTTTTCCACTGACCCCCGCATCAATTAAGAGACGGCACCCGTCATACCCTGTCATAATACAATTTCCGCTGCTGCCGCTGGCAATACTGCATAATTCCATATCCATTACTTCTCTTCCCAATATATTTCAATGACATCCCCATTGTTTAACTTCTGCATGTAACTTGCATCCTCCCCGTTTACCGTGGTGACAATGGCACGTCCGTTGGAGGCGTTAAGGTCAAAGGTAATTGCGTCAAAAAGGTCCACAAAAATATATTCCCTCTTCCCTGTGAGGAGAATTTCATTTCCGTTTACCTCCACCTGGATAGCCCCTTTGGGCAAAGGCCCCGGCGCTGGCTTTGGCACATCCTCAGCCGGTTTTTCTTCCGGTTTTGGCTGGGGTTCTTCTTTTTCGTCTTTCTCCTCCGACTCCTGGGTTCCCTCCGTCAAAGGCACATCCTCCTGTTTTGGCCCTTCGTCAAAAAATCCTCCCTGGCTTGCCCACTCAAAAGGCGACATTTGGGGTTCCTGCTCTTTTTCCGATTCCGGTTCTTTTTCTGGTTCCTGCAGCTTAAGCTCCCTGCCGCTTTCCCCTTCCTCCCCTTCTTTTTCCGGCAAAGCCTCATATTCCTCTTCCGGCTCCTGTAAGGGAATTTCGGAATCCTCCTCCACAAAATCCACCGTACCCTTTGCCTGCGCCGTCCACTCCACGGTAAAGTTCTCATACAAAAGGGTGTTTAACTCTGCAGGGCGGTTATTTACACGGATTACATGGTCCTGGTCAATCTCCACATCCATAAACTCCGCCAACTGTTCCACCGTGTAGAAATTCCTTGTCTCAATCACATCCCCCTCCTGCACATGGTAGGAGGAAACTTCAATACTTCCGTTTACCTCCACAAATTTAGGACAATGGATGGTTTTGCCGTTTACCTCAAAAGTAACTATCTCCTGGGTATATTCCGCCAAATCGTCAATGGTTATCACCGCCGCCTCCCCGGCTGTGGAAGGCTCCACCGTAATATAGCTGTTTGCCACCAGAGGCGCATTGATATTTGTCTCTTTGTCATTTACTTTAACAATAGCGGAATCCCCCGCCTCCCCTCTGGCAATCCTGGGGCTTCCGTTTACCGTAAAGTTAATTTCTTTGCCCCGTTTGGGGAATAAATACTCGTTGGGGAAACCTGCCTGCATAGCTGCGTCCACAATAGTCAGGCGGCCGTTGTCATAAAGCTTGATGCGCTCCCCGTTAAAATGCACCATAATAAAGCTGTTTCTCTGCTCATAATAATTCAGGCAGATACCCACAGGCGTTACCAAAAGAGGGTCTTTTTGGATATCCGGCTGTTCAAAGGTGATTTCTTTTAACACTTCCTCACCCCTTAAAGCCACCCTCTCATTGGGAAGTTCCAGTTTATCCGCAAGCATTTCCGTAAATCCGTGGATTTTTCCGCCCCCTCCTACCACAAAGGTAGCGCTTACTGTGGTATCCCCGTTTAACTCTTTAATCTTATTGGCCACATCGGTGGTGATTCTATCCACCAGCCCCTCCGTCAATTTCCAAACTTCCTCAGATTTCAGGGTGTGCTTTAATGTCATAATATCCGTGTATTCAATCTCTTTTTCCTTTGTGGAAGCAAGTTTTATGTGCTCCGCCATGGCAAAATCCACCAGATAGCTCTGAACAATGAGCTCTGTCAGCTCGTCCCCAGCCAAAGGAATCATGCCGTAGGCGATAATGCTGCCGTCCCTTGTAATACAGATATCGGAGGTTCCCGCCCCCACATCTACCAGGGCAATATTCAACATGCGGAAATTTTCAGGAATAGCAACGTCAATGGCGGCAATAGGCTCCAAGGTCATATTGGCAACGCTAAGATCCGCAATGGCAACGGCGGCATAAAGTCCGTCCACCACATCCTCCGGCAGAAATGTAACAATGATATCCTCGGAAATTTTCTCCGCCTTATGTCCTTCCAAATTGGAAAAAATCTCATCATTTAAATAGTATTTCACCACAGAGTAGCCCACGCAGTAAAATTTGTACTTTGTATCGTTTTTCTCTTTCAGTTCCGCCTGGGCACGCTCAATTCCAAGCAAATCCAATGTATGGATATCCTCCGCCCGGACAACGCTCTCAGTCTCAAACTCATACTCAATATGGGTGGTTACGGTTTTTAACACACGTCCCGCCGCTGCAATACACACAGAAGTCAGCTCCTGGCCAATCTGCTCTTCCAGTTTTTCCTTCACAATGCGGATGGTATTTCCCACCCTGCCGATATCGTGAATCTGGCCGTCCAGCATAGCCCTTGTCTCATGTTCCATGGAATACTGGGCCAGGACAATAAATTCCTTGTCCTGCTTAAAGCCCACCGTCCCAACCACATTTCTGGTCCCGATATCAAGACCAAATACTAATTCATCTCCTGCTTCTCTTCGCTCCATATTTGCTTATCTCCTCCATCCCTTACCTGGCAAATGCCTGTTTCACCTGATATATTGTCTCCTCTAAAGTTCCGTTATTGTCAATAACAAGCGCAGCATATTTCCTGTAAGTATCCTCCGGAAGCTGGCTTTCAAATATGCTGTCAATCTTTTCGTCGGAATACCCTCGGTTTTTCTTTAACCTCTGCCTGCGGATTTCCCTGCTGGTATCTATGTACCACAATCTATCACATATTTTATCATAACCTTCCTCAATTAAAAGGGCTGCCTCCAAAATAAAATAAGAAAATTTTCCCTTTTCTTTCTCTTTTTGGTAGATGTCAAGAATATTTTCTTTTACCGCCGGGTGAACAATACCGTTCAACCGCTCTCTTTTCTCCCTGTCAGAAAAAATGACCTCCGCCAGCTTTTCCCCAAGGAAAGTTCCTTCCCCGGTAAAAATGTCCTCCCCGGGAAAGGCCTTTACAATTTTCTCATAACAGTCCTCCCCCGGCTTCATCAGTCCATGGGCCACCTCATCCGCCAAAAGGACTTTCGCATTGTAATTCTCTTCTATATATTGCAGAATCCGGGACTTACCTGCCCCGACTCCCCCTGTAATCCCTATAAATTCCATTATTTCGCCTCGTACCAGTTATTTCCCGTGTGCATGTCTACTTCCAAGGAAACCGCAAGGCTTGCCGCCCCCTGCATTTCCTCTTTCAAAATCTTTTGCACCCTTTCAAGCTCGCTCTTTTCGGCCTCAATTAAAAGTTCATCGTGTACCTGGAGTAAAAGCCTGGACTTTAACCCTTCCCGCTGCATTCTGTCGTGAACCCTTATCATGGCAATTTTAATAATATCCGCCGCCGTGCCCTGGATGGGGGCGTTCATAGCAACCCGCTCCCCGAAGGAACGCTGCATAAAATTGCTGGAGGAAAGCTCAGGCAGGGGGCGCCTTCTGCCGTATATGGTAACAGAATACCCCTTCTCCTTTGCATCCCCTACCAGGGAATCTAAAAATGCTTTTATCTTGGGATAAGTTTCAAAATACCGTTCAATATAATCCGCCGCCTCTTTTTTACTGATGCTTAAATCCTGGCTTAAGCCAAAGGAGCTGATGCCATACACAATCCCAAAGTTTACGGCCTTGGCGTTTCTCCTCTGCAAATCTGTCACTTCCTCAAAGGGAATGTGAAACACCTGGGAAGCGGTAGTTCTGTGGATATCTTTTGCCTCCCGGTAAGCCTGTATTAGGCTTTCATCCCCGGACATGTGGGCCAGCACCCGAAGCTCAATCTGGGAGTAGTCCGCGTCCACAAAGACATACCCCTCTTTGGGCAAAAATACCTTTCGGATTAACCTGCCAAGCTCCATGCGGATGGGAATATTCTGGAGATTAGGCTCTGTGCTTGAGATTCGCCCGGTGGCTGTTATGGTCTGATGGAAGCTGCTGTGGATCCGCCCCGTATCGTCAATATACCCCGCCAGGCCCTCCCCGTAGGTGGACTTTAGCTTGGTGAGCTGGCGGTACTCCAAAATATCCGCCACAATGGGATATTCCCCGGCCAGCTTTTCCAAAACATCCGCCGCCGTGGAATACCCGGTCTTCGTCTTTTTTCCATAGGGCATTTTCAGTTTTTCAAAGAGCACTGTCCCAAGCTGTTTGGGGGAATTGATATTAAACTCTTCCCCGGACTTTTCATAAATTATCTTTTCCAGTTCGGCAATTCTTGCATCCAGGCTTTCGCTGTATGCCTTTAGTGCCTTCCTGTCTGCCCGGATACCCTCCTGCTCCATATCGGAGAGCACATAGACCAATGGAAGCTCTATGGTGTCATACAGCTCTCTCATCCCTGTCTCTTCCAGTTTGCAGAGCAGTTCCTCCCTGGACTTTTTTGCCACATAGGCATGGTAGCACACGAATTTTAAAAATTCATCCCTCTTTTTCTCCATTGCCTCAGAGAGAGAAAGCTTCCCCAAAAGTTCAAAACCGGAGGGCAGCAAAAGATTCAGGTAATCCTTTGCAATATCCTCATAATTATAGCTGTTTAAAAGAGGGTTTAACAGGTAAGCCGCAATGCCGCAGTCAAACCCATTGTGCCTAATCTCTTCCGTCTCCCTTGCCAGTAAGAGAATCTTTACCACCTGTTTTAAATCTATCACGGAAAAAGAAAATCCATTTAAAATTTTATCCTTAAGTTCCCTTTTCACAAACTCTTCTGTAAAATCCCCTGTTACCGCAAGAAAATAATTTTCTTCCTCCGAAAAACTTAAGGAAATCCCAAGGAGTTTTTCGGAATCTGCAGCAAGGAACAGCCCCGCCCCATCTTGCGCCTTTGCGAGAATCTCTTTCGCCTTATCAGAATCCTCAAGAAGCAAAAACTTCTCTTCCGCCTGATTTCCCGGCACCTCTGTTTCAAAGCGCTTTAAGATATTTTTAAAATCCAGGCGCCTGCACATAAGAAAGGCTTCCTCTGTGTAAAGATTCCCAAGGGCCGCCTTTTCCACATCATAGTCAATTTTGGCGTGGACATCAATGGTGGCCAGGGTTTTGGAAAGTTTGGCCTGATCATAATATTCCTTTAAGTTTTCCGATGCCCGTTTGGGCTTTATCTCATCTGCATGGGCATAGGCGTTTTCAATCGTCTTATAGGCTGCAATAATATTTGTGGCAGTCTTTTCCCCAATCCCCGGCACCCCGGGAATATTGTCCGCCGTATCCCCCATAAGGGCCTTTACGTCTATAAACTCTCTTGGCGTCACCTGATACCGCTCTTTTACCTCTTCCTCGTAGTAGTCCTCAATCTCCGTACCGGTTTTCTTTGTCTTTGGAATACGGATTTTTACATGCTTTGTGGCAAGCTGTAATAAATCCCTGTCCCCGGATACCACGGAAACTTCAAGCCCTGCCTCCTCCCCCATGCGGGAGATGGTGCCTAAAATATCATCTGCCTCATATCCCTCTTTTTCCACAATGACAACTCCCATAGCGGAAAGCATCTCTTTTATCAGAGGAACCTGCTGCCTTAACTCCTCCGCCATAGGCTTTCTGGTGCCTTTGTAGGCATCAAACATTTTGTGCCGGAAGGTAGGGGCATGGACGTCAAATGCCACAGTAAAATAATCCGGTTTCTCCTCATCCAAGATTTTAAACATGATATTTAAAAAACCGTACACTGCATTAGTGTGGAGCCCTTCTGCATTGGTCAGATCCGGCAGGCCGAAAAAAGCCCGGTTTAAAATGCTGTGTCCGTCAATCAATACTAATTTTTTACTCATACTGCCCTCGTATATTCTTTCAGCCACTTATTTTCTTCCTGGGTCATATAAGGAGATAACACCTCATACACCTTTTTGTGGTACTCATTTAAAACCGCCCGCTGTTCCTCTGTCATAAGATTTGGGTCTATGGCGTCCAAATCAATGGGGGCATAGGTAATGGTCTCAAACTCCATAAACTGCCCGTACTCATTTTTTACCCCTTTTTTGCACAAAAGTTCATTCTCCGTGCGGATGCCGTAAGCTCCCTCAATGTAAACCCCGGGCTCGTCCGTGGTAATCATGCCTTCCTCCAAAACAGCTTCCGGGACTCCCTCCCTTTTCTGCCAGCGGAAAGAATTGGGCCCTTCATGGACATTTAAAATATGTCCCACCCCGTGTCCTGTCCCGCATTTATAGTCAATTCCCAGTTTCCACAAAGGGCCTCTGGATAAAATGTCAAGGTTTCTCCCAGTACACCCATGTAAAAACCGGGCCGAAGCCAGGTTTAAGTTGGAACACAATACCGTGGTAAAATGAAGGCGCATCTCCTCCGTAATGGGCCCAAGGGCCATGGTCCTTGTAATATCCGTTGTCCCCTCCAGATAGTGCCCCCCGGAATCCACCAGAAGAAATCCCTCCGGCTTTAACAGGGCATTTGTCTCCTCCGTGGCGCTGTAATGCATCATAGCGGCATTGGCGCCGTAGGCGGAAATGGTGTCAAAGCTTAAGTCAAGAAAGTTTTCCTGCTGCCTTCTGAAATTTTCCAAAACATCAGAGGCGGAAATTTCCGTAATCTCCTCTTTCCCGATGGAATTTTTCAGCCAGTACATAAATTTGGTAAAGGCCACCCCGTCCTTGACATGGGCCTTTATGGTATTTTCTGCCTCCGTCTTGTTTTTCACAGACTTCATAAGCTCCGTGGGATTTTCTTTATCGATTATTTCCACCGTATCCTTAAGGGCGTTTACAATCCGGTAATTCACTTCGCTTTTATGGAGCAGCGCCTTTTTATCCCCCGGGATTTCCGGGACGTAGGAATAAATTTCCTCATACTCTTTTGTGACAATCCCGTTATCCTTAAGATAGCTTTTCTGCTCTTCTGTCAAAATCTCCTGCTGCAAAAACCAGACACATTCCTCTTTTGAAAGGACAAGATAGGATAACACCACAGGGACGTAATCGATATCTCCCCCCCGGACATTTAAAAGCCAGGCAATATCGTAAAGGGAGGTTAAAATGTGGATGTCAGCCTTTTCTTTTTCCATTTCCCCCCGGACTTCCTGCAATTTTTCCTTTGTGCTTTTTCCGGAGTACTTTTCTTCCAGGATAAAGAAGGGCTTTTTTGACATGGGAGGCCGCTCCTCCCAAATCAAATCAACCAAATCCTCCTCCACATAGAGCCGTCCTTTTTTCTCATCTGCAATGTTTTTGTATTCTTCCCCGGCTTTCCCGTTTACCACCCTGCCGTCAAAACCAATGCAGCCCTTTGGGGGCAGATTTTCCTTTACAAACTCCGCCACCGTGGGCACATTTTCCTCCCCCATGGGAAACAGGGTAACGGTGCTGTCTTTTAACTGGTTTTTGGCCTGGACAAAGTATCTCCCGTCCGTCCAAAGCCCCGCCTGAGTTTTTGTTATCACCGCCGTTCCCGCAGAGCCGGTAAATCCGGTAATAAATTTTCTCGCCTTAAAATATTCCCCCACGTACTCGGACTCATGGAAATCCGAGGTGGGCACCACATAGATATCAATGCCCCGCTGCTCCATTAACTCTCTTAGATCTTTCAGTCTTTTCACTACAGGATTCATAACTTAATTCTCCTCATAAAATTCAAAAAATTTCGTATCCAGTTCGGGGTAAGAGCGCTTCAGGGAAAGAGGTTTTCCGCTGCGGTTTAAAAAGCAGTGCTCACTTTCGGCAACGCACTTAAGCTCCCCTGTCTTTTTATCTGTCATTTTGTACTCCACCGTCATCTTTATTCCATTATAGGATACAATTTTAGCTTCTATCACAACGGTGTCGTCAAAATGCACCATACTTTTGTACTCACAGGAAATAGACAGCACAGGGCTTATAATCTCCATCTCCTCCATCCCTTTATAGGAAAGCCCAATCTGCTCCATCAAGTCCATCCTTGCCTCCTCCATCCACCGGATGTAATTGGAGTGATGGATAATCCCCATCTGGTCTGTCTCATAATATTTCGCATGGTGTTCGTAAGGTTTGATATGCACCGTGTCTGCCTGTCCGTAAATTTGTAATTCTTTTTCTGCCATAATATTACCTCCTATACCTGCTGTTGCTCTAACATCTATCCATATTTTCTGAATTCCATCCCAATTGTACTTAATAATAATATATCTTTTTTATTAAAAAGTCTATAAAAAAATCATCTTTACTGTAAGATAATTATGAAGTATACTAATAGCAAACTGAATATTTTACCTTCGGTATCTGACTGGCAAAATCCAGCGGAACCAGACCGGCTTGGCAAGATATGAAAATATAACTACCAGGAGGAAGCAATTATGATTACCGTGAATCACCTGTGCAAATCGTACAGAATTGCAAAAAGAAACCCTGGCTTTACAGCGGCATGTAAAGCCCTTTTTCACCGTGAGTATGAAATCATCCATGCTCTTAAGGATGTGAGCTTTACCATTAGCGATGGTGAGATGGTAGGCTACATCGGTCCCAACGGAGCTGGAAAAAGCTCCACCATTAAAATTCTAAGCGGAATATTGACACCGGAGGGGGGCACTGTTTCTGTGGACGGAAGAGTCCCCTGGAAAAACAGAATCGAGCATGTACGGCAAATCGGCGTGGTGTTCGGCCAGCGCTCCCAACTTTGGTGGGATGTTCCCGTAATGGATTCTTTTGAACTTTTAAAAGATATCTACTCTGTTCCCACCCCCCAGTATAAAAAAAGCCTGGAAGAACTCACAGCGCTTTTGCATTTGGAAGAACTGCTGCGCTCCCCAGTAAGGCAGCTTTCCCTGGGACAGCGCATGAAATGCGAAATCGCTGCATCTTTGCTGCACAATCCCAGGATATTATTTTTAGACGAGCCCACCATCGGTTTAGACGCAGTTTCCAAGCTGGCCGTCCGGGAATTTATTTTACAACTGAATAAGGAAAAGGGAACTACCGTAATTCTCACCACCCACGATATGCAGGACATTGAAGCCCTTGCCAGCAGGATTATCCTGATTGGAAAAGGGCAGATTTTAATGGACGGTAATATTGATTCTATTAAGAAAGGGAGTGCAGCCATTGACGAAACAGTGGCGGAGCTTTACCACTCCTATGAGGTGGTGTAATGAAAAAATATTTCTCTTTTTTCCGGCTGCGTTTTACCCTGGGCCTACAGTACCGTGTGGCAGCACTGGCAGGAATCGCCACCCAGTTTGCCTGGGGCTTTATGGAAGTTATGATATTTGCCGCCTTTTACCGGGGTGATAAAAATGCCTTTCCCATGAGCTTATCCGCCACATGTTCCTACATATGGCTGGGACAGGGATTCCTGGCCTTTTTTGCCACCTGGATGATGGACAATGAAATTTTTGACTCCATTTTAAAGGGAAACATTGCCTACGAACTCTGCCGTCCCATTGACATTTACAACATCTGGTTTTCAAAAAGCGTGGCTGTAAGGCTGTCCCGGGCAATGCTTCGGTGTTTCCCCATTTTGCTTGTGGCCGCCTTTCTCCCTGACCCATACGGCCTGGCAAAACCAGAGAGCTGCCTGCATTTTTTCCTTTTTATCCTAACCCTTGCCTTAGGACTTTTGGTGACGGCTGCCTTTTGTATGCTTATTTACATATTGACCTTTTATACCATATCCCCTCAGGGGCTTCGGATACTGTTTACCTCTGCCGCAGATTTCTTTTCCGGCGGGGTGATTCCCCTCCCCTTTTTCCCGGAGCCTGTGCAGAAAATTATGGAACTTTTACCCTTTGCGGCAATGCAGAACGTATCTTTGCGGATTTACAGCGGGAGCATGGAGACGGATGAGATGAAAAAAGCCATACTTTTGCAGCTTTTTTGGCTATTCATACTAATTTTTACCGGAAAAATCCTCTGCCGCCGGGCAGAGAAAAAAATAACGGTGCAGGGGGGGTAGAAAATGAAAAAAATAATTTCAGACATAAAATTATATAAACACTATATCTCCATAAACCTGCGGGGCATGATGCAGTACAAAACCTCATTTTTTCTGTCTGCCATGGGCCAGTTTCTTATATCCTTCAATGTTTTTCTGGGGATTTTCTTTCTGTTTCAAAGATTTTCCAAAGTGGAAGGATTTACTTACAGCCAGGTCCTGTTATGTTTTTCCATCCTCCTTTTGGAATTTTCTCTGGCGGAATCTTTCGCACGGGGCTTTGACACCTTTTCGGAAATGGTCCGGCAGGGAGAATTTGACCGCATCCTGGTGCGCCCCCGGGGGGAAATCCTGCAGGTATTAGGGAGTAACTTTGAGCTTACAAGAATCGGCCGGATGCTGCAGGCCCTTGTCATGTTTGTTTACGGCGTCTCAAAAAGCGGGATTGACTGGAATCTTCTGAAAATCCTCACCGTCTTTTTTATGATTTTAGGGGGCACGTCCCTGTTTACCGGACTTTTTATCCTTCAGGCGGGACTATGTTTTTTTACCTTAGAGGGACTTGAAATTATGAATATATTTACAGACGGGGCAAGGGAATTCGGCAAATATCCCATGGAAGTTTACGGCAGGAAAATGCTCTTATTTACCACTTTTCTTATCCCCTACAGCCTGGTCCAATATTATCCTCTCCTGTATATTTTGGAAAGGCGCACCTCCCCGCTGTATGTAGTCCTCCCCCTTGCCGCCGCATGGTTTCTCTTTCCCTCCCTGGCACTGTGGAAATTGGGTGTAAGACGGTACACTTCCAGCGGCTCATAAAATGTTAAGTTATCTTGAGAAAAAATGGAAAATATGCTACCATGACTGCAGAAATAAAATTATTTACATATCAGGAGAAAAGTTATGAATGAATTGTTAAAAGACGAATTCCATCACGTCCTGGCCAGCAGCCGGCGCATGATAAAAATACTCTTTTATTCTATCCTCTGCGGTATTATCGTAGGCTTTGTAAGCTGCGGATTTGCCGCTTTGATGAACTTTGTAACCACGGTCCGCCAAAGCTGCCCGGTGCTGATTCTGTTTCTTCCCTTGGCAGGGCTTCTCATCGTGGGTCTCTACCATTTGCTCCACAATGAACAGGATACAGGAACAAACCTGGTGATTGCCGCCCTCCAGTCCAAAGATGATGTGCCTTTAAAAATGGCTCCCTCCATCTTTATCGGCACGATTATCACCCACCTCTTCGGGGGTTCCGCCGGGCGGGAGGGCGCTGCCCTGCAGCTTGGGGGCAGCATCGGAAGCTCCCTGGGCCACGCCATGAAACTTCGGGATATTGACACCCATCTCATTATGATGTGCGGCATGAGCGCCGCCTTCTCCGCGCTGTTTGGCACCCCTATGGCTGCCACTGTTTTTTCCATGGAAGTTATCAGCGTGGGCATTATGCACTACTCTGCTTTAGTTCCCTGTGTGGTGGCCTCCTTTGCAGGGTACGCCATTGCCAGCCATTTTGGGTTGTCCGAGCATATTTTCGGTATCTCCAATCTGCCTGATTTCACCTTAAAAACAGGGCTGATCGTTGTGATTCTTGCAATGCTTTGTGCACTGGTTAGCGGACTTATGTGCATCTCTTTGCACACCTTTTCCGCCCTGTTTCAAAAGTATTTCCAAAATCCCTATTACAGAGCTTTTGCAGGCGGGACAATCATTGCAGTCCTCACCCTCCTCACAGGGGGACAAGACTACAACGGCACAGGGGTACAGATTATTGTAAAAGCCCTCGCCGGCACTGCTTTTCCCGCCGCTTTCCTGCTAAAAATCCTTTTCACCTCCGTGACCTTAGGTGCAGGATTTAAGGGGGGAGAAATTGTCCCCACCTTCTTTGTAGGGGCAACTTTCGGATGTCTCTTTGGGAATCTAATCGGTTTTTCCCCCAGCCTCTGTGCGGCGGTTGGCATGGTCAGCGTCTTTTGCGGTGTAACAAACTGTCCCATTTCCTCTCTCCTTATCAGCTTTGAAATGTTCGGCTATGAGGGAATGCCTTTTTATCTCCTGGCCTGCGCATTCAGCTATGCACTGTCGGGATATTTCAGTTTGTATCACAGCCAGATTATTGTATACTCCAAAATGCATACCACATTTATTAACAGAAATACCAGATAATCTTGTGCTGTTCCCTGTTTTGTGCTATACTTCCCACATCAAAAAACAACGACAGGAGAACCTTAAGATGAATCCACAAATCCGTATGATTGCCCTTGATTTAGACGGTACCCTTTTTAACCGCGACCGTCAGATTACCCCGTTTACCAGAGAGCAGATAAAAAAAGCCGTAAGCCTTGGCATTACCGTTGTCATTTCCACCGGCCGTCCCTATGTGGGGCTTCCCTTAGAAGAGGCAGGGGAACTTGGCATCCGCTATGCCATTACCACAAACGGCGCTGCTGTCTATGAGATTCCCACCAGGACATGTATCTATGAAAAATGTATGTCAGAGGATTTCTCCTGTGAAATTTTAAAAGAAGTTTTAAAAAAGCATGTGCATTTAGACGCTTTCGTCCACGGTGATGCCTACACCCAGACCTCCACTTTAGAGGTAATCCGCCACTCCTCCCTGCCGGAATCCACCAGAAATTACATTTTAACCACCAGGGAACAGGTGGAAGATATCTGTGGCTATTTTCGGAAAAACCGCCTCCGCCTTGAGAAAGCTACCATAAATTTCGAGGTGGAATCTGACGGCCATTTTGTGGACAGAGAGGAGACAAAGGAGCTTCTTCTCTCCTATCCTGAAATCCAGGTGGTTTCCGGAGGCTACAATAATCTGGAATTTACCAGTGCAGGGGTGACAAAAGGCGCAGGACTGGCGTTTTTGTGTGAACATTTAAATATTCCCCTGGAATGCACCATGGTCTGCGGGGACAGCGAAAATGACAAAGATATTATGGGCGTGGCGGGGTTTTCCGTTGCCATGGGAAATGCAGACCCGGAAATTAAAGCACTTGCGGACTATGTCACCGACACAAACGAGAGGGAGGGCGTGGGCCTTGCCATAGAAAAATTTGTGAACCATGGGCGCTAACTGTGAAAACTGCCCTGTAAGGAGGATTTTTTTATGTTTTGGGATACCCATTTACACTGTAACTTTTCCGGGGACAGCTCCGCAGACCCGGAGGATATGATTCGTTCCGCCATAGAAAAAAATCTGGATGGAATCTGTTTTACCGACCACATCGACTGGGATTACCCCGGCCCTACCCCATTTTCCTTTGACGGGGAAATATATTTTAACGTCCTGGGGGCTTTAAAAGAAAAATATAAAAAGCAATTAAACATCCATATCGGCGTGGAGCTTGGGCTGCAGCCCCATTTAAAAGAGAGATACGCCGCTTTTGTGTCCCAATTCGATTTTGACCAAGTGATCGGCTCTTCCCACGTAGTGCACGGTTTTGACCCTTATTACCCGGAATATTATGTGGGAAAAACCGAAGATTTGGCCTACCGGGAGTATTTTGAATGTGTCTTGGAAAATCTGGATATCTTTGAAGATTTTGACGTGTATGGACACCTGGATTACGTAGTGCGCTACGGCCCCAATAAAAATGCCAATTACACCTACAAGAAATACCAGGATATTATTGACGAAATTTTAATAAAAATCATCCAAAAGGGAAAAGGCATTGAACTCAATATGTCCGGCTACAAATACGGACTTTCCCACCCAAATCCCACCGAAGAAATTCTCTTAAGATACCGGGAATTAGGGGGAGAAATTTTAACCCTGGGGGCAGATGCCCACGCCCCGGAACATGTGGCTTTTGACTACTGCAGGCTGACGGGGCTCCTAAAAAAGGCAGGATTCCGTTACTATACGGTGTTTGAAAAAAGGCAGGCAAAAATGATAAGGATTCCATAAACTCCCCTGGAATCCTTATCATTATTATGAAATACTTCCCTTTAATCCCCGATATCCGTATGCCCCTGTTCAAATTCCCACTGCAGGCCGTATTTGTCAATAAAATAAAAATACTTTGTATTGCTTAAAATCTCCGCTGATTTCTTCTTCTCTTCCTTGTCATTTTGCCTTTCCTGGTCAAAAAAGTAAAAATCCGTGTAAGATGTCTCGCTTATTTGGTATACCCTGTAGTCATCTGTGGTATTAATCATCATCACATCCGGCTGAGATTTTATATACTCAAAAGCCTCCTCAATATTCGTGACCTTAAGAGCCACATGCCTGGCCCCGGAAATATCGTTTGCTTTAAAAATCACAGGCTCCTGGCGCCCTTTGGGATTGTGGTAACACATAAGCTCAATGGTAAATCTCGTTCCCGGCACATCCATAAACCCAATGGAAACCTCCCCTTCCTCTGCCTCCTCAATAAAACCTCCCGCCTGAAAAAAACCTTTATTTTTCCAGTGGGGAATATGCTGGTTGGGCACCGCCCCCAAAATCCTTTCATAATACCGAATAGCCTCCAACACATCATCCACAAAAATACAGACATGGGAGAGACCTGAAAATTTTGGTTTTTGCATAATATCTGCCTCCCTAATAATATTTTAATACAAATATACCATTGTCCATAACCGAATTCTATATGTTGGGATAATTCCTAAAGAATTGGGGACAAAAAACCAGGGATTGTCCTCTGGTTTCCCGCTCCCGCTATATGGCTGCCCCTGTGTCAAAATAGTAGGAAAAATATTCTTTTTTAAATTCAGCCACTTTGCTTCTGGAAATATACACGGTACTTTTATTATCCATGGTAATCTCCTCCCGCTCCATGGAGACAATATGGTTCATAATCAACTACCCCGGTGCAAGCACTCAAGCACTGTGCTCGGCTCCTACGTCGCCGCTCACAGCACTTGCCTTTCATTCCTGCTAAAGCGGGAATGAAAGCGGGGTATGAAAGTTTCTTTGTCTCTTCCTCTACACATAATCGTACATACTTAGC
>NZ_RAZG01000080.1 GCF_003612565.1 Roseburia sp. 1XD42-69 | reverse complement strand
CCTAATTGATGCAAAAAAAATCGAAAAAATTAAAATTTATGGTAGACATTCTGATTCTAAAATGCTATAATACGGTTTAGGCAGATATGGTTCATTGGTAGAACGCTAGCTTCCCAAGCTGGAAAGGCGGGTTCGATTCCCGTTATCTGCTTTTTTTGTTTCAATAGTGTTGACAATTTCGACAATTTATAGTATAGTATTATCTGTTGAGACAAACAATCAACAAATGCTGGCATGGCTCAGTCGGTAGAGCGTCGCATTGGTAGTGCGGAGGTCACGGGTCCGATTCCCGTTGCCAGCTTTTAAAAGCCTTGATGATTCAGGGCTTTTTTCTTTATGGTAATCAAAAGGTAATCAAAAAGGTAATCAGACATATGTTCGATTAAAAAATAAGAAAGGAGTATCTTGCACGTATGACAATATGCTGATAGGCAGATGGTGTCCTTGATGAGTCCGAATCTCATTATCAGGATTTACAAATCACATCAGAATCGTAAAAAATAAGGGATAGCCGTGTTAGCTATCCCCATAAATTATTTATCAACAATTTTTAATATCTAATCTCTTAACCTATTCTTATATTACTACAATTTACCCAATCAAGAAATATGGACGAACGCCTGATTTTTTATATGGTGTGTCAAATATAACACGGGAAGTATAAGGGTTTAAACAACAAAACTCTGATTTCCCATCCGCATAATTTATTAACCAATAATCTTTAGAATCAAAACCACCATCACTATTTTTAATAATATCATTTACACCACCACATTTACAGTTTATTGCAGATGGATTTAAAGCAAATAATGGGAGAAATACAGAACAGGCATCATGTTCTTCTGGATTTGAATAGAATGAGGTGCCAAATATTTGGCGTTCTGAAAGTAATGAAATTATATATCTAGAACTTGCACCTGAATCACTCACGCCTCTAAGAACTCCGGCAGAATCAATATATTTTGAAACTATTCTCATATGTGGTACGATATGATTATTTAGTTTTGTATCTAAAGCTCTACCATAAGTATCTAGTACACTACGAAGGTTTGAACCATCAAATCCTCTAGTGATTGAATCCGATTGTGTATCATATAAAGAATGCATTTTTGTAAATGCGTTTTTTGTCACTATGCTCGCATGATGTTTGTTAATGTTTATATATACATTATTTCCTAAATTCAAATCTCCATAAAATGGAATTGTATCAAATCCTGCTAAAACACACCTAACGACCTCATTTGCAGTATATTCAGTCGAGATAGTAATATCAAAATAATCACCAATATACAAATCCTCAAATGTACCGTCAGAAATTCTTTCACAGATTTCATCAATCGTATATACATTTGTTAAATCTTTTCCTCTAAAAATCCCATTGTGTGAAGCGGCACAATCAACAAATGGGAAAGATTTTGTCTCTCCTATATTTGTTTCCAACATATTTTGGAAAAGTGTTTTTATTAAAGAATAAGGAACAGAACATGTTCCATTTGCAGTTTCAACAATAAATAAGTCACTATCATCAACAGTATTTGCCTGTGTTAATTCAGTTATCTTTTTCCCAGCCATATAATAGCCTCCTTTAATCTATGTTCTCATTAAGAACTAATTTTTCATTGGTATCAGTTAAAACACTCATACCGTCACTTGTTTTAATAGTAGAAATATTTAAATCTTCTATATCAGAAATTAACTGCTTCAAAAATTCAATATCTTTTTCTAAAGATTCAACTTTTTCAAAGTAAGCAGACAAGTCAGCCCATGTACCGTCCCCACAAAGAAAACATATGTGTTGTCCAGCAGAAGGGGATGGCACTAAGCCAGACTGTCCAGAAGAATCCGATGTTGCACCTTTCATATCTTTGTATTCTTCTTTGCTTACAAACCAATTTTTTAGTTTATTCAATAAAGTTGAAAGTCCTGAAAAATCTAAATATTCTTTTTTATTCATTCATAAGACCTCCATTAAAAAAGGAGCCGTAACACTATATAATGGTGTTATAGCCCCTTTTGATCAGTTATTAGAAGTACTAAGCACTATTAACAGAATAAAGAATTAATCTGTGCTTCAGTAATCGGCGTATATTCCACACTCTCCAAATCCTCTACTTTAGTCTGTAAAGCTTCAATATTCTTCTGATTTACAGTAACCTGACCTTCTTTTAAGGCATTAACAGCTCCAGCAACTTCGTATGCATCTGCATTAGTGTAAGCCGCACTTCCAAGCCCAGTTACTTTTACATCTGTTCCATTCACGGCAATCGTACCGTTTTCAACACCAGAAACAATATCAGATGCCTGTAAAGCAGAATCAGCTTTAGTTAAGGAATCCTGAACATCTACTGCAAGTTTTGCTTTTGTTACATTACCATCTGCAATTTTTACAGTTGTAATAGCATCATCTGCTAATTCTACTGTTCCAATAGAACCAGCCACGATAGTAGCACTGATTTCTCTTGTGGAAGGATTAATTGCTAACTGAACCTGTGTCGCAGAAGCCTGAGCAGTGTAAATATCAATAAGTTTCCCAACGTTGATATAAATTTTGTCAGAATTTTCAGTGGCAAGTGTCAATACAAGGTATGTACCTTCATCCTGTCCTTCTGGATTTTCCTCAACAGTACCAGATGACACAACCATATCTTTTGGAATATCAATTGTTGCAACGCTTACATTATTCTGTTTAATAGTATAAGATTTTGCCATTCCTTCTGTAGTAACAGAGGTATCAACAGTAATCGCACCCACTTTAACAGAATCCCCGACAGAACCTTTGATTTCATTAATTGCAGATACAAGATCTGATTTAGCAGTAGTAGTTAAGTCTGCAATAGTTCCAATTTCACTCTGCAATTCATCTTTTGCGGTTTTGACAGTTTTCTTAACGCTTCCATCAACAGTTTCATCACCATTCAAAATAGTGATTTTGTTTTTCAATTCGGTGTCATCATACTTTGCATCGTTGATAGCTTTTTCCATTCTGATTTTAGATTTCTCATCATAAAGAGCCAATCCCTCCATATCAAGATACTGTTTCTTTGTTACTGTTGTTTCGTTTGAATTTGCCATATAAATGACCTCCTAAAATATATTTTTTTGTATAATAAAAAAAGAAACCTTTTACAGTTCCTTTGATTTCTATTTAAAAAGTTCTTCAATTTTTTCATGTGGGATAGATTCTATATCTAGTTTATCAGTTGTGCTTCCAGTGTCAGACCCAGTAGAACCACTACCAGAATCTCCTCCTGAAGCATCATTAAACAGTGACAATATTTCTCTGTTTGGAATAGGTTCTGTATCATCATTTTGAATTATTGTTATTCCTTCACAATTACAACCGCCTCCACCAGTAGTATTTCCTCCTGTACTTCCAGATATTACTTGGTTGGCAACTTTTTTCCAACCAGAATTGGAAAGAATAAAACGCACACCATTTTCTAAACATAAACATTCAGAACCAAGACTGCATATATGATTAGCAACGGTATCACCATTTTCTTGTATTCCCTTTTTAACATTTGTTGGCATTAAATCTATATCGTGTAATGTTTCAGCATAAAATAATTTGTATCCAACATTGTTTTTGTTTGTTGCTACTTCTTGTATCCAAAACAATTTATCACCTGCTTTCTAATTCTTGTTTGTTTAAAATACTCTAAGTACCTTCAAATTTTTGTTAGGATTTGAAATACACTGGTTAATATCACCATGTCCAATAAAAAGCCTTATATTTCTATATGAGTAAGTTAATAAGGTTGCGCCATCATCACCAGACACAGAATCTTCCCATTTTATCTGTTTATCATATAATAAAGTAGCCCAGTTGCCGCCGCTCATTATACCAGATCCTGGAATTGGTTTCGGGGGAGTCCCATTAGCGGAAACTAATAAAGAATTTTCAATCAGAGAAGGCATTGTTTGATTACTTCCTGTATTTTGATAATATAGGGCAATCCAACAACCTGTTTGTGATGTGTTGTTATAGAGTCCATATTCTGCATATATTTTACCATTTGTAAGCCCTTGTTCGTATCCAGCAACAGAACCATCAGATTGTCCAGCACTATATCCAACATTATATCCGGCACTATGTCCTGCATTATAACCACTATTATAATTCATAGTAGAAACTTCATTCGTAACTGTATTAATTGCCGTTGCTAAGGATTCAAAACTACTATCGCCAGTCAGGTAAATATTTCCACCCGGAATATTGCTGATAGTATTGGCGATAAGTGATTTACCATCAGCTACAGATTTTCCCAAATTTGATGTTTCAGTGTTAAGAGAACACAAAGCTCCCCGTACCGTTCCATTTCCAATTTTTGATATATCGTCAGTTCCTAATAACTTGTAAAGATAGCGGACATTTTTAATCATTGTAGATAATTTTTTAAAAATACTTTTATGGGTTTCTCCGCTTTCTAATATATCTATATCTGTCCAGGAATCAAATGATGAAGAATCGCCACTTTCAAATGTAATGACATTGTCTTTGGTGTCGCTTTCTTTATACATTCCTGTATTTAACTTATTACTGATTGGTTCGCCGTTTTTATCATAAACGGCAGATGCCAAAGTACGTGGAAAGATTATAGTACCACTTTTAGAGTCTTTATGTATATAATCAATTATTCCTTTTTTAATATTTAAACTCATTTAATCACCTTCTATATAACATGTTGGCTAATTTGATGGTTCATCTTTCGATTGAATCAGAATAGGCGTATTTGAATTTAGTTCATCAAGTATTCCTGTTATAGTGCCATCTCCAAACCCACTAATATCTGTTGTTCCTATTAATTTATACAAATCCTGTAATTTTTCATCTAATATATTAGTTATGGCTTGTCCCAGCATAGATTCTGTCACATAATCTGTGCCAAGAGGAATATCTACCACTTCACTGTTTTTATCTCCGTAAAACACAAAATTTTCAGGTTTATGCATTACTGTAGACCAAGTAACAGAAGAATGATAAAAAACATACCCATCTTCACGATCCAATTGTGTATCATCTACAACAAGATAAAGGCTCTCTAAATGTTCATCTGAGCCGTCATCTAAAACTAATACACTATCTCCGTTTTGTACATCTTTTTTTGTCAGCAACAGACGCTGTTCATTATTTTCAACTTTGACAAGGTTGTCCAAGGCGGTTTTTGGGATTCTGTCTAATGGAATTAACCGGTTTTCATCCAATTCAGCAACACCATTCGGCTGTCCACGTCTTACGATTTTAGCCCAATGTTCTTTGATGACAGATAGAAGAGTTAAAAACCCATGCTTATTTAAAAATTCATCATTACTTATTTCATTCATTTTCTTCACCTCCATCATTGATATCAAAGCATTCATTGAACATTCCATTTATATCTACATCACTTATTGTGAATACTCCTACCTGATTCATAGTTACAGTATGTGGGTTATCATAATTCTTTAAATGTTTCGCACATTCGTCTACAATTTTTAATTTAGATAACAATTCATCAATGACATTAACAGTTACCATCGACATGACTTCATCATTATCTATGGGCGATTTTTCAACGATGATGTTAAAACAAAGAGGAGATATAATCTTCCCATCTTCATAAATTTTTATCTGTGCTTCCAATGTTCCAGGAGTCGATGTAAATTGCTCGCTTGGAATAATGGTTACAGTTCCATCATTATTAATCGTTACATTGTTTATGTCATCAATAAAAGTGCCATCTGGTTTATGTACTTGATATCTTACGGTTGCCGTCTGGCTGATAGGATATGGTTTTCTATTATCTGTTACAGTAATATTTATCGGTCTGGAATTTAAGTCATACTGGCTCATATGCACTGTTACAGATCTGTGAAGTGATAAATCAATTACGATATTATTTTGCTGTAAAGTAAAACTCAACTTATAAAAATCTCCTTTCCAGTCAACTACAGTCCAATTTTTCTAATAGGAGAGTAGGACAGTTTGATTTTGCAGTCTATATTTGTGATAAATATATTTTTAGTGCCGTTGTCGAGCAGCCCATTATAAATACTATATAGTCGTGGAAAAGTGTAGTTGAAATCATTAGAAAGTTGGTGTTCAGGAAATGAGGTAGATATGAGTTGATTTTTGCCATCAATTACTATTTTTTCATTATAAGAACAATTTTGTATTTCTGTAATTTTATGATCTAATAAATCTTCTTCGCAATGCTGCAATTTAAAAACTTTAGATTTTATCAGTTCATCATTTACAAATTCATTTTTTCCATCTTCAAGAAAAGTAATTTCAAGATTAGGTCTAATATAGCCCTCCTCATCAGAAATATCATAAAAATAGAAAGGTGTGTCTGCTAAACAATTATATTCAACAGACACATCCTCTAAATATCCATAATCAGCATCGGTAAGTAATGTTAATTCAAAACCAATAACTTCCCCTTGTAACTCTATCTGCTTTGTTGAAAATACAACGTTCAAATATAAATCTTCATAATCTTCCTGTATTATTTTGAATTTATAGTATTTTTTTCTACATAACCACCGTTGGATTGCAGAAATCTCTTCCGTTGAAATCACCATTTCATCTTGTGAAGAAACCAGACAGGGATTACGGCATATTTGGAATGTAGCAGTATATGCACTGTCGTATGTGGAAGACCCAATCAAAAAATGATTGCCACCAGATGGGCTGAATTGGTTAAATGAAATATCCGCACCAGAAGATACAGTTTCCAAACCTTTGTTACTATCAAAATTGCAAAGAATTAGTCCATAGTCTGATAATAATTGACCATCATATTCAAAGTCTTTTGCATACATGCTATTCCTCCAAACATTTTTCTAATGACAATATATCCATAGGAGAGATTGTTATATTTCTCAAATCGGATTTAGAAATTTTAGAAATGTCAACATCAATTTCCTGAGATAGTAAATCAGACATTTTTGAATTGAATTCTTCTATGTTTGTTATTTCTTCAATACTGCCATCATTTTTTGTAATAACATTTCCTTCTGAATCTTTTTTTGCGTATCTTTTTATAATTTCGTTTCTTTTGTTGTCAATAACTTTTTTAACAACATCCATTTCTTTAATATTTTTCGCAATAGAACATGCGGTATTTAAGTTCATTTCTTTTGTTATTAATCGTGAAAAAGCATCGCAAATATTTAAAAATTCACTTCCTATTATTTTCATTTGATTATTTCCTCCACATTTATCAAGCTAATTTTTCTATCCTGTTTTCTAATACAGATATTTTATCCTGTAACTTCTTGATCATATATGTGTTTAATGCAATAAATTCCTCATACCTTAAAGAATACAGTTCATCATATTTCACATCTGTACCATCCCCGGATTCTTCAGAGGGAACAACGGCATCCTTTTCTATTATGATTCCTGCAAAATCCTCTGTTGTAAGGCCACTTTTTTCAAGGGATTCTTTCACAGACCTTGCGCCAAATCCGATGTGTTTTCTGTGATACATTTCTTTGTTTGTATCTTTGTATTTATACAACGTTGGCTTTAGATGGTCAAAAAATGTCTCATACTCATTTGGAATATCAAATAAATCTTTGAAATTTTCATCGGATGTAATCGCAGTTGAACCAGATGACCCTAAATAAACCCCTCCGCCTTCGTGTGCATATATCCGAATCGTATTTCCTCTCAATATAGTTGTTGTATCTGTATAATTACTGCTTGTTCCAAATCTTTGTATTTTATTATTAGTATCACTTGTAAAAACTTCCCCAAGGCTTGACATTATTCTTTTGTTGATATAAACATCCTTGGTAAAGGAAGCTGGCGAATCAATTAAAACCTGATAGGAATGCGGGGCGGAGATATGTAAGGGGGTCGTGTCATCCCCTTCATTTTCTACATACAGGCATTTGAAATTTGTTCCCAATGCGCCGGAGTAAAGACGGACTGCATCTTTTGCATAAAGTTCTGTAGCGTTGATGCTTCCAGATATGGATAATGAGGAACCGTTATAAACCATGTTCCCATCAGCTAAACTTAAAATCCCCTTAGATGTAATATTTCCGTTTTTATCAACTACATAATTCCCATTACCTATATTGAAAGAACCACCATATATATTTGCGGTTGAAATAATATCACCGGAGAAAGAACCACCATTTGCATGAATAACACCCTTTACTTCAAGGCTTTTCCCATCATAAACGATACCGTTGCTGCATAAGTTGATTTCTCCTTTGGTAAACAGGTTCCCTTTGGTATCTACGACAAAGCTGCCGTCTCCAATATCAATAGAACCCCCAGTAAAGGAAGAACCTTTTATATTGCCTGTTACATTGATGTTCCCATTTTCGTCTGTATAAAAGCAGTCTGCTTTGGCATTAGATATCTTGAATAACTTTTCTTCATTTGGGTTTATAAGTACCGTGTTCTTCCCGTTGGTGATGCACAAACCGTCTTTGTTGAATTTCAGTGTCCCGTTTTCTGTATAGATACCAAGGTTTTCACCAAGGAAAAGCTTTCCGACTACAGTTTTTGCAATAACGCCGAAAGTGTCAACATTTCTTCCTGTCTCTGGGTCAACATAACTAATTCTCCCAATTCCAGAATCTATAGTATTCCATCCGTCAGAAGTCGTATATAACCCATTATTCACCAGTTTGATTTGACATGGGTGGTAATCATCTGTGAGGTAATCATACATCCTGCATAAAATACCGTTTCCGTCTATAACCAAGTCCTGATTATCTGCATTTACATATTTTACTTTCGTGGCATTCAGCCCGTCTTCAACCCAATTCTTAACATAATTATTGATTATGTTTGAAGCCTTATCGTTTTGGAGTTTCAAGCTGTTATATGTAGAAGAAAGTGATTTTGAAGAGTTAATAACTGATTGCAGGTCAGAATCTTCTTCCTGGATTTTTTCAACAGTGGACAATTCGACATTTATGGATTGGATGTCATCATATTTCACAGAGTAAGATAACAGCCTTAATTTATATACTTTGTCATTGTTTCCAATTCTTATCCAGTTGCCAACACAAAAATGATCTGCTATCGGTTTAAATTCTTCCAATTCAAGCAGGTTGTTCAGGTCGCATGTAATGGAATATTGTGGACTGCTGGCTTTATAAAGTTCTTTATTTGCGGCTTCCAATAAATGCCCTGCATCCTGTATCAATTTTGAGTTTGATGAGCCATCAGAAATATAATTTGGATTATTGTAAGTATCTTCTCTGCGGTAAGAATGAAATGTTTTCCAAAGCCTGTCCCCTAGATATGTTTCAAGATCCAAAGTTTTTTGTGTCTGTAACCTAAGCTCATATAATATGCCGGAGTTGTTTTCATAATCATAAACAGTCTTTATGTAAGATAATTGCGAATCACGTTTTTCTAATTCAGAACCAATGTAATTCAATCTGTTTCTATAAAATGAAGTATATTTACTTACTAAATCAATTGTATTCCAATCATCAGACATACTAGTCTCATTTAATATTGACTGTATTAAATTCAGACATGTGCTGAATGCTGAACTTAAATTGGATAATTCGTCAAATGAGTAGTATTCCAACTGTATTTTAAAATCTGTATCGCTGATCTGTAATCCTGTAAGATGTTTTGATTCCAGTTCGGATTTATCCCCCATAGCCCTGTAAATACACTGTTCAATGTAAAGTTCAGAGTTGTCGCTGACATATATGGTAATATCATCACTTGTCAAACTTTTTCTATTTCCGTTTTCATCTTTTTCTGTTAAACTTTCCAGTTTAAGTTTACCAATCCAACATCCTTTAGCTATTAAATTTCCATTTGTATCTTTTATTGCTTTAGTATAACTGATTCTTATTAAAGATAAGTCATAATAAGCCTTTTTATAAAATAATCTTGCAGTTTTGGAAATGGCGTTTTCAATATAGGATGCTTCAGATACAAAAGGATTGGAAACTGCTATTTCATTTTGAAACTCAGCAGAAGTAGTTGTATTATCTACTATTATCTTAAATCCGTCCGAAAATCCATTCACAATATTTTCCATAGATGTTTCAATATTATCACCGCTGATATCAATTTCTGGCATCATGGATGATTTTAGGAATAAATATAAGTCAATGACATCATACATAGCAGAAGTAGTAGCAGGAAAACCTATCATTGGGTTTGATAATGCAAGATAAGACTTATTGGGAAATCTAGTTTTAACATATTTTACAACTTCATTATAATTCACGGTGATATCTGTATTGTCCGCTGGATGATTCAAAAAATACCTGTTGCATTCATTGGTTTCCAATGACATATATTTTTCATATAATTCATCATAAGATTCTATTTTCTGCAATAAATCTTTAGGCATATCTGCTTTCATTTCAGGTGAGTTCCTATATATGTACTGCCCCCCGTTTGGATTACAGGAACGGACTGCCGCACTCATTAAATCGTCTCCCCCTTCAACATAGAAGCAGTTTTTTAAAGAATCTGCATTTGTCTCAATGCTTATTTTATTTGCAAGGTTTTCCACTGTAATAAACACCGTGGTATCTTCCCCAATCTGTCCATCTGCATTTTTACTTCCACATTCCGGGCATACGTCAGAAAAATCCCCCCGGTATCCGCAGTCTTTACATGTATTATACATATCATAAGCATTGATTGTCCTGGACATAGAATCATAAAGAAAGATGCATCCAAATTCCTTTGAAATCTCACCGCTTAAAACATCATAGACAGCAGAATCGTTAATAGAAAATTCACGCTGGATGTTCTGTAAAGATTTGTCTACATGCCCGACTTTATAATGCGGTGCCTTTTCCAATAACCTATGAAGCAGAGAAGAATGTTTTAATAAATTTTTCTTCCTGTCATTGTCATAGTCTTTATATTTACCCTGGTATTTTTCATTCTCCCAATCCATGGTATCAAAATATTCTGGATTCCTGTAAAATATAGTAGGAAAGTTTTCATCATACAGAGGATTTAAGATATCATCCGGCGTATTTATTTCTATGTCTCTCAAAATAATCTGTGACAATTCTGATTCACATAAAGATGTAGCCTTGACAGTTTTTATATGTTGTGAATCTTGTTCTGTATCCACTTTTATCTCAAAGCGTTCTTCAAATTCTGGTACATACAAAATGCGGAAATCTACAATATCATCCCACTTTGCTAAAGAATTATCCTTGTTTAAATTATCCTCATTTACTATATTGAATGACAATTCATTAGGTGAATTGAAATTTTCCGTATAAGCTAAATCTGTAAAATTTACAATGTTGCCATAAGTATCAAAATTTCTGTTCTGGAGCAGAAGAGTGGGGATTTCCACACAGTACTGTTTATCAAATTTCATTTTTGCCATGAATTACAACCTCGCCATCTCAAAGTATTTTCATACATTCAACTTCACGGATCAATTTTTTATACTCCATTTTTAAGCCATATAATTCATCATTCAGTTTTCTATATTCCTGATAAGCACCTTTGCATAATTCCAACTGGCCATTCAATTTATCCAAATCATACAGAGATAGTTCCTGTTTTAAAGCTCCGTTTTCTTTTTTTAAAGATTCATTGATTCTTTTTAAAGTTTTGTTTCTTCTTTTTAGTATGTTAAACATTCTTCCTCCATCAAAATAGGAGAGTGTATGACACACCCTCCTGTAAATGTAACATTATCTGTACAACCTTGCGTTTCCAATACCTTTTCCTTGGAAATGAGCACCTATTGCTACTGCCATACATTTTGTAGATTTGCCATTTTTACAAATCTCATCCCGTAATTGCTGTCCGAATGCTTTTGGATCGTTCACGCCGTGCATGTTGATATCACCTACCTGGACAGTAATATTATTCTCCATATTCCTCGTAACCTCCGGCATATTGACAGTCGGAGACTGGATATTCCACAAAGCTG
>NZ_RAZG01000079.1 GCF_003612565.1 Roseburia sp. 1XD42-69 | reverse complement strand
TGAGCTACAGGAAGAGTCAGAAAAACACTGGGATTTTCTGGCTTCTTAGTGGTACAAACTTTTAACTCACAAGTAACGATAGAAATTTTAGAATTCTATCAGGAAAATGTCCACAGGTACAAGGAAACATCGCAACAACGAAATTGATACAATGCGGAATTGTGGAAATGCCTGAAAATAAGGCATTTCGCGGGTTCTGCGGTTTTATTTTTTTGCTTTTTGAGCCTTTTTTCTGTGGCGGGAGCAGTTTCGTTTTTTTGATTTTGCACCACTTTTTAACGATAGCAGGAATCGTTAAAAGGTTTGAATGGGGCGGGGCAGAGTCTTATGCTGGGTGTGATAAAAAATATTTAACAGCCGCCCAGGCGGCTATTTCCAATTGATGCCATAGGAATTTGGGTACTCGCAGGCGAAAGTATGGAAGAATGGCTTAAAATCAAGGTTTTTAAGGCTTGGTGGGGTTCATCACGGTGGGTGGTGGGCCCCAATTTTTTTGTTTTTGGATGCCGCTGATAGGATGGCGATAGGGGAAAAAATCGTACTATCAGGCAAAAGTATACTTTCACGCAAAAGTCGGGGGTTTCCGTGATAGTATAAAACGGAAAGGTAAAAAGGAGTAGGATATTGGCGGTTTTGGCTGAAAGGCGTATTAGTTTGACGGAAAATGCTGTTGAAAAACGGGGGATATGATACAAACACGGAAACTGCATGGAGTTTTCGTGTTTGTATATGAGTTTCCGTGATAGTTTGGGGTTTTGCGTGATAGTATACAGAAAAATTGAAAATGATAACTGGAGAAAAGGGCTGTGCAATGGCTCTTTTTTGCTTTCCATTCCCGAAAAATAGTCATTTCGTGCCACTGGGTGAAAAACAGATAAATTTTATGGTATAATTCAGAGGACGCTTTTGCTTTAGGGGGAACGGTTTTCTGCCGAAGTAATAGGAAACAGTCCGGGAGGCATATCGGCAAGGCACGGAAAGTTTGAAATCCTATATGCAGCGCCAGTGGAGCCTTGTGGGAGGAATGGCCGGCACGTTCAGGGAGATGGAATGAAAGGGTAACAATGAAAAGGCTGGAACTGTCTGGCTGATTCTAAAAGCAGTGGAGAAGCCGATTGCTGGCAGAATAAAACAAGGGAGAGAAATCGGAGATGAAATTATTTATAATTGAGGACGAAGTTCCTATTCGGAAAGAGTTAACACATTTTTTTGAAAAATATGGTTTTCAATGTGAGAGCAGTGACGATTTTCATGATATAGCACAGCTTGCGCTTGCTTCCGGGGCAGACCTGATTCTGCTGGACATCAACCTGCCTTACCAGGACGGATTCCAGGTGTGCCGGGAAATCCGGCAAAGCTCCCATGTCCCTATCATTGTGCTTACCAGCAGGAACACAGACTTTGACGAATTGATGAGCCTGAATATCGGTGCGGATGATTTTGTATCCAAGCCATACAATGCACAGGTGCTGCTGGCACGGATACAGAAACTTCTTTCAAGGGCTGGCGAAGCACAGGACAGCGTGGTGCTTACCCATAAGGGGCTGACTTTGAATTTATTAAAGGCGGAGATCAGCCATAACGGCCAGAATAAGAAACTTACAAAGAATGAAATGGGAATTTTGCGCCTGCTGATGGTAAACAAAGGGAATATCATTCCACGGGATGCCATTATTGATGACCTATGGCAGAGCGAAGAATTCATTGATGAAAATACGCTTAATGTAAATATTGTCCGTCTGCGGAAGACACTGGCAGAAATCGGGCTT
This sequence comes from Roseburia sp. 1XD42-69, assembly GCF_003612565.1. Classification (GTDB taxonomy): domain Bacteria; phylum Bacillota; class Clostridia; order Lachnospirales; family Lachnospiraceae; genus Roseburia_B. The sequence goes on along the minus strand of NZ_RAZG01000079.1, from coordinate 10,196 downwards.
CCTGATTATCTGGAAACAAAGCGTGGATTGGGGTATCTTGTATGAAAGTGAAGGATTATGCGGCAGACCACATTTTTTCTTTCCTTTGCCTGTCAGTGTCAGGGCTGCTTGTTTTTGCGCTGCTCTGGCTGATCGAAACACCAATGATTTTTATCCTCTTTGTGGAAAGCATTCTGTTTATGGCTTTTGTATGCGCTTTTCTATATGGTTACTGGCGCAGGAGGAACTATTATAACCAGTTATGGGAAATTCTGGACAGGCTGGAGGAAAAAACGCTGATTGGGGAAATCCTTGTCCGCCCCGATTTTTTAGACGGACAGATATTGGATGAGATACTCAGACGCTGTAACAAGTACCAAAATGACCGGCTGGCGGATGCGGAACAGAACAGTCAGGAATACCGGGAATACCTTGATTCATGGGTACATGAGATCAAGACGCCGATTGCTGCCGCCCGCCTGATCGTTGAGAACCATAAAAATCCCACCACCTTGCGGATTGATGATGAACTGCGCAGGATAGATGGCTTTGTGGAACAGGTACTATATTACGCCCGCTCTGCGGCAGTGGAAAAAGATTTCAAGGTGGAAAAGACGACCCTGCAGGCCCTTGTAAATTCTGCCCTGAAGACTTATTCAAAGCCGCTGATCCAGGCGGGAGGCAGGCCTGTTTTCAGCGGACTGGACATTCCTGTCTGTGCAGATATGAAAAGCTGTTCCTTTATCATCGGCCAGATTATTTCCAATTCAATCAAGTACCGTACTGAGGACCTGCAGGTCTCGTTTTCGGCAGATGCGGAGCAGAATGCTGTCCGGCTGATCATTTCGGACAATGGGATTGGCATATCCCCTGCGGATCTGCCCCGTGTCTTTGATAAAGGCTTCACCGGGGATAATGGACGTCGCTACTCCAAATCTACAGGAATCGGCCTGTACCTTTGCAAAAAGCTCTGCGGTAAAATGAACATTGGCATTACCATCCAAAGTGAATCGGGGCAGGGGACGGCAGTCACCTTGACTTTCCCACGGGAAAGCTACTTGCAGGAGGCGGGATTATGACCCGCCTTTTTGCTTAACATAAAGATGTCTGGCGAAGCCTGGCATCCGTTGTTTCCTTACATTTTGGTAATGAAAATGTAATCTAAAATAATGGCAGGCTTCCAATCGGTATGGTAGATTAGGGGTGCAATAGGGATTACCCTTTTGGAAAGGAGACAAACAAACGATGAACGATGCAATCTTGCAGGTGGATGATATCCAAAAGTATTACGGCAACAAGGGAAGCCTGACAAAAGCCGTAGACCATATTTCCTTTCAGGTCTGCAAAGGTGAGTTTTTGGGCATTATGGGGGCTTCCGGTTCCGGAAAGACAACGCTTCTCAACTGTATCTCCACGATCGATACGGTGACAAGCGGGCATATTTTTGTAGACGGGAAAGACATCACCGCCTTACACGGCTCACAGCTTGCGGATTTCCGCGGGAAGAAGCTGGGCTTTATTTTTCAGGACTTTAACCTTCTGGACACGCTGAACGCTTATGAAAATATCTCCCTCTCGCTATCTATCGCAGGGGTGAAGCCGGCAGAGATCAGGAGAAAAGTGACCCGGATTTCAGAAGCACTTGGAATCTGCGAGGTGCTGGATAAATACCCCTACCAGATGTCGGGCGGACAGCAGCAGCGGGTGGCGGCGGCAAGGGCAATGGTGACAGACCCCGCAATGGTTCTGGCCGATGAACCCACCGGTGCCTTGGATTCCAATTCCTCCCGGATGCTGCTTGGCATGCTGACGGAGCTGAATGAACGCCTTGACGCAACAATCCTCATGGTGACACATGACGCCTTTTCTGCAAGCTACTGCCGCCGCATCCTGTTTATAAAGGATGGGAAAATCTTTCAGGAGCTGAACCGCGGCGCTGACAGCCGGAAAGAGTTTTTTGCAAAGATTCTGGAGGTGGTTTCCGTTTTGGGAGGTGAGCAGAATGACCTCTTGTAAACTGATCATGAAAAATGTGGGGAAAAATATCCGGGATTACCTGGTCTACTTTTTGACCCTTATGATCTCGGTGAGCGTTTTTTACGCATTTAATTCTGTTTCAGACCAGCCGGCTTTTTCAGAAATGGGCATGACGAAAACGCTTCTTTATGACCAGCTCGGCATCTTGCTTTCTACCCTGACGGTGCTGATTGCTGTTGTCCTTGCGTTTCTGATCATTTATGCGAATCAGTTTTTATTAAAGCGGAGGAAAAAAGAACTGGGTATCTATATGGTGCTTGGCATGAAGAAGGGACGTATTTCCCGGATATTCGCAGGGGAAACGCTGTGTGTCGGGATGCTTGCACTGGTGACAGGCTTATGCCTTGGCTTTGCGTTGTCGCAGGGAATCTCCCTGGTCGCCTTAAAGCTGTTTGCCATTGAGATTTCAAAGTTTCAGCTTGTCTTTTCCGTGGGCGCTTTCAGGAAGACTGCGTTCTGTTTTGCGGTGATTTTTCTGCTTGTCATGGTCTTTAATGTGCGGTCTGTTTCCAGTGTGCAGTTGATTGACCTTTTGACAGCCGGCAGAAAAAATGAAACGTCACAGGGCCGGAGCCGCTTTTTGCCCGTGCTGCTGTTCTTTGTTTCTTTGGCGTGTATTCTGTCTGCCGGGGCGATGTTCTACAAAAATGGTATACTGCCCTCACGGGAGAACCGCTCTTTTCAGACGGCGGCCATCCTGCTTGTAACAGGGACATTCCTCTTTTTCTATTCCCTGTCTACCGTGCTTGTCCGGATGCTCCGGGCAAACAGCAGCCTTTATCTTAAGGGGCTGAACACATTCCTTGTCCGTCAGGTTGGCAGTAAGATACGCACGAATTATTTTATTATGACGATTGTCTGCGGACTGCTCACAGTAACGATTTGTGCGGTATCGGTTGGCGTAAGTACCGCGCTTGCCATGAATGGGCTTTCAAAGTCTGCCACGCCCTACGACCTGAATGTGCTGTCTGATGTGAGCATGGACGGGGACGGCAGCATATTGGAATATCTTGTATCCAGAGATACCGATTTATCGGGCATTGCGGAAAATATGGAGCAGATCAGCATTTATGAGGCAGATTTTACTTACGGCACCCTGTTTGCAGGCCAGAATGTTAAGCTGTGGCCCATTGACGAAGGAATCTTAGAAAGTGGTGTATCCGTGCTGGGTGTCTCGGATTTTAACCGTGCCCTGGCAATGCAGGGGAAAGAGCCTGTCACGCTGGCAGAAGATCAGTATCTGCTGAACTGTAATTACAAGGGGACTTTTCAGTATGTGGAAAAAGCACTGGAAAACCATGCAGATTTCGTGCTGGCCGGAATTCCTCTGCAAAGGGCGTCTGATACGGTTTTAGAGGAGACCTATTTTATGACTTCTGTCGGGAACAATGACCGGGGGACACTGGTTGTTCCGGATGCGGTTGCCCGCAGCCTTACGAAAGACGTCAATGTACTTCTGGTGCAATACCGGCCAGGTGCTGATTCGGATGCGGTTCTGCAGAAAATGATCCCGATTGGGCTGGATGATACCTGCGGTTACCGTTATGCGGAAAAGAACATGATGTACGATATGTTCTATGGGTTAAATGCACTGGTTTCATTCCTCTGCTGTTATATCGGCCTGATATTTCTGCTGATCTGCGCCGCACTGCTGGCTTTGAAACAGCTTACGGAGACAACGGATAACATTTACCGCTATGGACTGCTCCAGAAGCTGGGGGCAGGAAAGAAACAGGTTAACCGTACCCTGTTATTCCAGACAGCTATTTTCTTTGCGGCCCCGCTTGCTGTCGCCGGTATTTATTCTGCTGTCCTGATGGGGAAAGCAATGGAGATTGTAGAGGAATTTATGAATATCCATATTTCAACCAATATGGTTTTCACAGTTGTGATATTCCTTATGGTATATGGAAGCTATTTTATCGCTACCTATCTGTCCTGCAAACGGATGGTGACAGAACATCAAAATAAACGAATGGAGGAGTAAAGGATATGCCGGAAAACATTAAATGGGATGCTGTATTTCAAAGCATTGTTGATACATGGCTGCCGCTGTTTGGCGTCACTGCAGCAATCATTGTTATCGCTGTGGTAGTCCATATCATCAAGAAAAAACGGAAATAATAAAAATGCCAAATAATACAAAAGCTAACCGCCGCTATGGTAGACCGCCATATGCGGCGGTCTGCGTATTGGAAAGCGGGGGAAACAGAGTTAATATGCTGACACAGCGGTTTGCGTTTGTGCCGCCTTGCGGGGCATTCGCCCCTTTCAATTTAGAGAGAGTGAAGAATTGTTTTTTGGAAAGCAACCAACAGTTGCCGGATTGGAACGTATAGGTGGATTGATTATGGAAAAACGCTCAAGTATAATGAATGCCTGGAGGATGTCAGAATGGAATTTAAAGAAAAATTGCAATTACTAAGAACAAATATGAAACTGTCACAGGAAGAACTTGCTAACAGGCTGGATATATCAAGACAGTCTATAACAAAATGGGAGAATGGACAGTCTTTTCCGGATATTCAGAACCTTATACAGCTTAGTGAGATTTTTAAAGTCTCCATAGACAGGCTTGTGAAGGAAAATGATATCTGTACAATCAGTCTTTTTTGTGAACAGAAATATCCTATGCAGGATATCAGAATTTTTTTAGTCAGGGCAAAAAATAACACATATATCACGGGTGAAAATGAAATCATGCCGTCACAGCCTGGTTCCCACGATTTCCGTTATGAAGATGGTGATTACCTGTATATGGATACTTACCTTGGCGGGCAGAAATTCATAGGCGGGGAACGAGTCTGGATAAGGAATCATGCAGTGTGGGCTATGAATTATTACGGGGAGAGCCTGGATGAGAATTTTGATATTATATTTTTGAAAGAAGCGCTTTCTCATGTGTCGGTTTCCATGCCGTTCCGAGGGCCGGAATTCTATCAGAAAGGCGATTATATGTACCAGTGCCAAGTGCAGGGTGATTTTGAATGTTTTTCAGGAGAGGAACGGATATATTGCAGGCAGAAAAAGGTATATGCCTGTATGTTCCACGGAGGGACTATCTTATGAACATGGTAGAAAAAGAAGTAGTAGTAAAAGATCTGGTTACAAAATCAAACCTTCCGTCAAGCGATTATGTGATAAACCCTTATGTGGGCAGCCCTCATGGGTGCAGGTACTGTTATGCCTGTTTTATGAAGCGGTTTACGAACCATAGCGAGCCATGGGGGAGCTTTATTGACATTAAGCGGTGTGACAAGCCGATAAGCAAAAAGAAACTGCAGGGAAAGTCAGTATTCCTGTCATCCGTAACGGACTGTTACAACCCATTTGAGGAAAAATACGAAAATACACGGAAGATATTGGAGCAGTTGATTTCCATAGATTGTGAACTGAATATCTCAACGAAATCCCAACTGATCTTAAGGGACATTGATTTATTGAAACAGTGTAAAAATCTGAAAGTTTCGGTTTCGGTCAATACATTGGATGAGCAGTTTAAAAGTGATATGGATCGTGCCAGCAGCATCGGAAAACGGCTTGAAACGATAGAAACATTGCATGAGAACGGCATATATACCGTTTTGTTCATGTCGCCCATCTTTCCGGGCATAACAGATTATAAGGAAATAATAGTAAAAACACACAGATTCGTGGATGGATACTGGTTTGAAAATCTGAACCTGCGTGGGAGTTATAAACAGGATATCCTCAGCTACATAAAAAATGCCTACCCACAATTAGTGGAATTATATGATGAAATATATGTAAAAGGGAACATGGGGTTTTGGAACAATCTTTCCGTTGAGATTGAAGAATATTGCGCTGAACATTCAATAAAACATATAAATTATTTTTACCATAAGGAGTTGGTAGAAGCAAAATTGAAACCAAAGTAACCGAGTAGTGACCGCCGCTGTGGACTTATTCTCTATATGCGGCGGTCTGTTATTTCTGCAGGCAGGCCGGAAATTACTTGGAAAGAGGGGAAGTGCTTAACTATGATCTGTCCTCTGTCCATACCCATATCATATAAAAGCGTCAACGGCTCTTAACAATTAACAATAATTGACCGATATATAAAGTGACGAAATAAAACGAAAGGAAGGAAACGGTATGGCAAAGGAAGAGATTACACCGAGTGAATGGCAGATCATGGAAGTCCTGTGGGCGTGTGGGGAGCCTTTGACATCCTCCGAGGTCTACAAGAGGATGCAGGGGACTGTGGATATGTCGATGAGGATGGTGCGGGTGCTGATGAACCGCCTGAACCAGAAAGACATCCTCGGCTACACGGTGGATGAGCATGATTCGAGGGTTTACCACTACTATGTGCAGAGGTCAAGGGAGGAATGCGTGAAGGAGAAAAGCAGGAAGTTTGTGGACAGCTATTTTTCCGGCAGCGGGACAAATGCGATGGCGGCGCTGCTGCAGAGCTTCGCACTGACAGACGAACAGATAAAAGAGCTGGAGGAGATTCTGGAGAAAAGCAGGGAGCGGGGGACAGAATCCACGGATAAGGAGGGTGGAGCCCATGCCTGACTGGTCATGGATTGGCAGCCTTTTGGATTTCAGCGCGGCATATTACACTACCCAGCTTGTACGGTGTGCGGCATTTTCCTTTGTGCTGATCGGGCTTGTGATGCTGCTCCGGAAGATGCTTTTTTCAAGACGGACATTCATAAGGGGGCTGCTATGGTCATCCTTCCTGCTCATCCCGTTCCTTGGAAAGCTGAAGATGTTTTATGAGAATAAGGCAGTGGTGAGAATAACAGGACGGATAACGCATGGAACCATGACCTGCCTGTGGGCAGACCGCATTTATATGGCGGGCATCCTTATAGCTGCTGTCTGTATATTCGGAAAGCGGCTGCGCCTCCGGAAGTCGGTTGCCGGGATGGAAAAGGTTTCTCTGGATAATATGCAAGTCAGGATTACAGACATGAATGTGACGCCGTTTACTGTGGGGCTGTTTGCACCGAAGATCGTCATCCCAAAGGTAATGCTGGAGAGCTACAGCAGGGAGGAATTAAGGTCTGTCATTCAGCATGAGCGGACACATATCCGGTTAGGGCATTTGTGGTTTGGGTTTGCATGGGACGTCCTGCGGTGCCTCTTGTGGGTGAACCCGTTCCTGACAGTCTGCCAGAAACAGTTCCGGGCAGATATGGAGGATATCTGTGACAGGGTGTGCATACAGGGCAGCGGGAGGGCGGCTCATGAATATGGAATGGTGTTGCTGAAAACCCTGAAACTGCTACGCTCCGGGACAGAGGGTACGCCGCCTGCCGTCACCTATGCCGGGGAAATGGAATTTGCAGACATGAAAAGGCGGATGGGCGAGATTGCAGGTTTCCGCCCATACCGTAAAAGGATGTGCATGGGCGCGGCAGCCATAGCTTCTCTAATAATTGTAATTATGCTGCTGGCGGTACATAGCCATTCCTATGCACGTTATAGTAATGATGAAAACATACTGGTATATGAATATGCTGATGGGCAGAGCACTGTCATTTCAAACAATGACAGCAGCATTCAGCAAATGATCTCATATGATGACAGCTACGTTTATGTAGACAGCGAGGCATTTGAGGATTTTTTAGAAGAAAACAATGCAGAAGGAGAGGTTTGGATTGTTTTCGGCGGGTTTTATAAACTTCCAGGTTTAACTGGCATAGCAGAAAGCTGTATTTATGAAAACAATTCAGAGGATGAAGTAGTGCGGATTCCATATGAAAGCATCACGGACGACTGGTATTTTGGATTACTTAAAATGTTATAAGCATTTCGTGTAAAAGAAATGGATTTCAAAAAATTTTATTATCAAGGAGGAAAAAATTATGGCAATGGAGATTACAAACAATTACAGTAGCTATGCGGCACAGAGCAATGCGGCAGGCAGCACAAAAAAGAAGGAAACAGAAAACACATCAGAAACAGCAGGGGGCAGCAAGCCAAGAAGCACATCGGAGTATATGGACGAACTGGAAAAACTTGTTCCAAGTGTGGAACTTAAGGTTGGGAATTCTTTCTCAACAGCTAAAAGCGGCAAAACATTGACGATCAATCCGCAGCTTTTGAAAAAGATGCAGAATGATCCGGAGAAGGAAAAAGAAATGAAAGAGTTGATTAAAGGTGTTGAATCGGCGGTGAATATGCTGGACAGCGTAATGAATGCCAGTGGATGGAGTGTGGTATTTAAGCATGATTATATAGATGAAAACGGAAAATACCGCCAGATTGCCCTTGTCAGAAATGACTTTATGCTGAATATGAGCGACAAGCTCCGGGAAGAAAGACGGAAAAATTCCGAGAAACTGATTGAAAAAACGAAAGAAAAGGCAGTCGAAAAGAAAGTAAAATTAGAGGAAACATTAGAAGAAAAGAAAACGGAGAAAGCAGAGGATGGAACAGTAACTCCGAACAAAGCAGAGCGGCTTTTACATGAAAAAATGGCTGATTCCAAAGGCGGAACGGTTTATCTGAATGATACAGATATCCGGACAATTATCGAAGCTGCCCAGGAAAAGGATGCAGGAAAAACCACAGTAAAAGATCAGCCGCAGGTTGGTGCGAATCTGGACTTGAAGATATAAGAGGAGGTTGTGATATGAATATCAGCAGTAACAATCTGAGAGGACTTTCGCAGTATTCCCTTTTGAATAAACTGTTTTCGCAGAAGAATGGAAATAAAACAAGTATATCTAACCAGATGGGTGCTGCTATTAGCGGAGGGGTAAAGCATAAGCACAGCAATTTATATTATGATGAGAACGGTATTCCATGGATGTCAAAAGAGCAGGCGGACAGATGTATATCGGGGAGAAGTGACTGGAAAAAAATTGTGTCTGTGTCAGATGAAGTAAAGACGGAACTGGCAGAGGTGGTAAAACAGGATTTTATCAGCACCAATGGAAAAAGCATACCGGAAGGAACCAGAAGAAACGATGTCATCAATAAGTATTTAAACACTCTTCCTTCAAAACAGCGCAGTTCTGCTTCGTGGACATTGGACAGAATGGCAGGGGATTATGGAAGCCGTTTAGAGGCATTGGTAAAACAGAACAATCCGGGATGGAAACCGGGAGATGCCTTTGACACAAGCATTTTAGACCAGCTTGATGGGACGCTCGGCGGAGTGGATTTCAGGGCGTAAATTTGGAAATGGAGGATTTGATATGTCAGTAAATATAGAGGGAAATATAAGCCGGGCGGGTGCAGCAAGCGGATGGTATCAGAATAGCAGATTGGCCAGTCCGCAGGAGAAGGAAAAGGATGCGCCGCAACCGAAGGCGGACAATGCGGTGAAAGTTTCCATTTCGCAGGAGGGAATTGAGAACTATCGGAAACAGACCCGTGAAAAAGGGATATCGGGCAGGGTTGTTGTAAAAGGGAACAAGGAGAGCGTTATAAGGCAGGCAAAGCAGGCGGCAAGCGCACTGTCTGCAAACGCCTATGGCGGCGAACTGGCCGGGGAAATGGAAAAGCTGCAAGGGCAGAGGGCAGGCAGTGCGTACGGCATTGCAGACCAGATGGAGGATTCCGTCAGGGCGTATGGCAACCTTTATGATGAAATCGTGCGGGGCTACCAGGACGGCACAAGGGAGCGTTATGTGGAGGATGAAAATTCAGAGACGGGTTTCCGCAAAATGACAATGGAAGAAGAATTAAGCGGGCTTGACCGGGCATTCCAGAAGATGGCGGACAGGGCGGATGCTAAGGGAATGATTGAGGGCGAGTTTAAGAGGCTCAGAACTGAAGGAGGGAAAGGGCTTTCCTCAAAAAACAATAAAAAGCCGCAGGGGACAGATGGGAATGCCCCAGAAACAGCCGGAACGAAAATGAAAAGGCTGGCGCAGGAATGGAGGGATGCCTACAAGACTTCCGGTTCCAAGGAAAGCAGCATGGAGAAAGTGTTATCCATGCTGAATGGTATGTTTGGCATTCGTAAAGAGGCGTAATTGGATATACAGATGTAACCGTTACACCCTATTCCGCAGAGGCGCATAATGCTTTGCCTCTGCGGTCTGCCCGGAGGCGAGGGGCGGATGTAGGTGATAGAAATGAAACTTTTTTGGAGGCTGGCTCGTATTATTAGTGGATGGCAGCGAAAGGGGGTGTTTGTCATGAAGTTTGACAGGGGAAGTTAGGTTGTATGTCCGCATGGAGGCATAAACTGC
>NZ_RAZG01000078.1 GCF_003612565.1 Roseburia sp. 1XD42-69 | reverse complement strand
CAGGGAACCCCGTGCCAATTAAAAGAAAAACACAATATGTTGTAGTTGCTTGAGTTAGGTTGTTAACATTGAATCGAAATCTATTACTCTTTTGTCGGCAAGGTAGAACTGCCCGACTAAAGCCCGACCCGTCCGGCAGTCAGCCGGACAGGGAACGGCAAAATTTTTTACACTTCTTTTACTTCTTTATCTCACATGAGCAAAAAGCCAGGGCATGAAGCACTTCATACCCAAATAGGTGTAGCAAAAATATGATTGGCAAAACAACAGGAAATACCGTCAACAGTCAAGATTTGATTGATAAAAGGCAATATCTCTGATAGAATAAACAAAACAGATACAGAAAACGGGCAGGAAAAATTAGCCGAACAATGGAGGGTTGCTATGCGGAAAGTCAGTTACTTACCTCTGTGGCATTTGCTCTTAGAGAGGGGAATGACTAAGAGCCAAATGCGTATTGAAGCAGGGCTTACCACAAATGTACTTGCCAACATGAACAAGGGGCAGCACAACTCTATGGACTCACTAATACGGATTTGTGATGCGCTGGATTGCAATTTGAATGATGTGGTGGAGCTGGTTAAGACAGAGGAATAATAAAATATGGTTACAGTAACAGGGAATTGCGGATAGATGCAGTTCCTTTTGTTTTGCAGTTATTTAGTCCTTAGACTGTTTCCTTTTCGCACTGTTCCGGCGTTTTTTTGCATCAGGTTCTAAGATTTCAGACTGTCCAAGCATATCTGCCATATCATCAATATTCTTTTCGGTTGGTTTAATCTTTAGAAATTGGGTGAATATGTAAGCAAGTTTCTGTTTGGAAGTGCCTGCAAAGTTTTCAGCTTTTTCAAGAATTTCTTCCCAATATTCGGTTATGGTCTTAGGAGGGGCAGAATCAATATCGCCTTTATGGGCATTCCTGATGTCTTTGATAATGGCGTGCATATCGTCATCAATCACATGGGAAAAGTATTCATTCAGTTCAAGGTGCTGTGCTTTCAGCGTGTTTAATTGCAGGTTGTATTCATCAGGATTGTGCCGCTTCATCAGTGCCTTTCTGCTTGTGTCCACCACAAAATTAAGTGATTTGATCTGCATATCAGCAAGACCGTCAACATATATCTCCAAGTCAAGCATGAGTTTTCGGAACTGTTCATGAGTGATAAGCTCTGACAGGAGCAGTGTGTTGATTTTGCGGTCTTTGAGAAGTGTCAGGGCAGCGTCACTCAGGTGCAGATTGGACAGGGCAATGTTGTCAAGCTGTCTGTTTTCAGTCATACCAAGCAGATAATCCGTTGATACTTCATAGAATTTTGCTAATTCGATGATGTTCCTATGGGGTATTTCTTTATAATCATCAGATTCATAAGAGCCAAGCGTGGAAGCAGGAATTTTTGTCTGCTGTGACAGTTGTTCTAAAGTCATTCCCTTTTCTACACGCAGGTCTTTCAGGCGTTCCTGTATGCTTAATTGCGTTTTCATAGATAAATCTCTCCTTTACGAAAACAGAATATCACACAAACAGGCGGATTCCTACCGAAAATTTCCAGCATGATAGAAAAAATCTGTTTTTTGGAAGATTTCTGACATGGTGGATATACGGGAAAGCAGGGCGTTTTGTTGGATAATGACAGTACAACTGAATGACTGTCCAAGCTGATATAAACCGCCAAGACCAATTTTAAGAAAATTTGAGCGCCAATATTGGACGACACAGTGCCGACAAGGGTTGCCTGTCAGGAAACAGCAAGGGGAAAACAGCAATGATAGAAAACCGCCCAAGATTGAGTATATTTATTTGGTACCGGAAGGGTACCGTTAAATTGGATTGGTGCCAGTTTCGGTACTGGAGAAAGGAGCATGGAATGAAATTATCAAGATATGAGCAGGAGGTTGTTATCAACTTTAATGCAGATGAAAGCGAAGCAACAATTTACACAGCTAATCTGGCATGGATACGGAAAATGGATAAGCTATGTAAAGAGTTTCCAGAGGTAATAAGGTTAAAGTCATGGACGGAAGTAAGTAAGACCTATGTTTTACCCAAAAATCTTGTCAGGATTGGGAAACCGAGAACATTAAGCGAAGCTCAGCTTAGACATTTACGGGAGTTGCAGAACAGGGGATAAGAATTTCGGATTGAGTGAAATGGGTAAAGTCAATAAAAGCAGTCACGTAACAGAAATCCATAAAATTCCGGAGTGTGGCGGATATTTAATGTATATATTGGTGCTTGTATACACAAATCTTGACGAAAACCTGCTCCCTGTATATAATTATTTCATTATAGATGAATTGAATTAACTGAAAGGCATAATGAAAATGGGCAAGCAAGTATTGTTGATAAATGATCTGGCAGGATATGGAAAGGTGGCATTATCGGTCATGCTTCCATTGATGTCATATATGGGGTACCAAATATATAATCTTCCCACTGCGTTAGTGTCAAATACGTTGGATTATGGCAAATTCGATATTCTTGAAACAACAGATTATATGAAGAACACTATTAAAGTATGGGAGGAATTGGGATTCTGCTTTGATGTGATAGCGACAGGCTTTATTGTTTCAGAGGAGCAGGTAAAAATCATAGAAGAATTTTGTCGAAAGGAAAGCATGAAAGGAACCCTGATATTTGTTGATCCAATTATGGGAGATGAAGGAACCCTGTACAATGGAGTTACAGAGCAAACGGTTGCACATATGAAGAAACTGGTAGGAGTAGCCGATTATATTGTACCAAATTATACTGAAGCGGCCAGACTTACAGGAGTGGAGTATCATGAATCTGCAACAATCTCGGAGGTAGATGAAATGATTCAAAGGCTTGGTAATATGGGCGCAAAATCGGTAATCATCACAAGCATTCAGCAGGATGGCAAAGATGTGGTTGCAGGCTTCGATCATAAAACGAAACAAAGATTTACAATTCCTTTTTATAACATTCCGGTCAGGTTTCCGGGTACGGGCGATATTTTTTCTTCCGTTTTATTGGGAAAACTGATGGAGGGAAACAGCCTGTATGACAGTACAAAAAAAGCCATGGACACTGTGAGCAGCCTGATTGAAAACAATAGAAACAATACAGATATATATAAGGGAATACCGATTGAGAAGGAGTTGGAGGTGCTTAAAATATGAAAAAACCTGGAATCCAGATCACATTGATTGATCAAAAAGGCACGAAAGGATGTCATAGGGGTCACAAAATAGGTGATAGTTTTGATTTTGATACAGAGCGTGGAAAACTCTGTCCTATGGCTATGCATGTTGCATTTCCATATATTGATATTTTAAGATACGGCGGCGAAATACCCGGACAGGAGAAGGGGACAGCGGTTTTTGCCTGCCCTGATGTGGACACATTAAATGTCTTTAAAATAGAACGGATTGATGTTTTGGATGACGATTCGCCATAAGGTTGGCTTTTAATTGTACGATGTGACTGGTAAGTTTGTGGACTATTGGTTATAGACGATGTATAGATAACAGGAGGAAATGATATGACTGTTTCAGAAATCATGGTTAAAATGGTAAAGTATTCAAAAGGAAATCTTCATGATATCAATCATTTTATGAAAGTGTATGCCTATGCAAAAACGATTGCAGAGTGTGAGAAAGTAGCGGATGATGAACAGAAAATAATAGAAATTGCGGCTATTATACATGATATTGCGTGTCCTTTGTGCCGGGAAAAATACGGAAATACAAATGGAAAACTTCAGGAAAAAGAAGGCGCTGTATTAGCTGAAGAATTCCTGAAGGGTACAGGGCTGTCGAACGAGATGGTGAACCGTATCATCTTTTTGGTCGCACATCATCATACTTTTCAGGAGGTTGACGGGATTGATTACCAGATTTTGCTGGAAGCTGATTATTTGGTTAATGCTGACGAATCCGGATATCAGGAAGCCAATATCAGAAATGTTATAGATTGTGTTTTTAAGACATCATCAGGAAAAATGCTTCTGCAATCCGTTTATGGGATTGCAGAAGGCAACCGCTGATTTGATAACAAATATGTATTTTGTAAACAGGTCAATCTGCTATGTATAGATTGACCTGTTTTAATTTGTGGCATTTGGACTTAATTCAAAATGAGAATGAAAGGTTTTCAGAAGCCCTTCTTTTTGCAGCTTTGATAATTCTACAGACATTGCTGCACGTTCTACACAGAGGAAGTCGGCAAGCTGCTGGCGGTCAAAGGGAATGTCAAAAGAAAGTGATCCTTGTCTGGCTGCTTCAGCAGATAAATAGGAAAGCAGCTTATCACGTGTTTTTCGCTTGCTCATGTGCGTTATCTTCTCGTTAAACAACAGGGTCTTTTGGGCAAAAGCTGTAATCAGGTTTTTAATCAGGCGGTTATGATGGCTGCAGGCAGCGGAACACATGGTAATCAGGCGGTTCATATTTATTTCCACAATTTCACAATTTTCTGTCGCAACAACACTGACGCTGAGAACTGCATCAGGAATGGCGGCAAAGGGTTCGGCAAAGTAGTCGCCCGGCATAAGATTTGTCATAACGTTCCGGTTTCCCCATAAATCTTCCTGAATGACTAAAGCAGTCCCAGACGCAAGCAGGCTGATACAGTCCGTACAATCTCCTGCCTGAAGGATGTATTGATTTTTGGCGTTTTTTCTGACTTTTGCTCCGATACACTTTAGCGAGGTTAAAATCTCGTCATCGGATAATCCTGCAAACAGCGGGCATTTTTTTAATACGTTTAAAAATTTTTCCAAAATCTCACCTCTTTGTTTGAATTCAAACATACTTGCTCTGCTTATTTTACTATAATGTAATCACCAAAGCAAGAAAATAAATAAAGGAGGATATCATGATAAAGTACGAGGAATGGAAGGATAAAAAGAAAGACTTCTTCAAAGTGGATGTACGCCATGTGCAGGGAAATTTCTTTCCCGGCTTACAAAGACGTGCCATGACGCTAAAAGCCGGGGAGGGAATTGAGGTCATACAGACTTTTGAACCTTACCCGCTATATAAGGAGATGGATATGCTGGGGTATATACATCATACAGAGAAGCTGGCAGAAAATGAGTTTCATGTCTGGTTTTACCGGACAGAGGAAAAAGAGCCGGAAGGCTCTGCACCATACCGTCCGCTTGCATTGCTGAATTATCCTATGATTGATGAGGACTTAGGGCGTATCGCGGCGGATTTTTGGCAGGCAACATGGCAGAGTGAGAAGCGCACTCTCCCCTATGAAATGCGTCTGCTTCTTTCCCTGACAAATGCAGTTGGCGCAGGAAGAATGAGGCAGGCTGTGCGGGAACTGGTAAAGGCATATATCTATGGTCTTGAATCCGCAGCGCTGGATGATGTGTTTGAACTTTTGGCATGGAATCAGGGGATCGGATTTTTCAGCTCGGAAATTGGACCTTCACCGCTTTTTCAAGCGTATAAGATGATTAAGACGCAGGAACAAAGAGGCATAAGCAGGGAAGAAATCTGCACCGAGATAAAAGAAAAGTTTGGCGAAAAAAATCAGGAAGTGCAAGTGTTGTAACAGGAAAGAAAGATAGGAGGAAAATAATATGGCAATCACAAAGGAAATGTTACTTGGAGAAATTTTAAGAACCAAACCGGAGGCGGCAGAGGTGTTGATGCAGATGGGGATGCACTGTTTAGGGTGCCCGTCCTCACAGATGGAGAGCCTTGCGGATGCCTGCATGGTGCATGGGCTGGATGCCGATGAACTCTTGAAAAAGCTGAATTCATAGGAGGAGTGCAATGAGCGCATTTTTAGGTTCGATTCATCACTGGCTATACGGAAAAATAGAGTTCCAAAACGGGCTAGTTGAAAGATTATCAGATATGATAAGCAAAAACGGGTATGATGATGGCATTCTTTCCGAAATGGAACAAAAGTATGGGGCGGTGGAGAAAGGCAGTCTTGAAAATATGATTGATAACAGTAATATACATGGCTGGTTACAGGATAAAATCGCTGCCGCTGAAAACCGCCTTGCTTTTCTGGTCATCTCAACGATGGATGCCCATTCTGAATGTATGCCGGATATTGCGAATGCTGCATATGAGTATGGACGGAGCAGGAAACTGTCGGGGAAAACAAGCGCAGAAGAAGTTTATAGGCATTTAGATAATCTGCTATTGAACGGAATCCCTTGTGACAGGGTTAATACTGTGGTTTCCATAAGTCAGGAGGCAGTAGTATGGAAACAGACTGTGGATATACATTTGCCATATTGGGAAGCATTACAAGGAGATGTCAGTCATTATTATGACCTGAAGGAGAGGCTGGTCGCAGGTATTTTGGAGGGCAGCGGTTTTTCCTACAAATATTTAGGAAATCAGACATTCACATTGATTAAGGAGGGATAAATAATGTATGGAATTGATTTACTGATGAAAGAACATGAGAATATCGTAGCACTGACTAAGCATTTAAGGAGAACCTGCTGTGCTGTGATTGAGGGGGCAGACATTGATGTTCAGGAGTTTCTGGAGTGTATTGATTTTGCAAGAACTTATGCAGACAAGCATCATCATGGAAAGGAAGAACAGATATTGTTTCGGTTTATGCTTAATAATTCCGATCCTGTTGCAGAAAAACTGGTGCGCAATGGAATGCTGGTGGAACATGACTTCGGAAGATTCCATATCGGGGAATTGGAGAACGCAGTTAAGCAGTATGCCAGTGTTCCGACTACAGAAGGAAAGCTGGATATCGTCACCCATGCATCGGGTTATGTGGATTTATTGCAGCGTCACATTGAGAAAGAAGATACCGTCTGCTACACTTATGCATTACGAACACTGTCAGAGGAATGCAAAGCGCAGATTGATGAACAGACAAGAGCGTTTGAGAAAAAAGCGGAACAGGACGGCATACAGGAGAAATATATTACATGGTTAGAAAAAAGGAGATAGGCGAATGGGTAAAGTTGTTGATTTCACAAAAACAGTTTCAGAGCTGGTAAGTGAAAATCCTGAAATAAAAGAGGTATTGGCAGAAGCAGGGTTTAAGGAAATTATAAAGCCTATGTCTTTAGCTGTAATGGGTAAGGTAATGACGATACCAAATGGAGCTGCCATAAAAAATATTCCTATGGACAAAGTTTTTGAAACTTTTGAGAAACATGGGTTTGAGGTGAAAACAGAAACATCTTGAACGGGTGGTTAAAAATCAGGCTGAGGGAAGGAGCAAACGAACAGTATGGAAAAAATAAAAAATATAGACAAGGCAGAAATTTTAGTTTTAAAAGAACAGGTTGCTTACCAAAGCAATCAGGTTGTAAGCAGGACTTTAGCACAAAATAATGCGCTGAGTGTCACATTGTTTTCTTTTGACAAGGGAGAAGAAATCAGCAGCCATGAGTCCAGTGGTGATGCCTTTGTGATTTGTTTGGATGGCATTGGCGAGATTACGATTGATGACAAAAAGTATGAACTGCATGAGGGAGAATCTATCGTAATGCCCGCAAAACACCCTCATGCGGTCTTGGGTAAAGAGCAGTTTAAAATGTTGCTGGTTGTTGTATTTTAGCGAAAGGGGGATGCGGCATGAGGGTGAATGTAGATCAGAATGCTTGTATTGGATGCGGGCTGTGTGTTGGGATGGCACCTGATGTATTCCGTATGAATGACGATGATAAGGCGGAGGGGTATCAGGACTCTGCACCGGAAAACGAAAGCATGGTACAGGATGCCGTTCGTTCCTGTCCTGTTTCCGCTATTGAATGGGAGGAATAGAGATGATAAAAACAATTAACCCAAGAAAAGCAGCAGTCATCGGCTGTGGATTTGTAGGCGCTGCAACAGCATTTACACTGATGCAGAGCAGGCTGTTCACTGAAATGGTGCTTCTTGATGCAAATTATGATAAAGCAGACGGAGAAGCAAAGGACATTTCGCATGGCGTTCCGTTTGCCGGACAGATGAAGATTTATGCAGGAGGCTATGATGACCTGATTCTTCCATCCGAAGCCGCAAGGCAGAGGATGGGCAGGGCGTAAGCCCTGCTTTAAGGGAGTCCAGAGGGAACGTCTGGCACACGACTTTGCAGGGCAAAGTGTAGTGTGTTACACCCTGTAAACGCAGTCGGAAAAATCAAAGGATTTTTCTGACCGCAGGGGTGGCTTTACGAGCCGAAAAGGGCGAGCAAAGCCCACGCCTGCATTTTGCGTTTACGGGGTGTTCTCCCGTAGGGATGACAGCGGCGGGGTATCCCAAGCCTTGCCAAACTTCCGCAAAAGAAAAACGCTGCAATCCTCAAAAAAGATTACAACGCTCTCTAAATTCTGTTCACTTGTGACGGACACATTTTATCTGCCCTCTGTTTCGACTTCCGCTATCTCCTTTGCCGTTGCGCTTACAATCCGTATGCCCTTATCGCTCATACCGTCAAGGAGCGCGTCAAGCTGCCGCCGCTGCGTGTTCTTCTCTGGCGGCGTTTCCAAAAGGAACTGGTCTAGGGATATATTGTAGCGGAGCATAAGCTCAAAGAAAATCTGTAAACTTGGGTGCTGCCCCTTGTTCTCAATGTTCGCAAGGTAGCGCGGCGAGATAAACATTTCGTCGCTTACTTTCTTGCGGCTCTCCTTGCGCCCTGTCCGCACCGCCTTTATCGCTGCCCCAAAAGCCTTGAAGTCGTATTTCGGTACTGGTCTTTTTGCCATAGTTATTCACCCTGTTACATTTTACTGTTCCCCTTTCTTCTTGGATATGTCTATACTGTTCTATTAGTTAGCCAAAATAATTCATAATTCTTTTTTGGAGAAGCCTTGCATTTATTCGGCTGACCGTATATAATTATAGCGATAGAACTTACAGAAAGGGTGAATGAAAATGTTAGAGTATATTTCTGCCCCAGAAGCGGCGAAAAAGTGGGGCATTTCAGAAAGGCGGGTACAAAAGCTATGCGAAGAAAACCGTATACCGGGTGTGGCAAAATTCAGCCGTATGTGGCTGATACCAAAGGACGCAGAAAAACCGACTGATAAGCGGAAAAGACGGAATTAAAACGGGAGGTATATTTATGGGAATGTGGAATCCTTGGCGTGGTTGTCATAGATACAGCACAGGCTGTAAATATTGCTATATTCATAAAGGAGATTATAGAAAAGGAATTGATACAAACATTGTTACAAAAACAGAAAGATTTTATGCCCCGATTGAAAAAACAAAAAATGGAATTTATAAAATGAAACATGGTCAAACAGTTTATGTGTGCTTTTCATCAGATTTCTTAATAGCGGACGCTGATAAGTGGCGTATGGAATGTTGGGAAATGATACGGGAACGCTCCGACTTACATTTTCTTTTTTTAACAAAACGGATTGAAAGATTTTTAGATTGTATTCCACATAATTGGAAAGATGGGTACGAAAATGTTACGGTTGGCTGCACGATTGAAAATCAAGAAAATGCAGATTATCGCTTGCGTATTTTTTCCAGACTACCCATTAAACATAAAAACATCATTTGCCAACCATTGATTGAAAACATCAATCTCTCTGAATATTTACAAGATATAGAATTAGTCGTTGTTGGAGGGGAGTCTGACAAAAACGCACGACCACTTAACTATGACTGGGTATTGCAGATACGGCAGCAATGTGTTTCCCATAACGTACATTTTGAGTTTCGACAGTGTGGGACACATTTCATCAAGGACGGCAAAAGCTATACGTTATGTACTCGTGATTTATGCAGTCAAGCAAGAAAAGCAAATATCAATTTTTGAATATCCACTTCTCTTTTTTGTGCAAGAATAGAGAGGAAAAATTTGAGGATAAGCCTTATAATGATAAAGACAAATTCATGTCCACAAAACAAATAAATGCGGATAAGGAGGTATATCATGGAATGGGTTGAAAGATTAAACCAAAGCATGAATTATATTGAGGAAAACTTGACAGGCGAAATTGACTATGAACAGCTTGGACGGATTGCTTGTTGCTCCACCTATCACTATCAGAGAATGTTTACTTATATGGCGGGTATCACACTGGCAGAATATATCCGAAGAAGAAAAATGTCGTTAGCGGCGGTAGACCTGCAGGGCGGGGATAAACGGATTATTGATATTGCAGAGAAGTATGGCTACCGTTCCCCGACCGCATTTAATAGAGCATTTCAATCTTTTCATGGGATAGCCCCCTCGTCTGTGAAAGATGAGGGTGTACCTGTGAAATCTTTTTCCCCCATTGTGTTTAGAATTGCTGTGAAAGGAGCAACAGAAATGAATTATAGAATTGAAACAAAAGAAGCGTTTCGCATTATAGGTGTATCTGCACCGCTTGATAAGGAAATCGAAAATAACTTTATGGTTGTGCCTAAGATGTGGCAGGACGCCGCTGTAAACGGAACAATACAGAAATTAGCGGGAATGATGGACACGCCGCCAATGGGACTTTTGGGTGTGAGTGCCTGTAATGATGAAGAACAATGGAAATATTTTATTGCCGTTTCCAGTACAAAAACGAATGGTGAGTTTGAAGAATATACTGTTCCTGCGTCCACTTGGGCAATCTTTTCTGGGACAGGTACAAATCAGTCCATACAAGAATTAGAGCAGCGGATTATAACAGAGTGGCTTCCGACCTCTGGATATGAATATGCCAACGCTCCCGATATTGAGGTTTACTTAAATCCAGACCCACAGAATGCGCAATATGAAGTATGGATACCCGTAGTAAAGAAAAAAGGATAACGGAGGGACTTATGGACGAGAAATTTAATATGTTTATGGAAACAGTTGACGAGCGTTTCCGTAACTTTGTGAATGAAATCAACGAGTATTTGACAGAGAACGGCTGTAAATGCGATGTAAAATTGCAAAAAAGCGGTTATGTTGTGTCCTATGTGTTAAATAGCAACAAAAGAACTCTGGCAACATTCGTATTCCGAAAAACGGGAATGAAGCTCCGCATTTATCCCGAACATATACAAGAATACCAGAGTTTTCTTGATACTTTGCCCGAAAAGGTAAAAAAGGAAATTAAGAAAGCGTCTGTCTGCAAACGGCTTATCAATCCCGACGACTGTAATCCGAAATGTATCATGGGATATACCTTTGTATTGGATGGTGAGCCGTATCAGAAATGCCGTTACATGGCGTTTCAGCCTACATTGAGTGAAGAAAACAATCCATACATAAAACAGTTTTTAGAAAAAGAATTGTGTACAGGTTCCAATTATGAGTAAGCCGGATATTATTACAGACTGGCTGCATTGCCCTATATGCGGAAATAAAACTCGTTTACAGTTACGGGCAGATACAGAGCTGAAAAACTTTCCTCTCTACTGTCCGAAATGCAAGCAAGAAAGTTTGATTGATGTAAAGAATTTGCATGTAACAGTTATAAAGAAATCTGAACAAAAATAAAGAGCCAGACGCACAGACGCAGAGCCGACAGACTTGTGAAAAATCACAGTTTGTCGGCTCTCTTTATATCGAAAAATATTAAGCCGTTTCTATATACTCATTACCCTGTCTATCAGCGGCGGCTTTGAATAAATCAAGGCTGCCGTTTCTTTCTATCCTCTGAAAAGGAATGACGCCACAAACGCCAACAGATACGGCGGCTAAAGGAGGTAGCCGCCATGAAGCACATACCGTATCGACAAAATCCGACGGTCATTGACACATCAAAAAAAGCCCGACCGCCACCGGGGAAAACTACGTCTATCAATATGAACTGCCTAATCATCTAAATACTGCTTACAATACCCCTACGCCTGTCCGGGCTTTTCGGACAGGCGTATTTTGCTGCTCAAAAAATTTTTTGAAAAAAATCCGAAAATCTTCGGCGTTTTTTTCAAAAGGCAGTATTGCCCCGCGAAAAGGGGGGAAGCACCACCAACTTTCCAACGAGAAAGGGGGTGAGAATGTGGAACCTAACCGCAGGGAGTTTATAAAACAGTGCGCTTTCCAGAAGTTTTGTAATACGGTACTGCACAATGAAGCGTGTGGACCTATGTCAATACTTTGGACACAAAAAGTTGAAAGTTCATGCTGATTTTTTTAATTCCTCATCCTCC
>NZ_RAZG01000077.1 GCF_003612565.1 Roseburia sp. 1XD42-69 | reverse complement strand
CTGCCCACTTGTAACTATTCAATAGATCTTATGTCAGTTTTTTGAGTTTACACAAAATATGAAACAGTCTCGGATGGAAATAATGCCTATAATAAGTGCTACATATGAAATATGTTCTTTTTTCCTTTTCAAGTTTATGGAAAAAGGAGATATTATACATACTCTTCTATCGGCACTCGAAACATCCGCATGACATCCTCGATCTCCATCCTATAAGCCTCTTCATCAAAGACCGGAGCTGCCTTTTCCTCTTGCAGTTTTTCATATTCCTCAAAAAGTGCAATTATCTGTGGGCATGGCGTACTCATGCTGATATGCGTCACGCCATCAACCGGCATGGGATTTTCCGCAACCGCTATCCCGATTTTCTGCATATCCTGCCAACACTCCCGAAAACACATATATGCCTTTTGGACGGAAATGGAGGCATTCATGATGTAATCAAGATTGATGGTAAATATGGCGCTTCGTATGCCTGTTACTTCACCAATCGCTGTATGGAATATTACGCCTTCCGTATCAAGAGCCAAAAGGCTTTTGAAAAATTCCGAAAAAGTTGTAATCTTTTTGCGGTTCTGGGAAATCAGCGGGGCGGCATTTTTATGGAAATCCGATATGAGGGCAGACTGTTTCTGAATGTCCTCTCCCAAGTCATAAGGATAGCGGGCTTTCCAGAGTGCATACTTCTCTTTTTTATCTGTAATTGCTTCAGCGGAATCGTTAATATCCGGCTGGAGCTCTTTTCTTTTGGCTGTCCATGCAGCGATCCCCTCCATCAGCCAGCCGCTGTTTTGACCGTCCTCATTTTGGGAAAATACAAGCCGATAGTTTTCTCCTAATTTTTCAAAGCGTAATCCGTAAATATCTTCCAATTCAAAAAGAGTGTGCATGACGCTGTTCGGATTACGGTAATCCGGCTCAAATAGTGAAGTGGGATTGATGTCCAGTGCTTTGGCAATCTCCATCAGTTTTCCATCCTTTGGCTTTCGCACATCATTTTCATATTGACGGATTCTGTCTCCGGTTAGTTTAACCATAGAGCCAAGCTGTGCCTGTGTCAAACCTTTCAATGTCCGATATTTTCTGATTTTATCTCCGAGAGCCATAATCAAAATCTCCTTAATCAATGAAATTCACATCAAATCGTAACAACATTGTATCACATAAAAACTGAAATGTGAACAGAAAAGTTTGTAAATAATAGAAATAAAGTACAAAAAAGTGCTTGACGAAACAAAAAAGATAGTGTATTATAATCAAACAAGTACAAAAATGTACGCATACAATAGTGCCAAATGTTTTCAAAATGACATTAGGACGGAAAGGGGGGTATTTATCTATGAATAAAAAAATGTATGTCGACGTAAATGAAATTTGCGAAGATTGGGGCGTCAGTAGAGCACAGGGTTACAAGATGATTAAGCAGCTCAATAAGCGTATGCTTGCACTTAATCCCAATCTTATTGTTTTATCCGGCAAGGTAAACCGTAGATTTTATGAAGAAAACTGTTACGGCATGGCAAAAAAGGCATAGCAGCAATATGACAGGAGGAGGTGTTGGTTATGTCGGCAAGTAAAGATAACAAAAGAGGTACTTGGAAGGTCTATATCAGATATAAGGACTGGCAGGGAATTGGTCAGATTCATACGAAACGTGGTTTTGCAACTAAGAGAGAAGCGCTTGAGTACGAGAGAGAGTTCTTGTTAAAGAAGGCGAAAGATGTGAACATGGGATTTTTGCAGTTTGTTGAGGTCTATATGGAAGATATGAAGCCGAGATTGAAATTAAATACCTTTTTAACCAAGAGGCACATTATGGATACGAAAATCATTCCTTATTTTGAGAAGAAAAGTCTGGCAGAGATTACAGCAACGGATATTATCCAGTGGCAGAATCAGTTGCTTAGCATGAGGGATGAAAATGGGATGCCGTATTCCCAGACGTATCTCCGTACTATTCAGAACCAGCTCAGTGCTATTTTCAATCATGCCTGCCGCTTTTACGGATTAACAGTTAATCCATCAAAGCAGGCGGGGAAAATGGGGAAAGCAAAAGGGAAAGAAATGCTTTTCTGGACGAAAGAGGAATATTTGAAGTTTGCGGAAGTCATGAAGGAGAAACCGATTTCCTATTATGCCTTTGAAATCCTTTATTGGACTGGAATTAGGGAAGGCGAACTCCTTGCATTGGAAAAGGGTGATTTCAGTATTCCAGACAGGAAATTGACAATTAACAAATCTTATCAGCATTTGCAGGGCGAGGATTATATTACAAGTCCCAAGACGGAAAAGAGCAACCGGATAATCGAACTGCCGGAATTTCTCTGTCGTGAGATGGAAGATTATTTTGGAATGCTTTATAAATGTGATGAGCATACAAGACTGTTCACATTTTCCAAAAGCTATCTGCACCATGAGATGGATAGAGGGGCAAAGGCGGCAGGAGTAAAGAGAATCCGCATTCATGATCTGCGTCACTCACACGTGGCTCACTGCATTGAGCTTGGATTTTCTCCGTTAGCGATTGCAGAGCGGATGGGGCATGAGGGAATCAATATCACATTTAATTATGCCCATCTTTATCCGTCCAAGCAGAAAGCACTTGCGGATAAGCTGAATGAGGACAGGGAGAACATGGACAAAGATGAAGCTAGAGGGGAGGAATAAACATGGCAAAAATTTACAGACGTGACAACCTTATATCAGGTGTTCGAACTAAGAAAAAGAACGAGAAGAACCGCAAGCGGAGTGTGATTGTAAATTTCCGAGTGACACCGGAGGAGAAACAGCTTATTGATGAAAGGATTGCTTTATCGGGGCTTGCGAGGGCAGAATTTTTCATCAATAGCTGTATGCGCCAAAAAATAGTTACCTTTGGAAATGTCAGAACATTTGGCGAGATAAAAAGGAAACTTGCAGGAATCGACAGGCATTTGCAGCAGATTGAAAAATCGGAGGAGCTGGATATAGAAGTTCTGGAATCCCTTCGGATGGTTCTGGAAATGTTTGATGGATTGGAAAGGGAGGATGATGTGAATGAGTAGGTCAACGAAAAGTTATGAGGAACGCCTGCTTGAAATGGAAAAGCGTGAGCAGGAAAGTTTGGAGAAAGCGAAGCGGTATGCAGCACAGAAAAGGGAATTGCAGAAGCGGCAGAAAGCCGAAGAGAATAAGAAACGAACCCACAGGCTTTGCGTGATTGGCGGTGCGGTGGAGTCGGTGCTTGGCTGTCCGATTGAGGAAGAGGATATACCGAAACTGATTGGATTTCTGAAACGGCAGGAAGCCAATGGAAGATATTTTTCTAAGGCAATGCAGAAAGAGCAGATACCGGGATCAGGCGAAGTGTAATGGCGGAGGGGGTAGGGTTTCTAATCCCTTCATTGCTTTTTATGAAGGGCGCACTTATAGACAACCAGAGGTCGTCTAATAAGTTTGCCACAAGCGGCAACCGGTCTGCGCTACGCTTGCCGGGCTCGTTCCGTCGGCGGGGCTTTCAGCCGGACCTGCTCATGCCGCAGGAAGCACTCTTCGCCAGAGGGGCGCATTCCATGCAGGTTGCTATGCGCAGTGCACTCTTACGCAGAGGGCGTTTCTACAAATGTTCTATCCTATTATTGAAATTTGCATTTGCAGGAAATTAATGCCGGATATGGCAGAAGGGAGAGGGAGCGTTGGCGATATTTCATTTTACAGTAAAGATTGTCGGACGGAGTAAAGGAAAATCCATTATAGCTGCATCTGCATATTTGAATGGTGATGTGATGAAAAGTGAGGAAACCGGCAAGGTCAGTTATTATACTTCCAAAAAGGAAGTAGTTTATACCAGTCTTATGATGTGCGAGAATGCACCGCAGGAATGGATGAATGTGCCTGATGAAAATATCAAGCGGTTTCAAAAATCCATCCGCTATCAAAGAGCCGAGGATAAAGAAGTAGCTCTGGAAAAGTTTAAAGTTACGTTCCGAAAACAGCGATTGTGGAATGAGGTTTTGAAAGTAGAAAAAAGTGCAAATGCGCAACTTGGCAGGTCATTTGAGTTTTCTCTTCCGAAAGAGTGGAGCAGGCAGGAACAGATTTCTTGCACCACAGATTTCATACAAAAGAATTTTGTGGCAAAAGGAATGTGTGCTGATTGGAGTATTCACGATAAGGGGGATGGCAATCCTCATATTCATCTATTGGTTACCATGCGTCCGTTTAAGAAAAATCATACTTGGGGAAATAAAGAGATTAAAGATTGGGCTTTTGTCAGGGATAAGGATGGAAATATTGTGATGGATGAAACGCATCCGGATTGGTGGCAGGATAAGAAGAATCCAGAGCGTTGTGGTATTCGTATTCCGATATTGGATGCAGATGGAAATCAGAAACTGGATTCCCGTAACAGAAAACAATGGAAAAGGGAGCTTACCGATGCTACAGGTTGGAATAATCCAAAAAACTGCGAGCTGTGGCGGAGTGAGTGGGCGAAAGAATGCAATCTGCATTTGAAGCAGGAGCAGCAGATTGACCATCGTTCTTATGAACG
Organism: Roseburia sp. 1XD42-69; assembly: GCF_003612565.1. GTDB lineage: Bacteria > Bacillota > Clostridia > Lachnospirales > Lachnospiraceae > Roseburia_B. The sequence continues at coordinate 7,892 of NZ_RAZG01000077.1, read as the reverse complement.
GCAGGGAAAAATAGAGATTCCTACCATTCATGAGGGAGCAAATGCGAGAAAAATAGAGGAAAAATATTTGTCCGGACAGGCAGCATCTGCTTCATGGAAAGTGGAGGAAAATCGGATGATTAAGAAGCAGAATGCAATATTGAAGAAATTGCAGGAACTGTTCGGACAGGTAAGTGTTTTATTGAAACAATGGAAGGGGCGGTTGTGTGACATTAGAAGAAAGCAGAGAAGTCATTCCCATGATGGAGGATATGATAAATCAGATCGAGGAACAGCAAGTGATTATGGCAGAGATGTATCAGGAGCTGGTGCAGAGAGACGGAGAACTCATTTTGCTGCAGGAGCAGAATCAAAAATTGCGGGAATTAAACGACGAGTTGCAAGAGCAACTGAAAATCTTGCCAAGTACAGAAGAAATGTTGGAGCTGTTGGAGAAGCAGGATGCCAGAATTGGGAAAATGGAAGCGGAAAGACGGCAATGGAGAGAATTGGCGGAGAGATTGAATACAGAGAACCGTTTATTGCAGAAACAGAATCTGGAATTATTGAAGCTAAACAACGGATAGAGAGGGCGAGGGATGTAGATGAACGGATTAAACGGATTAAAGCAAGACGGGCAGATGGAAGAACTGCTGGGGCTGTTGGAGGAGATGCAGACGGAAGCAGACCGGAGCCGGGAGACTATCCGGCAGAAGGACAGCGAGATACGAATATTGCAGGTACAGCTGAGAGAATCGCTGAACTTATGCGAGAAGCTGAACAACGAGAACAGAGCCGGGAACGTACAAGCCTTGCAGAACGACTTGAAGCAAACAAGAGAATTGCTGCAGAGCGAGAAAGAGAAAAAGAAAAGAGCAGACAGTACAATAGAGGAATGTCAAGATAAACTCCGGCAGGCTGAGGAAGAAAAACAATATGCTTTAATGCATCAGAAAAAAGTAGAGATACCGATAGAAAAGCCGGTACTCTATGAAAGGTGTCGGGACTGCGACCGTAAGACATATCAGAAGGCGAAGGAACAGTATGAACATCAGAGGAATGGTTTGGAAAAGAAGTATAAAGCAAAGACAGTGCGATTTGATGCAATGATTGTAGCATTATGGTGGTATGCAATTGTCACAACTGTATTTGTAGCAATGCGGTCGGAAGCGGCAAAAGGAGATTTTATCGTTTTTAGCAGTACAATATGGGAAACGGCTTGCCGGTTTGGTCAAAGCATTCTTTTTATTGGTCAGTATGTGGCACAGATAAGTGGAAGAATGTCAAATGAGATGGCGGCAGTAATCGTATATTGGTTGTTGCTGGTAATCGTTGTCGCTGGTTTGGCTGGCGGTGCAGGTGTATTTTTAGTGATAATCGGGAAGAAAGGGATAAAAATGTACCAAGAAAATTGCAGGGATGTTGTTAGTATTGCCGTTGCAGTAACAAGCATGGCAATAGTGGTATATTTTGGGGATTGGATAAAGTCTGTCATAAAATGTAATCTGGTAGTCACTCTTTTATTGGTTCAGGCGGTATATGTCGGAATCAGAGTATATGTACGTGGCTGTAAAAGAGCTAGAGGTTACTATTGATATTTATGTATGGAATATTGTGGAAAGGTGGATGAAAGCAATGGAAAAATTGGAGAAAGTTATTGTTGAGAATGGAATTACTTATGTATTGGGTGCAGATAATCTTTATTATCCGGATTTAAGATTACCGAAAGGCACAGATTATCCGATCGGAAAGTTTGGGTATATGCGATGTGAGCATTTGAAAAAATTTAAGCATGGATATTATATGGAGTTGCTGCTTGACGGGAAACTGAATGAATATTTGCACGATGTTGATGAGGAGTGTCATGAGATGCTGGATCGGATTGTGGAACAGATGAAGAAAAAACAGGGCTTGACAGAGAAGCTGAAGGCAGAGAATCAGATGTTGTGGGTTAGGAAAATCAAAACATTTGGATTTGTTGTAAAATCCAAACTTAGGAGAAATCCAAACTTTCTATTATAAATCCTTTATTCAAGGCATTTTTCGCTAGAAAAGTTTGGATTTTGTTTTGGATTTCTCTTTTCAAAAATCGGAATAAATTGGTTGAAACAGAGCTAAATAGCAATATTTTCCTCTTTTGTCACAATTGAAGGCGTTGCACTTTGTGAAATGAAATCCAAACTTTTTCCTACAAGAATCCTCTGTTATCAAGCAATTTTTAGAAAAGTTTGGATTTTATATAAGTTTGGATTTTTGGGAGAATGAATAATATTATGGCCTGTGCGGAGGAGATTGTGGTAAGGGAGATGGTGTATGTGTGATGGGAGAATTGGGAGGCTGGCTGTTACATTCTATTTGCCTTTTTTGAAATTGGTATTGCAAGATACTTGATTTTGTGTTATAAAGATGCTGACAGGATTAGTGGAGGTGAGTTTATGCAATCTATTTATTGCCCTGCTAAAGATAAAGAAGTTTATGTAATGCGGACACAACTTAATGCAGAAACTTTGGAGAATCCAAATGAAACGGTATCGGGAAGAATGAAATGTTCGGACAATGATTATTTATGTGATTATGACAATTGTCCATTACGAAAGAAGGCAGAATAATGTTTGGTTGCACCAATAGATAAATAATGGTCAATGTATTTTGAAGATGAATTAAGAGTTGTCATTCTGAATGAACTTAGTGGGAAAAATACTTGCAAATCATGTATAGATGTGGTATGGTATGAATAGAATAAAACTGTAACGAGTTACAGTTTTGGTCTGGGCGAAAGCTCTTTGGACCACCGTAGGCGGGAAGAATTTCCCGCCATTTCTATTATTTATAAAGGATCATATGATGAAAGAACTGAGTGTATTTATTGATGAATCAGGAGATTTTGGAGAAATAAAAGAGAGACCGGCATATTATTTGGTAACGTTTGTTTTTCATAATCAGGCCGATTGCATAGAAGAACAGGTTTCAAAGTTGGAAGAAAGTGTCCGTAGTTCGGGATTTGATGTAGAATATATACATACAGGTCCGGTCATTCGACGAGAGGAAGTATTTGCAAGATATTCTATAGATGAGCGAAGGAAGTTGCTGTATAAAATGCTTAACTTTGTGAATCGATGTCCGATTTCTTATTTGACAGTTATTGTGGATAGAAGAGAGGCCACAGATAAGATTGCCTTGTCTGGTAAATTGGCAAAGGCAATTAATAGAGCATTAAGCGAACATATTGAGTTTTTTTCGGATTTTGACAGGATTATTGTTTATTATGATAATGGGCAGGTTGAACTTAGCACAATTCTAAATGCGGTATTTTCAATACAATTCTCGAATGTAGAATTTAGAAAAGCTGAACCGCAGAAATATCGGCTATTACAGGCTGCAGATTTTATTTGTTCTATGGAATTGTTGAGGATTAAGCGAGATGAAAATCGATTGAGTAAATCGGAAGAACATTTTTTCTATAAGCCGCAAGAGTTAAAGAAAACCTTTTTGAAAAGTGTTTATAAAAAGAAATTATAGACAAGTGTGATTGCAAAATGCTTGCAAAAAGTTCCTAAAAGAGAAATAATGTGTGGAATATTTAGAATAATTATACAAGATAAGGTGGAAGAAAGATTGATTGGACACAATATATAGTTATCAAAGTCGAGTTCGAATAAAAAGGTAAATCCCTGCAAAGCTTGTATTTATAGGCTTTGTAGGGATTTTTTAGATGGCGTTGGGTACGATTTGGGTACAAAATAAAGAAATTACGAGTTCTTAAGAAATTCCATAGTAGATTCTATTGTATCTGGATGATATAAAGGAACACGGGCATATTTTTTAAGTCTGGGATACAATTTATCATTCCAATGTGTTAGAACTTCATCAGCAAATCTTGAGTATATGGGATTGTTATTTGTATTTTGTATAAAATGATAATTTGTATAATAGATTGAGTTGAAATAGTTTTCCGCTTCGTTTATTCCATCAAAAATTTTTGAAATAATTTTTTGATAAAGTGTATTACTACATTCAAATATATTGTGTTTGATATAATCATTAAGTGCATTAAGGGATGAAGAAAGAGATAAAATTTCTCTTGCTTCATTAGGTAGATAAAAAGATAGGGAATTATACGATGAAGCACTGTGATATTCGAACAACAAAAATATACTATGTATTGCAAATGACCATAAAGTAAAAATGTCACAAGAATCATTTAGCAAATTAAAGAAATGGGGATTTTCGTTCTGCTGAATGTATAACATTATAATATTATCAATGGACATAGATGCGGCAAAAGAATCAGCATCCATTTCCAGTGTTCGGCGATCTAAAGCATATTGTTCTTGTAAATTCTCGGAAAAATTCGAAAGAAATTTTTTACAAATCATTTCCAATTTTGGTACTGCATAGAGATTTGATATGTAAGATGTATGCCCATTAAGGATGTGACCCAATTCGTGCCCATAAATATATCTGATCATCATAAGAGCTGTATAGGTGGAGAGTTCTTGGCGTATAGGATCAATAGGGTCAGCTGTAAATAATAATTGCTTTTGTGTAATATCAAATTTCCCAGAAACATGATTATTTTTTTCCAAATTAGGATTTCCAAAATTCAATAAAAAAGAGGAACTACAAAAGGCACTTTTTATATGTGCAAAAGCATTTAATATAGTTCCGACGTACATACACATGTAATCATTAGTTCCTTTGGTATATGTGTAGGCATTAAAAATTGTATCACTATCATAATAAAAACTTAGTTTTGACTTTTTATTTGTATTTGTATTTTCATATAATTCGTTACACAATTGTTTTGTAATATTTAAATATGAAAGATTTGAGTAGCCATCTGTGAATTCCATAGAACCTCCTATAATAAAATTAGTATTTATCTTTCGGATTTAATCCCATCTTATCCATAACCTCATCATGAGCCTTCTGAATCTTAAGCCGTTCCTGCCATGGTTCCGACTCAGGATAAATATCCATCCAAAGATTAAAGTCTGCTTCAGCTTTCAGCAGAGCTTCCCCACGTTTCTTAACATCTTTTATTTCATTGCATTTCTCAACTTCTTCCATATATTCTTCATATTGGTCTAACCATGATCGCATCAAAGATAATGTACCAAAGCTGATTCCAACCATATCATTTCCATCTTTATCCTGGTATTCAAAGAGTTGTCCATCGTATTGCCGGAATATCTGAAAAAGTCTGTGTATAGCTTTTATGCCATCAAAATCAGAGTTCGCTAGTACTTCGGGATTGACAGACAAAGCTTCTGCTATTTTTTCAAGAGATGATGGCTTGGGATTTCTTCTGCCACTTTCGTAGGCTCGAATGTAGGCTTCACTTGCACCAATCATTTCTCCTAATTGCCTTTGGGTGAGATTACGTTCCTGCCGGATACGTCTTATGTTTTCCCCGACTGTCATAACAACATGCCTCCTGCTCTAAAGCTATATTTTTGTGAAACTGTTCAACATCATATATAGGATAACACACGAGAACAAAAAAATAAAGCAAAAAGATATTGACACGCAACAAAAGTTGCGATATTATAAAAACGCAACAAAATGATACTATATAGAAACAAATGTAAGAACTGGAGGAAAGAATATGAACGAAAAAATCTATTACAGTGCAGAGGACATTGCAAAAATGCTTGGTGTGAGTATGGGAAAAGCCTACAAAATCCTTAGAGAAATGAATAAGGATTTGGCAAGTAAAGGGTTTCTCACAATCGCCGGAAAGATTCCGGTGGAGTATTTTAAGGAAAAATGGTACGGAGGAGCAAAGGAGGTAAGTGCATGAGTTGCAATGCGAAGAAAGATCCGAACGGAACATGGCGGATACAATATCGCTGGACAGATTGGACGGGAACCAAAAAGAAATCACAAAAAAGAGGTTTTAAGACCAAGAAAGAAGCAGAAGAATGGTACGCACATTTCATGTTGCAGCAATCATCTGATCCGACGATGACGTTGGAGGACTTCTGGGAGATTTATAAGGCGGATATGGAAAAGCGTTTACGAAAAACTACCATGAAGCAGAAAGAGTATGTGATGAATGACAAGGTGTTGTCATACTTCGGAAAGACGCCAATTAATGAAATTACAGCTCCTATGATACGCAAATGGCAGGGAGAAATGATGGAAAAAGGTTTTAAGCCCACATATCTGAAAACAATTCATAATCAGCTTAGTGCGATTTTGAATTATGCAGTAAATTTCTATGATTTGCGTTCCAATCCCTGTCGTAAAGCCGGAAGTATGGGAAAGAGTAAAGCGGATGAAAGACCGTATTGGACGCTGGAGGAGTTTCAGAAATTTTCAGATGCGATTATGGATAAGCAGGATTCATGGATTGCTTTTCAGATTTTATTTTGGACAGGTATGCGGATAGGAGAATTACTTGCGTTACAGGTGAAAGATATTGATTTTGAACAGGGAACCATAACTGTTGACGAATCTTTGACGAGGCTTGATGGAGAGGATCTGATTACGGCACCAAAGACGGAAAGCTCGGTTCGTGTGATTACGATACATAAGGAATTGCAGGAGGAGATTAAGGAATATATTGCCACATTGTATCACGTGAGACCGGGAACACGTCTTTTTGCCGGAAGGACAAAGAGCTTCTTTGAGCACGAAATGGAGCGTGGAATAAAGTTGTCGGGAGTAAAGAAAATTGCAGTTCATTGTACCCGTCACAGTCATGCAAGTATGCTTGTGCAGATGGGATTCAGTCCAGTTGAGATTGCAAAACGGTTAGGGCATGGAAAGGTTACGACTACGATTGAAACCTATTGTCATCAGTCAATGGATGCGCAGGTAAAAATTGCAGATAGACTTGGAAAAGTGGAAAGAGGTGAGGAGAGTGGCGTGTAAACGAGAGGACAGGTTTCGGCGCAATACAATTGCCTTTTGGCTGAGTGACGAAGAGAAAAGCCAAGTGGAATCGAAGATAATTTTATCGGGGATATCGAAAGGTGAATATTACCGGAAAGCAGTTTTAGGGCAAGAGGTAACGGTTATTGCCGGAAATTATATGTCGGTCAGGGTGGCAAAAGTATTGGAGCACATATTGGCACATTTACAGAATGGCAATACAGAAGAGGAAAGATTACTGCTGGAATTGGTAAAACAGTTGCTGGAAGTAAATAAAAATGCCCCTGCTGGTAACAAGGGCATTCAGGAATAAAAAGGATAAAGCCTTTCTATCCAACACACACATTTATTATAGCAAAGGCTTTCTCCGGAGGAAAGGAGAAAATTGCATATTGAATATTTTTTCAGAGGTAAAGGAGTATCTGACGGCGAGACAGGTAGCAGAAAACTATGGTCTGCAGGTCAGAAGAAATGGGTTAGCCTGTTGCCCTTTCCATGATGATAAGCACCCAAGCATGAAGATTGATAAGAACTATCATTGTTTTGCCTGTGGTGTGGGAGGGGATGTGATTGACTATGTTTCCCGGATGTTTGGTTTATCACAATATGAGGCGGCACTAAAGATTGTAGAAGATTTCCGGCTGCCGATAGAGGTCAAAAGAAACAAGGAATTAAGAGAGCAGGACAGAGAGCGTATTCGTAGAGAACGGACAGAACGTGAGAGGCTGATACACATCAGGGAGCGTTTTGACAGATGGTGCAATCACAGTATTGAGAGTTTAAGGGACAGTTTATCACTGATAGAGCAGATGGGTATTTTCCTTAATGGAAAGCCACCGGATATTATTTTTTCAGAGGACTATGCACGGATGCTTCATGCGGAACCGCTTATGAATTACTGGTTGGATATTTTATGCATGGGCAATACGGAGGATAAACAGGAACTTTTTATGAAAGGCAGGAAGTCCAGCTAATAAATGTCAATAGCAAAATGAGAAAAATCGAAATTATTTTTAAAGCAAAAAAGGCGCACT